>JAGGXR010000110.1 GCA_021162935.1 Deltaproteobacteria bacterium
CGGCGAAGAGGATCTGGCGGCCTGTGATTCCTGCAAGGCGACCACGAACGACGAGCAGTGCGACATGAGCAAGGCCACCGATGACGATGGCGATGGCTACAGCGAGTATGAGGGTGACTGCGACGACGCCGATTCGAACCGGAGCCCTGGGATTGCCGAGGTCCCAGGCGACGGCATCGACAACGACTGCAACGGGATCACCGACGCCGACTTCGATGGAGACGGCTATACGGTCGATGACGGTGACTGCGACGACAACAACCCATTGGTGAGTCCGGGCCTTTCGGAGAACTGCACCGACGGGATCGACAACAACTGCGACGGCGTCACGGACACCGACGATCCGATTTGTCCGACGCCCTGTGAACTTGCGGCTCAGAATCGCTCCTCGGTGGGCTGCGTCTACTATGCCGTGGACACGAATCCGTTCCATGCGCGGATCCCTGGCGACTACGCCGTGGCGATTTCGAATATCGACGCCCACAAGACCGCCAACGTGGTGATTGAAGTGAACGATGGTGGGACCTGGAACCCCGTGGCGAACGGCTCGTTTACCGTGGCCCCCATGGATCTGCAGACCGTGGTCCTGGACCACCGCTACATTGCGGGGAGCGCCATCTATGCCGGTGGGGCCTATCGGATCACGTCGGACCTTCCCGTTATCGCCTACCAGTTCAATCCACTCGACGGGTCGCAGTCGTTCCTGAGCGATGCGTCCCTACTGCTTCCCAAGTCGGCTCTGGATACGCATTACCTGGTGCCTGGTTGGCCGAACGGTCCTGCGGACCAGGCGTCCAGCAGCGGCCATCCGGTGCACATCCAGATTGCGGCGGCGGCAGCGACCGAGGTGCGTGTCACAGTGGCGGCGGATACTGCTGCGGGCAACGGCGTGGACGCCCTATCGGCTGGGAGCATGGGCACCTATAACCTGCAAGAGGGTGATTTCCTCCAACTCACCATCAAGAACTGGATGGACAGCTTCAGCGGCACCACCGTCGAATCGGACGGCCCCGTTGCCGTGTTCACGGACAATGACTGCTCGAACGTGCCCACAGACGCCCAGTACTGCTGCTGTGAGCACCTCGAAGAGCAGGTGTTCGGACTCCAGACCTGGGGCAAGAAGTACGTAGCCTCCAGGACGCCGCTGCGTGGCTCCGAGCCCACGGTCTGGCAGATCCTGGCCTCGGAGGCCGAAACCACGATCACCTTCTCCGCGAGCACTGAGATCACTGGTTTGCCCGCCAGCCTGACTTTGAACAGAGGCGAGGAAGAGATCATGACCGTTTCAGGTACCGCGAACAACCCGGGAGACTTCCTGGTTTCCGCGGACAAGCCGATCCTGGTGGTCCAGTACATGGTGGGTGCCTTCATGGTGCAGCAGAATGGTTCGGACGGCGATCCGAGCATGGTCCAGGCCGTTCCCGTGGAGCAGTTTTTGGACCATTACGTCGTGCTCGTGCCCGACACGTGGGTGAACAATTACCTCGTGCTGACCCGGTCGCACGGCCAGATGGTGTCGTTGGACGGCACGCCCGTGGGAAGCGGGTGGGTCCCGGTGGGCCCCAGCCTCGACAACCCGATCTATGAGGTGGCTCGGGTCTCGGCGGACCATGGGATTCACGTCCTGGAGGGTGCCGGTCCGTTCGGCGTCATCGTCGTTGGTTTCGATCAGTACGACTCGTACGCCTACCCAGGCGGCCTGGATCAGCAGGTCATCAACCCCATCGAGTAGCGAGCGGGCGGTTCGCGAGGTGCGACCTGGCGGTTCGCGAGGAGTGAGTTGGCGGTTCGCGAGGAGTGAGTTGGCGGTTCGCGAGGAGTGAGTTGGCGGTTCGCGAGTAGCGAGCGGGCGGTTCGCGAGGAGTGAGTTGGCGGTTCGCGAGGAGCGAGTTGCTGATTCGTGGGGAGGGACGGCTTCGTCAGGGGCAGTTTTCCGGGACGGGCCCAATCGGTCATTGATTGAAGTGTACGTACTTCTTCAGATTGCGATCCTCGCAGATAAACGAGAGTTTGTTGCCGTATTTGCCGAGGTATTCGTCATAGATGCCCTGGCAGTCCGTCTCGTTGTAATGCACGATGATTCCCAACCTCCCGGCATCCAAGATATTTTGGAGGTCGTCGTGGTCCCACCAATCTTTTTCCTGCGGCAGGGACTCCACGGTCAGTCCGTCGAAATCTTCGGCCCCCTGCGTGGTGCTTTTGGCCATGCACTTCATGCCTTTGCCCCGCGCATGTTGGCAAAGATCCTGATTGTACGTTTCCCCTTCGCCCGGGGTGACCTGGAAGCCATACTCGGCGCGATAGTCATCGTCGAAGGCCCAGTCCATGTTGTCGAACTCCACCATGTCGCAGCCCCAGTTCGCCATCTTGTCGATTCGCTGGAACATGAGAGCCTCTAGCCCGGTGTCGGTCCGGTCCACGAAATATTCTCCAGGCCAATCCCCCCATGCCTTGCTCACGCAGTACTGCTTCATCTCCGAGTAGTCGGCGCGCCAGTCCTCGCAGGTGCCCACACTGATGTAGCAGCCCACGATATTGCCATCTTGTCGGATTTCCGGAATTGCGTTGCGAGCGGTTTCCGACTCGAACGGATCCAGGAGTACGTAACAGTTTCTGGCCTTAGCCAGGATGTCCGCCACAGTGTCCGCCTCGTAGTTCTCCTGATAGGCCTGATTCCAGACACACATGGGCATGGTCCAGGGCACCGACGCATCACCTCCGTCTGCCGTCCCAGCGTCCGTCCCACCGTCTGTCCTCGCTGCGTCCACCGATGCATCCGAACCAGACGCCGCGTCCCTGTCGTTGGCATTCGTCCCTGACCCAGAATCACTGCACCCGGCGGTCCATGAGAGCATTCCCACCGCGCCCATCCACAGCCATGTCAGTCCGCGTCGATACATCCAAGATTTCATCTTCTTAACCCCTGATCCGAGTTTTTCGGATCCAACCGAGGTTGTCAATGGCTGTTTCTTTCACGCGTCGGTGGGAGTGCCTCGCCACGAGGGCGTTCAGGCGGGTTGTGAGGCGCTGTGGCGCGCGGCTCACCTCTTTGTCATTCGATTTCTTTGAACGATCAGTGAAGGAGGAGTTGGCGGAAGTAGTCCGCCGAGAGCCACAGGGCCAACACGTAGGCGAAACGGCTCACCATGGTATAAAAGAAGAAGCGGCGCAGGCCGTACCTGGTGGCGCCGATACCGAGGCTGATGAACTGTACGGGCAGGAAGGGGATGAGGTTGGAGACAACCACGATGAGGCCGCCCCATCGTTCCATGGCGGCCCTGGTTTTGAGGAATTTTTCCGTGGCGAATCGCGCGAGGATCTGTTCGCCCACGGCGGCGCCGATGAGGTAGTCGATGGTGAGGCCGATGAGCGAGGAGATCCACATGACGGTGACGACGATCATGGGATGGTAGGACAGGCCGAGGTAATAGAAGAAGACGGCTTCGAGGGGGATCATAATGAAGAAGAGGGCTCCGAACAGGCCGGCGTAGAACAGACCGAGGAGGGTTTTGGCCGAGATTTGGGCGGAGATGTGGCTGTAGATGGCCCAGGTGGTTGGGCTGTGGCGCAGCAGGCCGACGATGCGATCCTGGAACAGGATGATCACACCGAACAGGGCGCCGATGACCAGGAGCCAGATGATGAGCTTGCGCATGCGGCGTTTGAGTCGGCCGCGGATGGACATCTTGGGCCGGGGTCCCGGCTCCTGTTCCACCGGAGGCGCCACGTCAGGCCATCCTGCCGGCTGCCGCCGCAAGGAGGCTCGCGACGGCCAGGACCGCGGTTTCCGCCCGAAGGACGAGGGGGCCCATGGTCACGGCTCGAAATCCGGCGGCACGAGCGGCCTGCACCTCGTCGTCGGTCCAGCCGCCCTCGGGCCCGATGGCGGCCAGGTAGCCAGCAGGTGTGTTTTCTTGCGAGCAACCATCGTGCAGCCAGGCGGGCAGGGAGAGCGTTGGGGTTTGTCTTTCGTGTGGGGGCTGGTTGTGGTCGTGGTCGGGCCGGCTGTCGTCTGGGAGGCCAGGATGCAGGATGCCCCGACAGGTGGTCGTGTCGTATCGTGTCTTACTCTGTTCGAGCGTGGGCTGTGGCGCGATGTGCTGGTTGGTCTTGCGCTGGCTGTCGAGTTGAGCAGTACGCTGGCTGTCGAGTTGAGCAGTACGTTGGCTGTCGAGCCGGGCCTTGCGTTGACCAGCGAGTTCGGCGACGAGTCGGTCCGCCTGCGCGAGGCCGTCTTCCAGGTTCGCCTGGACCGGGGGAAGGAGCGGCGGGATAGCCCGTCCGCTCTGGCAGCAGGCCTGCTGGGTGATGGTCTGCCAGCGGGCGCTTCGATCCTGGGCCTTGGCGGTGCGCTTCGGTACGGATCGTTCGCTGGCGACGGTGACCAGGGCGTCGATACCGAGCTCGGAGACCTTTTGGAGCACGGTTTCCATGGCGGGCTGCTTGAGCAGGGCGCAGACGAGGACGATGGGCGGCCCGGAAGGCGGGGCGCTCAATCGCACTCGGTCGATGCGGATGAAGGTCCGGTCCCGTTCGAATCCGGTGATCGTGCCCATGAGGATCCAGGCGCGGCCCGTCAGGACCTCGATGTCCTGGCCTGGCCGGCCCCGCATGACGTGGCCGAGGTAATGATGGCTGTGACCGGTGATGGTGAGTTCGGCCTGGAACGGCGCGGCGGTTGCGGCCGTGGTGGCTGCGGTGGGGCCTGGCGTCTGGCCCTGCGCGCCGTCGGGCGCGGCTCGTTGGTCGAGCCGTTGCACGATGGGGTCAGGCAGTTCGTTCGCGAAGATGCGCAGCATGGGCGTTTCTTTGGGCAGCAGGTTTGCTCATGATGAGGCAGTGCCATTCGTCCTGTTCGAGCAATGTGTCCAAGGTCAAGGGGGCAGGCCCTTTGGCCAGCTCATTCACGAGAGTCCCGGACTCCGAGTCCAGCAGGCCGGACAGGACGGCCAAACCTCCTGGCCGGATCCAGGTGGGAATCAGGGGCGCCAGGCTCATCAGGATTGGCAGCCGGATGTTTGCCAGAAGCAGGTCGAAGGCGCCTTCGACTCCGGCCGGGGCCACGAGATGGATGCGCTGGGCCAGGTCGTTGTATCGTGCGTTTTCTTCGGTCAGGGCCATGGCGGCTTTTTCGATGTCGCTCGCTGTGACCCGAGCTGGCCACAGTTTGGCCGCTGCGAGGGACAGGATGCCCGACCCGCAGCCCATGTCCAGGACCGTGGCCGGATCGAGTCGGGCAGTCTGTTTGATCGATGCCAGGGCTTCGAGGCAAAGGGCCGTGGTGGCGTGGTGGCCGGTGCCGAAGGCTTCGCCAGGCATGACCACCAGGTCGATTTCATCGGCACTGACTTCGCTCTCCAGCCAGGGGGGGCGCACCACGAAGGGCCCGATGTGCAGGATGCCGAAGGATTTCCGGTTCACCTCCCACCAGTTGACGTTCGCAATCCGGCTCGTCTCGATGCGACCGGGATCGGAGAGTTGCCTCTTCGTGACGAGCTGCTGCGCTGTGGCGGCGAGTCGGGATTCGATTGCCCGGGCCTGTTCGTTGGCCACGAAGGTGCGCAAGACGGCCCGACCAGGCGGGCAGGAGTCCAGGGTCGTGTCGTCGAACTCCTGGGCTCCGTCCGGGGCGAGGTCCATGAAGGCCATCCGAGCCTCGTCCAGGTCGGCGGCGGCGATCTGCCAGTCGATGGCGGTCCAGCCGTCTTGGTCGCTTGAAGAGGCGTGGTGATTTTCCTCGATCTTGGTAGCTTCCTTTGTCATGATGCCAGTATGGTCGAGTTGGTGGCGAACCGCAAGAGGGGAACCAGGGGGATCAGGCCATGCGGACCACCCGTGATCGAGCGCAACCTCCGGATAGAAACCAGGAGCGAAAACAACGGTGAAAGGACGAAAATCACGACAAAATTATGGCGATGCTCTGGCCATGATCATGGCGATGGTCCGGCCATGACTCCGGCCATGATCATGGCGATGGTCCGGCCATGAAAAGAAAGTTGCAGACTTTGGTCTGACTGTAGTAGTATGTAGGCATGATGGTTACTTTTATACACACGTGGAGTCATTTTCCTCTCGCCGGGCTTCGGGCTCGTTCCTTGGATGGAGAGCTGGCTCGAACGGTTGAACGAGAGCCGGCTCGAACGCTGGGTTCGTCGTGGGGCGTTGCGTTGGCCGTGGGGTTGCTCGTGATCTCTTGGCCGACCTCCGGGCGGGCCTGGCCCGCGCAAAGGCGCGGTTGGTCGCGTCCTGGGAACTTGGGGATCGTTGCATCGCGTTTCGGATCGGCCCGTTCGGTGTTGGTGCGTCCCGGGTTGCTCAGGCGCTTCTATCACATGCCTCGGCAGTACCTGCCCGGCGAATACCGTCTTCCCGCCGTGCTCCGGGATCGGCCTGGGATGTGGAATGGGGTTGCGGATTCCGTGCTGCAGCGCCGGATTCAGCGGGATCGTATCGTGCGGATCACGGTGAACCACGGAGGGTCGAGCGTATCGTTGCGGTTGTACTTCGCCGATGGAGCGAGTGCGGCGTTCAAGCCGGAGCAGAGCTTTATCCAGAGTGTGCCGCGCAAGGAGATTGCGGCCTATCTTGTGAATCGCCTGCTTGGATTCGCCCGCGTGCCGCCCGCGACGTATCGGGTGATCACGGTGCGCGAGCTGTTTTCCAAGTTGGAGAGCGCCAGGTGGAAGCGCAGGTGGATCAGGAAGTCGATCCGGGCCGATGGGCATGGGCGGTTGGCGGGCGAGGTGTCCTGGTGGATCCCGAAGATAGCGCACATTCCTTTGGAGAAATGGACGTTTCGCAAGCGGTGGCACCAGTGGATCAAGGCGTACAAGCGATTGCCCCGCAGACATTATCGGATGTCCGCGCAGATTTCCGTGCTGTTGGTTTTTGATTTTTTGATCAACAATATGGATCGATTGAGCGGTTGGAACGTGTGCGGGACACCGGACTGGGGCAGGCTCTATTTCATGGACAACACGATGAGTTTCTTTGCTCAGCCCAAAGGCACCAAGACGGCTCGGACCGGGCTGGAGCGCGTGCAGCGGTTCTCGCGGCGCCTGTTTCGAAATTTGAAGAAAATGTCCGAGAGTCGGCTTCGGGCCGAGCTGTCCGCGTACGTGGACGCGCCCTGGCCGTTGCTCACGGATCGCGAGATCGAAATGCTCATGGCGCGCCGGGATTACGTGCTGCGGTACATGCATCAGATGATCGCCCGGTACGGGTGGCAGCGGACCATGGTGTATCCGTGAGCCATTGGATTGCCGAGGCTCCTTGGTGACGGAGGTTTTGAGTGACGGCTAATGGACAGACGAGACGGGTCGGCACCTGTCCCCAATGCGGGGCGGATCTGGATCCGCTCCGGGCTCCCGCATACGCCATTGCAGGCGATACCGTGGTGGCCGTCTGCTCCGAGGAATGCCGTCAGGCCTATCTGGCGGCGTTCGCCGATGAGATGGATCGGTCCGGTGGCAGACATGGCGCCGGTTATGGCGCTGGCTTTGGGGCCGGACACAAGGCGCACCATGGCGCGTCCGGTTTGTTCGCAAAGATTTCGCATTGGTGGAGCGGGTCGAAGACGTCGCTGCTCGTGGTGGCGGCTCTCGGCCTGGCTGCCGGCGTTTTGGCCATGGGGTATCGATTCGCCTGTCTGGCCAAGGGAGACGATGCGGTTTCTCGGATCCAGCCCACGGCCGAGGCATCAGGGCCACCGGTGCCGCCGCCCGAACCGGTTTCGGTGCAGCCCGAGAAGCCGAAGATGCCAGGGATGGAGGTCCTGCGCAAACAGGCCCAGGCAATTCTGGAACGATTCATGGCGGCCGGTCCAACGAGGCATCAGATTTTGGCGGCCGAGGTGCTCGCCTGCTGCTGCAACGAACCAGAGGCGTGGAAGATCCTCCACGACGCCTGTCGCGACCGGTTTTGGCCGCGCCGCAAGGCCGCGGCCGAAGCGCTCATGCGCCTGGGCAAGGAGCAGGGCGTCGAGGTGCTGCGTGATGGCCTCAGGAGCCATCGTCGCTCCGAACGATGGTCGGCTGCCTTTGTTTTGGCGCGTCACGGCAACCGGAGTGGCATCAAGATTTTGCACCGTTTGCTGGGGCTGAGGCGTTATAGGTTGACCACGGCTGAGGCTTTGGTACACCTCAAGGACGGGCGGGCCCGACGCGCGCTCGTGGCCATCGCTCAGTCGTCCGAGGCGCGGTCCACGGACAGGATTCGAGCGGCTGCCGCCCTGGTGGCGGCTGGCGACCAAGATGCACGGGGGCTGCTTGCGTCTCTGACCAAGGACGGCCCTCCATTCTGGCCTTCGGTGATGGTCCTGGTCCGGTCGGGAGACGTCCAGGCCCGGTCGAAGATGGCCGGGGCGCTCAAACACACGGCGCTTCGGGTCGAGGCGGCCCGGGCTTTGGTGGCGGCAGGCGTACGGGTGGATCCGGCGCCTTTGTGGCAGGACCTGTCGGCACCAGATGACGAAGCGAAGGTTTCGGCGGCGGCTGCGCTCCTGTTGGGCGGTTGTCGTCGTCACTCGGAGGCACCATGAGCAAGAACATCAGGCTCTACTATTTGTATCGAGCCCTGTCGTGCGCTCATGTGTTCAAGCCGTTCACGTACTTTTTTGCCATTTCCAGGGGCCTGAGCATGTTTCAGTTCATGCTCCTCTATACGATTTTCAGCTCCGCCGTGATTCTGCTCGAGGTGCCCACGGGGGCCTGGGCGGACCGTTTGGGACGGCGCTGGAGTATGGCGCTGGGCGCCGTGCTCATGGCTTTCGCCAGCATCGGTTACTTACTCGCGCACAGCTTTGCGGTGTTTGCCCTGTTCGAATTCCTTTTTGCGGCCGGGCTGACCCTCACCTCGGGGGCAGATTCTGCGTTCCTGTTCGACATGCTCCGCGACGCAGGCCGGGAGGACGAATATCGGCGTCTCGAGGGCAAGGCGAGCTACTCGAAGCACATGGGCCTGGCCGTGGCCGCTCTGGTGGGCGGTGTCCTGGCGAGCATCGACTTGAGACTGCCTTACGTGGTCACTGGAATCGTCTCATTGGGCGCGGCCGCTTCAGCTTTGGGCATGACGGAGCCGACCGCGGTGACCAGGATGCTGCATCAGGGAGCCGCCGCCGCACCCAAGCGTTTGGATTGGGCGGCCTTGATGGGCTACATGAAGGGTGCTGTCAGAACCATTTCCAAATCGCGTGGGCTGCTGTGGGCCATTTTGTATTCGGCCATGCTCTTCGTGGTGATTCGGATGAGCGACGCGCTCTATCAGCCGGTACTCAAGGAGCAGGGCTTCAGCTTCCTGGCCATGGGCGTCGTGTTTGCGGGCTTGAACGTGGTGGCGTCTCTGTGGGCGCGTAACGTCTGTCGGATCACCGGGAAGCTGACCGATCGCGTGGTGCTCTGGTCGCTTCCGGTCTTGCTCATCGTGAGCTACCTGCTGCTGGACACCCTTGGCCCTGTGATGAGCATTCTCCTTATGGTCGCCCAGTACAGCGTGACCGGGATGTATTCTCCCTTCACCAAGAGTCTCATCAATCATCGGGTCGAAGCATCGAGCGTGCGCGCCACGGTCCTGTCCGCCGAAAGTGCGGTCAAGCGGCTCGCCGTTGCGGTGGTCAGCCCGATTTTGGGGGTGCTCATATCCGTGTATTCCCTTCGTGCAGGGCTCTATGCCTGCGCGGCGGTCGGTGTGGCCGGGACGATCATGGTGCTGCTCATGCGGGGGGCGCCCAAGTCGGAACGTGTCGGTCGCGACGTTTCTCTTTCTCCTCAGGTTCCCAGCCCCGCCGTGTCGCTTGGCGGCGAATGTCAGTCGCGGGTGAGCAGTAGCTGACCCTCATCAGGAGACCAATTCATGAATCGCAATGTCGTCCTTGTCCTGTGCGCGACCCTTGGCATGGCAGGGTCCCGTCGTGCTCGGGCCGGCGGCGTCCTGTGCCAGTGGGGGCCGAGCGCCAAGGAGCCGGCCATTGCCAAGTGTGGGGTGCCGCGTCTCGTGCGCGTCGGCGTGCCCACTGGGTCGTGGAAGTTCTACTTCGTCCGAGACGAGAACCCGGGCCTGTCCGGGTACTATCACAAGAGCCGAGGCGTTGCCGGTCCGGTGCACCCCTTCCTGCGCAAGGTGAACCTGGTCAACACGGACCTGTACCTCTGCCCTGCGGACTTCAAAAACCGCCGGGTCCTCGCGTTCCAACAGGTAGACCGTCGCAAGCGGCTTTTGGGCAGGCCCACCTGCACCTTGGGGATGCCCGGCGAGACGCCCAAGACCCAGGCTGCCGCCCATCCCGCCGCCCGGCCTGGATCCCAGGCCAACGCAACACCCGGAATGGCAGCATTGCCTGGCGCGTCCGCAGCATCCGGCACAACAGCCAACCAGTCCGCCACCATGGACCGGAAGGTCATCCAGAAGGGGGGCGGCGACCAGCGCTGGCGCAAGATCGATCGCCTGGCCCGGGCCCTGGCCCTGGTGGCCTTGATTCTGGCGCTTCTCGCCCTGGTTGGGGTGGGCGTGGCCGTGCGGTACTTCCAGAAGCGGCTCCGGGAGAGCAGCAACGCTGATTCGAGGTGACGCCCGTGTCGGACGATTGCCACGACTCGGACTCTTTTCGGTTGCCGGACCACAAGCCGTCGAACAGAACGCCCAAGACCCTGTTCGTCCTTTCCCTTGGTTGTCCCAAGAATCGTGTGGATTCCGAATGGATCACGAGCATGCTCGCGGATCGAGGCCTGAGCCTCGTGTCGAACGCCGACGAGGCGGACGTGGTGCTCATCAACACCTGTGCCTTCATCGAGCCGGCCATCGAGGAATCCCTAGACGCCACACTTGAAGCGATCGCCCTCAAGGCCGAAGACCCGGCGAAGAAGGTCGTGGTGGCAGGATGCCTGCCCCAGCGCTTTGGTCGGGACCTGGCGGATAGTCTCCCCGAGGTGGACCTGCTGGTTGGCTGTTCCAGGCTGGGAGATGTGGCCGACCTCATCACAGGACCAAATCGGATTGGGTATCGGCCCGCCGAAAGTCGGCCCGCCGAAAGTCGGCTCGCCTGGTCGGATGAGCCCTCGTTTCTTCCCCAAGGTTTCATCCATCGTCGGCCGTCCCAATGGTCGCACCAGGCCTATGTGAAGGTGTCCGAGGGCTGCAACCGGCAATGCGCCTTCTGCACGGTTCCTTCCATCCGGGGCAGGCTCCGTTCGCGGCCGATCTCAGATATCGCGGACGAGATCCGTTGGCTCGTGTCCCGGGGAGTGCGCGAGGTTACGCTCGTGAGCCAGGACCTGACCGCCTATGGTCGCGACCGGCCCGACCGGCTCGATCGTCAGGATCTGCCCGACCGGCCGGATCTTGCAGCCCTCGTGGAGCAGTTGTCGTCGATAGAAGGTCTGCTCTGGCTTCGGACCATGTACCTCTATCCATCCGCGGTGACCAAGCGCCTCATCGAGCGGCTGCGTCCCCATTGCGTGCCCTATTTGGACCTTCCGATCCAACACGTGTCGGATCGCGTCCTCAAGATGATGGGGCGCGGCTATGGCTCGGCCACGGTGCATCGGCTCATGGAGCGGATCGAGGACCTATGGCCCGAGGCATCCATTCGGGCCACCCTGCTCGTGGGCCATCCAGGCGAGACGAAGCGCGACTTCGAGGAACTGAAGCGGTTCGTGGCCGAGGCACACATCGATCATCTGGGCGTGTTCCCGTTCTTTCCCGAGGAGGGCACCAAGTCGGCTCGGCAACATCCTAGGCCGAGGCGCTCCACGGCGCAGGCGCGCAGGGACGAACTCATGGCTTTGGCTCAGGACCTGTCCCGCACGAGGCTCGCGGCGCTCGTGGGCACGACCATGGAGGTTTTGGTGGATGGTCAAAGTGGCGAGTTCGACCACGTCTTCGTGGGGCGCCATGCGGGTCAGGCCCCTGACGTGGACGGCGTCGTGTACGTGACCGGCGACCTGCGGGACGAGCAGGGCGTGGCCCAGCTCCAGTCCGGCGATTTGGTCACCATTCGGGTGGAACAGTCGGGCGACTACGACCTGGCCGGCCCGGTCGTGGCGGGAAATGGGTGAGCCGTGTCGGAATCCACGGCTGTACCGAGGTCGGGTCGAACGTTCGAATCCACGTCTGAAGCGATGTTGGAGGTGAAGGAGTGAAGAAGCGAGGAAAGGAATGTGCCGACCACGAGCGACTCCTGTTCGGATTGGTCGCTCTTTCGGTTCTTTCCTTGCCCTCCTCAGGATGCAGGCAGAAGCGCACGCCCGGCCTTGCAGTGATTCGGATGGCCACCACCACGAGTACGCAAAATTCCGGCCTGTTGGATCGGCTCCTGCCTCCCTTTGAAAAGCGATACGGCTGCCGCGTGGACGTAATCGCCGTGGGAACGGGCAAGGCCCTGGAACTGGGCCGCCGCGGCGACGTGGACCTGGTCATGGTGCATGACCGGGCTCGGGAACTGCCCTTTGTCAGCAAGGGATTCGGCCAATGCCGGATCGAATTCATGTGGAACGATTTCGTGCTCCTCGGCCCTCCATCCGACCCGGCCGGGGCCAAAAAAGTCGCCACGGTCCTGGACGCCCTGGCCGCGGTGGCGCGATCCAAGGCGTTGTACCTGTCGAGGGACGACGGCTCGGGAACGAACGCCAGGGCGACTCTGCTCCAGAGCCGGGCAGGGGTGACCTTCGATCCGGCCAGGCATCTGCGCGTGGGCCTGGGCATGGCTGCGGCTTTGACCATGGCGTCTGAAAAGGGAGCCTACGTGCTTTCGGATCGGGGCACCTTCGTGGCCATGCAGACGCGGCTCCGCCTCGAGGTGGTGAGCCGTCAGGACAAAATTCTGCACAACGTCTATTCGGTCATCGCCGTCAATCCCGTGCTCCATCCCAAGGTCAACCACGTGGGCGCCATGGCGCTCATCGGCTACGTCACTGGCCCGGAGGGGCAACGCCGCATTGCCCGGTACCGCATGAAGGGGCAGGCCCTGTTCCATCCGCTGCTCCTGCCTCGCCCCGGGGCACGATAAATGGATTGACTAGTATGGAAACGATTCCTGAGGCATTGCGGCATGCGCTCCACCTGCTCTGGTCGGGTGATGCACGGACCTATACCGCCATGGCGGTGTCTGTGCGCGTCTCGTCCCTGGCCCTGCTCTTGGCGGCGCTCGTGGGGATCCCCCTCGGGGGCCTGATCGGGCTCGTGCCCTTTTCGGGCCGCGGCATCCTGCGGGTCGTGCTCCGTGCGCTCATGTCCGTGCCCACCGTGGTCATCGGCCTCGTCCTGTTCGCGGTGCTGAGCCGTTCCGGCCCACTCGGCGGCTGGAACCTTCTCTACAGTCAGACCGCCATGGCCGTGGGCCAGGCAATCCTCATCGTCCCGCTCGTGGCCTCTTTGGTGGACGCCGCTGTCAGGAGCGCCGATCGGCGGGTGCAGGATACGGCCCTGACCTTGGGCGCTGGCTGGTTCCGGTCGGCCCTGGATGTGCTCTGGGAGGTGCGTCTCGCCCTGGTTGCCGCCGTGGTCACCGCGTTCAGCCGCGCTGTTTCCGAAGTCGGCATCTCCATGATGGTGGGCGGCAACATCCGAGGCCAGACCAGGAACATCACCACGGGCATCATGCTGGAGACGGGCAAGGGCCAGTTCGCCATGGGCATCGCGCTGGGAATCGTCCTCCTCCTGGTCGCCCTCGGGTTGAACACAGTGGTCCAGGCCATCGAACATTCGGTGGAAGCATGAGCCGAACGTCTGGTGAAAACACGAGCCTGAGGGCGCGTGAACGCATGACCTCTGAAACGGTGACTGCGACATCGGGCGAGAGCATGGGCCAGGCATCGCCAGTCCTGGACGTATCGGGCCTTACCCTGCGGCGTCGCGGCCACAAGGTGGCGAAGCGTGGCCAGGACCAGGACTTGGTTTCGAACTTCGACCTGCGCATGGATCGAGGTGACCTGCTCGTGCTCCTGGGCCCGAACGGCGCAGGAAAGTCCTCGTTGCTCGCCTGTTTGGCCGGTCTACTGCCTCCTTTCGCCGGTTCGGTCCGCCTCGCCGGCCGCTCCCTGTACCACGGAAAGCGGTCCCGAACCGCTGTGCGACGCGAGGTCGCCTTGCTTCATCAAGAACCCTTGCTCTTCGACCGGTCCGTGCTCGCCAACGTCGCCTACGGCCTCGTGCGACGTCGGGTGCCGGGGGCCAAGGACCTGGCCCTGGACGCCCTGCGTCTTGCCGGGATCGATGCCCTTTGCGACAGGCCAGCCCGAAGCCTTTCGGGCGGCGAGACCCGCCGGGTCGCCTTGGTGCAGGCCCTGGTCCTTCCCGTGTCCGTCTTGCTCCTGGACGAGCCTAGCCCGGGTCTGGACCAGGCTGCCCTCGAATGGTTGTTTCGCTCCATCGAGGGTGCCACCACTGGGTCGATCGAAGGTGCGACCACTGGATCGATCGAAGGTGCGACGCCAGGGCCCAGCGAGTATGTCACCACCCGCCGCGCCGTGATCGTCGCCACCCACGACGAGTCCCTGGCGGACCGGCTTGGCTCCGACGAGCGGATCCTCGGGTGAGGGTCCAAACTTTTTTCGCAACCGTTCAGGCCGGGGTACGGATCAGCGCTCACAGCCCATATGCGCCAAGGTGTTCGTGCCGACCTGCCTTGCGCCGAGGAGTCCCCTCGACGGGGTGAGGATTCGACTTGGTTTTCCGGAGTTCGACCTGGATGCCTGGCGTCTGGGGGTTGACCTGGCGTGATGAATGATTAGGTAATGCAGGACGCGGCTCCAAGGGCAAGTGAGATTCGATGTGAGACGGGGCGGCGTTTTGTATCATCAGCTTCATACGAATCGATGAGAGTGACGATCCATTTCGGATCTGCATCGGTCCGGCCGCAACGAAGTAGGCCCGGCACGAATCGGGCTGGATGCCATGGAGGGTGTTTAAAATGTCAGCGAAGGAAATCAAGTTTGCCGAGCAGGCGCGGAAGGCGATTCTGGATGGAGTCAATACCATGGCCGACGCGGTCAAGGTGACCATGGGACCGAAGGGCCGCAACGTGCTCATCGAAAAATCCTGGGGTGGACCGACGGTGACCAAGGACGGTGTGACCGTGGCCAAGGAGATCGAACTGGAAGACAAGTTCGAGAATATGGGCGCCCAGATGGTCCGCGAGGTGGCCTCCAAGACGTCGGACGTGGCTGGTGACGGCACGACGACGGCCACGGTGCTCGCGCAGGCGATGGCCCAAGAGGGCATGAAGCTCGTGGCGGCGGGCGTGAACGCGATGGACCTCAAGCGCGGCATGGACCGAGCCATCGAGGCTCTCGTGGAGCAGCTCCGCAAGATGTCCCGTCAGACGCGCGACCGGCACGAGATCGCCCAGGTGGGCATGATCAGCGCGAATGGCGACGAGCAGATCGGCGAACTGCTGGCAGAGGCTATGGAGAAGGTGGGTAAGGAAGGCGTCATCACCGTAGAAGAAGCCAAGGGGCTCGAAACGACCCTGTCGTTGGTCGAAGGGATGCAGTTCGATCGTGGGTATCTGTCTCCGTACTTCGTGAGCGACCCGAACAAGATGGAGACGGTGCTCGAAGATTGTTACGTGATGACCTACGAGAAGAAGATTTCCACCATGAAAGATATGGTGGGCCTACTCGAACAGGTTGCTCGGTCCGGTCGTCCCCTGTTGATCATTGCGGAGGACATCGATGGCGAGGCCCTGGCGACCCTGGTGGTGAACAACCTGCGTGGGACCCTCAAGATTTGTGCGGTGAAGGCGCCTGGGTTCGGTGACCGGCGCAAGGAAATGCTCACGGACATTTCGGTGCTGACCGGCGGCAAGCCCATCACCGAGGACCTCGGGATTTTACTCGAGAATGTCACCCTGGCTGACCTGGGCGAGGCCCGTCGGGTGGTCGTCACCAAGGACGATACCACCATCGTGGAGGGCCGTGGGAAGCCGGCGGATGTCAAGGCGCGCGTCAAGCAGATCCGCTTCCAGATCGAAGAGACCACGTCCGACTACGACCGTGAGAAGCTCCAGGAGCGTTTGGCGAAGCTGGTCGGCGGTGTGGCCATTCTCAAGGTCGGGGCGGCCACCGAGACGGAGATGAAAGAAAAGAAGGCACGGGTCGAAGATGCGCTGAACGCCACGAGGGCAGCGGTCGAAGAGGGCATTGTCGCCGGAGGCGGAGTGGCGCTGCTCAGGGCGGCCAAGGTGCTGAAGAAGCTCGATGTCGAGGGCGACCAGGTCTACGGCGTGGAGATCGTGCGTCGGGCCATCGAGGCGCCCATTCGACAGATCGCTATGAACGCTGGCTACGAGGGTTCGGTGGTGGCGCAGGACGTCAAGGCCGAAAAGGGCAACAAGGGCTTCAACGCGGCCACCGGCAAATTCGTGGACTTGGTCGAAGCCGGCGTCATCGACCCGACTAAGGTGGTGCGGTCTGCGCTCCAGAACGCGGGCAGTGTGACGAGCCTCATGCTCACCACCGACGCCATGGTGGCCGAACTGCCCAAGGAAGAGCCTCCCGCAACGCCCGCTCCGGACATGGGCGGCTACGGCGGCTACTGATCCTGGTTCGTCTGCCTCCACCCTCGCCGGGTCCACTTGACCCAAACGATTTGGCCCAAACAATTTATCCCAGACGAATCCAGACCTCCTGACTGACCCCTCGTAAGTGCCTGAAATCTCAATCCTTGCTCAGCTCAGGATGGGCATGAATACCTGTCCGCTTTTTTTAGGTGGGAAGCAGAAAGTAGCGGAAAACCCGTCGCTTGGCTGGCACTGCGTGCGCATGAATACCTATCCGACATCCTGAAGATGGTCGCCTATCAGGCCGAAAGCGACCTCCTGGCGTTACAGCATCCCCACTACGCGCGCGCAGACGAAGAGGGCCGGACGCTGCTGCATGAGCTCTTCGCCGCTTCGTCTTCTCAGCTTCGGGAGATATCGAGGTTATCGGCAATGAGGTGGACATCACGCTCAGCCCGCTGAGCTCTCCACATCGTACAATGGCGGCCCAGGCCCTGTGCTCACCTGAGATCAGACCAAGCAATCGTGCAAACCCTCCCGCATTTCCGCCTCACTCCCTGAGGAGGCAGGTCAGAATAGATCTGCCATTTGGAACGCCGATCCATCCCGCCTGGCTTTGTCGCTCCTCGGTTGCGTACCACCCGGTACGCGCCCTCGTCGCTTCGTGCCAGACGGGCGCCTCGACGCCCCAAATTGGCAACCCTATTTTGAACAGCCTCCTTACGTCCCAACAGCGCTAGAAGTTCTTGGGAATCGGGAAACACTTGGGTACAATCATTTGTATTGGTATGGCGGACAGCGGAGTTGCCGATAATGCGGTCGAGTGGCGCGCCTGGTGGATGGGGCCAGCGAGCCGCGGAAGTGCTGGCCACACAAGGGGTATGCAGTCGATGTGGGGCGCGACAGATAGGGAGGCCGACGTGAGATGGCGAGACTCGACATGAATAAAAAGAGCGGGCGGTCGAATTTCAGGACTATCGATTCGGTGACAATGAGCCTATTGGGCGTGCTCGGCCTGGTGGCAGCCGGTTGTTCGTTACATTTCCCACCGACATCTGTCTGCGGAGATGGGGTGGTCATCGGCAACGAGGGGTGCGACGACGGGAACCAAGAGGACGGGGATGGTTGCAGCACTCAATGTAAGGTGGAGAAGGGGTGGGCGTGCGCCCAAGGTAGCCCGACGGTTTGCCATACGATGTGCGGCGATAATATGGTGGTTGGAAGTGAAGAATGCGATGGCACAGACCTTGGTGGGCAGAGCTGCCAGGGCCTGGGCCTTGGGGATGGTGATTTGGCCTGCAGCACGAACTGCAGGTACGATACTTCGGCATGTTCCAAACAGGCAGAGTGCGGCAATGGGGTGCAGGAGCACGGTGAGGAATGCGATGGGGCCGACCTGGGCGGGGCGACGTGTGAGGGCCGAGGCTACGTGTCGGGTATGTTGGGATGCACCGGGCAGTGCCGGTTCGACGAGACCCAGTGCGTGCCTGCCGTGGACTGTGGGAACGGACAGATTGACACGGGCGAACAGTGCGACGGCGTGAACCTGGCGGGCGCAACGTGCGAGAGCCGAGGCTACTACGGGGGGACGCTTGGTTGTATGGCGAGTTGTACGTACGATGAGAGCGACTGCGCCGGGAGCTGCGGGGACGGAGTGGTGAACGGGAACGAGGTGTGCGATGGCGCAGAACTGGATGGCAACGACTGCACGACCATTGGCATGGGGTACCAGGGTGGCAGCCTGGCTTGCAACGGGACCTGCGAGTGGGATCGTACGGGGTGCAGCGGCGGTACGTCGCTGACGTGGATCACGATCACAGGCGGGCCGTTTGAGATGGGGAGCATGATCGGTGGCTCGGAGGAGCAGCCAGTGCACAGCGTGACGGTGCCGGGGTTCGAGATGACGAAGAGCGAGGTGACGGTGACGCAGTACGGTGCGTGCGTGACCGCTGGGTCGTGCACGGCGCCGGGTACGGGCACCGATTGCAACTGGAACGACCCTGGGTATGAGGAGCATCCAGTGAACTGCGTGGACTGGGGCCAGGCTGTGGCTTTCTGCACGTGGGCGGGTGGTCGGCTGCCGAGCGAGGCAGAGTGGGAGTATGCGGCTCGGAGCGGTGGCCAGAGCATCGAGTATCCTTGGGGCAATGATGCGGCGACGTGCAGCTACGCGGTGATGGACGATGGAGGGGAAGGCTGTGGCACGGGCAGGACGATGTCGGTGTGCAGCAAGCCGGCGGGCAACACTGCGCAAGGGCAGGAGCTCTGCGATATGGCGGGGAACGTGTATGAGTGGGTACAGGATTGGTACCACGACACCTACACAGGGGCGCCCAGTGACGGGAGCGCATGGGTGAGCCCGAGCGGCTCGACCCGGGTCCTACGGAGCGGCGGCTTTTTCAGCGTCCCGAACCTCCTGCGCGCTGCCGGCCGCGACTACGTCGCCCCGTCCTTCCAGGACTTCGGCCTCGGGTTTCGTTGTGCAAGGTGACGGGGCCCTGATGTCCTGGACCCCTGAGTCCCTGATCCGGCCGCGGGTAGCGGCCGGATGGTTCGCGCGGAGCCCGGGTGGATGTCTTCAAGCTGGAAAAGGCCTACGGCGCCGCCGCCTTTCATGAGGCGGCCGGCTGATTTTTCTCGACAGATCGGTGCAGGGGTCGTATCCGAAAAAGACCATGACGCAGCAGACAGAACTTGGAATCGTCGTGGCCCTGCGGCCTGAGTGGGAGGCGGTGTCCTCCATGTTGGACGCGGCCTCGGAGCGGGAGGTTGTTGGCCGGCAGGTGCGGTTCGGCTGCCTGTCGGACCTGTCGGTTGCAGTGATTCGCGCGGGCTTCGGCAAGACCATGGCCGCAGGTGGCGCCCAGGCGCTCATCGACTGCTGTCGGCCGCGGTTGCTTGTCGATAGTGGAACCGCCGGGGCCCTGACGGACCGCCTCGACATTGGGGACGTGGTCCTGTCTCGCCAGGTGACCGATGGCGATCTGGCCGTGGATTGGGCCAGGACCCTCGCCTTGGACGAAGAGGCGGCAGAAGGGCTCGGGGCCCTGTTCGCGCAGACCTGTCAGACGAACGGGCGGATGCTCACGACGGAGCACACGGTGCGGTCGGCCGCAGAACGGGCCCGGTTGGCTGGCGAGGGATTCGACTCGGTGGACTGGGAGACTTTTGCGGTTATCAAGACCGCCCAGGTGAATGAGGTGCCGTGCCTGTCCGTTCGCGTGATTTCGGACCGGGCCGACGATCAGGTCGCCGTGGACTTCATGGGCCAGGCCGTGCAATACTATGAGCGACTCGTAGCAGCCTTGAGGCGCACGGCGGATATTCTGTCGAGCGGATCGCTGCCGGACCTGGTTTGGCGCCATGGATCGAGGCAGTGAGGAAACAGGGGGCTCCATGACGAAGGCCACGGTGTATTTTGCAACCCCGAGGCGACTGCCCAAGCCGGATCGACTCGCTGGACGGGTCGTTGTGTTGGACCTGGCGTTCGCCGGGATCGGGCGATCCTTCGCAAAGACCACGGGGCGTTTCATCGAGGCCTTGGGCGCCAGGCTCGCGGTCTGGGTGGATCATCACGACCACAAAATGCACGAGGTTTTTGCGGCGGACGCCCGGTTCGTCCTGTCGGACAAGGCGCAGCATCCGGGCTGCGCCGAACTCGTGACCGAGGATCTGGTCCGCGAGATCGGTCCCGTGGAGACGATCCTGGTGCATAATGACCTCGATGGTCTGTACTGTGCAGCCAAGTGGCTTGGTGGGGGTCGTGAGCCGTACGCAGGGGCTGATGCGGACGCGCGTGCCGTGGACAGTCGGATCGGCGACGTGGGTCCCACGGCCCTGATGGTGGATCGTGCCCTGCGAGCCAGGCCAAAAGACGAGGCGCTCCGTCATCGGATCCTCGCGTTTTTGGCTGATGGTCGTAGCCAGGATCGAGGCGTGGTCCAGGAGGCGGCGGCCGAGTTCGACCGGTTGGAGGAACGGGCGAGACAGCTTGCCAAGGAGTACGATGTGTCGCCGCCTGTGGCCTACATCGAGGTGGACGAAGGCGACCGCAGCTTCGACAAGACGACCCTGCTCATGGAGGGCCAAAAGCGTACCGAGGTCTCGGTGGTGAAGCAAGGGCCGTATGTGACGGTGGCGGCCGCCTTTGATTCGGGTTGGAACTTTTTGGATCTCCTGGGCCTCGATGGTGGCATGCCCACCAGGGTGTCAGTGACCGAGGCCCGTCTGGATGAGTTGATGCGCAAGCTGCACGAGGGACCGTCTCGGTCCAGAAGGGACCGAGGTTCGTCGGGCGACCAGGGCGCTGAGCATGATCGTGGTTCGACAGCAGGAGGGAGGACATGACGGATTCGGATGGACCGAACATTCCAATCTGGGTGCCGCCCGGGCAGCACGATCGGCCCAAGCCGGGCAGCCCCGAGTGGCAGGAAGAGATGGAGCGCGCGGCCACAGAGGGTCGAGAGCCCTGGAGTCGACCTATTGGCGGTGTCGGTGGGGCGGCCACACGTGGAGGGCTGGGCGCCGACGATTCTGCTGCGCAAGGCGGACAGAAGCCGTCTGGCCAGGCACCTTCGGGTCAGGCGCCTTCAGGCCAGGCGTCCTCAGGCCACGGACCTTCGGGTCAGGACGCCGCGGTTGGGTCGCGCGGTCCAGTGGTGTCGGTGGCCCCGGTGGCGGTGCATTTCGGGGCCCAGGTTCAGCCGAACGCACCTCGGTCCGGTTCCTTTGGGGGAAGCGCTGGTGGATTCGGGGCTGCGCAGCAGCAGGCGCCCTCGCCGGCATCGTCCGTTCCACAATCGACGGGTGGTGCTATGCCGCCTGCCCCAGTCGCACCAGCCAAGAAGAGTGGGTCCAAGCTGGCCATGTGGATCGTGGTGGCCGTGGTGGGCACCGTGGGCGGTATCTATGGGAGCTACCGTCTGTTCTTGGTGTTCCTGGATTGGAGCGCCACGAAGGTACCAGTATCCTGGGAGATCAGCCTGGGGCGCTCGGCTGCCAAGGATGTGCTTTCGAAGAGTATGGTCTGCTCGGACCCGAGGCTGAACGCCTTCGTCGATCGTTTGGGGCGTCGACTCCAGTCGGGTATGCGGAATCCCAGATATCGGTTTCGTTTCAAGGTGATCCAGGTGAAGGCGATCAATGCGTTCGCTTTGCCTGGAGGGTATGTTTTCATCCATTCGGGCCTGCTTCGAAAGGCGGATTCCGCCGAGGAGGTGGCGGGCGTATTGGCCCACGAGGTGCAACACGTCATTTTGCGTCATGGGATCCGGCGCATCGTCCGCAAGGCCGGCCTGGCCGTTGCGGTGCGGATCATTTTTGGCACCGGGGTGACGAACGTGTTGGCCAGTAGCGCGCTGTCCCTGGTGTCGCTCAAGTACGACCGGGGCGAGGAGCGCCAGGCAGACATGGAGGGCGTCAAGCTCATGTACCGGGCGGGCATCGATCCGAATGCGCTTCCAAAGTTTTTTGAAAAACTCGTGGAGAAGGAAAAGGAGATGGGGTCCACCGGACGAGCGCTTCTGCCCTACGTTTCCGACCATCCCCTGTCTTCGGAGCGGATCCGCGTGTTGCGCGCCTATATCCGCAAGCATGGGGTGCCCAAGAATCTGCGCCCCATCGGCGGTGATTTCGATGCGGTCAAGAACCTCTGTTCACCCGGGAAGGTGTTGGATCCCGACAAGGTGTTTGCGCCTGCCGGTGGGACGCAGGATCGACGCAACGGTCAGGGTGACGAGCAGGAGCAGGGCGCGCCGTCGGGTGGATCGTCCTGACGACGGATCGGCCTGACGATAGGTCGGCCTGACGATAGGTCGTCAGGCCGTCGGGGCGCTGTGGTTGATGGACGACCTGCCGACTAGGCGTCGTGGCCATGGGGCGACGAACGGCTGACCCAGAAGGGTTGTGTCGGATGGGGTGCGCTCGGCGTGCTACGCGAGACCGCGAACGTAGATCTTGTTACCCTTGTCGATGACCCACAGCTTGCCGTCCTTGCGGGCCGCTCGCTCATCGATCCACTGCTGCACATCGGCCACGTGGCCAAATCCGCCTTGTGCGAGGGTTTCGGCCGGGAGGTTGCCGTACAGGGCGATGTTCAGGTTCAGTTCCTTGAAGAGGCGCAGCACGCGGATGGTCTTCCACAGGTAGAGTTCGAAGTACTTGTCCGCGTAGTCGAGCGCTTGTTCCATGGTCCAGGACTGCATCTTGACCAGGTTGTCCCAAAAGAGCTTTTTGGACTTCATGTCGGGCGCAAGACCCTTGACCTCGTCGGGGAGGTCCGGCCGTCCTTCGCAGGGGGACACGACGCAGACTTCGCCGCCAGGGATGATGGCGCCCTTGACCGCCATGTCGAAGCAGTTCTGCGTGCCGTAGACTGCCTGGGAGGCCGGTGGGCCGCCGGGGGAGACGAGTACGTACTTGGCTGGTTTTGCCTCGAACATGCCGTATTCGTCACAGATATCGGTCATGCGGGAGCAGATGACGTTCGGGTCGCCGGCGAGGCAGACCTGGATCGAGTCGGGCTTGGAGACCATGTCCAGGCCGAAGGTGGTCACAGGACGTTCTTCGAGTTCGTTCGTCTTCGGGTTCAGCAGGAAGCGTTCGGTCAGGAGGCGGCCCTCCCTGGCGTCGTCGGAGAAGGGATTGTCCCTGCGGGCGGGGTCCATGTGCCATGTGATGCGGCCCGGCCCCGACTGGCTCGACAGGGACTGCTTGTGGTTCGCCTCGATGGTGGCCCGGGACGAGACGCCCGGGATGACCTGCTTGTCCAGCGAGGAATAGCCGGCCATGTAATGGTGCTTGGATTCATGGGCCAGGACTCGGACTTCACCCTGCAGGAACGCAGGATTCACCCGCACCGGGGTGCCGCGGCTCGTGAACCCGACCTCCACGAGGGCCGGGTCGTCGCAGTCGTGGATCACGAAGGTATAGGGCAGGCCGGCGGCCTTGGCGTGCTTGTGCACCGCTGGCTCGATATTGACCGCGTATACGGTGGGGTCGTGGGATCCGGTGGCGCAGATGAAGGTGACGGACTCGGCGTCGGCGCCCGAGAGTTCCTTGCAGAGGTGCTCGATGATTTGGTCCTGGAGGCCGAATCGGAACTCGTCGTTGATGATCACTGAGACGCGTTTCTTGCGCGCAAGGTCGGCCAGGCGTCGTCGTCCGATGGGTTGCGCCAGCGCTGCGGCGATGGCCTCGTCCGGGTCGGTGCCTGCCGCGCTCCTCGGTGCGATCGGATCTCCGGCCAAGAAATCGTCGTCGATCTCCACGGTGATGCTCTCTGTTCCATATTGGAGGGTGTGTTTTCGTCTGGCCATCCCAGGGCTCCTTTCAGCGTTTGGGGCGTCTCGTCACTTTGTTGAAACCTGTGGCCCATCCAGGCGTCCTATTCTATGATGCGCTTCAAGGATAGCGTTTTTTCGCAAACACGCAACATCGGTGACGCAACGCGTCACCGATCGGCCTGGACGTCTCCCCGAGGAGGCTCAGACCAGGTTTCGGTTTTGGATGGCCTGCGCCTTTGGGCCAAGGGCAGTCGGCAGGATGCTGTCGATGGTGGAGCAGAGCATGAAGTCGGCATCATGAAGGTTGTGACGCAGACAAAAATGAGGACGACAGTCTGGTGGCCGATGTCGGCCCTGGTCGTTTCCGCCCTGGTCGCTGCGGTGACGGCTTGGGGCGGGAGCGTTTCGGCAAGGCCGGTCCTGGATGATAGCGCCGGTCGCGGTCGGGTCTGGATGACCAAGCATCAGATGGCCTGCAGGGCAGGGCGTCTGCTCGTCCGTTGCCAGGAGACCATTGCCTTGCAGGGCGGCTGGCATGCCACGGAGTATCACTACTGGTTCGACCTGCCCAAGGGGGCGGTCGTGGTGGGGTTTTCGGTGC
>JAGGXR010000129.1 GCA_021162935.1 Deltaproteobacteria bacterium
GCAGGAGGAGGGGCAGGACAAGCCGCGTACGGTGTGGCGCAGGGTGGCGCGAGAGCCGGTTTCGTTGGGGTTGGCGCTCGATGCGGCGAAGGTCGCCCGGGGCGTCGAGGTGCCTGGCTACCCGGGGGTCCATGTCACGGGTAAGCTGGCGCAGGTGGCGGCCGCTGAATCACAGGGTCTCGAGCCGGGGACGAGGGCGCTTTCACTGTTTGTGGTGAACAACCGGCCAGTGGGCGAGCGCGGCAAGGAGGACGAGGCGTTTTTGTTCCAGGTGAGGATGGAGCTGAGCTTTGCGGGCGGGTTCGTACCGCGGCCGAACCGCCGCGGAGAGGGGGCGGAGGAGTGGGACGAACGGGTTGCGGACCTGCAGTTTCGTCATCGTTTCGAATATGCAGTGGGTCATGGTGTGGCGGTGGAGGTGGTCGGCGGTGCAGCGGGGCAGGTGGTCGGCGGTGCAGTAGGGCAGGGGGATGCTGGCGCAGTGGGGCAGGGGCGTGGGGGCCCGGTGACCACGGTGGCGACGACCTGGTTGCCCCGCGCAGAGGTTCCTCCTGTGATCACGCACGAGGAAACAGACGTGGTTACCGAGATGGAAAGGCTTGCGGAACTCCATGATGCCGAGTCGGTGGAGACGGCACTGGGGGCGCTGGTGATCAAGTACGGCCAATGGATCGAGGCGCAGCGCGGTATCTCATTGGAGTCGAAGGCGAGGCGCCAGACGCGGGATACCTTGATGGCCAATGCTGAGACAGCCATGAGCCGTATCGCATCCGGGATCCGGCGGCTCCAGGAGGATGCGCAGGTCCGAGAGGCGTTCTGCCTGGCGAATCGGGCGATGGCCATGGCGGCGGTGCAGAGGAATCCGGAGCGGTACGAGCAAGGAGGGGCCGGGCCCGCCTGGCGGCTGTTCCAGCTCGCCTTCCTGCTGCTCAACCTCGACGGGATGTCGGATGAGACGCATGCGGACCGTGAGAATGTGGAGCTTCTCTTTTTCCCCACGGGAGGCGGCAAGACCGAGGCGTACTTGGGGGTCATTGCCTTTGCGTTGGTTTTGAGGCGGCTCAGGGGGCAAGCGCGGCCCGATGGGGGGCTTGGGGTGGCGGTGTTGCTGCGCTATACGCTGCGGCTGTTGACCCTCGACCAGCTCGGCCGGGCGGCCACGCTGATGTGCGCCCTGGAGCAGATTCGGCAGGAGGATACGGATCGGCTGGGGGACGTGCGATTCGCGGTGGGGCTCTGGGTGGGGCGCAGCGCGACGGCCAACACCATGAGCGCAGTGGCCAAGGCCGTCACGGAGTACAAGAACGCAGCGTCGGGCAAGGCCGAGTCGCCGTTTCCGCTGCCGAATTGCCCCTGGTGCGGGAAGGCGCTGGGAAAAGGCAGTCTCACGCTCAAGCCAACGAGCAAGAAGCCCACCGAGGTGGTGGTTGGATGTCAGAATATGAAGTGTCCGTTCTCGGCCAGAAAGAATCCAGAGGGGCTGCCGGTGGTCTTCGTAGACGAGCAGGTCTACCGCGAGCTGCCTGCCTTCATCGTGGCCACCGTGGACAAGTTCGCCATGCTGCCCTGGAGGGGCGAGACAGGGATGCTGTTCGGCCGTGTCCAGGGGCGCCAGGGAAAGAGTTTCTTCGGTCCGATGGACAAGATGGTTCGGGGCGCCAAGGCACTGCCCGAGGGGCTGCGGCCGCCTGAACTCATCGTGCAGGATGAGCTGCACCTCATTTCGGGCCCGCTGGGCACCATGGTGGGGCTGTACGAGACAGCCGTAGACGCATTGTGCAGCCGCCAGGGCGATGATGGCCGAGACATACGGCCCAAGATCCTGGCCTCGACGGCCACGGTGCGTCGGGCGAATTTTCAGGTGCAGGCTCTGTTCGGACGCAAGACCATGTCTCTGTTCCCGCCGCCAGGGGTGGACGACTCGGAGACCTGGTTCGCCACGGTGGATCGGAGTAGTCCGGGCCGCCAGTATGTCGGGGTGGCGGCTCCTGGGCGCTCCATGAAGGGAAACTTGCTGCGTGTGTACGTGGACCTGCTGGCTGCCGCGAAAAGGGCCTACGATCCGAAAGGCCGACCGGACCAGACCGCCGATGCCTACATGACCCTGGCCGGCTACTTCAACGCGCTGCGCGAGCTAGGCGGAATGCGCCGGCTCGTCGAAGACGATGTCCGCACGCGCTGCACCAAGATCGAAGATCGCAGGACCCTCGACCACCAGGGGAAGCATCCCTGGTTTGCCAACCGTGCCCTCAAAATGGAACCCGTGGAGTTGACCAGCCGGGAGAGCACCGGCCGCATCAAGGACGCAAAGGACCGCCTGACCCAGCCCTATGCAGACAAAGGGCATGTGGACGTGCTGCTCGCCAGCAACATGATTTCAGTGGGCGTGGACATCGATCGCCTCGGTTTGATGGTGGTCGCCGGGCAGCCCAAGACCACCAGCGAGTACATCCAGTCCTCAAGCCGGGTGGGCCGACAGGTGAGGTGGCCCGGTCTGGTGGTGACCTGCCTGAATCTGCACAAGCCTCGGGATCGTTCCCACTACGAGCACTTCAAGGCTTATCACGACAGCTTCTATCGATTCGTGGAGGCGCAGAGCCTGACGCCGTTTTCCGGGCCAGCCCTCGAACGGGGTTTTGCTGGGACTCTGCTGGCCATGATTCGCCTTTTGGAGCCGGCGCTCACCAAGCCATCGGGAGCCATGCGGCTCGGAGAGTACCGCGAGGTCGGGGAAAGGGCCGTGCGTCTGCTGGCCGAGCGCGGAGCTGCTCTGGCCGGGCCGCACTATGAGGAGGTCAAGGCTGCGCTCATGGGGCGTGGCAGGAGCCTTCTGGATTCCTGGGAGGTGCTGATCAAGGAGGCGCGCGAAGGCGCCGGCTCGCGTTCATACTCTCGGTTCGACAAGGAAAAATCTGCCGGCAGTCCGCTCCTCTACCTCGTTTTGGATGAGGTTATTCCGGCGCCGGGCAGCGATGCGGCCAAGTTTGCTGCGCCCACCTCCATGAGAGATGTCGAGCCGACCGTCTCTTTCTGGCTTTGCCGCGGTCAGCTTGGAGGGAGGTTTTGATGTCCAGTAAGTGGGGCAAGAAGCAGGTTTTCGTGCGGCCGGAGGGCCAGATACGGCGCAGCCAGGTCGTGACGACGTTCGGGCCGGGCGCCATGGTGGACCTCATCGACCACGCGGTGCTGGTGGGGGGCCTGGACTTTTGGGGCTACGACCAGAGCAAGGGGATCAACATCCTTCAGGAGCCACGATTGCGGGACCGTATCGTGCAGCGCGGCCTCAAGCTCGCGGTGGACAGCGCCTTCCGTGAGCCGCCTCTGTGCGACGACTCGCAGCCTTCCCGGTCCATCGGAGTGCAGGTGCTCGAATTCCCGCAGTGGTTCGTGTGCCAAAACCAGGCCTGCCGTGCTCTGGTCCGGGCAAACACCCTGGAGCGGAAGGGCGGCCGGTACTTTCACCATTGTGATGACGGCCGCAGGAGCCAGTGCGTCCCGGTGCGTTTCGTTGCGGCCTGTCGCAAAGGGCATATCCAAGACTTTCCCTGGATACCCTTTGCCCATGGGTATGGCAAGACTTGTGCTCGTCCGAAGCTCCGGTTGAGCGAGGGCGCAACCGGCGATTTTTCCGAGATCACAGTGGAGTGTGCCTGCGGGGCAAGACAGAATCTGTCCAAGGCGTTCGTGGCAGACGCGAATCCGACCTGCAGTGGTCATCGTCCCTGGCTGGGACAGGATGCCCACGAGGTCTGCGACGAGAGGATCCGCCTGCTGGTGCGAACGGCGAGCAACTCGTATTTTTCCCAGGTGGTCAGCGCGCTGTCCATCCCGGAAAAGGGGCGTGAGCTGGAGAACGCCGTCAAGAGCGTCTGGGATGTGCTCCAGGCGGCTACAGAGGAAACCCTGGGTGCGTTCTTGGCGATTCCAAAGGTCGACCATGCAGTCAAGGGCTACAGCAACAGTGAGGTGCTCGCAGCCGTAGAGGACATCAAGGCCGGCACAGGGGTGGAGCCTGGTCCGCTGCGAACAGAGGAGTACATCCAGTTCATGAACCAGCCAGTCGAGAGTCCCGGGGACCTGCCCGGGGCCGACGACCTGTTTTTCGCGCGGACCCATCAGCCGCAGGCCGGGCTGCCCGACAAGGTCGGCAAGATTGTCCTGGCGAGCAAGCTGAGAGAGGTCCGGGTCCAGGTGGGTTTTACGCGCCTAGAGCCGGTCACGCCGGATCTGCAGGGCGAGTTCGACCTCCAGGTGGAGTCCGCCTCCCTGGCACTGACTGCGGACTGGCTGCCTGCGACCGAGGTGATCGGGGAGGGGGTGTTTGTGGCTCTCGACGAGGCCGCCGTGGTGGAATGGGAGGAGCGCGAGGCGGTCGAGGAACGTGGGCGTGAACTCATGGCCGGCTATGATGCCTGGGCAAGGCGCATGAAGGATCCACCTCCGTTTCCCGGGGCCCGGTTCTACATGCTCCACTCCCTGTCTCATTTGCTCATTTCGGCCATTTCCCTGGAGTGCGGGTATGCCGCCAGCGCCATTCGGGAACGCATCTACTGTGCTCCTGCGCAGGACAGCCATCCAATGGCCGCAATCCTCCTGTATACGGGTAGTTCGGGCAGCGAGGGAACCCTGGGCGGGTTGGTTGAACAGGGGCGCCGGTTCGGCGAGCACCTGAACGCGGCCGTCGGGCTCGGACAGCTTTGCTCCAATGACCCGGTTTGCGCCGCGCATTCACCAAAAGACGATCACGCCGAGCGTTTCCTGGAGGGAGCAGCCTGCCACGGTTGTCTGTTCATCGCGGAGTGCTCCTGCGAGCGATTCAACCGCTACCTGGACAGAGCCCTGGTGGTGCCCACGATTGGCCACCCAAACGAGCTTGCGTTCTTCGAGGGAGCGTCATGAGCGGGGCGGGCGGACTGACCGCCGTGCCCCTCCCGGATCTGCGGATGCTGCTCACGGTCGTGGAGACCAATCGGACTGCGGTGCCACTGACCGAGGTCGGTCTCCAGTCCGTCAACCTCGGCCATCTTGCCGGCCGCCTGGGCAGCTTGGACGGTCTGGATCGGGCAGGAGTTCTGGCTGCGCTCTCCATCGCCCTGGCGGAACGCGAGCGGGCCGGCGAGTGGTCCGCGGAGGTTGTCTGGACCGGTCCCGAGGCTCGGGGAAGCACCTCCCGGGATACGGCCGTGGTCGTGCGGCGGATCTTTTCTGCGGCCAGGCGCAGCGTGTTGGTGGCTGGTTACGCTTTCGATCACGGCAGGGACATCCTCAGGCCGCTCCATGTCGCCATGAGGGACCGCGGCGTCACCGTGGATCTGTTCCTCGACCTGCGGGAGCGCGCAGCGGTGGGCACGGACCTTGGAGCCTTTGCCTCCGAGAAAATCGACCTGTTCATCGAACAAAATTGGCCTTTTGGTGAGCCTACGCCCAATCTCTACTACGCCCCGGCCACCCTTGCTCCCGAGTCTGCGGCCAGTCTCCACGCAAAGTGCGTCGTCGTCGATGAGGAGACGACCCTTGTTACCAGCGCCAACTTTACGGACCGTGGTCAGTCCCGCAATATCGAAATCGGCATCCTTCTCCACGACAGGGTGCTCGCGTCGCAGATAGTGGCCCAGTGGAAGGGGGCGCTTGCAGCAGGGCAGTTTGTCCAGTGGTCATGACCACAGGGAGTCGGCCAGGTCTGTGAGGCAGCGCGAGCATCACAACAAAAACATATGCCCTCGCGTCCTTTTTTCTGTGTTCGATCTTTTCCTGGTTGTCATCCAGCCGGCCAAGGTATTCGTGCCAGTCGGCTTTGTACCAGTCGGCTTCGTGCCAGTCGTCTGCGTACCAGTCGGCTGCGTACCAGTCGTTTCCAGTCGTCTTCGTCGAGTTGCTCGATGCCGAGCACGTCGCATACGGCGTGGCTCTTGGCGAAGCGTACGGCCCAAAGCCTCAAGTCCTGATCGACGGTCCTGGCGATGACCTGCAACAATGCCAACGCACCGTCGCGATTCTTGCCGAGCGCCTTTGCCTCATCGATTTTTTTGGCGATGACCTTCAGGGCCCAGACGGCGCCGATGCGCTTGCCCATGGTCGTCTCGATATCCTTGAGTGAAACCAGCGATGGAGTGAAACCAGCGATGAGATGTCCTCACTCATTGATGGTTTGGCAGCACCGAAAGCCGATTTCATAGAACCGGAAGGTATCTCCGTGTACGGTGACGTTCGACTGGCAGGTACGAGGCTCCGACCAATACCTACCCTTGAGGTTCCCATGGAAATCAGATTGCCCACCGTCCCGCCGGCGGGTCCATTCCTCCACGTTGCCCTCCAGATCGAAGACCTGGCCGTCCGCCACACACCCCTGGTGACTCCCACTCGGATCGGCCTGGTAAAGGAACGCCACGTGATCCGCCGCCGCCGCCGCCTGAGAGGACACCGACCGCACGCGATCCAGGAGTTCATCCAGGTTCTCCACCGTGTCCGTTTCCAGGTTCCAGGGCCATTGATTGAGCAGGTTCTGATTGTACGTCTTCCAAGTCTTGTCGTCGTTGCAGACCCCGGCCCGATAGTCCTGGCCATAAGGATAGGCGAAATCGGCCGGCCCGGCGCATGCCTGGGTCCATTCGTCATCGAAGCAGAGCCTCTTTCCCCGATGGGCACATCAACTCGCAGCCTCATTAAAAGAAAACATGACGAATGGAAGCGCGCCGGGACGATTGGGCGCCTCATACCGATCCATGCAAAGATTGGGACTCACCTGGGCCATCCCGGCAGGACAAGGGTTTGACTGCGCATCCAGCGCTTGCCCATCCACCGCAGCATCAGTGATCATGGAACCATCCGAGGCATCGAGGGCCAAACCAGATCCGTCTGCCGTTGCATCGACGATCACGTCTGCAGCGGCATCCTCTGCCGATACACCGGAATGTTGTTCCCCTTGTCATTCAAAAAACGAAGAGAAGAAATCGCACAGGCCGGTCGTATGCCCTCAATCGTCGGGTCGATTTCGTAAAAAGACCACCAAGTGATCAAAGGATGGCGGGCAGCACATCAGTGATATTGATGTGCTGCGGGCGGCTGTAGCGACGTTTGCATGAAAACGCCAACAGGACTTCATAGCCACATTCAGGGCAGCGAATGCGTGAGAAGCCCATCTCTGCTCAGCTATTTCGATTTTGGAAATAGCGTACCCGAACGATGGCCTCTGGATCGGATGGAAGGTACCGCAAGCGAGCCCCCCCCGGCGTCCGTAGGACTGTGACGACACCTTCAGGGGCATGGTTCTGCCAGGGCAAAACCTGTAACCAATTAAAATTCAACTGGAAACCAGCAAACACTTCCCGGTGCCTGCGCGTTTTCAAGGAACCCGGGAACAAATTTGTAGCCTCAGGTGTTGTATCCGGTGTAAGATTAGTTGTAAGATCGCGCGAAAGGAGGAACCCATGGAGCGAAAATGCCGTTACGTGCCTTTGAGCAAGCAACCGCTCGTGCTGGTTCTCGGCCAAGTTCGATTCAGCCCCGTCCGCCAGATCGGTGATTATATCCCGTCAATCCAAGAGGAATTTCGGAGACATGGATTTCCTCTCGAGCGCGCTGGCAAGGTATGGCAGTACATTTTTGGGGTGGGAGGGGGTGTGCCTGTTGACCGCGTCGAGGAGCAACGTTGGGAGTATCGAACCAAAGACGAGACATCCAGCATCCTCGTAACGCAGGACAGCGTCGTCCTCCAATCCACAGCATACGAGAAATTCGAAGGCTTTGCCGACACACTCTTGCAGGCCATCCGCACGGTCCTCGTCAAGACCGAGCACGACCAACTCGGCGTCGTCCAGCGCGTGGGGCTACGCTACGTCGATGTTGTGCAGCCTCGCGAAGGAGAAGATTTTCGTTTTTATTTGCGCCCTGGGTTCCACGGCGTCGCGGATGATGTTTTTCAGGAGGGCACGCACCGCTTGCATGTTGAGAGCAGGGGAAGGACTTCGGTTGGCGATGAAACCGGGACCATGGTCGTGCGCGTTGTTCAGAACGATCAGGGCTTTTCGCTCCCCCCCGATCTCGTTCGGGCCGCGCCCAAGCATACGCCAAGGTCGAAGGCAGGTGAGCTGATCACGCTTATCGACATGGACCACTTCGTCGAGGGAAAGTTTGAGCCCGACGCCGAGTGGGTCGTGGCGAGGGCCTACGATCTCCATGACCACCTGGTCGAGACCTTTCATGATCACGTCGTGACGGAGGGTGCGATCGAGGTGTGGAAATGACAGCCACGATCGCCTATGAAGATGCCGATGCCGCCAGACAAGCGAGTGCCATGCTCGGAGGCGAGTTCGCTTACTCTCGCAGCGTCGAGGAAGATCCATGGCCATCCGTGCTGGAATCGGCTTGCTCAGGGAGTTCTGGTATCGTCACGTTCGTTGACGGGTATAGCGCGATCCTGCCTCATATTGGCTCAAGCTCATCGGTCGTCGACCGCAGGGCATCCAGGCGCACCCTGAAGTTGGTGACGCCAGAGGCTTCGGCTGGTTTCCGCAAAGTGGTAGCGCTTTCGATCGTGGAACAAATGCAAGAGCTGCTGGCAGCGCTGTCGTTGAACAAATCACAGCTCGCGAAGATTCTGCGCGTGACGCGGCCGACGATGTACGACTGGTTTCAGGGCAAGGATCCGAACGCCGCCAACGCTGAGCGTCTCCACGCTCTGCTCGGATTTCTTTCTCGCGCTTCGGTCTCGGGGGCGAATCCCCTAAACGCAAGATTCGTACGCCAGCCCATTGACCTAGGTGCGCCGTCTCTCATCGAGCTGCTCAGCGAGGATCAGCTCGACGAGGAACGAGTTCTGCACACGATTGAGCGAGTCCGGGCGCTAGGAGATTCGGCATCCACACGTAGAAAGACCCGCGAAGATCGACTGCGGGCATTGGGCTTCGAAGACCCCAGCGACGAGCAGCGAAGGGAACAGCTCGCCAAGAACGTGGCCCTTCAAGACTGGCCAAAACGGTAGACCATGACCACGCCGTTTGACAGTGACGAGGTTGTCAGGCTGGGTTGGCGTCAGGGGGCGATCCTCGGGACTGAGCTCTCCACGGCTGCATCCAAGTACGCGCCAGAAACCGTGAGCCTGAATGACGCGGATTGGCTCATCCTTACCAGCCATGATTGCGACATCGGCAACTTCAACATTGACAAGGAGCCGGTTGTAGAGGTCCTGCGAGCGCAGGTTGCGACCGCCAAGAACGCAGACAAGCAGCAATCGTGGGGCAGGAATCCTCGAACGCTGCAAATCGTCCTCGACGAAGGTGAAGAACGAAAGGTGCTGTCCTGCAAGGTCCACGAGCGATGGACCGTCCCGAGACATATCCTCATGCAGGAAGCACCGATGGGATGCCTCCCAGACAAGGAACGCCGCCTTGTCGCCGAGTGGTTGGCCAAGCGATATATTCGGGCGGCGTTTCCGACTGCCTTCGATCTGCGATGGCGCGCAAAGCTGAAGGACTGGCAGAAGCTCCTCAAGAGGCACAGCGAGTGGCTTCAGGGGGTTTACTTGCGGGTCAGCACCCTTGCCGAGCTCCCTGATGGGACCCCGTACCAGTGCCACCTGATCCTGGCGGCTCCGCAAGCGAAACGAGGTGGCGCGGGCTGGACCAAGAAGCGAGACGAGCTGGAGCACGAAGTCCAGGCGTTCTGGGATCAGTTCAGGCCCAGCATCGAATGCGTTGGCGTCGAGGTGCAGGGGACAGATGAGATTACGCTCGCAGACATCGAGCCGTACCAACGGTTCGACGCCGACTGGGTGAGCTTTGAAGATGACACGTCAGCCATACCGCCGACGGCCGACATGACGTCGTGAGAGGGCCGAGGAAAGCCATGCTGAACGATATCATTTCAATCTCGGAGGCAGACTGGCTGAGATCGGATATGGAGGCGGATGGCTTTGCCAGTTCGGCGACGTAGAGATTTGTTTTACATGAATTCAGGGTTGTGAAGCAGTGAAGGAGCAATCCGACCCGGATCAATTCAGGATGTGAAAGATGGCTTCAGAGGTCGACGTAGCAGTTGTTCCTTGCCCGGTCACGCAGCAGCCAAAGAATTCGGCAACTCGGCTATTTTTGCGCCCCTACGATCCGCTGACCCGCGTTTTGGCCCCACAATCTCTGTGCGTCTCCTAAGTATTTTTTCTCCGTCCCCAGTATTTTCCCCACACCTGGACACTTCTTGCTTCTTTGCCGCCCATCTGGTTGCCCCATGACCCGATGACCGGAGGGACCGAGGGCCCGAGGATTGAGGGTTGACCTGGCTGCGAGGATTGAAGGTTGACCTCGCTGCGAGGATTGAGGGTTGACCTGGCTGCGAGGATTGAGGGTTGACCTCGCTGCGAGGATTGAGGGTTGACCTGGCTGCGAGGATTGAGGGTTGACCTGGCTGCGAGGATTGAGGGTTGCCTCGCTGCGATGATTGAGGGTTGACCTCGCTGCGATGATTGAAGGTTGCCTCGCTGCGATGATTGAGGGTTGACCTCGCTGGTTGACAAAACAGGGGCCTGATCCTAGCTTTGCGGCGAAAAGGTTCGGTGGCCGGACGAAGAGGTTCGGTTTGGTTACCGGACGGAACGGTTCGGTTGCCGGATGCGTGGTTTGGATGGAGCGGCAATGGCGCCGTGGGATGTTCCAAAAATTTTTGATGGCCGGAGTCGGTTCAACAGTTGGATCGACGAAGCAATGGAGGCGTAGTCATGGAAGGATTGTTCGAGACAACGAAGCCAAGCAACGAGCCAGTCAAGTCTTATGCGCCCGGAACGCCCGAGCGAGCGGAACTCAAGAAGCGTCTGGCCGAGATGTCGGGTACGCAGATTGAGATTCCGATCATCATCGGGGGCAAGGAGGTCAAGACCGGCAAGATGGGCGAGTGCCGCATGCCTCACAAGCATAGTCATCTTCTGGGGACCTTCCACAAGGCGTCTGCGGAGCAGGTCGAACAGGCGATCGCTGCGGCGCGCGAGGCCCGCAAAGACTGGGCAAACAGGCCGTGGCAGGAACGCGCTGCGGTTTTCTTGAGAGCGGCGGATCTGCTTGCCGGTCCTTATCGTCAGACGCTCAACGCGGCCACCATGCTCGCCCAGAGCAAGACGGCCCATCAGGCCGAGATCGATGCGGCCTGTGAGCTCATCGACTTCTTCCGATTCAATGTTTATTATATGCAAAAGGTCTACAGCGAGCAGCCGGATTCGGGAGCAGGCATCTGGAACATGCTGGACCATCGGCCCCTGGAAGGATTCGTGTTCGCGGTGACGCCTTTCAATTTCGCGTCCATCGCAGGGAATCTCCCGACGGCGCCTGCTCTGATGGGCTGCACCGTGGTGTGGAAGCCAGCGTCGACAGCGGTCTACACGGCTCATTACATCATGGAGCTGCTCGAAGCGGCTGGGTTGCCTCCCGGTGTCATCAACATGGTGCCCGGCACCGGCGGCCAGGTCGGCAAGCCGGCCTTGACCCATCCCGAACTCGCCGGGATCCACTTCACCGGCTCCACCGCCACGTTCCAGAGCATGTGGCGGACCGTGGGCGAGAACATCGCCAACTACCACGCCTATCCCAGGATCGTGGGTGAGACTGGGGGTAAGGATTTCGTGGTGGTGCATCCGTCTGCAGAGCCCAAGTCGGTGGCCACGGCGCTGGTGCGCGGCGCTTTCGAGTACCAGGGCCAAAAGTGTTCGGCAGCGTCGAGAGCCTATGTCCCCAAGAGTCTGTGGCAGGACGTCAAGGACTTCATGGCGGCGGATATGGCCGAGATCAAGATGGGCGACCCGGCCGACTTCTCCAATTTCATGACGGCGGTCATCGACAAGGCTGCCTTCAACACGATCACGTCCTATATCGACCACGCCAAGCAGGCATCGGATGCCGAGGTGGTGCTGGGGGGAGAATACGACGACAGCGAGGGCTACTTCGTCAAGCCCACGGTCATCCAGGCCAAGGATCCGAAGTACCGCAGTATGCAGGAAGAGATTTTCGGTCCGGTGCTCACTGTGTACGTTTACGAGGATGCTGATTACGAAAAGGCCCTGGACCTGTGCAACGAGACATCGCCGTACGCCCTGACGGGAGCGATTTTCGCCAGGGAGCGCAAGGCGATCCACCTTGCTACGTCCAAACTTCGGGATGCGGCCGGCAACTTCTACATCAACGACAAGCCCACCGGAGCGGTGGTGGGGCAGCAGCCCTTCGGCGGCGCCCGTGCATCGGGCACGAACGACAAGGCGGGGTCCTTCTTGAACCTGATTCGTTGGATTTCGCCGCGGACCATCAAGGAGACCTTCGTGCCGGCCACGGATTTCCGATATCCTTTCATGGCCGAGTAATACGAATGATGGCCGAGTAATACGAAAACGAGCAAGGAGATAGGATGAGCCAGGCGGACAAGATGCAGGAACGAGGGACCATCACGCCTCGTGCGGAGAACTATTCCCAGTGGTACCTGGACGTGATTCGAGAGGCGGATCTCGCCGAGCCGGCCGAAGTGGTCAAGGGCTGCATGGTGATCAAGCCGAACGGCTATTCCATCTGGCAGCAGATCCAGCGGGACCTCGACGACCGGTTCAAGGAGACGGGGCACAAGAACGCCTATTTTCCCATGCTCATTCCGATGTCCTTTATCGAGAAGGAGGCGGAGCACGTCGAGGGGTTTTCGCCCGAGTTGGCCGTGGTGACTCATGCGGGCGGAAAGAAACTCGAAGAGCCCTACGTGATCCGTCCCACCTCGGAAACGATCATCGGGTACTTTTTTTCCAAGTGGATCCAGTCCTGGCGCGATCTGCCTCTGCTCATCAATCAGTGGGCGAACGTGATGCGTTGGGAACTCAAGACCAGGATGTTCCTGCGCACGGGTGAGTTTCTGTGGCAGGAGGGCCACACGGCCCACGCCAGTCACGACGAGGCCATGGTCGAGGCGCAGAAGATGCTCGGTGTGTACGCGGATTTTGCCGAGCAGGTCATGGCGATGCCCGTGGTCAAGGGAGACAAGAGCGAGACGGAGAAGTTTGCGGGCGCCGAGCGATCCATGACCATCGAGGCCATGATGCAAAACGGCATGGCGCTTCAGTCCGGGACATCGCATGACCTCGGTCAGAACTTCGGTCGGGCCTTCGACGTCCGGTTCCAGAATCGTGACGGCGAACTCGAGTACGTCTGGCAGACGAGTTGGGGGGTCTCGACGCGTCTTGTCGGTGGCCTCATCATGACCCACAGCGACGACAGCGGCCTCGTGCTGCCGCCAAGGCTTGCTCCCGTGCACGTGGTCATCGTGCCCATCTATCGGAAGGCGGCCCAGCGGGCCGAGGTGCTCGGAGCCGCCGAAAAGATTGCCGCGGAGTTGCGGGCCCAGACGCTCTATGGCCGTCGGCTCGACGTGGAGGTGGACGACCGCGAGGAGTACAAGCCCGGCTACAAGTTTTACTACTGGGAGCGTCGCGGGGTGCCCCTTCGGCTCGAATTGGGCCCGAGGGATATGGAGAGTCGGCAGGTCATGGCTCGCGGCAGGACCGGGACGTTTGCTGAGAAGCAGGCCTGGTCGTGGGACGGCCTGTCGGAGAAAGTCCTGTCCATGCTCGAAGCCATGCAGGGTGAACTGCTGGAATCGGCTCGGGCGAGGCGCGAGGAGATGTCGGTCCAGGTGGACGACTACGATCAGTTCAAGTCATACTATGGCGAAGGCCGAAGTCGATTCAGCTATGCGCATTGGTGTGGCGACGCGGCCTGTGAGGCCAAGATCAAAGAGGACACCAAGGCCACGATTCGCTGTATTCCGTGGGAGCGTGAGGAGGAATCAGGGTCGTGCATGGTGTGCGGCAAGCCGTCCAAAGGGCGGGTGCTCATCGCCAAGGCCTACTAGATCGGCCACAGGATCGTGGATGCTGGGTGGCAGGCGGAAATGACCAAGCCTCTTCAACGCGCATCGACGGCCGGTGTATCGACGGTGGCTGTATCGACGGCCGGTGTATCGACGGTGGCTGTATCGACGGTCGGTGTATCGACCGTGGGTGCGTCGACGGTGGCCGCTCAGCCACAGGTGCTCGGTGGGATCGGGACTGATCGGACGTGAATATCGACGGTGGCTGTGGCGCGGGAGACCGGTGGGATGGATGACGTGAAGCACTGCCTGGAGAGTTCGTGACCATGTCGGACTGGGCGCTCGACGTGCAGCAGAACGGCACGGCCCTGTGGTGCCGCCTGTCGGGGCATCTCGACCACGACACGGTTGCGCCGGTCCAGGCACGATTCTCCAAGCTGATCCGTCAGGGCCGGGAGATGGTGGTCTCCCTGGCCGACATCCAGTCCATGGACAGTGCAGGCGGGGCGTTGCTCGGGTGGATTGCCTCGCAGATGCAGACTCGGGGCGGCATCGTCCGGTTCGTGGACGTGCCGGAATCGGTTCGCGCCGTGGCCATGGGGCTTCCCGATGCGGATTTGGCCCCGATGCCGGCCGAACCTGGGTTGCTCTTCCGCATCGGCGACGGTGCAGGACGATCCTGGCAGGCGCTCGGTCGGTTTGCCCATTTTCTCGGTGACGTGTTCGTGGGCAGCATCGCGGGCCTGTTTTCCGGTGCCGGTCGCCGTCGGGGATCCGTGACCGATTCGATTGTGGCCATGGGGGCGGACGCCGTGTGGGTCGTGGGTCTCATCGGCCTTATTTTGGGCCTCATCCTCGCCTTTCAGGCCGCCTATCAGCTTCGTGCCTTCGGGGCGAGCATTTACGTGGCCAACCTGGTCGGCCTGAGCGCCGTGCGCGAAATGGCTCCAGTGCTGACGGCCGTGGTGGTGGCCGGTCGATCCGGTTCGGCCATTGCCGCCGAGATCGGGACCATGAAGGTCGGAGAGGAACTCGATGCCCTCGAAGTGATGGGTATCCGACCCATTCGATTCCTCGTGGTACCCCGCCTGCTCGCGGTCACCGTGACCCAGCCCATGTTGACCGCACTCTCTGCTGTGATGGCCATTCTGGGCGGACTTGCCATTGCAGTCCTCTATCTGGATTTGGGCGTGATGTCCTACCTGAACCAGACCCTCCGTGCCCTGTCGGCAGGAGACGTGATCCACGGATTGGGAAAGAGCATTCTGTTCGGTTGGCTTATCGTGCTGACCGGCTCCTACTCGGGCCTGACGGTCAAGGCCTCGGCCGAAGCCGTGGGCAAGGCGGCCACCAGGACCGTGGTGGCGAGCATCTTCGGCCTGATCCTCACCGACGGGATCATCACCACCCTGGACACGCTCCTCAAGTGATGCCTGACGATGGGATGGGCCGACCTTGGCCCGTCGCATCGGCTGAGCCCATATGTACTGTCTTTTCTTGTGACTCCGTTGATTTTTCGTCTTGCCCCGGTTTGGTGGACACCAAAGCTCAGGCTATGAAGCCTGCGGAGGTGTTAGAGATGGTACGAAAGAGAAGGAAGTTTTCGGCGGAGTTCAAAGCAGAGACGGTGGCGATGGTGCCCCAGTCCCAGCCGGATCGTCTTGCTCTCGTACCAGCGCTTCATGCTCGCCTCCTGCGAGTTGTTCTCAGGGGCAAAGCCCCGAAGCGTTCAGGTGGGGACCGGCCTGGCGTAACACTCTCAAAAGTGAGCCCCATGCGCTTACGTTTGAGAGTGCTTTGTCCAACCCACGTTGGATATCACACGGGGTGCAACTGGCAGTCTACCTGCATATGTTAGCTTTGTGCGCTAATTTGTGCGAGTACACAGTTAGGAGGTTAGGAGGCCACGCAAAATCAATGAGGTTGCGTCGTTATTCGGCCCATGAGCCGATGCGTCCCTGTTCGATGATCTGGCCGGACGCGGTGACCACGAAGGCGAAGGCGTCGCCCGTCAGTCGGCCCTGGTTGAGTCGGATCACGATCCGGTC
>JAGGXR010000083.1 GCA_021162935.1 Deltaproteobacteria bacterium
ACGTCTCGACCCCACCATGCACGAATCCGTCACCACAGACGGCAACATGGCAAGTACCACCGTTGGCCGCATCGTCGGGACATGCGTCCGTGTTCGAGTGGTTCCCGTCGTCGCACGTCTCGGTCCCGCCGCCCGTGTTGTATGTGAACCCGTCGCCGCAGGTCGCGGGCAGGCAAGTACCCGATGGTCCGGATGGACAACTGTCATTCACACTACTATTCCCGTCGTCGCACGTCTCATGGCCCGACCACACAAATCCATCGCCGCAGGTTGCAGTCTGACAGGTTCCACCCACGCCGTCCGGACAGGAATCCGTATTCACGCTGTTCCCGTCGTCGCAGCCTTCTCCGCACTCCACGTGGCCATCGCCACAGGTGTTGTCAAGCCGACTACAGTCGCCCTTACAGCCATCACAGTCCGTCGTGTTGCCGTCGTCGCAGCCTTCGTTCCCGGTCCAGACGAACCCGTCGCCGCAATGCGCCGGTTGGCACGTGCCGCTCGGTCCCGAAGGACAATTGTCGTTGACGTTCGTATTGCCGTCATCGCAGCCTTCGACACCCGCCTGCACGAATCCGTCGCCGCAGGCTGCAGGCTGACAGGTTCCACCGACGCCGTCGGGACAGTTGTCCGTGTTGGTCCCATTCCCGTCGTCGCAGCCCTCGACACCCGCCTGCACGAAACCGTCACCACAATGGGCTGGCTGGCAGGTCCCCCCTGGGCCATCGGGGCAAGCATCCGTGTTCGTCTGATTGCCGTCGTCGCAGCCCTCACCTGGGTCGAGGACTCCGTTGCCACAGCCCTCCACCTGGCAGGTCGCGCCGCATCCATCTCCGCCGCTCGTATTGCCGTCATCGCAGGTTTCGGTCCCGCCTTGCTGGTTCCACACATGACCGTCGCCGCACACAGCGGCCTGACAGGTCCCGAGGGCCCCGTCGGGACAAGCGTCGTTATTGTCATGATCTCCGTCGTCACAGGTCTCATGACCCGCCCAGGTGAATCCGTCGCCGCAGGCCGCTGGCTGGCAGGTCCCACCGGAACCGTCGGGACAGGCATCAGTATTCGAATGGTTGCCATCGTCGCAGCCCTCGTGGCCCGCCCATACGAAGCCGTCGCCGCAGGCTGCAGACTGACAGGTTCCACCGATCCCGTCGGGACAGTTGTCCGTGTTCACGCCGTTGCCGTCGTCACAGCCTTCGTGGCCCGCCCACACGAATCCGTCGCCGCAATGAGCCGTCTGGCACGTCCCGCCGTTGGCCTGGTCGTCTGGACAGGCATCGGTATTGTCGTGATTCCCGTCGTCGCAGGTCTCACCTTGGTCGACGACCCCGTTGCCACAACCCTCTGTCGTACAGGTGCCACTGCAACCGTCTCCTCCGCTCGTATTGCCGTCATCGCAGCCCTCGTGACCCGTCCACACGAATCCATCGCCGCAGTGTGCGGACTGGCAGGTCCCACCATTTGCCGTGTCGTCCGGACAGGCATCGGTGTTCACGTGATTCCCGTCGTCACAGGCCTCGTGACCGGCCCACACGAATCCATCACCACAGGCCGCTGGCTGGCAGGTCCCGCCCACTCCGGACGGACAGGCGTCGGTGATCACGCTGTTGCCGTCATCACAGGTCTCATGGCCCGCCCAGACGAATCCGTCGCCGCAGGCTGCAGGCTGACAGGTTCCACCCGTGCCGTCGGGGCAGTTGTCCGTATTGGTCCCATTCCCGTCGTCACAGGCCTCGTGGCCCGTCCAGACGAATCCGTCACCACAAGCCGCAGGCTGACAGGTACCGCCTGGACCGTCGGGACAGGCATCAGTATTGGTTCCGTTGCCGTCGTCGCAGCCCTCACCCGGATCAAGGACTCCGTTGCCACAGCCCTCAGCTTGGCAGGTCGCTCCACAGCCGTCACCGGATGCAGTGTTTCCGTCGTCGCAGCCCTCGGTCCCGCCTTGCTGATTCCACACATGACCGTCGCCGCATACGGCCGTCTGGCAGGTACCTCCCACACCGTCGGGACAGGCGTCACTGTTGTTGTGGTTCCCGTCGTCACAAGCCTCATGACCCGCCCAGGTGAATCCGTCGCCGCAGGCCGCTGCCTGACAGGTACCGCCAACCCCGTCCGGGCAAGCGTCCGTGTTGCTCCCGTTGCCATCGTCGCAGCCCTCATGGCCCGTCCAGACGAAGCCGTCGCCGCAGGCTGCAGACTGACAGGTTCCACCGATCCCGTCGGGACAGTTGTCCGTGTTCACGTGGTTGCCGTCGTCACAGGCCTCGTGGCCCGCCCAGATGAAGCCGTCGCCACAGGTCGCCGTGTGACACGTTCCGCCGTTGGCCTGGTCGTCTGGACAGGCATCGGTATTGTCGTGATTCCCGTCGTCGCACGTCTCGCCCTGATCGATCACACCGTTTCCACAACCCTCTGTCGTACAGGTGCCACTGCAACCGTCTCCTCCGCTCGTATTGCCGTCATCGCAGCCCTCGTGGCCCGCCCACACAAATCCATCGCCGCAGTGTGCGGACTGGCAGGTCCCACCATTTGCCGTGTCGTCCGGACAGGCATCGGTGTTCACGTGATTCCCGTCGTCACAGGTCTCGTGACCGGCCCACACGAATCCATCACCACAGGCCGCCGGCTGGCAGGTCCCGCCCACTCCGGACGGACAGGCGTCGGTGATCACGCTATTGCCGTCATCACAGGTCTCGTGGCCCGCCCAGACGAATCCGTCGCCGCAGGCTGCAGGCTGACAGGTTCCACCGACGCCATCGGGACAGTTGTCCGTATTGGTCCCATTCCCGTCGTCGCAGCCCTCATGGCCTGTCCATAAGAACCCATCGCCGCAATGCGCTGGCTGACAGGTCCCGCCGTTTGCTGCATCGTCGGGACAGGCATCATTGTTATTGTGGTTTCCGTCGTCGCAGCCCTCTCCCTGGTCCACGATCCCGTTGCCGCATCCTTCCGTGGTGCAGGCGGCACTGCAGCCGTCGCCGTTTATCACATTGCCGTCATCGCACCCCTCGTGGCCCGCCCAGACGAATCCGTCTCCACAGGCCGCGTCGTGGCAGGTGCCACCGTTGGCCGTGTCGTCGGGACAGGCGTCGGTGTTCACGTGGTTGCCGTCGTCACAGTCCTCGTGGCTGGTCCAGACGAAGCCGTCACCACAGGCAGCAGGCTGACAGGTCCCGCCGTTCACACCATCATCGGGACAGGCATCGGCGTTGTCCTTATTTCCATCGTCGCAGGTTTCATGACCTGTCCACAAGAACCCATCGCCGCAGGCTGCAGGCTGACAACCGCCACCTGGCCCATCGGGACAAGCGTCCGTATTCGTCTGGTTGCCGTCGTCACAGACTTCATGACCAACCCAAACGAAACCATCGCCGCAATGCGATGTCTGGCACGTCCCGCCGTTCGCCACGTCATCGGGGCAGTCATCGGTATTGTCGTGATTCCCATCGTCGCAGGTCTCACCTGCATCCAGGATGCCGTTGCCGCACCCTTCGACCGTACAGCTTGCACTGCAGGCATCGCCGTTGATCGTGTTGCCGTCATCGCAACCCTCGTGGCCCGCCCACACGAATCCATCGCCGCACGCGGCAGGCTGGCAGGTGCCGCCGGTCCCGTCAGGACAATCGTCCGTATTGTCGCCATTGCCGTCGTCACATTGCTCGCTGCCGCCATTGCTGTTCCACACGAACCCGTCGCCACAACTCGCGTGCTCGCAAGTGCCGCCGGGGCCGGACGGACAGTCGTCGTTCAGCCCATTGTTTCCGTCGTCGCATTCCTCACTGCCGCCGTCCGTGCTCCATACGAACCCGTCGCCACAACTCGCAGGCTGGCAGGTGCCGCCGTTGGCCGCGTCGTCGGGGCAAGAATCGTTGTTCGTGTTGTTTCCGTCGTCGCACCCCTCGCCCGTGTCCACCGTGCCGTCACCGCACTTGGGCAGTTTGCAATCGGACCGACAGGCATCGGCATCCGTATCGGAATTGGCCGTGCCGTCGTCACACTCCTCGCCCAAACTCGAATCGACGACTCCGTCGCCGCAATGCGAGTTGGTGCAGTCCTGCCGACACCTTCCGGGAATCGTATCCGAGTTTCCATTGGGGCCGGTGCCCATGTCACACTGTTCGCCGGTATCCACCACGCCATCACCACAAAATGCCTTTCTGCAGTCCATCCGACAGGAATCTGGAGACGTATCCGAATTCTGGGGCCCATCGTCGCACTCCTCCCCCGTGTCCTGCACGCCGTCACCGCACGTCACGGTCCGGCAGTCGGTACGACAGGAACTGTCCGCATGGTCCGTGTTCACCGTGGTGCATCCGGCGGGCAGATGGTTCGGATCATCCCCACAGTCACAAACCTCGACCGGCTTTCCCACCTTGCTCGATGTCTGGATGATGCCATCGCCACACCTGGATGCCGTACAGGTACCGCCAGGCCCATCCGGACAGTCATCGTTGAGCACCCCGTTTCCGTCGTCGCAATCCTCGTGGCCCTCCCAAATGATACCATCGCCGCACTTGGCCATGTGACACGTATTTGTGCAATCGTCCGTGTCTATGTCATTGCCGTCGTCGCACTCCTCACTGTCCGAGTCCACTACGCCGTCACTGCAAATCGGATTGGTACAGTCGGGGCGACAATGATTCGGTTCTGTCGAATTGAGCGTGCCGTCATCGCACTGCTCGCCAGGCTCCAGCACACCGTTGCCACAACTCGCCTGGGCACAGTTGTACCCACCGCCAGGCTTGTCGGCACACTTGTATCCTTCCGGACAGTACGTTCCGTCGCCACAGGCAACTGCCGGAACCTTCTTGATGCAACTCTGAGATAAACCTGCCATCGCGGCCAGCAAGGCCACGTTCACCACCAACGGCCACTGTTTCATGCGTCTCTCCTCGCCGATATCAAACACGCTTCCCTCCGTCCCAAAGGGACTCCCATTTTCCCTGTCTCTCCCCGTACACAGACCAGCAAGTCAGCCATACAAAACCCACCGTACTCTTGCATGCACAACCCACTCTGTAAGCGAGTCTACAGCGCAATCTTTCTGGGATCAATTGAAAAATCAAGGCACATCGTTCCAACGCACCACCCTCAGCCAGTAAAAAAATGCCGTCGATGGATCTAGACTTTGCTGTCATGTGACTTATCTTTTCATCTGATAGAGGCAAAACAATGAATTGGCTTGGCACAGCCAGGTCGGACGACAAGACATGGAGGCGCATCATGATGAATTTTGCTGGACGTGGAGGAGGAGGCGGCGGACGCGGAGGCGGCGGCGGCGGACGCGGCATGGGCGGTGGACGTAGTGGTGGCGGCGGCAAAAACCGCGCCACTGAAGACCTGGGGGGAATGGGCACATCGGGAGACTGCATCTGCCCCAAGTGTGGATTTCAGACGGCCCACCTGCCCGGCACGCCCTGTCGCGAGCAACGCTGCGCTAAATGCAACGCAGTCATGGTCCGCCAGGGTTCATACCACCATAACCTGATCGAAGAACACAAGGCGACCCGAAAGGCAAAAAAGGACCAGGCAGAACAAGAGCAGCAAAAGAAGGAGACCGACGAGTAGCATCGACGAGTAGCATCGACGAGTAGCATCATTGTGCAGCAGAAACGTCGCGCAGCAATCGACGAAAAACGGGGAACCCCATGAGTCTTCAGTCCATCGACCCGACCACAGGCGAACCATTCGCTCAGTATGAAGAAACGAACCCTGACCAAATCGATTCGATACTGCGCGAAGCAACCAAAGCCTTCTGTACATGGCGCTCCGTTTCGTTCGAAGGGCGAGCCGAGGTGCTTCGAAAGGCAGCGGCAATCCTGCGTGAAGAACGCAGCGACTTTGCTCGACTCATGGCACGAGAAATGGGCAAGCCCATCCGACAAGGACGATCCGAGGCGGAAAAATGTGCGTGGGTCTGCGACTACTACGCAGACAACGCCGAAGAATTCCTTCGGGCGCAGTCCGTCGAAACCGACGCAAGCCGCAGTTACGTGGCCTTTGTCCCCGTCGGGCCTGTGCTTGCAGTGATGCCCTGGAACTTTCCCTTCTGGCAGGTCTTCCGATTCGTCGCCCCTGCTCTCATGGCGGGAAACGTGGCCATTGTCAAACACGCCAGCAACGTCTCGGGATGCGCCCTGGCCATCGCGGACATCTTTTCCCGATCCGGTTTGCCAAAAGGCGCGTTCTCAACGGTCCTGCTCCGAGGCGCAGACGTGCTCCCACTGATCGCCGACCGGGCTGTCGCAGCCGTCACCGTGACGGGGAGCACACCCGCCGGCCGAATGGTTGCAGCCGCAGCAGGCAAGGCGCTCAAAAAATCCGTCTTGGAACTGGGTGGCAGTGATCCATACTTGGTCTTGGAAGATGCGGACCTGGACCTGGCAGCAAAGGCCTGCGTGACCAGCCGCCTCATCAACACGGGCCAAAGTTGCATCGCCGCGAAGCGGTTCATCGTGATACGCAGTAGGCTGGCCGAATTCGAAAACAAGGTGGTCGCTGCCATGGAATCCGCAACCATGGGCGACCCGGCAAACGAAGAAACCGACCTGGGCCCACTCGCCCGCCTCGATCTTCGAGAGGAACTCCACCGACAGGTGGAACAGTCCGTCCAGCGCGGGGCAAAACTCTTGCTTGGTGGCTCCATTCCAGATGGGCCAGGTGCTTTTTATCCGGCAACGGTCTTGACGAACGTCGCCCCCGGCATGCCGGCCCACGACGAAGAACTGTTCGGGCCCGTGGCCGCCATCGTTCCTGCGGTGGACGAGGCCGATGCCGTTTTCCTGGCAAACCACACAGTTTTCGGACTTGGGGCAGCCGTGTTCAGCGCCGACCTGACCAGGGCAGAACGAGTCGCCGCTGAGATCGAAACAGGATCCGTTTTCATCAACGGTTTCGTCAAGTCAGACCCGCGATTGCCCTTCGGAGGCATTAAGGAATCGGGCTACGGCAGGGAACTCGGCCCCTTTGGTATTCGGGAATTCGTCAACATCAAGACGAGGTGGATCCGGTAGGCCGCACTTGAAATTCAGAACTCTCCCTTGAGGCCAAGCGAAGGAATAATGGGCAGCCCTGGCATGTACTGATGCCTCGTATCATTGAAGTTGTACATCACGAACTCAGGATTTTGGCGGTTGTATGCGTTCTGTACGTCCAGGTAGAGCCGCAACTTCCACGTCCGAAAGATCCATTGCTTGTCCACGCGGATATCGAGTTGATGGAAGGCGGGAATCCTGGCTGAGTTGACGACACCGAACACGGGTAGGTACGTATCCGAATCCGCATCGTAGATACCGCCCAGCACCGGCGTGGTCGGGTTGCCCGTGGCATAGCGAAATCGGACGCCGAATTCCCAGTTCCGCTTGAACATCACCGTCAGGACCATGGTCAAAATATGGGTCTGGTCCCAGTCGAACGGACGCCACCCGGTTCCGCCGGCCCCGGACGGCAGGTGCCCGTTGACCACCGACGGACTGTCCTTTCGCTCAGACCGCATGAGCGTATACGAAATCCATCCGAAGCAACGCCGAATACCAAACATGTGGGGGCACATGCCCTTGAGCGGCTTCTTGACGAGCAACTCCATGCCGTAGACCCGGCCTTTGCCCCTGTTTGCCTTGTTTTCGGACGTGATTGCGCCATCTCGAATCACCAAGTCATAAGAAGAACCAATCAGGTTCATCAGGTCCTTATAAAACCCGGTTCCAGAAATCGTCACCCCCCCCGGAGCACGCCATTCGACCCCGGCCGAGACGTGCAGGGCCCGCTCGTACCCGACGTTCGGGTTGCCGCCGACCGTCGGCCACAGATCAGCGAGACCCGGCGGCTGGTGAAACAGCCCCACGGCGGCTTTGATGTCCACGGCTGGATACACGGTCCAAGTGGCCGAGATTCGAGGGTCGAAACTCGCCCGGGAAAAACTCAACGTCTTGGTATAGTCCAGGCGCACGCCTGGCACGATCACCAACTTTTTAAAGAACCGCAGCGCTCCTTCGATGAACAGGGCCTGGCCAAAATAGTTTCGGCTGCCCCGCACATGGGTGGACTCCCGAGCACCCAACGGTTCCTGGCCCTCGCTGCCCTGACTCATGTTGGGCAGAGTCACGTCCGCCCACATATAATGAAAGCTGCCATCCATACCAAAGGTGAGATCGAACCACGACGCAAAGGTCCGCGTGGCTTCGCCCCGCCAGACGACGTCCGCATCGTTGAAGGTCATCTTTAACAAGGATCCCATGTTCGCAGCCACCCTGCTGAATCCGGCGGAAACAGAACTGGACACCTTCAAACCGGCCCAACGCCGATCCCACAGAGCAAAAACCCGATGGAACATGATGGCGGCCTTGGCTCCCGATGCCGTGGGCGCGATATCCATGGGCTCGTCGAAGAGCACCTTGAGCCGGTCGTCCACCCCAAGGGCCAAAACCTTGAGGTGCCCACCTCCCACCGGCTCGTCCACCATGGCCTGATAGTCATAGTAGACGGGCGCAGACGAGAACCCGATGCCGAATTTCTTGACGGGCAGCAACCCCAGCACCGCGTCGATATAGCTCCGCCTCGCCGTCACCACAAAACTCCCTTTGGAGAGAGGCCCTTCGAGCAGCAGGCCCACGTCCCACAGGTCCATGTCTACGTACCCGTGCCAGCGCCGCTTGCCCTTCCTGGTGGCCACATCGATGATGCCGCCCATGGCGCCTCCGTACCGGACGCTAAAATTGCCTGGAATAAAAGTGATGTGGCTCAGGATGTCCGAGTTTATCACCGACGTCAGCCCAGCGAAGTGGTACAGAAGCGGAATGGGATGGCCATGAAGCAAAACCTGGGTGTCACCCGGCGCCGAACCCCGCACGATGAGAGCCCCGGAACCAAACGACGCCCGCGCCACCCCAGGCATGTTCTGGATGGATCTGAGCGCGTCGCCCTGGGTGCCCGGAATCCGCTGGATCTCGGGCAAGGCCACCACATGTCGGCTGACCTCTTCGCGCTTCGCCTTGCCGATCACCACCGTCTCGTACAGCCGAACTTCCCGGCGCTCCAGATAGTACCGAACGGTCACCCTCGATCCAGCACGTAGGGTCTCATGGGTGGAAAACGACCTGTATCCCGCGCTGAGCACCCTGATCACGTAGCGACCCGGAGGCAAACCTTGAAATCGAAACCGACCCTTTTCATTGCTGTACGTCCTGGCAACCTCACCCCGACCCGCCATCATGGCAACGCATTCGGCATCCTCGATCGGATCCCTGGTGCCCCGCTCCACCGCCCAACCGATCAGCCTGGCCAGCATCGCGCGAGCCGCTCCTGCAGGACGTGGCCGGCTCACCCCATGGATGGGGGCGCCGATCCGCTGTTCGCTCCCTCTCGGTCCCCGCGCCCCTGGCGCCGACGATGGCCCACGGTCTGGCAGCGTTGCCTGCCCTCGTGGACCAGGCATTCGGTTCCGCCCGGAATTCGCTCTGGCCGCAGGAGCGCTACCAGCCCCGCGCCTGGCAGCAACACGAGCAGGAGATACAGGAGCAGCACCGGCAGGACGCCTCGCCTCCGGACTGCCAGACCGCGCTTGAGATGCACGGCCGTTGGCCCGAGACCGAGCCGCCGGCCTGGAAACGGTTCGAATGACGAAAGGATACAACACCGCGATTTTGACCCGAATGGGCTTCCCGTCATAGAAGGCCGGCTTGAATCGGAATTTGAGGACCGCGGCCACGGCGGCCTCGTCGAACCCGTGTCCCGCCGGCCTCACCACCTTGGCGCCGATCACGTGCCCGGTCTTGTCGATCTCCACGTGGAGCAGCACCTTGCCCTGGATGCCCGCGGCAAAGGCCTTGGGTGGATACGGTGCTTGGACCCAATGGACCAAGACGGGCATGCGGACGTGCGACGCAACGGTCTTGCCACGCGAATCGGCCCGCTTGGCCGGAGCCGCCCAAACCTGATGACCCAAGAGCACCGGCAGGCAGACCACCACCGTCCACCACGACCGCCGCCGGACGATCCCGCACCGATGCGCCGTGCCACACATCATTGTTCCAGCCTGAACGTATACCGATATCGAATCGTATAAACCATAGGTTTGCCATTCGACCCCATGGCTGGACGGAATCGAGCCTGCTTGAGCGCCCGCACTGCCACATGGTCCAGGCCGAAGCCGATGCCCTTGATCACGCGCACCCGGATCACCCGACCGTCCCGCCCCACAGTGACCTCCAGCTTGACAGTACCCTCGATCCCCTGACGTCGAGCCGCCTCGGGATAGGGCAACCTGGGAACGGAAACCGGCTGAGGGAGCGTCTTGACCGTCACCGGACGTGGACGTGGACGTGGACGTGGACGTGGACGCGGCCTGGGCCTGGGTGGAGCGATCTGTCCCACCTGACGCGGGGGCTCCACCGACCAGGCGTGGCTGGGCACCTTGTCAGGCCTTGGTGCTTCCGGGTCTGCCAACGTGGTGTTCCCCATGGGCATCGCGGGGCCATCTCCACCGTACGAATTCGCATTCAGGCCTGACACCGGCCTGGCGGTCAGGTCCACTTCCTTGGGCGCTTCGGATGGATGGGGGGGCCGCGGTAGACGCCGGGGCTGCGGTAGACGCCGGAGCCGCGGTAGGCGCCGGAGCCGCGGCACATGCGGTCGCACGACAGGATGGGCAAACCTCGGCTTCGGCCGGACCGGCTCTGGGAAACGCGGCCTGGCCGCAGGACGAGACACCGCGTGAAAACGAACCTGTTCCTTATGGGGATGGACGGTCACATAATGCATCTTGTCCTTCGGCTTCCGGTCAGGCACCTTCAGCCAAACGAGCATGGCGTAGGCAGCCGCTCCGTGCAGAACCACCGACACGATCACGGTCAATGTCAGTCTGCGATCCATCGGCAATAGCCTATCTTCCTAACCCTGCCGCGTCGTCTCAGGCCCATGCGTCGAAGACGCCGATCAGGGTTCGGGAACCTTGTCCACCTTCTGGATGTTGAAGGCAAACTCGGTCACGCCACAATCCTTGACCACGTCCACCAGATGCATCACCTCTCCATGCGTGATCGCATTATCCGCCGCAATGATCGCCTGGAGCTTGGGGTGCTCCTGTCCCGTCGTGGCCTCCTCGTTCCGCACTCTTTCTCTGAGTTGTTCACGGAGCCGCACATATGTCGTGGGCTCCCCGTTCAGAAACAGAGCCCCGTCCTTCTTGAGGGTGATCGCCACGGTCGTGGGCATGGCGGCCTTGCCGTGGGCCACGCGAGGTAACTTGACGCGAATCGCCTGGTTCATAATCACCGGCGTCGCCACCATAAAAACAATGAGCAGCACCAACGTGATGTCCACGAACGGCGTGACGTTAATCCCTGTGATGGATCCGTCGCCGTCGTCTGGTTGCGTTCCTGCCATCGTCTCCCTCGCGTCAGCTCCTCGCTTCCGAGTCGGACCCATCGTCCGACTCGACCGCACCACCAGAAGACTTCTGTCCCTTGCCGCCCTCCGATCGAAGATACGCCATGACCACGTGTCCAACCGCTTCGGTGCGGCCCATGACCTGGCGCACTTTCCTTTGGAGGACATTATGCGCCACCACGGCGGGAATCGCCACGATGAGCCCAACCCCAGTCGCCACCAGGGCCTGGCCGATGTCCGCCATGATGAACTTCATTTCCGGATTCGTGGAAATGGAGAGCGTATGGAAGGCCTTGATGATCCCGATGACCGTCCCGAACAATCCAATGAAGGGAGCGTTGTTGCCCAAAGTACCCAGGAAGGACTGCCAGCGCTCGAGCCGCAACTTCTGCTGCACCCGAGCCGACGCCATGGCCTCTTCAGCCACCACCGGACCCCGATGGGCCTCCACGAGACCTGCCCGTGCCACGGCGGCCTCGACGGACGAATCCCCATCGAGCAGGCTCATGGCCCCATCCACGTCATCCCGAGCGAGCATGTCCCTGAGCCGGCGACTCAACTCCGCCAAATTCGTCCGAATCCGACGGAAGAACAGCACCCGATCGAGCATCACGGCGATGCTGAGCACGGACAGAACGACCAGAAGCCACAAGACCCATTCGGCCCCCAGCAGGGCGAGCTTTTCGAAAATGTGCTGCAGACTCATACCATGCGTCTCCCGCCCCCATCCCCATCCAAATCGTCTCCCGTGATCGCCCGGTCTGAACCGTTCTCCCGACCCGACGCCGAATGGAACCTTGCCATTCGTCCGCCCTGCCCAGACAATGCCCCAGGCGCGCCTGCTATCGTCACCCCCAGGTGATCAGCAAGAAACTCAACGACCCAATCGGCGATGAGTCCGATGATCATGCGCGAGTCTTCGTCGCTGCCGTCCGCCGTCACGCCAACCGAGTGATCCGCCCCTTCGACCACCCTCAGGGTCACATCGCCCTGGATTCGCTCCACCACCGAAGAAATCATATCGAGCCGGCAAAGCGGATCTGCACTGCCCTCCACGAACAACTGCGGAACCCGGATCTCGTACAGGTCACGGTCCCTGAGTCGGCTCACGTCGCCTGCCTTGTGCAGCGGATATCCCAGATACAACAACCCGTCGCACACAGGGTTTGTGACCTGGAGGGCCGCGGCCATCCTTGCCGACAACGACTTGCCTCCGATGACCAGAGGCACCCTGATCGACGTCACGGACCGCGCCGCTTGGATCGCCGCCTCGAACACAGAAAACCGCACCTCGGGAGAATCCAACTCCGCAGCACCCCGCTCCTTGTACGGATAATTGAATCGCAGCGTCCCAACTCCGCGTCTTGCCAGAATCATTGATAGATCCCGCAGAAGCGCATGGTCCTTGTCGTTGGCGATGCCATGGCCGAGCACGCACAGAGCCGCGAGATCATCATCGTCAACAGGACCGCTGTACGTGGCATGCACGGACCAACCAATATCCTCGAGGATTCGCTCATCCAATCTGATACTGTCTATCATCATGTTCTCCGAAATTGGAACGCACGAGCACCATACACAACCAATCGGAGGATCGCAACGGTCGCAGCCCTCCCCCGTTTCAGCCATCTGGATCGATCCGTTGACATGGAGTATACTCAAAAAGATACGGCCAGAAACAATCAGGAATATCCCATCACCTGGCCGGGGAGGTTCACATGGCACTATCATACCGTTCTTTGCTGATTTCCATTGCTTCCATTGCCGCCGTCATGGTCTGGGGCATCGCCACGCAGGGCTGCGACAAGACATCTTCGCCAACCGCCCATGGCGACGGATCCATTCAAGACGCATCCGGGCGGGATGCCCAGGCGTCAAACGATGCGCTGCCGGACGCCACCGCCCGAGACGGCGCCCTGCCCGATGCCCTGCCCGATGCGGCGAAAGACGCAGGATCCGACGGAGGGCAGCCAGACGGTTCGATGGGCGATGGCGGCCTGAGAACCTGCGCAGCCCATGGAGGCACCTGCACGGACCAGGTCTGGATCACCTGTCCAGCGGGAACCGAACCCTTCGGCAAGGATCGACAGCTCGACTGTGGCGGCCACTGTTGCGTGACAGCGCCCAACACCTCATGCAACCAGGACGCTGAGGCCAATTGCATCAAGGGCACGACCTGCGGGGAGGTGAATACATGCTGGTTCGCCGACACCCAAGGACTGGAATGCGAAACCGGACGCGTCTGCTGCGAATGGATGTGTGATTCAACGAATTGAAAGTGAACCACGCGTGAAGCCAACGTGGATGCGTATCGGAGTCTGGAGCGCCATTGCGGCATGGGCTGCCCTCCTGTCTGCGGAACCCGGCTGTGCGAAAAAACGAGAATGCTACAACGACGTGGATTGCCCCTACGGCGCCTACTGCAACGACGATTCGAGATGCCAAACCGACTGTGTCTACACGGTGGACTGCCACGAAATCGGAGCCATTTGCGTTCGTGAGCGAGGGTTCTGCACGACCGGTGACGTGGACGGAGGGCCGAACCCGATCCAAGATGGCTCACTGCACCACAGTGATGCCGATGTGAATGGCGACGGCGCGCAAGGCGACGCAGCACGGACCGACGCAACTGTGAGCAGGGATGCAGGGCCCACGTCCGGAATCTACACCGACCCCTGCAGCGGGCCGAACGACTGTCTCAGCGGACAATGCATGGATGACCTGCGTTCGAGCCGCGACTTCTGCAGCAGGACCTGCACCTCGGACCGTGACTGCATCCTGACGCACCAATGTCTCCAAGACGCCACCTTGCTGTTGTGCCAGTCGTCCGATGTGGGCAAGCACTGCTCTGGTCAGTCCGATTGCCATCAGGCCTGTTTGGAGAATTCAGTGACCCACGAGTCACAATGCTCCACCGTCTGCGCGTCGGCAGCCGACTGTCCGGCTGGTTATGCCTGCACCAGAGTCAATGGCCAGAAGTACTGCGTGAACATTTCGAGGGCCTGCACTCAGGACACCGACTGCATCACCGGCGTCTGCCTAGCTCCCTACACGTCGCCGCCTGCAAACGCCTGCTCGGCCATGTGCGACACGTCTGCGGACTGCCCGGTGGATTCCTTTTGTGAAACAGTGGCAGGGTCGACCGTCTGTACGCCCGCCACCTACGGGGTGGGAGGTCTGGGAGATTCCTGCACGAACAACTGCCAAAGCGGCCTGTGCCTCGACGGCATGTGCACGGTCAAGTGCGGCGTCACCAGGACCGTGGGCCAGTACTGTCCGCCCGGCTATGGATGCAACGTGTCGAGCGGACAGGCGGGAAACGTGCTCGTATGCACGCCTGCGGGCCAAATCACCTTCGGCCAGACCTGCACCTCATCGGTGCAATGCGTGAGCACCGCCTGCATGCTCATGAGTAATCAGTCGAGTGAATGCACCCGCTTTTGTAACGACGGCAGCGACTGCCCCTCCGGCTACCAATGCACCACGCTCAGCACGGTGGCGTCTGGGGTGACCCTGGCCGTGTGCTACCACTGACCCGCTTTGCAGTCTGCGAACGAAGGTCCGCCGATCGATGCTGGTCACTCCACGCTCCTTCAAAACTGTTTCTTGGAATCGATGAGCAGAGTCACCGGCCCATCGTTGATCAGCTCCACGTCCATCATGGCGCGGAAACGGCCGGTGGCCACCCGGCTCACGCCGAGCTGGCGCACCTCGTCCACGAACGCCTCGAACAACCGCGCGGCCCGCTCCGGTTCCATGGCCTTGACGAAGGACGGACGCCTGCCCTTCCTGCAGTCGCCGTAGAGGGTGAACTGTGAGACAGCAAGAAGACCTCCTGCAATATCGATCAGGCTCCGGTTCATCAAGCCCTGCTCATCGGCGAAAACGCGCAGCCCACAGACCTTGTTTGCCAAGTAGGAAACGTCGTGTTCATCGTCATCCTGGCCCACGCCCACGAGCACGAGCAGGCCCTGGTCGATGGCGCCGACCAGTTTCCCACCAACCGTGACCCGAGCCCGGGAGACCCGCTGCACCACCGCTCTCATGGAACACCTCCGACAGCATCTCACTCGGCTGATCAGAATGAATTGGCCGATTTTGAACGGCCTCCTGAGGCCGAACGCCCCCCCCTTGGTTTCCATCCCCTTTTCGTCATCCAGGGAAAAATGGCAAGAAGTCAATGCAGCGAAACGGAACAGGGACCCGAATCAGCCTATTGGAGGACGTCGATCTTCCGATCCGCGCACATATCCCTGAGGATCTTCGGCCATACGGTGACCGTAACCTCTCCGAGATGGGCCTTGCGAAGCAGGTACATCTGAGTGCGACCCTGGCCGATGCCGCCGCCGACGGCCAGGGGCAGCTCACCGTTGACGATTCCCTTGTGATACGGGAAGTTCAGAAAATCGGTCTGGTTCGTCTTTTCGAGCTGCTTGACCAGGGTGTCCTTGTTGACCCGGATGCCCATGGAACTCAGTTCATGACGCCTGTCTTTTTCCCGCCCCATCCGCCTGGCATCGTGCCTGAGTCGGCTGTCCAAATCGACGCACAGGAGACGAGTCGTATTTTTTCGGCGTATTTCGTGAAGCCACCAGGCAGTCAACCTCAAAACAACGTCCATCAACCAAAATCGCCTCACAAACGACTCGGGTGGAAATGAATCCTCCTTTCGGTGGTTCAGCAACAATGAACGTGCTACATGTTACCATGGTCCTTGGGACGTGCCGCCCGGCTCGCACGTCCCTCCATGACGACGAAGGAAAACCCATGGCCATGACCAAGTATCGCTGCACCGTCTGCGGCATCGAAACCATGTCCTCGAAAATGTGCCCCAGATGCGGCCGCCGATCCACCCTGGTGCCCGTGGATCAACCAAATGGCAACGCCGCTGCCGAGGCCTCTTCGGGCACGGCCACCGGATCGTCCGGCTCACGGAATCTCATCATCCTCGTGGCCCTCGTGGTCCTGACCGTGACAGGCTCGATCACCGCGCTCCTGCTGTCCTTGTACAGTCCGGACCACAAGGCATCAGACAAGACGCAGCCGGTTGCGGACCGCACCGTCCAGGCCACGGCCCCCCCTCCCCAGACTCCTGCGCCTCAGGTCGCCTCCCACCCAGGGACGCCGCGCGTCCAACAGAACCAACCAACCAGGGCGGCTGTCCCCACCGGGGCGGCTGTCCCCACCGGGCCCGTCTGCGGACGAGAGTACTGCCTCGTCATGGAACTCTCCATGGAGCCTACGCATGAAAAACCTGCACAGGCACAGGGCTCCAACAGAGGATCCACAAAGGGCAGAAGCACTGCAACGACCAAGGCGAATCAGAACTCACCACAGGCTCGAACCACGGCCCAGCCCCCTGGGCCTGCCGGAAAACTCGTGACCAAGCATTGCTTCATCACCGAGCAGGCTCCTTCGGCTGGGCGCTACTGGTACGTCCCCGTGTCCCACGAGGTGACCTGGCTGCCCGCAGGCAAAGATCGGCCCATCACGCTCCTTGCCATGACCAAAAAGATGGTCACGGTCAACCCGAAGGCCGCCCAATTCCTCGGGCCCTGGACGCAATCCGTGGATGAGGCCCACAGCCCCATGGGGCGACGGCTCTTTTACCTGGCGGCGACACTCTATGGATTCGCACCAGCCTCACCACCGAATCTGAACAATCCCATCGATCTCCAGATGGCCATCATGGCCCTGTCTTCGACGGCGTTGATCCCCATGCCGCCCAAAGACGCAGCAGGCAAACCTCAGCCCGAATGGCTCGATCATCGCCCCCTGGCCCTCCCCATGAAGTCACCCGATCGTCTCTGGAAATCGATCTCGCCGCATGGTGCCAAACTGCTACGATGGCGCATTGCCACGGTGCCGTCGACAGACCAGAATGCAAAGACGGCCAAGAACGCCGCGCCCAAGCCGCAGACGCACAAAACCGCCCCGAATCCGAAACGAACTCAGCAGATGTCGGTTCGTCTCCGAGGCACCGCAGAAGTGCTCGCCGGGCACCTGACCAAATCGGTCCTGTCCTGGAAGGCAAAACGTGTCTCCGGCCGCCTCCTGCTCCTGCGCCAGGACCACAAGTGCCTGTAGGCGGCATCGTTCCAACCCCATCTTGACCACCACGGACAGGAGTTTCACGGGCGTATCGAGGGACAATTTCCATCTGTTGAGTTTCGCCATGCCGGGATGGTCCCGGACGATTTCCGAGACACCGATGCAACGCCAGGTGACGTGCTCTGTGCATGTCGAGGTTCTGGTCGAAACGATGGGGGATTGGGTCAAGGGAACATGCGCCGCTACTGTTCAACGAAGGTGTTGGCTCCTTCGATTGCGCTCTGCATGGTGGCCGTTATCCGGCGAAATCGACTGTCTTCCGTCATGGGGGAAGGGGTGTCCACGAGCGTGAAGGTGTTGCCTTCGATGCGAATGGTCATGTCTGGTTCCAGGTCGGCGGAGACATAGAGGTCGTTGGTGAAGAATTCGTTGTCGTGGACGAAAATGCTGTAGCCGCCGCTGTCGGCCGGGCCCTGATTCATGTGGACGAGATAGATGGGCGAGGCCCACTGGCCCGAGTCACCGTAGCCGCCATGGCGAGGTGTGTCATACCAGGTCAAAGCGACGAAGGTGTTGTCATAGACATCGTTGCCTGCATTTGGATCGTAGCATGCGATATTGAGGGGCGTGGCAGGAACATACTCCCATTCGTCGTCAGGAAGATATTGCACGATCCGGACGAAATTGTCGTACACCTTGGCGTCCGTGACCGAGTCTCCTTCGAATTTGACGCCGTGGAGTTCGATCATCCGTTCCTGCCATGCACTGCCCGGCGGTTCGTCGTCGAGGGTCATGTGCCCCCTGATGTCCATGTAATTGTCGTGGAACAAGGTGTGCGGTCTGGTGATGTGGATACCTCGACCCATCGAGGTAATGCGATTGTGGTGGATGTCCACTCCGGCAGGCCCGCCTGCTGCGATGGCATAGCCGTTCACGTAGCGCGCATGGTGCTGGATGTCATTGTATGCAATCTCAATGTTGTCACCTGCCTCGTCGCCGCTGAGCACGATGCCGCGATGCACGCCCTCAATCAAAATGTTGTCGTGGACCGAAATGTTCGGTCCGCTGGCGTCCACCCTCAGCAGACAGTTACCCGGATAGTGGCGGCTCTCGATTTTCATCACCGTGCTGTAGAGTACATTGTGATGGATCTCGGCGTCCTGAGCCGATCCGAAAAGACGCAGCGGGTGTGCGTTTGGGCCCTTGACCCATATGGACATGCCATAGATTTCTGCGGGTTCGGAACGCCAGCGCGATTCCACGGCAGTGGAGTAGTCCCCTCCCGCATCACCCTGGACCACGACGCCGTTGCGAACCACGGCCCGCCCGTCTCCATGGATATGGATTCCTCGAACCTGGTCAGACGAGGATGTGGCGAAGGTCACTGTGTGGCCGTCCAACTCCACGACCACGTCGGAGCCGGTGATTTCGATTGCCGTCCCAGGGGCGGTCAGGTCTTCGGTAACCACGTAGAATCCGCTGTTCCGGTCCAACACGTACGGTGGGCCGGTCACGTCGGCCGGAACTCGGATGGCATCGGAAAACTGCTCCGTGGTGAAGGTCCTGTCTTCACTCATGAGCAACTCGTCGCCCGTGTCGAGCACCATCCGAAAGTGGTAGGTCGTGGCGGGCTGCAACCCGGTAATCCTGTGGAATTGCGCCCGCCTGGAATCGGCGCTTTTGTCCGTGGTGCTTCCGTAGGAGCCGTCGAGGCCGTACTCCACGTAACTCGTCCCCGCCATTGCGATGTCGGCCCGCTGCCAAAAAACCACTGCAGACGTCTCACCGACATGCACCCAGACTCTGGCAAAATCCGAGCTTGCTACAGAACCGTCGCGATTGGAACCATCCACGGCGTCAGCGTCACCCCCCCGGCCGCCGTCCGCAGTTTGGCCCCCATCGGCACCCATACCTGCATCATCGCCTTGACCCTTCGTGCCGCCATTGGACGGACAACCTGCGAGCAGACCCGCTGCCATTGTCGAGACGAGCACCACAGACACGAGTGATAATCTTCGGAGCCCGGTTCTCCCGGCCGGTAGCCCAACCGCCGACAGACCAGACAGGGTTGCACAACGACCGTGCCGCACTTCGGTGAAGACTCGGTGTGTTCTCATCTGCGCTCACCTCCTCATCTCTGCTGGTCGGTCCCGTCCAATAATTTCCGCCCCCCCATCTTCCGGGTGCACCATCGAAATTGTACCACAACGTGCGGCCCTCCAGATACGAAACAACGGCGGCACCACAGGGTGATCGCAAAGTCGCAGGCCGCCGGGGTTGACGAGAGCGGTCGATCGTGATCTACGCTTCGTGTCGGGGCTTGCTGCTTCGACAGGAGGCGAAGGATGTCGAAGCCATCTGCAGTGGATGAGGCTGGCCCCCAGCAGGTACCTTCTTCCGAGTCGTTGTTGAGGGCGCTGGTCC
>JAGGXR010000162.1 GCA_021162935.1 Deltaproteobacteria bacterium
CCAGCCGCCAAGGCCGATACCGCCTGCTCCAGACCCGCCACCGCCTCGGCCGCCGCCGCCAACCAGGCCACCCAAACCATAGGCATCACCCATGGTATTTCCAACCAAACTTCCGAGGGCATTCTCTGCGTCGGAACTCACTGCGGATTCTCGACCAAACACGGATGCCAGTGCCTTGCCGTTCATCCTTCCCAGGACGCCCAGCATACCGGCACCGCGGGCCATGGAAACGCGAGCAGATGTCTTGATCGGACTCGGTGGTCCACCAGACCCCTTGGACTTGAGGCGTTCATCCACCGGCCCCGAGCCTTTCTGGTCGGTCTTGATCTTGTCCTTCGTTTCCTTGACGATCTTCTTCTTCTCTTCTTTCTGCTTGGCTTCGATTTCCTTCTGCTGATCGCGGACGCCGTTCCGCGCGATGCGGCCGAATCGGCTGGAGGCTTGCATGCTATCCGATTCCATACTGCCCGCCCCCTCAGGCATGGCGAGCATGAAGAACAACAGGACGGCATGGGCCACAAAGGAGCCACTGTAGTACCCCCAGGTCCTCCATTCCCGCTGCGGCCTTGCCGCGATCGTCCGACCGGGCTTCACATTCGAAATTTCGAACCGGTTGGGGCCCAACTCCAGGGTCACCTTCCCATTGGATGGCACGGCAAATGCGTAGCCAGCCACGTCTCCGGCCGACTGCGCCTGCCCCGAGGAAACAAGTTCCTCCAGGGTTTCAGCCGACCCATCCTCGTGTTCCAGTTTTCCTTTGGTTCCCTCCTTGAAGAGCACCTGATAGGCCGTACCATCCGATCGCACCAACGGGTAGGCCCCGACGCCGGAAGGAATCATTTCCTCGGACACATGGAAGGTCGCCTTTGGATCCGGTCCCACGGTGAAATGAGGGCTCTTCTTGTCCTCGATCCAACGCGCGTATCCCCATAGAAACAGAGCAAGTCCACCCAGCAGGCCTCCGATCGCCCCCATCTCCATGGCCGGCGAACCATGCACCTCGGGAACGAATCGCTGGGGCAGCCCCCGCGATTTGAGGAACGCCCCAACCTTGGCCTGGTGCTTTTTTTGCTGTCCGATATGCCAAACCTCGACACTGAACAACCCGACGCCGAGGGCCACCAGCAAGGCCCCAATCACAGTCATCCCAAGGGTTGCGCCGCTCGGTTTTCCCGCCTTCGGGTTGGACAGGTGCACGACTTTGCGTTCCTCGTCCAGGTACCACGCCTTGACCTGGACGGCCGAGCCTTCCTTCTCCACAGCATCCACTTCTGAAGGCGTCAACTCAACCGTCTCAAACTCGGGCTCCATGGCCGAGTCCCCGTACCCGCCCATCCCGGCAGGCATCATTCCTGGCTGCATCCCAGGCATCGCTCCTGGCTGCATCCCAGGCATCGCTCCTGGTTGCATCCCTGGCATCGCTCCGGGCTGCATCCCTGGCATTGCTCCGGGTTGCATCCCAGCCATCGCTCCGGGCTGCATCCCAGGCATGACTCCTGGCTGTGCGGCAACGGGGCCTGGTGCCTGGACGGCTGGTGCCGCGCCGATTTCCACGATGAGTTTCGTGTCACCCAGCAGAATCTCGTCCCCGTTCTGGAGTCGGCACTTATTCACCTTCTGCCCGTTCACAATGGTGCCACGGGCGCTCCCGAGATCGGAAATGTACACCTCATCAGGGCTCTGCACCTGAATATAGGCATGCATCCTTGACACACTTTCATCCGTGAGCCTCAGGTGGGCAGAAAGGAGCTTGCCCACCTTGATCACGTCCCGGGTCAACGTCTCGGTGCGGACGAGTTGCCCTCCCTGATAAATCTTGAAGGTCAGCGGGACCATGTCCTCCTCCTGTGGTTCATCGCGATCACTCCCCGACGCCGACCAGGGCAGCAACCGCGCTGTTCGTAAAGGATCTCCTCCACTTGGTGGTGATCGCCTATCCGAATTTCATTCTTCTCTTGTTGAGCATCCTCAGCGACAGACAGCCCGCCAAGGAAAAAGTTCCACACTTTCAGCACCAGCGTCTCAGCCACCTCCAGGGTTCGGGTAGAAAGACGCATCGGGCAGATCCCGACATCCTCGGGCCAAGTCCAAAATGCTTCCCTGCTAGATGTCCTCGGCCGATTTCACCATTTCCGGTGTAAAATCATACCGATACTCGATCAGGGTCTTGAAGTTCGGTTTCAGATCTCCGCCAAGGAATTCACCTGAGGGCGACAAAAGGCTTCCCTCGATGTCGTCGCCTTGGAAATCGAACACCTTCTTCTTGACGTAGCCGGCAGCGCCCTGTGCAAGCGCCATTCCGCTCGACCCCAACAGGGCGGCAGCAGCCACCGCGGCAATCAATTTCCTCATGATCCGACCTCCTTACTCCGGCCCAAAGGGCCAATCAGACAGGCTGCCGACCCCCTCTTTGGCCGGCGGCTCGTCTTCGTACTTCTTCTGGCACACATTTTACAGCAAGGGCACGGCAAAAGCAACCAGGCCCAAACGCCACTCACCTGGGGCGCGGAGCCGGCTTTCGCGGAGCCGGCCTTGGATGCGTCTGCCGATACTGGCGTTCGCGCTCCGCTTCCTTGCGTTTTAGGTCCGCCATCTGTTTCATGATATCGATGGTCCGGATGATGTCCTTCTTTCTGGACATTGCATCCTTTCTGGCTTTCCGGTTCGCCTTTGGATGCGCAATAAACTTCGTGTAGTAGCTCATGGCCGTCCGAAGCCGCGCCTTGTTCTCCGCGTCGCTGTTGCCTGCCTTGTAGTCCTGATACAAAAGCCCCAGGTCGTACAGGGCATCGGCATAGTAACGACTGGAAGGTTGGGCCTTGCGAAATGCCAGCTTGTACTGGCCCTCGGCCCGAGCAAGCAGCTTGTCCTTCTCATCCGCCATGGCCTGCGCAGACAGACCGCGATAGGCCACGCCCAGACCAATGATCGCGTCCACGTTGTTCGAGTCTTGGTGGAGAACCACGCTGAAGCTGTTCTTGGCCCTCCTGTACCCTCTAAAACTCAGCGCGATGGCGCCGATGTTCATGTGAGCCTGAAGATAGTTCGGGTTGCACCTCACCGCAGCGGAAAACTGCTTCATTGCCTGAACGAGTTGCTCCCCTTTGAGGCGAATGAGGCCGTCCACGTTCCTCAACTCTCCCACTGCCCGGTCCATGGGGGAAACCCGGTCTCCACCCTGGCACAGCGGCTTCTTGTACTCCTTCAGCGCGCTGTCCGCCTCGTTTACCACCAGCCGAGCCAGGGTCAACTTGGAAAGCATCACGTCGGCGGCATCCGTGTAGACCAACGCAAGCATGACATACGCTCTCAGGTTCAGGACCTTCGAATCGGGATCCGTCGCTCCGGACGTGATGGCCAAAACCGTCTGAAGGTGCCGAGTCGCGAGGTCACTATAGGTGACACGACGGCCACGGTTCTCCCGCTGGGCGATCCAGGAAGCATACGCAGGGTAGCCCGACGCGTACCGCAGAGCCCTCAACCTGTTCAATTCCACGTCAGACAGCTTCAAGCCAGCTCTCGCCTTGTTGCGATAGCAGGTCCCAAGATTGAAGCTTGCCTCTGAGTTTCGCGGATCCGCCAGGAAGGCACGCTCGAACATCCGATGAGCCTGGACCTTGTCTCCCTTCTTGGCCGCCAGGTATCCCAAACTGACCAAAGAGGCTGCAAAGTGCGGCTTCTTCGCCAAGGCGGACTGGAACAAACCACGGGCGCGAGAGACTTTTCCACAATGCAGCCAGATGACGCCCTCGTCGTGTTTCGCCTGGGCAAAGAGCCGTGGGTTGCCCGCGGCGACGGCCGCGAACGCCGCCGCTGCCTTCTCACACATGCCGGTCGTCCAGCCCGATTCTTGGGCCTTCGCCGCGAGACGCTCGTAGCTCTTGAGGGCTCTATCGTAGCCCGTCTTCTCCTTCTTAGTCAACTTGATGGTCGGCCGAGCCTTCGGGGCGATACCCGGTTCCGCCATGTCGCCCTCTCCACCATTGGCCTGGGTGCCCCCTCCGGCTCCGTTGCCCGGGGTCGTCCCTGACTTCTTGGTGCTGTTCGGGCAACCGCCCAGCCACAGCACCGACAACGACAGCACAACCAATTTGAAGCCTGTCACTTTCATCAGCGTTCTCCTTCGTAGCTCGTCATCGAAGCGTGGTGATGACCGCGCCCTGGCTCAGGTCCGTACTCACGTACCCAGGCTGTGCCCGCAGTTCCATGGTCAAAGGATACTTCTCCGGCTCGAGATCATTGATCTCACGCTCGCAGAGCCTCGACCACTCGTTGAACCAGTTGTACTTCTTGGCCGTAGCCAAACACAGGATGTAGCCCTGCCTGGCCTTCAGTTCCAACGGATCGCCGTACTTCTGCAGTTCATCGCGGTATGCGTCCTTTTCCTCGTTTGAGTGCAAATATGCCGGAATCGGTGCATCATACAGTTGACGTGCAAAATTGTGGAACAGCATGCCAATGCGAGCGGTCGCAGCGATCGCCCAGTGGGCCTGCTTCAGTTTGATGACGTTTTCATAGTTTGTCCGCAGCTTGGCCAGCCCCTGCGCCTTCTTCTTCGCCCAGGCACCAAATTTCTTGATGGACCTCTTGGCCACGGAAGGATGCCGTGGATCGAAATTCAGCTTTCGCGGAATGTCGAGCTTCATGTACGCCTCGAACTTCATATCCGCCAGCATGAACCGGGACATGGCCACCCAATAAAGAGCCGCCATCGCCTTCTTTTGTTTTTCCGCCGGAGTCTTTCCCTTCATGCGCGCCATCGCAGACTTCGCACCACTGCCCCAGGCCGCCAGGACCTGGTGGAACTTTCTCTTGGCCCCATTCATGCCCCGACGCTCCCGATTCAGGTACCGAATCATCTTCTTCTTTCGGGCCAACTTCTTGCGCCGACGCCGACGTTGATACGTGACTTTCACGCACATTCCGTCGGTCATCGCCACCTTGCAGGACCGCTTCCAGTACAACTGGCCCAACCTGGCCAGGGCCTCTATTTCATGCCCCAGCCCGCCAGAGCGCCGATAGCGCGACAGGTACTGATTGAGATGAGAGATGAGCTTCATCTCTGCATCCTTGCTGCCCCTTCTGATCTGCGCCTGATACACTCGACTCACCCAGAAGTGCACCTCGGCAACCTGCGACATGTGCTTGTGGCCCATTTTTGCATAGGTCGTGATGAAGGTCTTCACGTCGTACATCATTTTATGCACGTCGCCGGTACCCCAACGGAACAGAATGGCCCACTTGAGCGCCTTGGGTGCTTCCTTTTCCTTGGGATAGGTCGTCGCATACTTCTCGTATGCGGCAGCAGCCTTCTCATAGAAGGCCAAGGCGTGGTAGTTGCCTCCGATAAAGTAAAGCGCCTTGGATGCCAACTTGCTCTTGGGTCTCTTGATCCGCAAAAGTTTCCTCATCCGCACGGCCGCACCGATGAGCCTGGCAGCCTCGTAGTTAATCCCGGCGTTCCACAGGATGTCGTCCAACCGGGAATCTTGCGGATAGTTCTTGGCAATCTGCTCGAACAGTTCCCCTGCCGCCTTGTATCGCTTCTTGGCCGCCAGGTGCTGGGCCTCTTCCCACATGGCGTTCCGCTTGAACTCCTGCATCTTCAGCTTAAACGCCATATCCGACATCAGACGCTTCGCCTGATAGAACTGATCGATGTACTTTTTCATCTCGCCGTAGCGCTTCCGCAACTTGAGGATGGCGATGACCCTCAAGGCAGACAGACGCGCCGGTTCCTCGTCTTCCTGGTGATGGAGGGCGATTCTCATAAAGAGCGGCAGGGCTTTGTTGAAGTGGTTGTAGTTATAATAAATGAGTGCCTCATTATACATGAGCTTGACGAGCCACTTGCTCCGCGGCACGTAGCGCACGTACGTATGGATGGCATCAACCATCTTCTGGAGGTCAGATGGTATCGGCTTCGGTTCGAACTTCGGGGCCGCAAACTTCACGCACTTGCGCCGCCTGCGCTTGACGCATTCCTTCTTTTGCTTCTCCTTCTCCTTCGGCTTCTTGGTGAGCGCCTTGGAAGAAAGGTTGAAGTGCCTCATCCAACATTCCACCATGGCCAGGGCCGCGTCGTTGCGCTTCTTGATGAAATCCGTCTGCTTCACGCCCTTGGGCTTCTTGAGTTTGAGCACATTCTTGAATGCCTGGGCTGTCTTCGGCCAATTTGCTTTCTGGGGCATCGTGTCGCCCAACAGGAAAAGCAGGTCGGCGTAATAATAGCTCATGACGTAACGATCTCGATTGTGTGGAAAGCTTTTCAGATAGGTCTCATAGAGGTACTGTGCCTTGTCCAGCGTTGCGAAGTTCTTGGTTTTCTGAGCCTCGCTGTGCCACTGGGTTGCCAGCATCCTCATGATATTCGCGGCAGAGGATTTGCAGTCGCGCGTTGCCTTCTTGCGGGGCCCGAACTGCTTGGCCATCCCGCGCCAAACGACGCCCAACCGCTGAATGGCTTTGACCTGCTTGTTCTTGTTTCCCGTGTTGATCGTGGCGTCCACGTAAGCGAGCATCCACTTGCATCGGGCGGAATCCCTGGGCCAACGGCGGATGGCTTCCGCGTAAACGTACCTGGCTTCGTCATTCTTGCCCTGGGCGTAGTAGACGTCGCCGAGCATGACCATCATCCACTTCACTCTCTTAGGCCCCCCGATGTTGGGCCGGCGGAAAAATCCGTAGGCCTGCGCTGGCTCGCCGATGTTCGCGTAGGTCCTCACGATGTCCTTGCGCGCCTCGCCCCCCAAACTCACCTTGGTGTTTCGGATGCCCAAAACTTTGAGAAACTGGCCCATGGCCTGCTGATAGTATTTTCTCTTTGCCGATGAATCCTGCGCTTGTCTGGCAAGGTTGAGAAAGATCCAGCCAATTTTGTACTCAGCATACGGATAGACCGGCGAATTGCGATACTTGGTGATCGCCTTGTACAGCTTGTAGGCCGTACCGAAATCGCGCGCATTGTACGAATGCTCCGCATAGGCGAGCAGGGCGTCGGGCTTGTACTTGGAACGCGGGAACTGCTGGAGCAGCTTGCGGAAATACATCAGCATGACCTTCTGCCAGGCATGCTTTCTGTTCGGGTCCTTCTCGCGCTCGACGAGTTTCTTGGCTGTATTGCTGATGTGGAAATACACCTCGTCGAGGCGGCCATACTTTGGAAACTTCGTCGTGATCTCTCGGAAGGTCATCAATGCCTTGGTCAGCCACGCTTTGTGCGCCTTGAGGAACTGCCCCTTGGACCGACGATATCGGCCCACCAGGCCGGATTTGTGCGCCTCCTGAGCATCGAAGATCTTCTCATCGAAGCTCATCGCCTTCATCCAGTAATTGTTCTGGAGTTCGTTGTACAGAGACGCCAACCTGAAAAGATACTCTGGATACTTGGGTGCGTCCTGAGGCGTGAAGCCTAATCGCCGCTTCAAGATGCGCATCTGCTGCAGAATGATGCTCTGCACCTGGGCCTTGATCTTGGCAATCATGAACTCCTCGGCCAAAATCTGCTTGGCTGCCACCGATCGTTTGACCTTGGAGAGGCTCCTGACGTGGTACTTGCCTCGTACGTGCACCGTCTCTCGCCGTCTCTTCAACTGTGCTCGAGCGTCGGTGGTGACGAGCAACATACCAATCGTCACAACAGCGATTCCAATCATCCAGCGCTTCATTCCATTACCCTCGCCTGTGCTGGCCACGAAAGGACGAAACCCCCATCGCGCCATTGGTTATCTCTTGGTCACTTGACCCGACAGGTATTGCGGACCACGAACCGATAATACCCGAGTTCATCCTTCCACCATGGACCTTTGAACGGCCAAACGACGTGCTCGTCGTCGACCTTTGGCTTCTGGATACGGACCTTGACGTGGATCACTTCGCGGCGGGCCTTGGCCGCCAAACGGCCTTTCTTGGCTTCCAGAATTTCGAACTCGATATCCGTCGCACTCCCCACGAGCCTCGACAGTTCTCTCGACAACCGCTTCAACCGGTTTCTCGCCAATGCACCGGCCTTGCCAATGGCCAGAGATTTCTGGAGCGACAGGTCCTGGAGAATGGATGCTGCAATGGCCGTGGACTTCCAGGCAGGCTCGGCACTTTCGACCTGTTTCAGCTCTCGATCGAGTTCTTCGACGTACTTGAACCGCTTGAGCAGGGTTCGGTCCATGAGCACCGAAGGGACCACTTTTGCCAAATTCTCGGACAGGCCCGCGGTTCCCTTTTTCATTTTTTGTGCATACTCGAAATAGTCGTTGTTATCCGGAAACATCTTGGTGACGTGATAGAGATTCTTGAGCAACGCGGGGTACACGACATTGAATTCCCTGAGGGTTTCGCGTGCGCGCGTCCACCGGCAGTTTTTGTAATAAATGACGGCCCGAAGAATAAGCGACTCCGGCTTGCCCAAGAAAAAGTAATTTTCGAAGAAGGGAGCATTGATGCTGTGGATGTTGCCGAGGGCCTTTTGAAATCCCTGGTAGTCCTTCAGGAAAACCTTTCGGATTTCCGCGTCGAGCATGAAGTACGCCCAACTCTCTTCGAACAGGGCCTCGAGCCAATTCAAGGAACTCACCGGAATGGTCTCAAAGTATTTGATCGACAGCTTGAACTGCTTGAGCGCCGTCCGGTACAGATTCTGTTTGCGGGTCTTCCAGGCCAGTCGAAGGGCCACGGTACCCGCCTGGTAGAACACCCTGGCCATCATGAGGCGCGCCATTTCGTCGAACTGGGCGCTCCCCAACTTCCCCTTGTGGGTTCGGGCGTACCGGAGGATGGCCTTGAACGACGACGACGCCTGCATCGGTCGATGCAGTCGTACGTACGTGATGCCCTCGAAAAGCTTTGCCCTTGGATAGACCTTTTCCGTCTCGGGAATCCTGGCAAACATGGTCAGGGCCTTGTTCAAACTCGCCCCGTCACCACGGTTATAATAGAAACGGCCCAGCAAATAGAAAATCTGCGTCCGGACGGGTTCCAATTCGGGCGCCTCCAGGGCAGCGGGAGATTTTTCCGCATAGGTGCCGATTTTTTCCAGGATGCCCGTGGACTCGGGCAGTTTGCGGCTCAAAGAGGCCAACCAAATGAGCGTGCGGCGATGCCCCTTCTGCACGAGTTTATCGAAATAGTTGAGCGACGCCGAATAGAAACGAAGGTGGTAGAGCGTCTTGCCCATCCAAAAGGTCGCCTTGTCCTTGGTGTTGTCGCTGTCCCCCGACTCTCCGGACAGGACCTTGTGCAGGAATATCGAGGCGCTGTAGTAGTCACCGCTCTCGTAAAACCGCAGGGCCCTCTTCATGACCTTGGACTCCGGCTTGGAGCGACTGATCTCCTCGGGCTGAAAATTCATGTCGTCCGAACCGCCCCCTTTTCTGGCTTTAGGACGCGCTTGAGCCGGAAAAGTGGCCGCGACGGCGCACAGGAATGCCAGCAGGCCGACCGATGTGCTCTTCATGTTACCGCTCTCCTTGCAACATTTTGGCTACCAGACGTTTTGACTTTTTCGCAGTATACGGACTTGCACCTGGCAACGCAAGCAATTTAGCCTGACTGTAAAGACCTTGTTTCGTTTACGTTTTTCCGCGGAAACCAACAAGGGATGTTGTACGAAGCCGCGTGGAGGGATATAGTCCCGAACATGCCAAAGCTCGAAAACGGCACAATCGTGGCAGGGCATTTCCGCATCACCGGCGTGATCGGCCAGGGCGGCATGGGCACCGTCTACCAGGCGGAACACCTGAGCCTCCCCGTGCAATTCGCCATTAAGGTCTTGCGTCAAGACCTCGCACGTAACCGCATCTTCGTGGAACGGTTCCGCAGGGAGGCTGTTGCCGCATCCCTCTCGGCGCACCCCAACATCGTGGCGATCACCGACTTTGGACAGCTTCCGGACATTGGTCATTACATGGTCATGGAATACCTGGAGGGTGAAACCGTCGAAGAACGCATGGATCGCTTGGGACGCCTTGGGATCCAGGACGCCCTCCACGTGCTCCTCCAACTGGCTGACGCCATCGAATGGGCCCACAAAGCCGGGGTGGTGCACCGGGACCTCAAACTGGAAAACCTGCTTCTTTGCGCCCAGCGAGGAAAAAAGGACATCCTTAAGATCGTGGACTTCGGTATCGCCGAGATCCTCGACCCGAAATACCGGGGACAGGCGGCCGCTTCCATCAAGGGACAGGTCTTCGGGACGCCCGAGTACATGTCCCCCGAGCAGGCCATGGACAAGAAGCAGGACGGCCGCTCGGACATCTACTCGATGGGGATCTTGGCGTTCGAGTTGGTGACCGGAGCGCCTCCTTTTACTGGCAACCCGTCGGACGTGCTCCAGGCACATCTGGAACGGCAGCCTTCGGCGCCGTCCTCGGTCCTGGCGGGCCACCCCGTCCCCCCGGCGTTCGATGCCTGCGTCCTGCGATGCCTCGCCAAGGACCCAAACGACCGCTATCCAACCGCAGGTTTGCTGCGCCGGGATCTCCTTCGAATCCGGGCCATGCTTGCAGGCATGGCCGACTCGGTGCTCAAACGAAAGAAAACGACCCGCCATAAAGGACTTCCGCAGGAAACCGACGGCCTGTGGCGCCCCATCGGCACCATTCCCGAAGCCGCCTACCAGGTGGTCGAACCACCCAACGACGAACCGACGGCAGCTCCCGTGGGCCCAACTGGACTCCAGCAGGACTCACCCGCGCGGGGAACCGCATTGAGGGAAACCTTCCACCAATCGCTCAAGGAACTGGCCCTGGCGTTGGCTCAGGCCGGCGTACAATCCGAACAGATGCACAGCCTCGTCGACGACATCCTCCAAGTCGAAGAGGAATCCGAGGCCTTCAAAGCCCAAATCACACTGATGGAACAAAACTTCGACCGCATCCGCTTCGAAACCGCCGAAAAGGAAAGCGTGCTCAGGTTCGCCATCATGGACCTCTCCACCGAACGACAACAGATGCCCCCTGTCGCGCCCGATGCCGAAACCAAAATCAAGGATCTGGACTTCCAGTTGAACCAGTTGTCGAAACGTCTCCAGGAGGTCACCAAAGACAAGGAGACGCGCATCCGCAGCCTGGAAGAGGAAGTGGCCGAATACCGGCAGGGCCAGGCCAGCCGTCAGGACCGGGCGGCATCCCTGTACATGCACCTCTACACCGTCATGACGTCGGCCCGAGGACAATCCACGGACCCAAAACTCAAGGCGCTCTATGAAAAAGTCGAACAGGCCAAGGGCCGCCTCGAGCAGCTCCGCCGCGTGGCCACGAACGTCCTGTAGCCCCCCCGTCATCGTCCTATCAGGACGATCGCGAATCCCCGACGAACGCACTGCTTGCACCAGGATTGTTCACGCCGTCCCTGCCCCGAAGGCTCACGGCCGGGGCGATGGCTTTCTCGCAGCAGCTCCATTGGCTCGCGGCCCAGGCCGAGTGGATGACGATCGCGCAGCCACCCTGCTGCCTCGTGGCCTAGGCCGGACGGACGTCGATCGCGCAGCAGCCCCGTTGACACGCGGTGCAGGCCGAGCCGAGCCGGACGGGGACGTCAGCGGACCAATGGGCGGCAGCTCTGAAATCTTGGGCATCACGATGATCTCGATACGCCGATTGGCCGCCCTGCCCTCGACCGTTGCATTGTCTCCCACTGGATCGAAAGAAGAAAAGCCAGCCGCACTGAGATGCCTCGGCAAAACCCCTGCTTTCTCCAGAAAGGCCACAACCTCCACGGCCCGGGCCGCCGACAGACTCCAGTTCGACCGATACCGACTGTGCTTCACCGGACGATTATCCGTGTGCCCGGCAACCACGAAGTCCCGATCGGGGATCTCTCTCAGCACGGCAGCCAACTTCTGCAGCGCCTCCTTGCCCGCCTGTTTCAGTTTCGCACGACCAGGGTCGAACAAAATCTTGTTCGCCATGTTCACGATCATACGGCCCTTTCGCACGGTCACGTTGAGGCTGCCAGCCTGAATCATGGCACGAAGCTTCAGTGCGAGCCGTCGAAACAACCGAGTCCGGGCGGCCATGGCGTCCTTCTGTCGATTCAATGTCGCGATCATGGTGGCATCTCGGCTGACCCTGGCCCGCAGCTGGCCAACCATTGCTTCCTTGCCGGACAGGATGGTCCTCAGTCGCCGCCCGTCCCGACGCAGCATTTCCAGGCTCCGCGCACGAACCGCCAGAAGCCGTTCCAAGGCGACACGCTTGGCCTGTTGCCCCTTGACCTCTGATTGACATTGATGCCACATCTTCGTCCGATACCGGAGCAGATCGCCACTGCATGCTCCAAGAGCCAAAACGGCCACAACAAGAATCACAAAGCCAACACCAAAGAACCGACGGCTGGACACACAGACCTCCACGTGTGCAAGGGGACCTTCCACGTTTTCCTTATTCTACTGTGACCACAGGATTGAGCCAAAGCAAGAAATTTGACAATCAGGCGAGGCGTCCCTACTGTTATGTGGGTATATGTGAGACAAATTAGAAGGCGTGACAAACATGAGCGCACGGGCACAGACCAAAACGAGGACCATTCGCCAATCAGGCAAGGATCGGTCTCGCTCCAGACAGGGCACGGCCGCCAAGAAATCAACAAAAACGGACCTGCAGCGGCATGAACTGGCCGGCACGGCTCTGTTGGCCACAGCGTTGCTCGCAGGATCGTCTCTGCTCTCTGTCCAATTCGGAACCGGGACCCTCATGGGCCCTGCGGGCCGCACGGTCGCCGTGGCGCTCTATGCCGTCATGGGCACGGCGTCCCACCTATTGGTGGCCGCCATGCTCCTCTACGCCCTACGCCTCATGCTGGGAGAACAGTCCCACGGCGGCTGGACCATGTGGACAGGATATCTCGGCGCAGTCACCATGGCTGCGGTGATCTTCGACAGCGCCTATCCGGGCTATCGGGTGTATGGATTCGGGGCAGGTGGTCGGGTCGGGCAGGTGCTCGGCACCATCCTCCATCCCCTCTTCTCGTCCGCCGGGACCTACTTCATCGCCTCGGTGGGGCTGGTCCTCTTCTTGATGCTGGCCACAAAGATTTCCATCGTGGAGGCGGCGGTCTTCGCAGGACGGATGGTCAAAAAAGGATGGCTCGCAACGCTCCGACTCTGGACCGCGATCTGGCCGGTGCTCAAGACGACCTTCACATGGAAACCCGACCCCATCGAAGGGGATCTGGTCGAACAGACCCCACCCAAAATGGCCATCCCCACCAGTGAACCGATTCAGGCAGCAGAGCCCATTTCCGAGGATCCGGTCGTCATCCAAGAACCTGTGGCGACTGCCACGGACGAAACCATGACTTTAGCCCCCACCATTGTGGAACGAGCCAAAAAGGTGGTAGAAAAGGCCGTTCCGCAAGAAAAGGCACCCAAGCAGGGCCCTTACGAGTTGCCGACCCTCGACATGCTCGCAGACCCGCCGACCGAGCAGGACGACATGGATCGTGAGTCCATGTTCCGCCTGGCCCAACACCTGGAAATGACCCTCAAGGACTATGGAATCAAAGGATCGGTCCGACAGATCCATCCGGGCCCCGTGGTCACCCTCTATGAATTCAAGCCGGAACGCGGCACCAAGGTCTCGAAAATAGCGTCCCTGTCCTCGGACCTCGCCATGGTCATGGAGGCCACCAAGGTGCGTATCGTGGCGCCGATCCCAGGCAAGGCCGCCGTGGGCATCGAGATCCCCAACAAGGCGAGACAGACCGTGTTCCTGCGCGAACTTCTCGAAGACCCGACCTTCTACAAAGGACACCCCCAGCTTCGCCTGGCGCTGGGCAAGGATATCTCCGGCACCACGAGGTCGTGCGACCTAGGCAAGGCGCCGCACCTCCTCATTGCCGGAGCCACGGGCGCAGGAAAGAGCGTCGGGGTCCATGCCATGATCCTCAGCCTCCTGTACCAGTTCCGGCCCCACGAGCTGAAACTCCTGCTTATCGACCCGAAAATGCTCGAATTCGCGCCCTATCACGACCTGCCCCACCTGCTCCATCCGGTGGTCACCGACCCAAAGAAGGCCAATCTGGCCCTGCGATGGGCGGTTGAAGAAATGGAGACCAGGTACCAGAAACTCGCCGAAATGGGCGTCCGCGACATCTTGTCCTACAACGCCAAAATCACCCGACTCAAAGCCGAACAGGCCCCTGACGAGGCGGAAGAGTCTGCTGAGGACGAACGAGACGACGAGGACGTCGAACGCTTCGATCCGTCCGCGGAAGAGCCGACCCATGCTACTGAAACGGAAGCTTCCTTGGAAATAGACGAGGCGGATCCCTTGGATGCGGCTGATTTCGACGAAAACGACGAGGTGCCGGACATCTCGGACATCCCCGAACCGTTGCCCTACATCGTCATCATCATCGATGAATTCGCCGATCTCATGATGGCGGCGCCAAAAGAAGTGGAAACCTCCGTGACCCGAATCGCCCAGAAGGCCAGAGCCGCTGGCATCCATCTCATGGTCGCCACGCAGCGGCCCTCGACCGACGTGATCACGGGCCTCATCAAGGCAAATTTTCCCACGCGAATCGCCTACCAAGTCAGCTCCAAGACGGACTCGCGCGTGGTCCTCGACCAACACGGGGCCGAGGCGCTGCTGGGCCGCGGCGACATGCTGTTCAGCGACCGGGGCCTGGATCCGGACCGCGTACACGGCCCGTTCGTGAGCGAAGAGGAGATCGCCGCCGTCGCCGAATTCCTCAAGAAGCAAGGCCGACCCGAATATGTGCCCAACGTGCTCGAACCAAAAGACGGCAATACCGACCAGAACGAGGACCGCAAGTTCGACGCCGAATACGATCGGGCCGTGGCCTTGGTGACGTCCGCCGGCCGCGCATCGACCACCATGCTTCAATCCAGGATGAGCCTCGGGTATGCCCACGCGGCCCGCATCATCGACCAAATGGAACGAGAGGGCGTGATCGGACCCCCGCAAGGATCCAAGGGCCGCAAGATCCTGGTCCAGTCCATGGACTTCTGATATCTCTGCCTACCATGAGCCACCCCACCGCCCAGACGAAGTCAGGCCAACTCTTGCCCGAGTTGTGGTCCCTCGTTGCGCCCCACTGGCGTAGCATCCTGATGTTGGGTTTCCTCGCCCTGGTGGAGTCTGGCCTCAATATCGCGGGCAGCGCCTTGTTCAGGATCGTGGGGGACAGCGGGATGGCGAGCAGCACCCTACGGCTCACCATGCCCCTTGCCGGACTCAGCGTACTCGTCGCGATATTCCTCATCTCCACGACCATCTCGTATCTGGGCGATCTGGTCGGTGTGGGCATTTCTGCCGAAGCACGCGGCCGCACCCTGGGCCGTCTGCTGGAGATGCCCCTGTCCTGGCTCCAACGAAGCGCCTCGGCCTCGGTGGCGTCACGCCTGACCATGGACCTGGGTTGGATCCGAGTGGCCATCACCCACATCTACCGAGATCTCTTCGCCCAACCCATCATCCTGGCCGCCCTCGCCGTCTACCTGAGCACCCTCTCCTGGTCGCTCTTGCTCCTCGCCCTGGCGCTGCTCCCAGGCGTACTTCTGCCCCTGTGGTGGATCGGCCGACGCACCGCAAAGACCACCCAAATTTTGGTGGATGAAGCAGCCAGCCGCGCCGCCCTCCAACAGGACTACCTGTCCAAGACGGCGCTTCTGACCGTCACAGGCGCAGGTCCCCTTGCCGCCGACCGTTACCGAAAGGCTGAAACCGCGGTGACCCGAGCCTGGAAACGATACTACGGCGCGGCAGGTCTCTCTCGACTCGTCGGCGTGGTGCTTGCCTCGGCCGCGGCGGCCGTCGTCATCGTGGTCGGCTACGGCCATCTGTCGGCTGGGCGACTCACCCTGGGCCGGTACCTCGCCTTCTTGGCTGGACTCGCCCTGTTCTTTAGGGCCGCCGGCCGTCTGGCGGGCCAGCTCAGCTCTATGAGCCAAGCCATGGGCGCCCTGTCGCGCGTCCTGGTCATGCAGCAACAAATCCGTCTGACACCCAGGCCCCGCACCCAAACCCCGCCACAGGGTGCGGAACCAACCCTACGCATCAAAGGAATGTCGTTCTCCTACGACGATCAGAGCACACTACCAGCCCGAAAAGACATGGCCGCCCCCCCCCAAGACGACGAGGGAAACGTACACAACGCCGACCGTCGATCCACTCCTGATGGCGGCCCAACGCAGCCTCTGATCGACTCGGTGGATCTGGAGGCGACTCCGGGCACACTCACCCTGCTGGTCGGGCCGTCGGGCAGCGGCAAGAGTACGTTGCTGTCCATCGCTCTCGGCCTCCGAGCGCCACAGCAGGGAACGGTCGAGCTGGCGGGTGTCCCAACCCAGACCATCGACACCACCTGGCTCGCACGGCACGTGGGCTACCTGGACCAGGAGGCGTCTGTGCTCGACGACACGATTCGATTCAACCTGGAGCTGGGACTTGACCTTCCCGACTCCGCCCTGTGGAACGCCTTGGACGTCGTTCACCTGGGCGAGCTGGTTCGAGGCCTACCCGACGGCCTGGATGCCACCATCGGTGAGAACGGCCAACGACTTTCCACGGGACAACGACGACGCCTGGCTCTGGCCCGATGTCTTGCCCGTGGCCCTGAAATCTTCATCCTGGACGAACCTTTTTCAGCCCTGGATCCCACTGTTACGCAGACCGTGGTGGCCACCATCGAACGACTGGTCGAACAGGGTAAAACCCTGCTCGTCGCCAGTCACCAACGACAGGACTTCTCCTCCGCCGCAAGCGTTTATCTCATCGAGGACAACCAGATCCGACGGTCCGAGTAAATCTTTGCCTTTTGTTTCTCGTCAGATAAGCTGACTCGAAATATTCGGCCCGCGATCCGCGGGGCGATGCGGGTCTACGCACACAAAATGCCACCCATGAAGGAGGCCTGTCATGTTTGCTCTGCTCCTGATCCTGTTCGCTGCGCCCCAGGCCGGCCCGCCCCCTGACTACAACAAGGCGTACGACATCCTGATGGCTGCCAAGGTCCAAGCCTACTATGCCAAGATCCAGGACTTCAAATCCGCGTTCAAACACATTTACACGAAGCGGTTCCATGGACCGCAGCCCGTGCGATATGGCTACATCTGGGTGAAAAAACCGGGCAAAATGTATTGGAGATACGACGCCCCGAAACGGCGCATCTTCGTATGCGACGGCTCTCGCATCTGGATCTACACCCCAGACAAGCACCAAGCGCTGTGGCGGGACATCCAACACAGCAAGCTCCCGTCGGCGGTCAAGTTCCTGTGGGGAGGCGGCGACATCCTGGCGGATTTCTACGTCAAGGTGCTCACCCACTCGAAGTACGGCGGCGCAGGGAAGGTGGTGCTCAAACTCAAGCCGAAGAGACCGTCCACCCACTACACGCACATTCTTTTCGTGACCACACCCAAGGGCCCTATCGCACCAGTCGTTCAAACGATTGTGTACGATCTCCTCGGCAACAGGAACCAATACACATTCGTTCATCCTGTGCTCAACAGCCGCATTTTGGACAAACGGTTCGCCTTCCATCCACCCCGAGGAACCAGGGTCATCCACGCCACGGACAAGGCGACCACCACGCCGTAGCGCCCCGCCATCCCGATCGTCCTCAATGAAACAAGAGCAACTCGATTACAGAGAACGGGCCTTGTCGAGGTACGCCTTCGCCGCTTTGTTGCCCGGATCCGCCTTGAGGGTCCGTTCGAACCACGTCGCCGCCTTGTGGTACTGCCCACGACGGGCAAAGATGACCCCGAGCAAGAAGGTCGTCGACGGCCCGTCGTAGCCGACCCTGATGGCCAGGTTCAGCCGATCCACCGCCCGCTTCAACCGAGCCGGGTCGTGCAGCCACCCGGCCAGCCGCACCTCGTATCTGGCGGAGTTCACCAACGCAGGTCCACGAAGCGGCTCATCTTCGAGCGCCGTGTTCGTTGCGGACACGGCACGGCCCATCATGATCTTGGCTCGCTGACGATCGCCGCTCGCCCACAACCGATCTGCCTGCAACGCCAAGGCGGCCCCCATGTCCACCAAAGCGGGCACGTGCCTGAGACGTCGCTTGAGCGCCGCATGATAAAGCATGACCGCATTGGCAAGCCACGCACCCATGTGCCCACGATCCACCAGGGCACGACGGTAGGCCAGCCGGCCAACGGCCGTTAGATGCCGGGCCGCGACCCGTCGGCTCATCAACCCCGGCTGGCCACCCAGCAGGGCGGCCACCCTCTGGATGATGGGCACAGCGTGACCAAGCATCGGTGGCGCAACGAAAAACAGCGGAACACCGGGCCTAAGCCGTCCTGCCACCGCACGAACATCCTTTTCGTCCCCGGGTTCCCAATAGACGGGCTGGGTTCCTGCATGGTCCATCAATGCCCGCAAAAAACCAAGGCGGCCAGCCAGACGAGCCTTCTTCGTCCCCGAGGCATAGTCTTCGACCAGCGAAAGAAGCCAGTCATGACGCTCGGCACGAACGACGACCCGCCTGTCGGTCACCACGTCCCATAGGTGCTGCCGCACCAGAATCACCACGTCCGGACGCGCGTCTTCGACTACGTGGAGATAGGACTGGCCCGCTGCCAGATCGTCCGACTGGACCAGCACGATCCCGGCAGGTAAGAGCTGATCCGAGGCGGCTCGATTCCAGGTGCTCGCCCCCCAGTCCGCCCCCGAAACCTTCTCGGTCCATGCCGAGGCGGCCGGAGGAACCACGGTGATCAAGACCAAGACAATGGACGCTGTCACGGCCAATCCATGGAGCGACTGGGCCAGGAACCGCGCCGTTGAAACGAGGCCGACGCCCGTCAAAACGGCGCCTGCCACCAACAATCCCGTCCCATTTTGGAGGTCCTCGATACCCATGGGGTTCACCCAAAAGGCATAGACGCAGTCCGTGGCGGCGATCCAAACGAGCAGCGCCGCCATCAACACCACGGGCCGCCGCGCCCGACGATGCCTATGCGCCGCCATGGCAATGATGCCCACCAAGAGAAGAATCGGGGCCGGCCCGAGCAGTTGATCCCAAAGCTGGGCCGTAAATATCTTGAAGTGGAACCAGAGCCAAGTGGTGTTCGTCGTAAGCATCTGACCCGCAAAGGCTTCGCGGATCCGGGTTGCAGCCAGATGCCGCCATAGGGCCGTCATGCTGTGTGGATGGCCCCAATCCATCAATGGGCCACGGGCGGACACCACGGGCAGATACGCAAGGACCGCCATACCAAGCACAAAGAACACCGGCGCTACTCGTGGCCAATTCGCTCGGCTGCGTACCAGGTACCACAACCACAGCACCGCCCAGGGAACCACGAACTCCCAACGGAGCATCCCATGGATCCCAACGGCCGAAAGCCCGGCGACCAGGCTCAGCGCCAGGCCTCGACGCGGATCGGGATGCACGATGCTGCGCCAAAACATCAAAAGCCCGATGGCGAGCAGCGCCGCACTGGGCGCATAGACCTCAGCCACAGTGGAGCTACGCCAGAAGCCAATGACCATGGCCAAAAGCCCTGAAGCGGCAAAGGCGCCAGCCCGTCGCAGACTACTCTTTACCTGCCCGGCCGCCAGCACCTCCTCGGTCACCTTGTAGACCACGCCGACCGTGATGGCCCCACAAACTGCCGAAGCCAGGTTGGCCCGAAAAGCCAGACTCCCCAACGGAAGAAACGACAGGACCTTGACAAACATCAAATACAGCGGAAATCCCGTAGGATGTCCGATACCAAGGGAAAGCCCGGCAGCGGCCAATTCTCCGCTGTCCCGCCAATACAGCCCCGGACCGGCCGTCAAAGCGTACTGAATAGCGGCCAGCATTCCCATGACGAGATATCCTCTGCGCCCGGCGGCATCCACATGGCGGTACAAGGACGCAGTGAATTGTGAATCCATCCAACACCTCTGCTTCGAACGCAAAAACGGCTTGCACTCCGGCCTACAGGACCTATGCTCCAATCATACGGCACAAAGCCGCGGTGACTCAACAGACCTTACACTTTCTTTGTTGGCAGGAACAGGTGCCTGTGTAAAGATATCGACCATGGAAGACCTTCATTGCTCATTTTGCGGCAAACGCCGTAAAGACGTTCGTAAGCTCATCAGTGGACCCAATGTCTACATCTGTGATGAGTGCGTCACGCTCTGCAACGACATCATCGCCAAAGAAGACCAAAAATCGTCGGCCAAGTACCCGAATCCAAAGGAAGTCTACGAGGCTCTCGAACATTACGTCATCGGGCAGAAACGTGCCAAGAAAACCCTGTCGGTGGCCGTGTACAACCACTACAAGCGCCTCACTGTCGCCGCCAAACCCGGCGAGGTCGAGCTTGCAAAAGGCAACATTTTGATGCTGGGGCCAACCGGTGTTGGCAAGACCCTGCTCGCCGAAACGCTTGCTCGCAAGCTGGACGTACCATTCGCCATCACCGACGCGACGACACTGACCGAAGCGGGGTATGTGGGCGAAGACGTGGAAAGTGTGATCCAGTCCTTGTACCGGGCGGCGGACAACGACCCGGAAAAGGCATCGAGGGGCATCGTCTGCATCGATGAAATCGACAAAATCGCCCGCCGGGGCTCCGGCCCGTCTCCCACAAGAGACGTGTCGGGAGAGGGTGTCCAACAGGCGCTGCTCAAACTCCTCGAAGGCAAACAGGTCACCATCAACCCCGGAGGAGCGCGCGGTCGACCGCAACAAGAATTGGTGCAGATCGACACATCGAACGTGCTGTTCATCGTGACCGGCTCCTTCAATGGTCTGGAAGAAATTGTCCGAAGACGTCTGGGCGATCGAGGGATCGGCTTCGGCGCGACCGTCAAACCTCCAGAAGATGACCTGGACGCCATTCGAGCCTTGGCGCGAACCGAGGACCTCATCAAGTACGGCATGATCCCCGAATTTATGGGTCGACTTCCCGTCATCGTGAGTTGCGACACGCTCAGCGTTGAAGACCTCGTCGATGTCCTGTGGAAGCCGAAGAATTCGCTGGTGAAACAATACGAATTTCTCTTCGGCCTCGAAAACGTCAAACTGACCCTCACCGACAGTGCCCTACGGGCCATTGCCGAAGAATCTCACCGAAGAAAAAGTGGCGCACGCGGATTGCGCTCCATCATCGAAGAAGTGATGCTGGATATCATGTACGACCTCCCATCCCTGACGGACGTGGTCGAATGCATCATCGACGCCGACACGGTCCGCTCCGTGGGACAACCTGTTCTGGTCAAAGAAAAACGGGCATCATGAGCGCTGACTGGCCCAGGAGATTCCCATGCAACGAAAAGAATCAAGCATGACGTTGACGAAAAAACAGGCCGAGCAGATCCGCCAGGTACTCCTGGAAACGCAAAGCCGTATTCTCAGCAACGCCGAGGACGGCCTAAACCTGAGCATGAACCGTGACCTGGAAACCCCAGGAGACTCCATCGACGAGACCTCCGACGAAGAACTCCTTTCCACGGAACTGCGACTCAGAGACCGAGAAAAAAAGCTACTCGGCAAGGTCCGCTACGCACTCGAACGCCTCGACGAAGGGATCATCAACGAGTGTGAAGACTGCGGTGAACCGATTGGTTTCAACAGACTCCTCGTCCGACCGGTGACGACGCTCTGCGTCCGTTGCAAAGAGGAGCGAGAGGCCCGGGAACGCGTCATGGCGACATCCGCCTCGCCGGGCCCCGGCGTCACGGCCGTCCAAGATGACGATTCTCTCGATAGTTAGCTGCTGTTGACTCTGAAACAAAGATGGGCCATGGTCCGGGCTAACAGCGGATGCAATCCTTCGGCGGGCGTGAATGTCTGAAGAACAAAAATACCGCATTCTAAAAAAACTTGATGCTGGCGGTATGGCCGAGGTATTCCTGGGCGAGTCGGAGTCCATCAAGGGCTTCAAGCGCCGTGTCGCCATCAAGCGCATCCTGCCGCACCTCACGAAAAACAAACGATTCGTGCAGATGTTCCTGGACGAGGCCCGATTGAGCCTTCAACTCCAGCACGCGAACATCGTCCAAGTCTTCGACATCGGCAAGGCGGACAACACCTTCTTCATCGTGATGGAGTTCATCGATGGCACCAGCCTGAAGGCCATCATGTCCCACGCCACGAGAAGGGGGCGCCTCGTCCCGCTCGAACAGTCCGTGTACCTCATCCGTGAAATCTGTGAAGGGCTCTCCTACGCACACGACCAACAGGACATCGACACGGGGCGACCGCTCGGCCTCGTCCATCGTGATGTGAGTCCTCCCAACATTTTGGTGTCGAAGCGAGGCGAACTCAAACTCGTCGACTTCGGTCTGGCCAAAGCAGCAACCCAACTCGAGACGACCGATCCTGGCGTGGTCAAGGGAAAATTCTCCTATCTTTCACCTGAGGCTGCCTCCGGCCTCGAGGTCGACCGTCGGGCCGACATTTTTGCCACAGGTATCTTGCTATGGGAGTTGTTGACGGGAAGACGCCTGTTCTACGGAGAAAACGACTTTCAAACCATCGAGTTGGTCCGAGAGACGAAGATCCCTCCCATGAGTATGGCCAATCCAAACGTTCCCCAAGAACTGGAAGCCATTCTCCTCAAGGCGCTCGCCAAGAATCCCGACGACCGATACCAGACCGCATCCGACTTCGCCAATGAACTGACCAAATTCTTGTTCAGCAAAGGGCTGGCCGTTGCCCGAAACGACATCGCCCGGCTGGTCTCCGAAGTCGTGGCGGACACGGAAACGGCAAAACCAAAGGTAGCCGCAAAGACCGGCGGAATCATCGACGCCCTCATTCAAGAAGAGATCGTCAAGTTCACCTCTTTGGACAATATTGACGATCCACTCGACGTGGGGGCCAAACCGCTCAGTCCTGAAGACATCAGCATGATGGGCCCCCTCGATCCGGGCGATTTCATTGACCCGCGGGGCTGGGCCGATGACCTGGCCAGTGAAGGGATCGTGGCCGAACCAACGGAAGCAGCCCCCGAGCCCGAACATCCGGGATTTCCCGTCGAATTGAGTGAAGTCGAGGACCCGGCCGGCCCACGGCGCACGGAACGAATAACGCCCCAGCGCCAAAAAAAATCGTCAGTGGCCGAACACCGACGACCTTCCCCATCTCCAAAGGCGGCCGCTGAAAAATCCATTCCTTTGCTGGTATGGCTCACTCTGGGCATTTTGGTGCTGGTCACGGCAGGAGCCGGCCTCGTCCTGTCAGGCATCGTCACCTTCTGACGACCCCTCTATCTCTTTTCACGACCACACCTCAAAGGAAACCGAAATCTGACCCAAGAATCGCTCGCCCGACCGCAGTCCGATGCGGCCGCATGCACTATCGACCAAGGCGCCGCAATGAAGTTCTCGCTTCTGCCTCCAGGGATCCATAGGGCCTGGCCTTCAGATACCGCCGGAACCATTCGACGGCCTTGCGGCGATGGCCACGACTCCGGGCAATTTCTCCCATATAATAAAATGTCGGCGCATAGGCCGCATCCAACTTCAGACCGCGGGTAAATGCCTGAGTTGCCCGCCCGTTTTTCTCCTCTTCGTAGAAACAAACACCCTGGAGATGGTACGTTAAGGCCCCCTTTGGAACCAGCCTGGCAGCCTTCCTGAAATGCCGCCAAGCAGCATCTGTATGCCCCTGAAAATAGAGAGCCCGTCCCAAATAGGCCTCGATCTCGGCCTTGATCCTGTTGGGGCAATGATCACATGCGCGCAAAGCAGAACGAAATCGGGAGATCGCACGTCGCACCTTCCCGCGAGCGAACCAAAGCAGACCCCAAGCAACCCAGACCTGCGGACGACGGCGCAACCGACCACTGAGGGAATCCAGAAGGTTTTCCGCTTCCCCGGATTTATCCTGATACCGCTTGGACAGGGCAGCCAAAACCGTCGCAGCCACGAGCGTCCCATCATCTGGCGCCCGACCAGCCTTGGACAACAATCGGTCCGCAGAGGCAAATCGTCCCCGACGAAGAGCAACGCGCCCCTTGACCAAATACCACGGTGCCCGTCGCAGCGCAGCACCGACCCCGTCCAGCACCTTGTCCGCCTGGTCCAGCTTGCCCTCGGTGGTCAGCACATCGGCCAGACCGACAGCCGCTGCCACCAATTTCTTGTTTCGATGCAACACCTTCCGATAGCGCTTGATTGCAGACTGAAAGAGTCCTGCATCGTATTCGATCTTGGCAAGCATCAAAAGACAATCCAAACAATCCGGCCGATCCGCCTCGGCTCGTTCCAAAAGCTTACGCGCAGCCACCCGCTTGCCCTCAGCCACGAACACCCGAGCCAAATGGAACACGATCATCGGGTTGTCCTTGTCCTTGGCGAGCGCCTCGCGAAGTCGCGCTTCCGCGCGGATGAACGCCCCTTGTTTCGCCAGCATGATGGCACTCGTGGTCAGAACAGCGACATCCGTCGGATGTTGTTGAAACAGACGATGGACCAATCGAGACGCCTCCTTCACAGAGCCCTGCTTCCACAAAACTCTCACCAAGAGCAACTGCATCTCCAGGTTATTCGGATACGACTTGGATGCGAAACGCACGAACTTGAGCGCTTGATGATACTGCCCCATGACCAACAGCGTCCGGCCGTAGAGCAGGTGCCAGCCCACTTTCCTGTCGGCCTGACCCACCGCCGAAAGCGTCTTGAGCGCCTTTGGATACGCACGAACCGCGAAATACCCCCGGGCCAACGCCATGACAGCACTGGCCCTTTGTGGATACAGCCCCACGAGACGCACCAATTTCGTCAAAGCAACCTGGTTGCGATTCAAGTCCAGCAGAATTCGTGCACGCAGCTCTTCGAGATCCGGCCGCCCGATGAACGCCTTCCGCTCCAATCGCGACATGAGTGGCGCCACGCCTGACGCCCCCCGCTGGCACAAAAGAATGCCGGCCCCCACCAAGAAGTATCGATCCACCCCCTTCTCCTTCGAGACCAAATCGACCCGTAACAGGACGCTGTCTTCCTTACTGAGGGCATCGCAAGGACAATGACCGGCCGATCGACAGCGCGCCAACCGGACACGCCCAAGAAACAGGGCCAACCCAGGATGACGGGAATGGGCCATCCCGATGGTCTCCGCCTGCTCACCGGCTTCTTGAAACCGTCCCATACCGAGAAAAACCCGCCCCAACCACAAATGCCCCAGGACTCCAGGAGACGGGGACAGCTTGAGCGCCCGCTTCAGTGCGCCCTCGGCTGCCACGAGATCCCCCTTGTCGAAAAGAGCAATACCCCGCACCAGATACACCCAAGCCGACCGTGGATAGCGCGCCGTTGCATCGACACTTCGTTTCAGGGCCAAAGCAACCTTGTCCGAAAGCAGCGCAGACGCAATCTTGGCTGCAGCAGCCAAGGGCCCCTGATCGACGGAAACCAAGGAAACGAGTTGCTGCACACGCACAGGAGAGCCCCCATACTCGAGGACAAAAATCGCCTGGGCAAGGGTCCGACCAGCCAGCCCGTGTTTGCGCTGTCCGGACATCTTTTCAAGGCGACGAAAGAGATACTCTGCCGCCCTGATCCCGCTCGGATCGCCTTGGGCCAATCGACTGAGGGCTTTGTTCCGAATCGACGACACCTTCCCCGATTTGCTTCTCCGCACGTACAGCAACCCTGCGGTCAACGCGATGGCCACGACGAGGATCGTTGCTCCGGTAACGATCTGCCAAAGCTCCCTTTTCTTCCGCCGACGGGGAACATGTTCCGTCCTGGTACCGGGCCGAACCTTTGGCGTGACTCTGCTGACAGGCATCTTCGGACCGGCCGGTGTCCGAGGAATCCTCGAATCGGCTGTCTGTGCCGCATTGCCCAATGAGCGCGCCTGGTGGGGCTGCTGCAGATGATCCTGCCCCTGCCGACGAAGGCCGGAACCTCGACCAACCCCGGCCTCCCCGCCCCAGACAGGCGGGGCCCCCGACCCACGAACCGAACGAGACGAGGGCCGCTGGGCCGCAGGTGCCCGCGATTCTCCGGCAGCCGGCAGCGATGGCGGCCTCGCTCGTGGAGGCCCGCCAATCGCGGGCGACGGCGGCGCCTGCTCAAGAACCCGCCTTGCAGGACGTGATGGCGGTGCTGGCGGTGGTGCCAAATGGGACGGTGGAGACATCACGGGAATACCGGTGATGTCCAGATGCGGCGTCGTGGGGGCATCTTCCATCTGATCCCCGACTAGGACGGAGCGACGGAGCGGCTCCCGTTTCACTCCAGGAGGCAGCGGGGGAACATGCTTGCCAAGGGCACCGCGGCTGACCTTTTTGACCGGACGCGGCAGTTCGACCCCGGTGCGCCTATTCCGAATCGATCGATTCTTGTTTTCGGACTCGTCCAGAAACTTCCCGGTGATGGGCTTGTCAGTGGTCACGTCGGACAGGTCGTCCCAATCCTCTCGGGGATGCTGCCCGGTCGTGTCCGGCTTAAGAGAAACCGTTCGCTCCTCGGTGACCTGGACCGTCCCCATGACCACGGCTTCGTCTGTGGGGGGGCGCACATGGGACGGCACACTCTCCCGAATCTCACCCGTCGTGACAGCCACCTGCTCCACCGTTGCCAGGCGCTCCTCGGGAACGAACTTCACCACGACACCGCGAGGTCCATCATCTGGAGCAGGCTCCGGCTCGAGCCCATCGATCACGGCCTTTCGAACGTGGACATCTCTGGTGGCCTGCTCTGCCTCCTCCTCGGCGTCCCCCACAGAAACCTCGACGTCTCGTTCGGACGCCTCTCCCGCCTGGGTCACGACTGCCGTCTGGGCACGATAGGACGCAGCAACGGTGACCGCCTCACCACGACCGTCCCTGCTGTGCCCCGGTGAGGATGACAAGACACCATCTTTCGACGACCCCACAGCACCAAGTTGCGCTGCCGAAGATCCTCCGATCGAGGCCCCGTCACCATCCTGCCCTCGGCCGCTTTCGCCCCCCAACGACTCCTGTCTGGAACCGGCCGCTTCAAACATTCCAGGCACCATGGCGCCTGAAATCTCTTCGGCAGCGGTCGCATCGCCCACATCCAAATAGGCAGGCTCGTCCTCCGTGCCCGCCTCAGCAGCGCCGGCCTGAGCCCCAGCCGGACCACCATCCCCCAAACGAGCGTTTGGATTCGCCGCATCGTACTCCGACATATCGGGCGGCGATTCCATCATCTCCGTGGGGTCCTCTTCAACGCCAGCCTCCCCATCAAGGGGATATGCTTTGGTCGAGGCGGTATCATCCGTCCATTCGTTGTCCTCATCCCCAGTGCTTCCCACCTGAATATCCGCCAACAATCGATGGACCTTTCGATTGTCCGGATCGAGCTCGAGCGCCCGAGTCAATTCTCTGTACGCCAGGCTAAATTCCCCCTTAAAAAAATGGGCCTCCCCCTTGATTGAGTGTGCTTCAGCCACGTCTGATGACGCGTTGAGCAGAACCTGGGTCTCGGCGATCACCTCGTCGTAATGCGCTAAAGACAGCAGGCAACGGACCAGGAGCAGACGGCACTCGACGAAACGTGGCTGACTGAGCAAAATGAGCCGACACAACTTCACCGCATCCGCGTATCGCCGTTCCTCGTCGGCGAGTACCCGTGCCTTCTCAAATTGTATCCGTGCCAGGTCATTCATCTCGATACCCACATAATCGCGGGATTTTAGGACGAAATGAGCCTCCAGCGCAATGAGAAACGTTTGCCCATCTAAAAGGTCGATCTCTTACCGCGCCCGTACCGCGCCCACACCAAGGGACGGTCACCCCGACGACGATCGTTTGAGTTTGAGACGAAAGGTGGACCGATGCATGCCCAACAAACGAGCGGCCTTGCTCTGATTGCCTCCTGTTGCGGCCAACGCGTCGTCGAGCATCTTTCGTTCGATGGCTTGTAGATCGGAAACCGTCAGGACCGAGTCTGGACTTCCATAGGTTCTGACGTCCTCATGTGCAGCGGGAGGACGGTTTTGCGCGTCCGCCGCCTGGAATCGCCCAACACCGGCTCCAGGCAACAACCCGGAAACCACGTCTCGCCAACCCAAGACACCCGCCCTTCGGACGACGCTGCGGAGTTCGCGGACGTTTCCAGGCCATAAATAGGCCATCAAAGCCTCCATCATTTCCGAATCGGGCTGTCGAGGCGCCTTCGCCCGAACCATCTTCCTGATAAAATGCTCAATCAACATTCCAATGTCCCCCCCGCGATCCCGCAACGGAGGCAGAGACACGGTCGCTTCCGCCAACCTGAAATAGAGATCGCGCCGAAACCGACCCACTTCCACCATCTCGTCCAGACGACGGTGGGTGGCGCAAACCACCCGGACATCCACGGCCCGCCACGACTTGCCGCCGAGGCGTCGCACCCTGCCGCCATCGAGCACCCGAAGCAATGCCGGCTGCTGCTCAAGGGGCAATTCTCCAATCTCGTCCAGGAACAGCGTGCCCTGATCCGCCATCTCGAAGAGGCCCGGCTTGGGTCGATCCGCCCCGGTGAAGGCGCCCCGCTCAGAACCGAACAACTCGGACTCGAGCAGTTCAGGGGGCAACGCACCGCAGTTGACCGGAACAAACGGCCCCTGTGCGCAATTCCCCTCGCGATGCAGCGCCTCCGCCACCAACTCCTTACCAGTCCCGCTCTCTCCCGTCACCAGGACGGCCAGATCCGTAGCGGCCAACTTCCGCACCACGGCAAACAGACCAAGCATCACCGGATCGCCGCTGACCATCGAGCCACAAACCTGACGTCCGCCCTGCGGGGTAATCTTCCCACGATCGGACAGGGTCAAGGTGGCATTGCCGAGCCCAAGCGAATCACCGGCCCGCACCTGTCCACTCATCACACGAACCCCGTTGAGGTACGTCCCGTTCTTGCTCCCCTCGTCCGCCACCCACCAGACACCGTTGATCCGCTCCATCCGGCAATGGTGGCGGGATACGGTCGGAAACGCCAACCGAAGATCGCATGAGATATCCGAGCCGATCAGGACTCGTTCTCTGTGAAGCGTCACCGGACGATCGCGACCCGGGACATGGATATACCGAGGCGACTTGGACTGGTTCTCCATGGGCATGGACCGAGTTCCCCCAATTCCTTGCTTGTCATGAGATTCGACGGGCGCTCCAAGCATACGAGACATGGCAACCTCCACAGAAGCATTCGATGCGACAACTGGTTGTCGAACAACGAACGAAAATGTTGCGTGCCCCGACGTGGATCCGACGGATTCCGCTGGCGTCTATCCTTAAAGGGCGAAAAAATCATGGGGCCCATTGCCTCACCACCTCAATTGCTTCAACCCAGGCCACCTGGTTCTTCATTCATCCTTGTCGTCGCCCCTGCGTCTCGACCGCCTCACCATGACCCCCTCCCTTATGAATCAAAGCCAGAATTCCGCAGTAATGGTTGACCCCAAAGACCTTCCTCTGGTATGTATGACAATCATTTTCTAAGCGAAATTCGAAAGGAAAGCCAAAATCGCCATGCATGTCACACGTGTCAGCACCTGCATCCTGTTCCTTGCCGGCCTCATGGTCTGGTCCCGTCCGGGCCACGCCCAATCAGCCCGGGTGGTCCGGCTGGGGGTGGGGCAAACCCAAACGGTGAGTTTTTCCAGAGGGTTCCAGAACGTGCATGTGCTCAATCCGGCCGTTGCCGATGTCGTCGCCTACACGAATAAGAGCGTCACGGTCGTCGGAGTGAGCCCGGGGGACACCGAACTGCTGGTGCGCTCGTTCGGCGGCAGGACGCTGCGGGTGCGGGTCTTCATCAGCAAGACCTCGGTGAGCAAACTGTTTCGGGCCGTCCGCCGTTTTCTTGGGCCCATGGAAGGCGTCCACCCCCGGCTGTTTGGCGACTGGGTCATCCTCGATGGACGCGCGCTGACGGCGAGAGACTACGGCCGTGTAGTCCAGGCTAAGAAATTATTCGGCATGAAAGTGAAAAATTTCGCAGGCTACCGGCCAAGTGCCGTCCAGGAAATCAATCAGATCCTGACGAAGGCCGGACTGACCACCGTGCGGGCCACGCTCATCGCTGGCATGGTCTTTCTCGAAGGCGCAGTCGGGTCCAAAACAGAGATGGCCAAGGTCAACAAAGTCATCCAGACCCTCAACCTGCGGGTCAACAACCTCGTCAGCATCGGCAAGGGTCGCCAGGTCCTGGTGGAAGTGAAGTTTGTCGAGATGCAGCGAAGCCGTCACATCAATTTCGGCCTGCAGCTCCCGGCTGCCATTACTGGTATGGGCAGCATCATTGGAAACATTCCCCTGTATCCCGCTGGCGGAAGCAGTGTCAATCTGCAGCTCCAGACCCCAGACTCGGCGATGACCGTCCAGCTCAACACCCTCTTCCAGACAGGCAAGGCCCGTCTCCTCGCCAAGCCCAAGCTTGTGTGTGGTTCCGGCGAGAAGGCCAAGTTTATGGTCGGAGGCGAGGTTCCCATCGTTCACGAAGCGGTCGGGTCCTTCAACGTGGAATACAAGCCCTTCGGCATCATGCTCAACATCGAACCCGTGGCGGACAGCCGAGGCAACATCACGGCCAAACTCAAGGCCGAAGTCTCCGAACCGGATTGGACCCACGCCATCAAAGGGTATCCAGCGTTCATCACGAGACGCGTGGAAACCAAGGTGACCATGAAAGAAGGGTCGACCCTCATCCTGAGCGGTCTGTACAGCCACAAAATGTCGAAATCCATCTTCAAATTCCCTCTGTTGGGACACATCCCAATCCTGGGAGAACTGTTCAAGTCGAGGGACTACCAGAGAGAAAAGACCAGCCTCGTGGTCTTCATCACCACGCGAACCATCACCGCGAGTCATCCGTGGGTGGTCAAGCAGCATAGATTGGTCAATCGACAGATGTGGCATTTTTCCAACGAAACGAGCTGGGAGTTGTTCGAATAGCGCGAAATCCCTGGAGGCAAAAACATGTACAGCATCTTGGTAACCGAGAAGGGCGGTGAGCGAAAGCGACTGGACTTTGAAAAAGCGGAGGTCACCATCGGCCGTATCCAGGGCAACGACGTGCTCCTTCCAAAAGGCAATGTCTCCAAGAGGCACGCACGTATCCTCCTCAAGGACGGAAAGTTCATCATCGTCGATGCTCGCAGTACGAATGGAACCTATGTCAACGGTCGAAAGATCACCAGCCCCCTGGTTCTCCAGCCAGCGGACAAGATCTTCATCGGCGATTTCATGCTTCAAGTCGTGCCTCCGGAAAGTGCCCAAGAACAGGCGGCGCCCAAAGGGCCACCTCCCAGGCGACGCAAAAACGCGCCACCACCACCCCTGGCGAGACCATCGGCCATACCGGCAGACAATGAACAAGAGGTGCTTCCGCCCTTGAAAAAGCCTGCGGCCGAGGCCCATCCGTCCGCACGACGGCCATCTCGTCGCGGGCGTAGTTCGAGCGAAGCTGCTGCTCGCCACGACGGGCCAGCAGCGGCTCGCCGTGATGCCATGCCGGCCCCAGGGGGGCACCATGAGGCCCCTGCGGCGGGTCACGCCCGCAAACCACTGCAGAAACCCACTCCAGCAGCAGCTCCCCAGCCCGAAGAACCAGACGAAGAGGCCATGACCCCGGTCCCGGCAGCTCCCCAAGAGCCAAGACACGCGGTGCCTGCAGCAACCAAGGAGCCAAAGGCCTCCTCCCAACGTGGCAAACCAACAGCTCAGGCCGAATCCTCACCTCGGCCTTCTGCCACAGATCCCCGCCGACAGAAGTTGGTGCAGGTTCGCAGCGCGGTCCACGACCGACTCATCCAGGCCATGGATTTGAGACGCCTCGACATGGACAAACTCGCTGATGACGAACTGTGGGAACGTGCTGCATCCACCATCGAAGGCATCGTGGGGGACATGGATGCTGCGGGCGAAATTCCCTCGTTCGTGGATCGTCACAGCCTCATCGAGGACGTGCTCAACGAAGCCCTCGGACTGGGGCCCCTCGAAGAATTCCTCCAAGACGACGGCATCTCTGAAATCATGGTCAACCATGCAGAACAAATTTACGTGGAGCGCAACGGTCGTATCGAACTGAGCGACAAGACGTTCTCGTCGAACAAGGCGGTGCTTGGAGTCATCGAGCGAATCGTGGCCCCGATCGGACGAAGAATCGATGAATCCTCGCCACTGGTGGATGCAAGGCTCAAGGACGGATCCCGGGTCAATGCCATCATTCCGCCTCTTGCACTGAAGGGACCCTCGATCACCATCCGGAAATTCCGGAGGGAAATCCTCGGCCCGGACCAGTTGGTCGGGTACGGCACGGCGACCACCGGAATGCTGAACTTCCTCAAAATGTGCGTCGAGGCCCGCAAGAACACGATCATCTCCGGTGGAACCGGTTCCGGAAAGACCACGACCCTCAACATCGTTTCCAATTTCATTCCGAAGGGGGAACGAATCATCACGGTCGAAGATGCAGCGGAACTCCAGATCCACCACGAACATTGGATCCAACTCGAAAGTCGTCCTCCCAACATCGAAGGGAAAGGACAGATCGCCATTCGTGACCTGGTTCGCAACTGCCTCAGAATGCGACCCGATCGGATCATCGTGGGTGAATGCCGCGGAGGGGAAACCCTCGACATGCTCCAGGCCATGAACACCGGCCACGACGGCTCGCTGACCACTGCGCATGCCAACAATCCACGAGACACCCTGGCCCGCCTGGAAACCATGGTGCTCATGAGCGGCATGGATCTTCCGATTCGAGCCATTCGGGAACAAATTGCATCAGCCCTCGACATCATCGTCCACCAAACACGTTTCCCGGACGGGTCGCGCAAGATCACCAACATCACCGAGGTGACCGGCATGGAAGGCGACGTCATCACCATGCAGGATATCTTCGTCTTCAAGCAGGAAGGCTTCGACGAAGAAAACCGCGTGTCCGGTCGATTCGTCGCAACGGGATTCATTCCGCGATTCTACGAAGATCTGAAGCGACGAGGGATTCCCGTGGACATGAGCATCTTCCGAGAATAGCCTCTGCTGCGATCATCGTTGGTACCCAAAACAGGGAGCTGCATCGTGTACGCAGTCGTCATCGTCGACAGCCAAGGGAATGAGGTGGCCCTCTACGATTTCATCGACGAAGGGACCGGCCTCATTTCCGTAGGCGGAGGCGACGATCATCTGTTGGTGCCGGATCTACCTGCAGAGCAGGTATACCTGTACATCACCGACGGTCAAATGGTCGTCGAGGATCCCCAGGCTACCGGAAACCTGAAGGTGGACGGCTACCAGATCGATGCTCCGAGCTACGTCACCGAAGACAACGACATCCAAGTAGGGCCCTATTGGATCCGCCTCGTCCGGAGAGTCGCCCGCCCGACGCCTGCCGCAGAGATGGAACTGCCACCTCCCGGCCCCATGCCGCCACCAACTCAGATGCCGGCCCCACCACCGCCAGCCGAGGTTGCTCCGACAGGGGAGCAGCCAGTCGCTGAAGGCTACTTTTCCGCAGGTGCCGCCCAAATCGCCATGGACCTCGCCTATGCCCCGGGCGGCCCAGCCCTGTCCCAGGGGCCCGTACGACTGGTGGGCCTTTCCGGTCTGACCACAGGCAAGCCGTTCATCCTTGAAGACGGACGGGGATATGACGTGGGTCGTGATTCGGAGCTGGAGGTCTTTCTCGATGACCCAACCGTGTCACGAAGACACGCACGCATACAAGTGACCGAGGGCGGAATCACGATTTTGGACCTTCGCAGCTCGAACGGCACCTATATCGACGGAGAAAAGACCAAGCGTGGGGTGGCGCTGCCAGGAAACCACATCCGTTTCGGCGAAGTCGCCTTCCGACTGGAGGAAGAACACCCGACTGAAGCACCAGCCGCCCACCACAAAGTAGCATCTCCCAAAAAAACCATTGCCATCGTCGGCATCGCCGTGTCGGTGATCGCCCTGGTGGTGATTGGACTCGCCGTCAAACATCGACTCGACCGCAGCAAGAAAAAGCAAGGCTCGGGCAACACCGCAAGCATGGCAGACAAACAGAGACGGCATTTTACGGCCCTCATCCAGGAGGGCAAGCAGGCCCTGGGCAACCAACAATGGCAGCACGCCATTGAAGCCTTCGATGCAGCAGCCGAAGACTATCCCACTGCTGCGGAACGCACTAGGGCCCAGGCCCTTGCAGCTAGGGCGCGATCCGAATTGGCAGCGAGCCAAACCATGGTCGCCGCCGACCAGACATTCGATTCAGCCACGAATCTGGATGGCTGGACCAGAGCCCGAACGCTGTACAAAAAAATTCCCAAGCGGTCCTACTACAGCCCCATGGCACAACAAAAGCTGGAAAAAGTTGCTCTCCGCATTGCAAAACACTACGCAACCGAAGGCCTCACCTATGCCAAAGGCCCGCTGAGGGCGAAGCGCAAAGCGTACGGGTACCTGTGCTCCTACTTCAAGGCAATCGAGGACATCCCCACATCCGTTGCCGGAGAGGCGCAACTCCGAGTCCGACTCAAGGAACTCGACACGTACCTGACCAAAAGGCTCAAGGGAAACAAACGGAATCCCCTGAACAGGTGCTCGGCACCACGCTTTCTGCACCGAGTCACCGCCGTCGCCGTGCGCTCGGGTCAGGACCTCGCAACGCTCCTGCGCAAAAAGTATGGCGAGGAGGCCATCGTTGGCGCGGTCATACTGTACTACCAGGGGCACATGGACCAGGCCCTCCTCAGGTTCAGTAAGATTCGTACGCTCCGAAAGTACAAGTCCCATCGCCAAACGATATCCCGCATCCAGGAAGCACTGGCGCTCATCAAGGGAAAATTGGCAGTGGCCGACGCCGCTCTCCATGGCAACGACGTGAACAAAGCGGACCAAAATCTTGTGGACGCCATCGGGCAGGAACGCAAAATCCTGCCGCCTCCTCTACGAAGCTTCACGACCCGAGACGCGGCCAAACGATTGGCCGAGCGCTTCTACGCACTGGGGAACGAACAGTTCGGTCTGACTCGATATCGAAAGACATATCGGTACTGGAGTCGTGGGAAGTTCTTCGATCCGGGCCACACCAGCATCCTCAATGGTCTCATACGACTCGAAAAGGTAGCGGTCCGACTGTTGGACCAGGCGAGCAGTGCTGACAAAAAGACGGCAACGACATTCCTGGAACGGGTCCGAGACATGACCGAGCCGACTTCACCCGTGCACCAAAAGGCGCTCGCCCGACTCAAGAAACTGTCCCGAGCCCAATAAGCCGCCCCCAGATGGTGTCTTTGGAGATGGATACCCACCAGGCACCAAGCAACGTCGCACGTCTGCCCGCCAAAAGGATCATCGTGGATCTTCCCGCCCTGCCAGTCGCCAAGCCAGTAGATTCCACTCAAGATCGCCGTGGCAGGCTGCCGACTACCGTCGTCCTTCGGCCACCAAGTATTCGCCTTCCACGTCCTTGCCTTCGAACATGACGGCCAAAAAACGAGGACGTCCCAAGGAGAAGGTTGCCAGTCGACCACCCTTTCGGACAAGATGGGTCACATCCACCCGCTTCAATACCGTACGCCTTGCCTGTCGATCCTCGGCCAGGATCACGAGTCTCCCGCGGCCCAGGGTGACGCCCGTATTGATCACAGACACCCGACCTCGATCCACCTTGAGCGCAAGACGCCCACGCGTCAGATAGCGTATCATGCCCTTGGTGTACGCAATGGCCAAGGGAACCAAACGAAGTGCGTAGTCTCCGAGCACCCTGCGATCGAGCCAGAAACGGAGAAAGCCGCGACGATCCACTTCGTACGCGGCCAGACGGGCCCGGGCCTGCCGACGCCTCCACAGGTAGACCGGCCCACGTCGCGCCCGAGCCAACTCCAAGGGACGATGCGTCATGGTGAATCCGCGCTTCTTGAGCATACGCTCCACCGACGAGATGGAACTCGTATCACCCACATACAACGGAGGCGGCAAGACGCCCGGAGACAAAAACCGCCTAGCCGTTATCTGAGCCAACCCCTTGCCATCCTTGGCGACAAAAAAATCTCGGAACCGACGCCGCGTCACTGCCGACACTGACAGGACAGCCACGCCGTACCGACCATACCGCCTCGCCACGAAACGCTCGTACGCCGAACCAGGCTGCGCCCCCATGGCACGGCCAAGATGAGAAGCAATGAAATCATTATGAACATGGGACGGACAGGCCATGTCCTGCAGCACGTGCACCACGGCCCCCATGGTCAACAGAGCCATGGCCTCAGCGTGCGCCCGCGCCTGGGGCGACGGCGCCGTGACCGCGAGTCTGCGATATCGCCAATGCTTCGAAAGTCCGTATTCGTTTCGACTCGACCGCAGCCATGCCAGGGCAGACTTGCCGTCCAGGTCGAAATTCGCCCCTGTGACGAACCCTGCAAAACTACCTCCTCCAAATATGTAATCCCACCAACGCAGCTTGAGGGACAATCGTCTGTGACCCCGACGCTGATGAAGACCTTTGAGGGTCGATGGATCCAAAAAATGGTTTCTGACCCGAGCGGAAGGCATGGCCTCGAGCACAGACCCAGCAACGAACCACCCCAGGGCCCGGTCCGTCAAATCGGCCGATGGTGCATATCCACCAGCAGGATCGAGGCGAAACAGGTCCTGAAGCAAGAACCATCTCTGGTTTCTCGAAATAGACTTTACCGACAGTCGCAACTTCGTCCAAAGCCCCTTGTCGAACCCCCAGGCACCCTGCAACCAAGGAACCAACTCCCCGGCAGCAGCTTCGCTCATACCCGCATGGGTTTGCGCCGCCTCATAAGCGTCCACCTTCGACGGTCCAACCACGAGCAAAGCGACCAACAACCACAATGATTTTTTCATGAGAGGGTCACCTCATCAACGACGCAAACTGGGGACGAACGTCGGTTTCTTTGGGGAGTGCTGCCCCATGTGGAAAGTCGGTGGCCCCGAGGCTCCCTCGAGACGAACGAGCCGCTCTTGGAGAAGCCGGGCGACAGTGACCAGCTTCTTGTGACTCGGACACAATTGAGTCCCACAGGTCACGGACACCACGACGGAATGCTTCCGGTCCAGAAACACTTGGGCCAACACTGTGGCGTTTCCCGCCTCGAACGAACGATTCCCCACCAGATCGACGGAACGACTGTTTGGATACTCCTGATAGAGCTTCCGGTAAAACGATGTGAGTCTGCCAGGGCTGAGCCGCCAGACACGATACGCCAAATCATACGTCTGCGGCTTGCCCACAGCCTTGAAATGAATGCTATCCACGTCGGCCGTTCGCTTCAATGTCGCGAGTCGTCCTGTCTCGAACATCATGTGCACGGAAAGCAGGGTCTCGATGTCGTCCCCGGTCAAAAAACCGGACACGTCGAGGACAGGCCGGCCCCCGTGCGTCCTGTGACCGATTGCCTTTCCTTCTACGAGAGCCCATTCCTCCTGGGCTGCCCCACCAAGCCGATCCACGGCCCCAATGAACAGGATGTGGCGGCGGTGGTCCATTTGCAGATTCCACCGTTCGAGTCGAACGACATTGTCATATTGACTGAAATCGAAGCGCGGCCTTCCCGAAGCAAACAGCCTATCCGAACGGTAGGCGACGTATCCTTTCTTGTACACGACCAAAGAAAATCCGACGAGCTTGCCACCCGATCCAGAGCCGTGCTTTCCAGGCACCAAGAGACGAACGCCGCCAACCAACTTCACGTGCAAAACCGCGTCACGCAGCTCCCGAACTGATGGGACTCGATAGCAACCATCGGCATCGGTCACGATCCGGTACTGACGGTATCCGGCCGGGCTGCCGATGCCCACGCCTTGCTCATAGCGCCACGCGGCATAGACTGTGGCCCCCCGAATCGGTTGACCGGTACCGGCATCCAACACACGGCCAGCAAACGGCCCGGCCAGGGATCCTTGGGTCACCGAGCCCGGCACCCGCACGAACGGCGCCCTACCTGGCAATGGTGCACAGGAAACGCCAAGCCAGCCGACCACCACCATGGCCGTGACTTCCGCCATCGTCTTCATCAACTTCTCCATGGCCCACAGCAACTCTGCACGTCTGCACGTCTATCGACTCCGAGATGTCCTTGGGGGTAATGACAACAGATCCTTAGACTTGATCTCGGGCCAGCCCAACATCCGCATTTAAGGCAGATCACAAGGTTTTTCCTTTGACTGCCTCAAAGGACGCTATTATCTTACTTGTTTCAGTTTGTAAACGCCTTTGATGGCCACGAGGCTGGCTGGACGTCGACGGGGTCACCCCCCAGCCATGGAGGAATACATGCGCATCTGCCCGAGATGCGGTCGCGCCAACGAGCCAGACGCTGGTTTCTGTCAAGACTGTGGTGCCGACCTCAAAATGGCAGTCGACCAGGAAACAGACGCTCAAATCTGTCCTGCTTGTGGGGCCACAAATCCGGTGGACAGCCGTTTCTGCCAGCGTTGCGGGATCCGCCTGGAACCCCATACTAGATATGAAGACACGGTCACGAGGCAACCCTGCCCCGTGTGTGGCAAGAACACGCCGGCGGGGTTTGCTTTTTGCCAATTCTGTGGCTCCAGGCTCCCGGGACAAGGAGACGAGCCCATCCAACCAACCCCACCAGCCGGCCTACCCAAACCCGCAACATCGAGTTGGGCCGTTCCCTCACCGGGTCGATCCGACGACGGACAAGCCCAGGCTGAAGAGTCGGACGTCCCACCGGACCGCACCATGGCAATTGGTGGCACAGGCCAGTTTCAGACGGCCACGGGCACAGAGTCTAGCAGCGCGCCCCCCGAGACGACCAAAGATTTTGCCATGACGTTAACGGTTCTCAACGAGAACCTGTCTGCAATGGCGACCCACCCCATCATCGAACTGCCCTTCGACATCGGGCGGACCGAAGGACACGTGTCCTTTCCCGAGGATCCGTACATGTCCATGCGTCACGCCAGAATCCAGGCCGGCAAGGCCGGCTTCGAACTGATCGACCTGGGCAGTGTCAACGGAATCTATCTCAAGATTCGAAAGTGCGTCCTCATCCAGGACGGCGACCAGTTCATCATGGGCGGCATGGTTCTCCGATTCGTGGAACTCGCAGATTGGGAAAGGACCATCCGACCAGCCGTGGACCGAGGCGTCAAAGTTCTTGGGACCGCCCTCCCACAGACCTGGGGCAAGCTTCTGGTCATGTCCGAAGGCGGAACCGTCCTGGAAAGTCATTCCCTGACGAAACAGGAAACCGAACTCGGGCACAGTGAGGCGGACATCAACTTTCCCTTCGATCTGTTTCTGTCGAATCGCCACGCCCAGCTCAAAGTCGACAACGGCCACGTGCTCCTGTGCGACCTCGGCTCGACCACGGGGACCTTCGTCCGCGTCCAAGGCTCGTGCACGCTGCGACCTCAGGACGTCGTCATGATCGGCAGGCACTTACTGAAATTCGAATCGAAGTCAGGCGGATGACAGCCACAGAGCACCAACACAAGGATCATCGCACGGTGAGCAGCGGATTCGAGACTATGGAACCAACCAACAAGGACATCTTCATCGAAGTGTTCGGCCGCACCGACATCGGGGTCACCCGAGACCACAACGAAGATACGTTTCTCGTGGCGGACCTGACGTCGGGCCATCGAGACCTGAAACCTGCCTCGCGACGCCATCGACTGGGGCCCAGAGGCACCCTCTTGATGGTCTGTGACGGAATGGGGGGCGCCGCATCGGGAGAAGTGGCAAGTCAACTCGCCGTGGACACGATCTATGCGCAGATGGATACTCCGCCACCTCCCACCACGATCAACGAAGCGGCACACCGCATCATCCAAGCCATGGAGACCGCAAACGGCCGCATCCTCGCCATGTCCAAACAGGATGCATCCCGACGAGGCATGGGGACCACCTGCAGTGCGGCACTCATCGTCGAATCGCACCTGTTGGCCGCCCAGGTGGGGGACAGCAGGGTGTATGTGCTCCGGGACAACCGCCTTCGGCTGGTCACCAAGGATCAATCCCTCCTGAATCAGCTCATCGACACGGGACAGATCACCGAAGACCAGGCGGCAACCTTCCAACATACGAACGTAATCCTGCAGGCCCTCGGCGTCATGGACAACGTGGTCCCGATTCTGACCAAGCTGGCGCTGAAACGCAACGACCGCATCCTCGTCTGCTCGGATGGTTTGACTGGTCCTGTTTCCGACGATGAAATCCTCGAAATCATCACACAGCACGGCTCAGACCTGGTGGCGTCTTGCAAGGCCCTGACCGACCGGGCCAACGACCGGGGAGGCCCAGACAATATCACGGTCATTCTGGCCGAGGTGCGGGGGCCCGACCTGCCGTTACCGGACCCGGAGGCACCCATCGAATTCACCCCGTATCTGCCCCACGAACCAGACTCACTGGCCACACTAAAGGGGGGTGCCCGCTCTTCCGCCCAGGCTGCCAGCCAAACATCGGAACAGGTCAAAAAGGGAGACAGCCCGTCGGGAGAGACGACATTGTGAGCGCTGCATCGTGGATTTTGATCACTGTTGCGACCTCCTGGGTCGCTGCCGGAAACCGGAATGACGTCAACCGGGCCGAAAAACTCGCTGCCGCACACCAATGCGGACCAGCCCTCTTCTCCTGGCTGTCTGCACGGCGGACTCAAGGCCATGTGCGCCCGGGTCCTCACGTCAAGGCCTGTCTGGCCCTGTTCCGCCCCATCAAACAGCATCTTCCACCTGTACGACTATCCGTGTGGCCTCCATTACGCCAAGAGCAATGGATTCGCATTCCGGAAGGAACGTTCCTGATGGGCAGCAACGACGAGGAGAAAACCCGGGCAGCCCTACATGAGCCTGGACAGCAAGCATCCTTTTGGCACGAGCCTCCCCTGCACCAGCAGCCGCTCAGTGACTTCTTCATTGCACGGACCGAGGTCACCCACGCCCAGTGGGCCGCATGTGTCCAGGCCGGCCGATGTCCGACTCGATCGGGCCGGCCGACGCTTCCCGTTGTTTCCGTCACATGGTCCGAGGCACGCGCCTACTGTCACTGGGTCGGAGGGCGTCTGCCAACAGAGGCCCAGTGGGAAAAAGCGGCACGGGGCCCATTCATTCCCAGAAACATCTGGCCCTGGGGCAGACGTCCCACCTGCTCCCGTAGGAAACCGAACGGTCCCGGCCCCATTGCCGCACAAGCCTGTGACCAGTCGGTCTATGGCGTCATGGACATGGGCGGAAACGTGGCTGAATGGGTGCGGGAACAGAAACGGCTCTCCAAAAAAGGAACGGTCGTGCTCGTCAAAGGTGGAAGCTGGAAGTCCTCGGTCGCCAGCTCTAGAATCGCGTCGCGTCGATGGGTCGTGTCGACGACCCGCAAAAACGACATCGGTTTTCGCTGTGTCGTGACGTCGAGAACTCGGAGTTTATGACCATGAACGCGGATCGGTGTCAAAAATGCGGTGCTGAATTGCAGGCTGGTGCAAAATTTTGCGGTGTCTGCGGCCAGGCCATCCCGTCGTCGCCAAGTCGTCCCGTGCCAGTCGCCAAGACGCTTTTCATGGGTTCTGGGGCCGTTGGCGAATCTTTGGCCAAACTGCAACGACAGGCCACCGAGATCATCGATCGGGCGCATCCTGATCAGCCCCAGGCTGCCGCCGGCCCAGGCCAAGTTGCCGCGCCAGTTACCGCATCGTCTGACCAGATGCGGCAAAATCCTGCCCCTGAGGGTGTCGTGCAGCCGCCCCGCCCAAAGCGAACGGACCCATACCCCGACCATCCGAAGCAACCACAACGCCAGGCACAGCCTCAACCGCTGGCACAACCCCAGCAGGCACAGCCCCAGCAGGCACAACCATCGGTTCAGCCTCAACCCCTGGCACAGCCCCAGCAGGCACAACCGTCGGTTCAGCCTCAACCCCTGGCACAATCCAACCAGGACCAAGCGACTGCCGAAGAACAACCCGCAGGGGCCATGGCGAAACTCAAGGCCACCGGCTCGCTGATCGACGAAACCCTCAATGGCCGGTATGAGGTCCTGTCACGAATCGGCGAGGGTGGATTCGGCAGCATCTACAAGGCCCGCCACATCCAGACGGACCGGCAGGTCGCCCTCAAGGTTCTCAATCCGTTCATGTCCTCGGACCCCAAACTCGTCGAGCGTTTCCGCCGAGAAGCAAAAGCCGCCTGCAACCTGCGGGACCCACACACCATCGTCACCTACGATTTCGATCAAACGTCCGATGGGGTGCTCTACATTGCAATGGAATATCTCCAGGGCCAGACCCTATACGAACTCCTCGACGAACGCGAGCGCCTCTCGCCCATCGAAGCACTCCATGTCATCGACCAGTGCTGCAGTTCACTCAGTGAGGCCCATGCGTTGGGAATCGTGCATCGAGACATCAAGCCGGAAAATATCTTTCTGGAGCCTCGGCCCACAGATCCCCTCTACACAAAAATACTGGACTTCGGAATCGCCAAAATCATCTCTGGAGACAAATCCCAATCCACGGCGCTCACAGCGGCTGGACAAACCCTTGGAACCCTCGAATACATGTCGCCTGAACAACTTCGGGGAAAACCCCTCGACGGCCGATCCGACATCTATGCATTAGGAATCCTGGGGTACGAGATGCTCACCGGCATCCTCCCCTTCGAAGGGGATACCCCTGCCGATATCATAAAATGGCATCTCAAGGACGCTCCGACAGAGCCATCCGCAGCAGCTCCCGATGCTGGCATCTCGGCCGACATCGATCGGATCATCGTAAAGATGGTGGCCAAGGAGCCCGATGAACGCTATTCGGATGTCAACAAACTTCGGCAGGATATTGACCGAACCTTGCAGCCGGCAGCAAAACCGCAACCCGAACCTCACAACCCGACCAATCACCCCCACGCCATGACCGTGGCCCTGATCGTCGGCGGCGTTCTCGCGATCATGGCCCTGACCGCGTTTGCCCTGATCTGGTTCAAGGTACTCTGACACCCCATGCACGACTTCCTGACCGGTATCCTCCATCTCCGATTCACCCCTTGGTCCCTGCCGCACCTGGGCATGCTCATGCTCATGGTCGCGTTGCTCGTCAACACGAAGCGCCGGATGCCCAACACCCCCCTGGTCCGATCCTATCGACTGATGGTGGGAGCCGCTCTCATCTGGACCCTCCTCGAAGGCATCCAGATATCGACCATATCTCCTGAAGCACAGTCTTTCTGGATGCGTCTCCAAGCGATCGGTTTTGCTGCCACCGGCCCTCTCTGGCTCGTGTTCACGACACGCCTGTCAGGGGGCAATTTGACGAAGAGTCGGGCAATCAGGTTCGTCCTGTGGCTCGTATATCTGGCCAGCCTGGCCATCGTGTGGACGAACCCCATCCACCACCAATTCGCCGGCAAGCACCCCAGCTCCCTCGGTGGCGGTCTGTTTTGGGCCCTGGTCACCACGCAACTCGGTTTGGTGGCCATTGGATATGCATCCATCATCGGATCCTTCCTCAAACACGAATCCATGAGGAACACCCACGACCCACTCATCCTCCTCCTTGCCGCTGTCCCTCCCGCTGGATACATCCTCCTCGTTCCCAGTGGCTTACTCCCCACATCACTGACCGGCCCGGTCACGGCCGCCTATGCAGCCATCTTGTATCTCGTCCTCAGGGGGCACCAACCATCACTCAAAGCACCTCTCAGTCTCCCGGTCCTCCTCAACACCATCGATGCTCTGTTGGCCGCCACCACCGTGGACGGGACCATCGTCGAAATCAATGACAAGGTGGACGACATCTTCAACGGACGGCTGGTTCCCAACGGCCGACCAAGGACCATCGCCGAACTCTTGACCCACATGGAACCTGCTACGCCGCCACCCGAATGGAGCACGCTGCAGCACCTTGACACGAAGCGCAGCCGGAAGCCCGTCCGGTTTTCTTGTCCATTGGGTGGCCCAGAAGGGCTATGGGCATCCATCGCCCTCCATCCTCTTCACCTGGGACGCCAGCTCTACGGGTATCTCCTGCACATCCAGGACATCACCCAGGTCGCCACCATGGCTCAGGACCTCCAGCAACGGGACCAGGAATTGCGCCAGGCCCACCAGGAACTCGAACGGGCACACAGGAAGCTCGCCGCACGTGCAGAGGACCTGGAACGGGCAGTGGCGGCCAAGGCCGCCGCGCTGGAAGAACAGCACCAGCAACTGCTCCATGCACAAAAAATGGAGAGCCTGGGCGCCTTGGCCGGTGGTATCGCGCATGACTTCAACAACGTCCTGTTCAGCCTGATCGGCTATGCCGACCTCATCCTCGAAGACCCACAGAACCCCGACGAGGTGGGATACTGCGCTGCAAAGATCAAGGCAAGCTCCCAGCGTGCAGCCGAACTGACCCGCAAACTCCTTGGGTTCGCCCGACGAGACAAGCCGCACCTGCAGGCCATGGACCTGTCCAGCCTGATTCGAGACGTGGTCGACCTCCTGCGCCGAACCGTCGAACCAAGAATCCAGTTTCGATACTCGATCGAGTCCTCTCAATCTCGAATCATGGGCGACCCGCAACAGATCCACCAGGTCCTGATGAACCTGTGCCTGAACGCAGCCGAAGCCATTTCAGGCGCAGGACAAGTGACCGTATCCACAGAGGGACCGGTCGTGGGTGCAGACCTCCAATCCGGTCAATCGGGTATCGCTCAGGCCACCTGGTATCTGTTGCTCACGGTTACCGATACCGGCTGTGGAATGTCTGAAGAAACCGTCGCTCACGTCTTCGAGCCATTCTTCACCACCAAGAGCCGTGGCAAAGGAACAGGCCTGGGGCTCTCCCTCGTCTATGGCATCGTCAAAGAGCACGGAGGCTTCATAGACGTGACATCCACCCCGGGCAAGGGAAGTCGATTTCGAATCTATCTCCCCATCAAGCCTGGAGCCAGCCATGACGACGGACCGCAAGTCGACAAGCCAAGCACAGAGCGCGGATCACGACGAAAACGACCCGCCTTCAAGACGTTCGATCACCTGTCCCTGGAGCAACCCCGAGTCGGCATCCTGGTCATCGACGACAACCCGGACGTCTTGGCCCTGACAAAACGGTACTTCGCCGAACCCATCTTCGAGGTGACCACCGCCCAAAATGCCGCTGAAGGACAGGCTATTCTTGCCGACTCGAAACAGCACTTGGACGTGGTTCTGCTGGATCTCATCCTACCCGACGGCGACCCGATCGATATTTTCACGCAGATCAAAGCCATCAAGCCAGGCATCCCAATCGTGATCATGAGTGGATACCACGATGACGACCGACTGAGCGAACTGATGGTGATCGGCGCCGCCAAGTTTCTCAAAAAACCATTCAGCCGCAAGGACCTCCGCGCCACGGTGCGCCACATCCTCGAGGAGTGAGACATCCAACCGGCCGGCCTCAAGCCCCAGCCCCCCCAACAAAATCTACAGAACCCTCTACCGGACGGCCGTGGCTTCGATCTCCACGAGTGCCCCCTTGGGGAGGGCGGCCACGGCAATCGTGGCGCGTGCGGGACGATGGTCACCGAAGTGCGCTGCGTACCGCTCGTTGACCGCGCCGAAATCGTTCATGTCCACTAAAAAAATCGTGGTCTTGACGACCCGATCGAGGCCGGTTCCCGCCGCATCGAGGATGGCCGCAAGATTTTCGAGCGCCTGGTCGGTTTGTTCAGCCGCGCTCGTCCCGACCATGGAACCAGTCTTTGGGTCCAATGCGATCTGTCCACTGGCAAAGACCATCGTCTCGGTGGCCATCGCCTGGGAGTACGGCCCTATGGATGCTGGTGCTCGATCCGTCGCAATCCGTTCTGGTTTTTTCATCCCATCACCCTCTTGCACAATGCAGTTGATTCAGCGAGTTGACGCCTTGCGTTGCTCGGCTCTTCGATACCTGTAATATCGCGCCAGAACGGCACGAACATACTTCTGCGTGGTCAGATACGGTGGCACGCCATGGTACTTGCGAATCGCCCCGGCACCGGCATGATACCCAGCGATGGTCAGGACGAGATCCCCGTTGAACAGGTTCGCCAAAACCCTCAAGAAACGCACGCCGCCAAAAATGTTCTGTCTCGGGTCGAAAACGTTGGCCACTCCCATGTCCTTGGCCGTATGCGGCATGAGCTGCATCAGACCCTTGGCGCCGACACTGGAGACGACCCTGGGATCGTAGTTCGATTCCACGTAAATGACCGCTTTGACCAACGCCTTTGGAATTTTGTACAGGCCGCAGGCTGCGTCGATGATGGAATCGTATCGCGTAAAACGGGCCGAAGAACGATCCCTGGCGGGCACACGGTCACAGCGCTTGCAACCCCGAAACGTGGCCGCCTTGCCGGGTCCCGTCCGGTAGAGCACCTTCCAATGGCGCCCCCGCTTGCGCAGGTTCGTGAAGTGCACGACGCCCTTGGAATCCGTATAGGTATAAATGTCCGCCCAAGCCCGACCAGGAAACAGGACGGCCCCAAAAACACCGACAAACCACACCATCGCCCATCGACGAGTCACATAGACCTCCAACAAACGCCGCTATTATAGCAACGATGGCCGACATGTGCCAATTCCCCAGCATGGGATGCCCACCAACCATTGCAGCCAGAGACCCTCGATGGAAAACCGAGGGATGACGCCCTGCTTCATGCCCTCTACCAGACCTCCATTTTCCCAATCACCTCTGCCCCGATCTTTTCCATAAACGAAGCATATCTATCCTGGTCACAGACGGACGTCATGGCCCAAGAAGAGAGATCGTGCGGTGCCGAAAACTCTGCCACCAACGCGCGGATCCGGACGGCAGGCGCTGCCCCGAGTTGGCTTTGATCAGGACGACAGGTCGGTGCCACCGCAGGCCTTTGCTGCCCATCCAATTCCACGTCCACCTCACCGTCTGCAAAGGGACCGGTCAGGGCCGCCGCCACGATTCGCCCCGGCTGTCTCAGGCTCCGCAAAAATGAATCGTACCGTTCGATCCCGAACAGGAGATCCGGTTGGGCCGACACACATCCTTGATGCGGCCCAACCGCCCGGGCGTCCTGGTCGCAGGTCACCCCGAACTCGAAACAACGAAAGGATGTCAAGAAGCCGAGCGTCGAATCAGCGGAATCCAGACTCGGGTCAGGATTGAATAAGACATCGGGCTGAGCGGCCGAGCAGTCATCTTCATCCGTCACAAAGAGGAGGACGAGAATCGAATCATCCCTGAGAAAACCCTGATTGTACGGATTGTCGTCCAACGCCTTCCTGGCCGCTTCGAGCGGTTGCTCGAAACCACAGCCATCGATACCGACCTGTGACAGGCAGGCGAAGGCCTCGCTGGCGCCACCAGTAAAGTTGCGACAACGAGGACAACCGCTAACAGAATCAGGCACGAGAACCGTGCCAGGCTCGCCACTGCAGTTGTCCTGATCACAATCGTTCGCCCCACAGGACCGGTCAGAATGATACAGCACGGAACAGCCCACGGGTGCCGTATCGATCATATAATGAGCACCGGCGGCCAAACACCCGGACGCATGGTCCGCGCCTCCAACCACCCCGAGACGGCCTCCATCCCCGCCGACCCGGCGACACCCGCTAACGACGGTATACGACCCCATGCCCAAATCCGTGGTGACCACCCCGAGATGGAGGTTCGGCTCCACACCGACGGTCCCCTGGAGCGCCCGGTACATATTGGGAAGCGCCTGGGCAAGCGCCTTCTGATACGTTTCCATGCTCTCCGAGTCATCCACCACGAGCAGCACGTCCACCGACTGCGTGGACGGACAGTCTCCTGGACAGTTCTCCATGTCCTCTTCATACTCGCAGACCCCGTTGCCGCACCGCATGGGGACACAGTCGCGCAGGCATTGTCCCTCACTCTCCATGGCTTCACAAACCCCGTTGCCACAGGATGCCCATGCGCAGTCGTAAAGACATGAATAGGGGGTTTCATTTCCTTCACAGCGACCATCCCCGCAGACCTGTCCCGCGCAGTCCCCCGAGCAGTTCTGTGCGTCCTCGTCGTACTCACACATCCCATTGCCACAAACCGCATACGGACAGTCCTCGGGACAAACCAGGGTTCCCTCACCTGGTTCACAAACACCATCTCCGCAAACCGCCTGCACCTGGGCAACCTGTTGCTCCCCCACACAGCCCCCGACCAACAAGAATAAGACGGCCCACCTCACCGTCGGCCTCCTCTGTGTCCTCCAGCAGGAGCCCGCTGCTGGCCGGCCCCCATGTTCAGCCCCATGCCACGCCCCGTTTCCAGCTTCGCCAATCGCTTCCTGAGAAAATCCGCCTGCACAGCCCTGGGATAACGGAGCAGGAATTGCTCGATGGCAGTCCGCTCCGCTCCGGTTTGGCCGAGGCTCCTCAGGGCGCGAATCTTTCCATAACGAGCCTCCTGGCCAAGCATGCCACCCAGACGCCCACGCAAATAGGCATCGAACTGACGCAGGGCGCCAGATGGGGATCCGAGGTGGTCGAGCAGGATCTCACCCAATGCCACCCGAGCCGTCCCAACCAACCGACTGCTGGGATACTGCGCCAACAAACGCCGGTACGTGGCCGCTGCTCCCCGCCAATCGCGGGCCATGCGACGGGACCGGGCCAGAATCATCAAGGCATTGGCGCCTCCGGGCGAGACAACCCGACCCTTCGACGATGACCTCGCCTCGGTAGGCGACCTCCGCCGCACGCCCGTCCCCCGAGCAGATCCACTCTTGATCGGAACGTTCGGCTCGTTCGAGAGCGCCCCCGAGCCCAGAGACGACCGCACCTGCCTGGCGAGCACAATGGTTCTGACCGCCTCTCCTCGTTGCGGCACGTCGATGGTTTCATCGACACGACCGTAGCCGTCCAGCCGCACCGAAAGACGATGGCCCCCAGACCGGAGTGCCAACAGGACGGGAGACTGTCCCACGAAAACACCGTCGATCTCCACAGACGCCCCTGCCGGCGACGAACGCACCATCAGTCTCGTCGGCGCATCAGACAGCAACCCGATGACCTGCAGGTTCTGTCTCAGCCCCACGAGATCTGCGCCAGACAGTTGCCTGGCATGTGCGCCACCCACGTCCATCCCCTGGCCCGAGCCCACATGACGATGATGACCATGCCGATCCGACACGGCCACGATGCCTCGTAAAACCGACACAAACGTTCCCGTCCGATGCCTGGAAACGGCAAAAACCGTTCCTTTGACGGCGATCCGCCCGTCCGCTGTGTCGATCACCACCCGATCCGGCCGGTGCTCTGGAGTCACCGAGGCGACCAGACGTCCACTTTCCAGAAACAACCGGCTCTGGCTGCGTCCAAGCCGCTCGAATCGCACCACCGAGCCAGCGGCCAGCAAAACCGTGGCAGCGCATGGCAGGCTGATCACGACGGTCCCATCGCCCACGTCGAGGCGCTCTGCAATGGCCAAGGTACGTCCGCTGCGTAGCACCTTCGTGGGATCGATGGTCCGAACGGTGCCATCCGGGCCCATGGCCGTCACCACGCCGGAAAGAAACAGCACGCGGGCCACGGCAGGATGAGGAGCAACCCTCCGTCCATGCCGCCCACTCCTGTTGACCAACAGAACAACACCTGCCAACAGGGCCGCCAGCCCAACGACAGCAGCGGCCGACATCCACCACAGACGCGCCTTGTACGGACGTTCCCGCCTCGAGGTTCGCTGGCTCTGGTCACGAAACGCCGCATCCACCACGTCATTGACCCTCCGACGCGCTGCGAGATCATCCAAAGGAGCAAGGGGACCATCGTGAGCATCATGATATCGGACGAGATCCTCCAAAACGTCGGACATGGCACAATCGCGACAATTCCGGCGATGCCGTTCCATGAAGTCGAGATCTTCAGCCGCAAGAAGGTCTCCTTCTATGCGTCTTGTTGCCAGAGCCTCGTACCGCCGGCAGTCGTTGTCATGTTGCTTCTCAGATCTCATCGTGCATCCGTTCCGCCCACTGACGGAGCATGGGGTCTCCAAGGGCCATTTTCTTCAGACGTCTCTTGGCCGTCTGCAGTCGATCCCGCACCGTATTCACGGGTGCATCGACCATCTCTGCGATTTCTGCGACTCGATACCCGGACATCCAATGCAGGGTCACCACCACCTTCTGACGCAGGGGTAGGCGGTCCAACAGGGCTGTGATTCGCTGGCGGAGTTGTCGCCGCGCCACCACGTCCCCTTGCTCCGCCGGAGCGCCGAAGGTCCGTTCCGAGTCCAGCTCCACGACGTGATCGCGACGTCGTCGCTGCTTGATGTGCCTCATGGCCGTGCGAACCACGATACGATCCGCCCACTTCTCGACCGATGCCTCGCCTCGATACGATCCGGCCGACCGGATCACCTCCATCATGGCCAACTGAACGAGGTCATCCGCGTCCCGGTGTGTCCCGGCAAGGTAGAAAACCGTAGCCCTCGCCCGATCGTAGAGACGACTGACGAGCTGACGAGCGGCTTTTCGGTCCCCAAGGCTTACCGCCTCAGTGAGGGCCAGGACTTCTGGATGTCTTGGGACCGTTTGTTCCATGAACTCCATGTCTCTTCCAGTGCATCCCACAGCCAGAAATGGACGGAGGACACCAGAAAAAAGCCCTCTCACATCGCAACCACCGACAGGCCCACCACAGACAAAAATCGCGCCGGCTGCAGGGAAAGCAGGGTCGTCGATATCGACCTCACCTGAAACGATTCCATCGATGACCCGAAAGAAAAGACCGTCGAACCAGCGACGATTGCCTCCACCCCGATCTGCAGAAAAATGCGGGCGCGTCCCAAAATCCGCAGCGACGCCCTTGCCCCGCCATTCCACGTCACCTCTTGATCGGACGATTTCTCTCGCGAGAGGATCACGCCTTCGGCCGGCCTGAATGCCAATCGTCGGTATTCGAATCCCAATCCAGACACGACGCCAAAACGCCAGGACCCTCCCTTCCAAAGATAGGCTGCGGAAAGGGACAACGGAAACCGCTTCATCACCATCGAACCATACCCCGTACGGCCGCGAACGGATTGGGCCAATCCCGCGCCTACCGACAACCAGACATTGGGAAACAGCCGCATCCACAGGACGAGATCTCCTTCGTGCACGAGGGGCACCTTCGGTCCAAACGTCTTGAGCCGGTATGCAAGGGCAACCTCCATTCTGAATGGAGGCCGCGCCACGGCATGCACCACTTGGCGATGAACGCCTGGTGCCTTTTCGGTCCTTTTGCGACTCCTGGGGGGGCCATGCTTCGAACGTTTGTGTCCTGCCGACGGACGAGGTTTCGCAATGGTTCGCCCGCCGATACGACCGCCGGCAAGAAGTGCCTCCACGGAAGATCGCACGATCAAGGCTGCCGCTTCGGTGCCCTCGGGGCTGTGACAGGAAGGGACCGGACGAAGCACCAATCCGTTGGTTTTTGGATCGAACATGTTGAGCATGGCAAAGCCGGAAAACGGCTCATAGCACCAAAATACAAGAAGAGAACCCCGAATGGCACCCAAACGTCTGGCCAGAGCGAACTTGTCCCGACCCTGCTGTGGAAGCTGCTGGACGGACACGACCTGGAGCCTGGTCCTGGTGTCGACGAGTTGACTCTGCACGACGTCTGCGAGTGGAGGTTTGCCTCCCTTGCCCACTACCATGACCACCTGCGGAGCAGGGCGCTCCACCCTACCTGCAGAGGCTCGGACGGTCTGCGCAATATCGAGACCCCAAAAGCCGACCATCACCACCAGCAACGGCCCATAAACCGTATCGTGAATCGAGGTGATCTGCCTGCGCCAGCTACGGGCATCTTCCCGATCGTCCAGCATTGTGTCACGATACCATGGTTCCATGGTACAGTAAAAGGAACGGATGACATGCTGGCATGACCACGACTCAAACTCCATCGCAGAACGGAGATCGCAACGAAACGGGTTTCCAGGTTCTGCGGCGTATCCACAGACCCTGCCATGGTGAGTTGCTCGCCGTGGATCTCGTAGACGAATGTCCCTGCGCCTGCCTCCATTGTCGTCATGGCCGCGGGAAACGGAGCGATTCCACTCCGACTTCGGACCGCGCCGTCCTGAATCAACTCGCCACTGAAATGGACCGGCGCAGACTCAAGGGGACCAGGCCGGCCTTCGTGGTCATGGGGAGCGATTCGGAGCCGTTCGTCCGGTCATCCCGACTCCAACATCTCGCAGTGGAGGCTCTGCGCATCCTGCTGGACCATCACATCGGAGTCTCCATCGAGACCAGAGGCGTCATTCCGGACGAGGCCATCGAGGTCATGGCTACCCATCGACGCCTCGTACGCGTCCGGGTGGCGGTCGGGTCGATGGATCCGGAGTTTGCTCGTTCCTGGGAAGAGGGGACCGTGGACCCGGACACGAGGTTCTTCAACATTGGCAGGCTCAAACAGGCCGGAATTCCCGTGGTCTGCCACCTCGGTCCCATCATTCCTTTCGTGAACGACGGAGACGGCCAATTTCGTGAGGTGCTCGCAGCAGCAGCCGACTATCATCTGACCCGCGTCACCACGGAGATCATGAAAACCTGGCCCGGTATCAACGGGGTGCTGAGTCGACACGTTCCCGGTGTGGCCCCCGTGATCGCGGCAGCCTATATGGACCACAGCCAAATGCCGCCCCAACCCAGGAACCAGCCTCCCATCGACGTGCGCCAGGACATCTACGACCGAATACGCTCCATTGCCCGACGCTACCGACTCCACGTCGGGTTGTGCCGCTGCGCAGATCATGAACTGGGCACCCCGCCCTGCAATCTCGGCTTTGGAACCACCACCAGGAGAACGAAACAACTCGGTTTGTTCGCTGCCGGTCAGGCTACGAAGAACAGATCCCGCCCCTCGGTCCAGCCAGACGTTGCCGCCAGGTCGCGTACGCGCCGGCGCACCCGCGATGACAAGTAGCAGGCCACGACCTTGGTCCCAGACCTGTCCTGCGATGGGCTCAGACCCGGTCCGACAGGCAAATCCTGTGTACCTCTGCCAGGATCGAAGGGAACGGCCAGGACCCGGACCCCTAAATCCGCCAACGCCTTCCGCCAGCGTTCGAGGGAAACTCCCACCCCCCAGAGCAAAACCCGATTGGCGCCGGTAAGAGGACCGGCCTGCAGATGGGCAGCCTTACCTTCCGTCAAACGCTTGGGACTGCACCGGTCATCGGTCCAGGACGTGGCGCCAGAACGCATCCGCCAGGTATACAGAAACGACTCCAACTTGTGCATCTTCATCCCGCGATCGAAAAGTCGAAGCCACAGGTCGATGTCTTCGGCCCAGGAAACTGTCCTCCAACCCTGCAGGTCATCGAGAGCCTCTCGCCGAAACAGGGCCGTGGCGTGGCAGAGAACGCTGTCCACGTAGCGATCCGCAAACATCTGGTCGTGGCTCAAAAGGCCGTTCTGCCACCGGATGTATCGTGCCATTCCCGTGCCCGAGGATGGTTCCGGATGCAACAGGACCCGGCAGCCCACCACGGCAATCTCCGAATGGCCTGCAAGGAAACGAACCTGCTGTTCGATCCGGCTCGGGTCACACCAGTCGTCTGCGTCCATGCGCGCCACCAGGGCGCCGCGACAATGTTGCAGCCCTCGATTGAGCGCCGCAGAGATACCCACACGATCGCTGTGGACCACCACGAGGCGGCTATCACCCCTCGCCGCGGCACGCGCGCGCCCGACCGTGTCGTCCCGAGATCCATCATCCACCAACACGAGTTCAAGACGTCTGAAGGTCCCTGTCAAAATGGAACGCACGGCTTGCCCCACCCAGGGAGCCACGTCCTGGGCCGGCATGAGCACCGAAACAATCGGAGACGGAGAACTTGTCGAATAGGCACACATCGTTTATGCTTGGAGCCTCGGCACGTTATGGGCAAAAATGACGTTCCTTGGTCGAAACGCCCACGTGATCGAATCATCTTTTTTCTGATCCGTAATGCTATGCTGACATCAACGATTGACAAGTCTGTTCGACGCAGAAGACCTCTTCCCCAAGAACGCATCGATCCCGATGCCCTCCGAATCATCTCTCGTTTGAAGCGCAACGGCCACGATGCGTATCTGGTCGGCGGATGCGTCCGCGACCTCCTCCTGGGACGGACCCCCAAAGACTTCGACGTGGCCACGAGCGCCACCCCTGAAGAGATTCGGTCGCTGTTCCGGAATTCCCGCATCATTGGACGCCGCTTCCGCCTCGCCCATATCTTTTTTGGACCCAAAATCATCGAAACCGCCACATTCCGCTCAAATCCGCGACCAATGCCGGACCCAGGAGCGGACCAATTGCCCGACATGCCCACACCGGACGACCAATGGTGTAATGAACCAGGTCTCGACCCGATACAGCCCGAGCCGTCTCCACCGGTACCGATGCGGGCATTGGGTCCGAACGACCACCTCCTCATTCGACGAGACAACGTATTCGGAACCGTCGAAGAAGACGCCAAAAGGCGAGATTTTACCATCAACGGCCTCTACTACGACCCACAGCGCAAGGAGGTCATCGACTACGTAGGCGGCTTGGACGACCTGAAGGTCCGACAGATCCGCACCATCGGAAACCCGGATGTGCGCTTTCGAGAAGATCCTGTCCGCATTCTACGCGCCATCAAGTTCGCTGCCCGACTCGACATGCACATCGAGCCTGCCACCCATGACGCCATCATTCGCTACCGGGAGCAGATTCGGTACTGCGCACCCGCCAGGGTCGCCGAAGAAATCCGACGATTCCTCCGCGAGGGGGTCTCGCGACCGGCCATGGAAATTGCCCTATCCCTGTCCGTCCTGGACACATTGGCCGATCCCATCGCCAAGGCGATGCAGAAGGCCCCGTCTGCTGGCAGGCTCCGGCGACGACTTGCGGCGGCGGACAAGGCGGTCGCCTCGGGGGCGGAAACCACCAGCGCCGTCCTGATGGCCAATTTCATCATCGAGGCGCTCGATCCCTCCTGGCCCCAAGCTCAGGACCCTTCGACCGCCCTGCAACGGACCCTCGGCCCCATGGTGACCCTGCTCCACGTGCCGAAAAAAGACGCGGATCGCATCCGCCAGATCCTCCTTGCCCAAAGACGAATCGTGGACGGAGGACCAAAGCGCAGGATTCGCGCCTTGATGAATCAGGAGGCCTTCGTCGAATCGCTCTTCCTGGCGGAGATCAGTTTCTTGGCTGGTCTCGGGCCCGATCGCGAGACCATCCTGGAATGGAAGCACCGCATCGGCTGGCCGGAAAAGCGCATTGGTGGCCCCATGCCCACGCGCCCGGCTCGCAGACGAACCAATGCCCGACGCCGGCCCTCCCATCGCCCTCACAGATAGAAACGAGGCTGGACCTCGTCCCGCCTGACACGAACCTTGACACCGATCCAATTGCTCTGGGATAGTGGCTTGACCGCAGTACAACCAACAGATTTTTCGGAATGGACAACCCTAGACAAGGATTTGAATCCCGACCGCGAAACGGCCGGCAAGGAAAAACGCAATATATCGAGCCACTCGCACGTCTCATGAAAGCCGGGTAGACAAGGAGTCGCACCATGATCAAGACTTTTCTGGCCAGTTGGATTGCGCTGATATCTACGGCTGGCCTGGCTCACGCCGGCTCATGGGGCAAGTGTCCCGGCGGGACGAAAGCCATCGTGGACCGTGCAGACAGAATCATGGTGGCCGGATCCTCGGCGGGCATCATGACCATGCGCGTGGTCAAGCCCCACAATCATGCCACCATGAAAATGAAGTTCTGGTCTTCTGGAAGAGAAAAGATGCTCGTCCGTATTGCAGCGCCGTCTCGCCTGCGCGGCATGGCCACGCTCAAGGTGGGCACGCGAGTCTGGTACTACATGCCCAGAACCGACCGCATCGTGCGGGTGGGCTCGTCCATGCTGTCCGACTCGTGGATGGGCAGCCACTTCACGAACGATGACCTGATCAAAGAAACGGAAATGGAAAAGGACTACACCTGCCAGGCTCGCCGCGACCTGGCCGCATCCTACCGCATCACCTTGAAGCCCAAGCCCAACGCCCCAGTGGTCTGGGGCAAGGTGATCATGGTCATCAAACGAAAGAACGGGCTGCCCGAAAAGGTGGAATACTACGACGAACACGGTCGGCTGAAACGAATCATGACCTTTTCACAAGCAAGAGTCATGGACGGCCGTCTCGTCCCCACTCGGTTCGTCCTGCGCCCGGCAGGAAAAAGCGAATACACCGAAATCTCGTATCAAAAAATTCGTTTCCGGGTCCGCATTCCAGCGCGCTACTTTTCTTTGCGAGGACTGACCAGATAACCGCACAGGGCTCGAACTCCAACAAGCCATGGCGGAGACGCCCTGGCGCTCGTTCGGCTCTCTGTCTCCACGAACGCCAACGGCTGGAGGACAACCATGAAGACTTACGGCGCGAGATTACTCCTCAAAATGGCCTGGCGAAACCTGTGGAGACAGCGGCGCCGGACGCTGATCACCATCATCGCCATGGTTGCTGGACTCGGCCTCTGCATCCCGTACTACGGGCTCACCGAAGGGCTCAGTGCCGACATGAAACGCGGCATCACCCGAATCCACACGGGGCACATCCAGATCCACAATCCAAAGTATCCCAAAGAACGTGCCATGGCGGAGACCATGCCCCTCGGCATCGAAGACCGCGTGGCCAAAATCGATGGAGTGGTGGCGGTTGCCCCAAGGGTCTACTCGGGAGGACTCATCAGCAGTGACTGTCGTATCCGGACGAGCCTCATCGGCCTACCTTCGGGAAAACCACTCCCACCCGCAACAAGGCTCGCACAAGGCAAGCCACTCGATGCCGCCCATGTCTGTGGGGTTCTGCTGCCCCGGTCAGCGGCCGACCGATGGAATCTCAATCTCGGATCCGTCCTGCGTCTGCGTCCCCTACCCCCGCCAGGTGCCTGTGAAAAAGTGGAGGTGCGAGGAATCATCCAGGGCAACGATGTGGGCCGCAGCCCCAAGCACCAGACCGCCCAAATGCAGATCTTCATGTTCGCCACCCAGGTCCAAAAGATCCTGAGCCCGGCCAAGAAAGAAAAGCCCATCGATTGGAATATCGACGACCTGCCCAAGGAGGATACGCCTGCCGCGACCAAGGCAAACGGGGCAAACGAGAACGGAACCACTGCCAAACCGCGCCCGAAGACAGTCCCCACGACCTCGCCAGCTCAGCCACCACGAGCAGGGGTGGCCACGGGGGCACATGGGAAACCGGCCCCCACCAACGAACGCCGATCAGTGGACCACGGCAAACTGGCACCGCAAACGCCCCCACGGCTCGGCCCGGACCATGGTTTCTGGACGCTGATGCGCAGTGAATCGAACCCAGTGGGAATCGTGGCCATCGATCCGGCCAAGGAAAGCAAAGTCACCCTCCTGTCCGAGCATGTCCTGTCAGGCACCTACCTCCCCGCCGGCCATCGAGGCAAGGGGCCGCGCCCCATTCTCTTGGGAAAACGTCTGGCCGACCAACTCATGGTCAAGCCCGGCGACCGGATAGGACTCGACATCATGAGCGCCGACGGCTATCCCGTAGACGAGATCTTTACGGTTTCGGGCATCTTCCAAACAGGGGTCGATGAAATGGACCGGGGCATGGTCTACGTGCCAATCGACGTGGCATGGGATTCGAATCTGATGAATCTCAAGGCCAAGACACCATCCCCGATCCATGAATTCGCCATACGCATTCGAGAGGGACTGAACGAGGCCCAGGTGGCGCAACGTATCCGTAAGGCCGTTGGCCCTGGATTCCTGGTCCAAACCTGGCAGCAACTCGACCCGAACACGGCCAAGCTCATCCAGTACCAAGACGTGGCCATTGCCATCTTCTTGGGGATCATCTTCATCATCGCCGCCCTGGGCACGACGAACACGATGCTCATGGCCGTCTTTGAACGCACCAAGGAATTCGGTGTGCTCAAATCCGTGGGGATGACCCCCCTGCGGATGGCGACCCTCATCATCACCGAGACACTCCTGTTGACCCTGCTCGCAGCAGTGCTGGGCACCGCCATCGGCCTGGGCTTCGACTACTACCTCATGGTCCATGGTCTGGACCTGACCGCATACAACCCTGCTGGGTTTTCCTATCAAGGCCTGTTCATCGAACCGATCTGGAAGGCCATCATCACTCCGACGGGCGTGCTCGTTCCCGTAATCCTGCTCTGTTCGGTCAGCGTGATCGTGTCCATCTGGCCGGCCGTCAAGGCCAGCAGGATCCGACCCGTCGAAGCCCTCAAGCAGGAAGGATAGGAGGTCGCCATGCTGCTCAAGATGGCCTTTCGAAATCTGTGGCGCCGCAAGTTCAGAACCCTGCTGACGGCTCTAGCCCTCGGTCTGAGCTATGCCATGACCGTAATCTTTATGGGCCTGGCGGACGGCAGTCACGAACAGATGGCAGACATTGGCATAAGACTCAAAGCCGGCCATGTCGTGGTGCAGGGCAAGGGATATGCTAAGAAAAAGCGCCTGGAAATCCGGGTCTTTCATCCAAACCGAATCGATGCGATCGTCCATGACATCGACCCAACCGTGATCGTGTGCCACCGTATCTTCGCCATGGCGGCCCTGCGATCCGCCGACGGCATGGTGCGCCTCGACTCTCTCGTCGGGATCCAACCGGCTCGTGAGGCGAAAATATCCGAAATCGCCAAACACATGGTGGCCGGTTCGTTCCTCAAGCCGGGCCAAAAGGGAATCGTCATCGGCGCACAGGCCGCCAAGCGCCTCAAGGTGGCCCCCGGCGACAACGTCGTGTTGACCACGTCGGGCATTGCAGGACGAGCCCAGGAAAAAATGCCCGTGAAGGGAATCTTTCGCACTGCCGGCCAGGCCGTGGACACGGGATACGCGCAGATCGACCTGACCACGGCCCAAAGAATGTTGGGCATGGACCACAGTGTCACGCAAGTCGCCCTGTTCGCCAACCTCAAAAAGACGAGGCGCCTCGCCCACGAACTGACCAAGCGGCTATCCGCCAATCTGGAAATCCTGACATGGAAGCAGGCCCTGCCCATGCTCTCCCAGTTCCTCTGGCTCGACAGCGCATCCATGTGGGTCATGCTCCTGTTGATTTTCGCCATCGTGGCCGCAGGGGTTCTCAACACCGTGCTCATGTCCGTCATGGAACGAACCAAAGAATTGGGCGTGCTCAAGGCCATCGGGATGACCCCACGTCGCATCTTCTTCGAAGTCGCGGTCGAAGCGGCCCTGCTGGGCCTCATCGCGCTTGCCATCGGTCTTGCCGTCGGCTTGCCCGTCAACCACCTGGCCGAGGTCCATGGAATCGACATCAAGGCCTTTACAGGAGCCGACTCCTTCGAAGGAGCCGGCGTTGCCATGACCGGAAAGATGTACTCGAAACTCTATCTCCTGCCGGTCCTCTGGACGAGCATCGGCATGGTCCTGCTCACTGTGCTGTCGGCCCTGTACCCAGGCTGGAAAGCCGCCCGGCTTAAGCCTGTCACCGCCATCCACCGAACCTGATTCGAGGCGCATGATGACGAAAGAAAACATCGTAGAACTTCACGACGTGACAAAGATTTATCGGCAAGGCACCATCGACGTGCCAGCCTTGAACGGCGTTGATCTCTGCATTCCCAAAGGAGGCTTCGCCGCGGTCAGTGGCCCATCCGGATCCGGCAAAACCACCCTCTTCAACATGATCGGTGGTTTGGACCGACCAACCTCAGGATCGGTCGTGATCCAAGGCCAGGACCTATCGAGCCTGTCCCAATCCGCGTTGGCAAAACTCCGCCTCTTCAAGGTGGGATTCGTGTTCCAGGCTTATAATCTGGTGCCCGTCCTGACCGCCTACGAGAACGCGGAATTGGTGCTGGCCATGCAAGGCATGCCACCGGCTGAGCGAAAGAAACGGGTCACCAAAATCCTCACCGAGGTGGGTCTCAAAGATATGATGCACCGTCGCCCCTATGAAATGAGCGGCGGACAGCAGCAGCGCGTGGCCGTGGCCAGGGCCGTGGTGGCGCACCCAACCATCGTGCTGGCCGACGAGCCCACTGCCAACCTGGATTCGAAAACCGGTGGCGCCCTACTCGACATGATGCACTCCTTGAACGAACACCACGGAACCACGTTCCTGCTTGCCACCCACGATCCGATGGTCATGGAACGGGCTCCACGGGTCATCCACATGGTGGACGGCGCCATCGCAACCGACCAAACCAAGGATTGACCCTATGCGTGGTCCCAGGAGAATCATCGTCCTGTACGGACTGCTCATCGGGGCCCTATGGCCCCACACGGGCCGGGCGGTTCCCATCAAGGAAGGCGACCGCTGGACCATCAACCTGGACGGAGCACTCAAAGGATACGGCCTGGCCATGCACATGGCGTATCCCTGGACCGCCGTCGCGGCCATGGGATGGTCTTCCCGAAGCGCCCTAATGGGGCTCGGAGACGCCAGACTTAAATTCACAGGAAGCTATAAGGACCGGGTCAAATGGAAGGTGCATCTACGCACCGTTGGGTTGATCAGCAGCCAACCTGGTGCGACCCAAGGTCTGAGCGGCGGAGTGGGCGCCCTGGCCGAACCCGCGCGGTCCCTGCCCATGCAGTACACTGACAGCGACGACCCATCGGTCATCTGGAAGAGCGAGGTGGACCGACTGGCGGTCAAGATTCGAATCTGGAAGTTGGACGTGACCATCGGCAGGCAGGCCATCGGTTTCGGGGTGGGATTCGTCTGGCAGCCTGCGGATCTCCTCGGCACCTTCTCTCCTCTGGAGGTGGACCGTGAATTCAAGCCGGGCCTCGACGCCCTGCGCATCGACTGGGCCCTGGGCCAGTTCACGTCTCTCACCCTGGTGGGAGTTGCCGGCGGACCGCCCTGTCGCCACGTTCAGGTCCCCACACCCTCCAGCCCGTTGACCCCGTCGAAATGGTCCACCCCCGACGGCAAGACCTGCTCGCCCGGAAGGCCGTCGTTCGATCCGAACCACTCGGCTTTGGCCATGCGCCTGAGGACCACGGTGGGCAATTTCGACCTGGGCGCCCTGATTGGATACATCCGGGGTGATATCGTGGCCGGACTCTTCGCCGCTGGCGCCATCGGACGCTGGAAGCTCCGGGCCGAGGCGACCTTGACCCACGATCTCGATGCGAACGATCTCGACGGGCCCTACTGGTCACCGGTCAACGACTTCGTTCGAGCCGTGGTGGGGTTCAACTATGCGTTCCACACGAAGAAGTCGCTGAGCATCCTTGCGGAGTTCTACTACAACGGATTCGGCACCTGGGATCGCACGGCCTACCTGCGTCGGGCGACCCTCGCCCGAGTGGCAGAGTTTGCCGAGGTCTCCAATCTGGGCATGATCTACGCGGCCACCGGCCTCCAATGGCAGCCAGCCGACCGTCTGAGCACCACGTTTCTCGCCATGGCCAACCTGCGCGACCCGAGCGTCCACCTCAGCCTGACGGCTGAGTTCAACCTGACGGACAACTCCTCTTTGGCCGTGGGTGGTTTCCTACCCATCGGCAAAAGCCCTAACCTGGATTTTACCGGCAGCCTCCCCGAACTCAAGAGCCGATCCGAATTCGGCCTCTACCCCACCATGATCTTTACCGAGTACAAACGATACTTTTGACCGAGACCTTGCTTCCGATCCATGTATTTCGTGCCCGTCTTCTTCAGGCATCCCTTGCGCTTCGAGGCAACGCACGGGATCCCAACGTTGGCACACGCTTCGTCGCCATGATTGACAATGAACCCGTGGATCGGATAATGCAGACAAAGAAAGTTGGGCAGACATGGCACAAAAAGAAAAAATCGAGCCAGCCGGGATCCAAAAAGACAACAAGCAGTTCTTGTATTACATCAAGAATGGTCGGGTCTATCGCATCAGAAAAAAACGCTCCGTCGAGCCGAAACCAAAGCCCGAAGTGGCCTATGAAGGCACGATCCAGCAGGAGCCCGGCTTTATCTACTTCGTGGACGAAGACGGTGACATCTCACGGGTTCCCAGGGCAAAGGGGAAAAAAACCATCAAGACTCCGAAGCGAAAAAACCAGAAGTCCAAGAAAACCACGGCCAAGCGTCGCATCCCATCGAAAACCTGACGGCAGAATCATGGTGCTGCCAGTCGGAATCGAAACGCGACCCGACGCGTCCACCAGGGCGGCGGCGTCTGCCCCGGTGGAGGATAGCCCGGCGGCTCGGCCATGGACCGAACCCGCGAGGCACCCACGCCGAAACGCACCAAGGCGGCTGCCACCTTCTTCGCCCGTCGCATACCCAGATCGGCAGCCTCCTGGTCTGCGGCATGGGCAATGACCATGACCCAGATCTTTGGGTAGATCTTGAGCACATCAGCCAGACGACGAATCGCCAGCAGGGCCCGACCGGACAGTCGATCCGATCCCACTTCGAAATGCGTATCGGCCGGCGCCAGCTTTCCATGAAGCACCGTACAGCCCTTTTCATCCACAGCAACCGACGGCGCCGTAATAGGACACAGATCCGAAGCGTCGGCCACCGAGTCCCCGTCGCGGTCTCCTGGCTTGCCCACCAAATTCGGCTCGGCCATGACCTCGGCCACAAGCCTGGGTTTGGCGGTGGACCTGCGCCGCACGACTCGTTTTGGATAGGTAAACGCCACGGACAGGCCGAAGGTCACGAAAATGGGATCCTTGGCATGGGGAAACACGACCTGTCCGTACCGAACATACAGGCCCATCTGGAGCGGTGACACCACGGACAACTGGTATCCGAGGCCGAAACCATACGTGAACCAATTCTTCTTTCCCGAAACCGTCGGCGCATATGTATAGCCCACCGATGCATCCACGCACAAAGCGCCCAGGATGCTCCCTTTGCCAGCACCGGAAGGCCAAAGATTGGCCGGATATCCTGATTCGTCACTGAGAGGACGAAACCGCACCCCGGCCAGGACCGACTGGACCCCTGACTTGCCCGGCAGGAAGTCGAAACGATAGCCGACCTGAGGCGCCAGCATGGGAAAGACCGGCAAAGGATAGTCGGCCTTGAGGCCCAAATCCAAGCCGAAGCGCTTGACCCCAGGCGCCGCCGTATCCGTTGCGAGCGCCGCAGCGCCCACGTTCACCTCGATATTCCATTTGCCTCGTTCCGCGCGGGACTGAGACCCGGACAGACACAGCAGGACAATGGCACAGACGATTCGCTTGAAAGATCCCACTCGTTGCCTCCACGGACAGAACGCCTTATCCAGCCTGGATCATGGCTTCCTGAAGGAATTTTTTCGATCACGCCGTTCTCGGCCGTCGATAGTCGATACCCGTCTCGGCGCAGGCTGCGTCGAGCATCTTTGCTGCCAACTCGTTGTGACGAGCCGTCACCTCCGACTCGTCGATGCGCACAATCCGCCCATCGCGAACCACCACCTGCCCATGCACCATGACCCTGTCTGCCCTACGCCGAGCATTGCAAAACACGAGCGCTCCAACCGGATCATGCAACCCGCCGGCATAGGCGATGTCGTCCATGTCCCACAGAACCAAATCAGCGGCCTTTCCTGGCTCGAGGGAGCCGATGTCGTCACGCCCCAACACCTTGGCACTGCCGCGCGTCGCCAGCCACAGCGCATCCATGGCGCTCATGGACCCCACGCCGGTCCCAACGCGATGCACAAGCATGGCCGTTCGAATCTCAGAAAGCATGTCTGAGGCGTCGTTGCTTGCCGAACCATCTACGGCCAACCCCACGGGAACTCCGGCCTGCGTCATCTCCGGGACTCGGGCGATACCAGAGCCCAGGCGCAGATTCGATCCTGGGCAATGGGCCACCCCTGTGCCGGTCTGCGCCAACAGGGCGATCTCTTCATCGGTGTAATGGACACCGTGTGCATACCAGACATCAGGGCCAAGCCAGCCCACCTGCTCCATGAAGGCAAGGGGACGGACCCCATGGGTCTCCAGGCAATACTGGTTCTCATCGAGGGTCTCGGCCAAATGCGTGTGGAGTCTCACCCCGGCCCGACGAGCCAACGCCGCCGTGTCCCGCATCAACTCGGGCGTGACCGAGAACGGAGAGCAGGGAGCTAAAGCCACCTGACACATGGCCAAAGGATTCGGATCGTGGTACCGGGAAATGAGCCGCTCGCTGTCCGCCAAAATGGTCGATTCGTCCTGAACCACATCGTCGGGAGGCAACCCCCCGCGGCTTCGGCCTCGACTCATCGAGCCCCGACAGACCACGAAACGCATCCCAATCGTGGCAGCCGCCTCCACGGTCCGATCCAGCAGGTCGCCGGGCAAATCTTTGGGAAACACGTAAAAATGGTCCGACGTGGTGGTGGCCCCGGTCAGGAGCATCTCGCCCATCCCCACCAATGCGCTCACGTGGATGGCCTCGGGCGTCAGGTGCCGCCAGACTTCGTACAGGTCCACCAACCAATCGAAGAGCTTCACGTCCTCGACCCGCGGGATGGCGCGGCACAAGGTCTGATAGAGATGGTGGTGGGTGTTGACGAACCCAGGCAGAACCACCTTGCCGGAGGCGTCCCATACTTCATCCGCATCCGTGACGTCCAGCTTGGGTCCGACCGCGGTCACGACAGGTCCATCCACCAGAATGTCCGCGTCGCGATAGACGGTTCTCGCGTCATCCATGACCGCGATCGCCATGGCGTTCTTGATCCAAATCCTCTTCGTGCGTGTCATGGACCGATTGTTCGCGACGAAACCTTAGGCTGTCAACTGTTTTACTGTTCCTGCCATTTTTGCTGTTCCTGCCATGGCATCCGATCTCGTCAACCGTTTTTCCATTGACGCTCAAAGATCGGTCGGGCAACACTTTCACGGTCACGCCAATCCAGGCGTTCGAACGAACCTCTTTCTTCGCGAGGCTCCTCCATGTCCCGATTCCGCTGGCTCCCAGCCCTAGTTGCCTTGGTCGGCGGCCTGCTCATCGCAGGTCTCGGCTCCTGGCGTTTGTTTGCCTACCGAAACAAGACGGCCCACTCCATGGCGCAAGCCGTGGCGCAACGACATCGAATCCTTGCAACGATTCTGGCCCAACTGCAGACACCAGACGCCAAAAATTCAGCCGCGGTTCGAGCAGCCATGACCACGTTCACACAACCAAGCTCACCGCTGCTCTATGCCCTCTTGACCGATGCAACGGGCCGGCCCCAAAGAATTTGGGTGAACCGGCATCGCATGGCGAAGCACCTGTCCAAGACTCTTCCCGCGACCACGACGGCCATGGCGCCCATGCTCCAACGACTCGGCGCGACCAGGGACCTAGACCGGTTCTCCGCCCGCCTTCCCAACGGAGGCCGCCTCAAGACGTCGTTCGTCAAACCCGCCAGGCCTGGGCTGTCTTGGTGGTGGCTCGCTTTGGCCGCAGGACTGATCCTCGCATTCGCTGCTGAGGTGGGCGTCCTGCGTCCGCCAGAGAATCCCGACACATGGATCGCCCTGGAGCGCGCGATTCAGGAACGCCAGACCAACCAGCCAGCCGCACAAACGCTACGCGACACCATCCAACAAGCAGCCTCCCTGTTGCATTCCGATGCCAAGGTGATCGCCCAGTTCAAGCACCACCTGCCTGATCAGATCCTTTCGAAACTCCTGGCAGGCGCCTCGCTGGGTGCGGACGAACGAGCCGTCACGACGATCACCATTCGCCTCGATGACATTTCGAGTCTCTATGATTCTCTTGCCATGAATCAGGTCATCGACCTGGTCAACACGTACCTCGACGTCGTGGTCGAGACCATGCACAAGCACCATGCGGTCTTGGGAAGCGTGGGGCCCGACGGCGTCAAGGCTTGGTGGGGGGCACCCGACGACATCGTGGATTCGGAGATCGTGGCCTGCCAGGCAGCCCTGGAACTGCGACGGGCTGTTTTCGAGGTGAATCGCGTCCAACAGGCGACCACCCAGCAGGTCCTCCACGTCCACGTGGGTCTGGCCACGGGGCGAGCGGTCCTGGCCAAGGTCGGCTCCGCCCGACGGATGACCTACTCCCTCATAGGCATGTCGAGCCACCGTGCGGATGCGCTCTCCTCCGTCGCTGAGAACGACGAGATCCTCATCTGTGATCAAACGGCACGATTCGCCGAGGACCATGGTTTTCGATTGGAATGCCTATCCAGCCCAAGAACAGGACCTGCCTCCGGTCGCGTCCACAAGCTCCTTGCAGCTTCCTAGCCCAACTCGAAACGAAGACTCCATTTTCTCCTTCCCCGCAACCCACTCACACGATTCGACCATCGATCTCCCCTAATCGCGGCACGACCCTATCGATCCGAACCTGTACCAAGCTTCCCTGTCGGACGCGACGGCCCTCCACGGACAGGGAAAGACCCACCTCTTCGAGCCGGAGAACGATGCGCCCCTGCTCCTCCCGATCCACCCGAGCCGACACGACTTGGCCGACCTTCGATTCCAACCACTTCAGGAGCCAGTACTGCTTGCTCTCCCGCTCACAGCGCGTCGCGCGCGCGACTCTTGCGTCCAATGGGCCGGCAATCGACCTGAATGCGGATTCGGACCATTGAATACGACCCTCATCCCCAAAAGACACAATCTGGTTCAGCATGACGAGGTCGGCATAACGACGCAACGGAGAACTGACCTGCACATACGCTGGCAGCAGCCCATCTTTGCCATCACGCCAAGGACTCGAATCAATGGTAAAGCGGACCTTGGGATGTCTGGTTCCTCCAGACTTCCGAAGCAACGCTCGGCGACGCTGCAGGTATAATGCCGGTAGGTCGTGCTCCAAACAGAACGCGCCCGCTACCTCGTTGGCCGTGATCATGAAGGCGGCCACGAGCCTTCGTGCAGGCGAAGCCACGTCAAACGAATGGAGCTCCACACTGGCCCCGTGCCGACGGACACGCAAAGTCCGGCCGCGCCGATCACCCGTCCCGGGCGCCGCGTCCCGCCCCTGCATCATGCCCCGACTCAAATCAGCGAGGATACGCACCGCCTCCATCCAGGAACCAATCGGACCGGACGCATGCCCTCCTGCCGTCGCCCCGTTCCCCAGACAGGAACCCACCGCACCTGCGAGTCCTTCGTCCACCTGCTCGTAGGTCAAACGCCGAGCCACCGTGGTCCATGCGCGACGCAACCCGCGATCGACCACCTGCCCCCCGCGATCGAAATCCACCCAAATGGCCAGGACCCGACGGGGCTCTCCCACGATGAGACTCGCTGCCTGCTCGGACAGGACGGCCGGCAGCATGAGCACTTTGCCCGAAGGAAGATAGAGGGTGCGGCCTCGGCGGGCAGCCTCACGCTCCACAGGTCCACCTCGGGGAACGAACTGGGTCGGATCCGCAATCACGATCCAGACGCGCCAGCCCCCGTCCGTGACGACCACGCCCAGGCCATCGTCAATCTCGGTGGTGTCCTCGTCGTCGATGGTCCAGATCGCAACCTGGTCCAACTCGGACGACGGGCGGACCTCCACCGCTGTCCCCCGTTGCGCGCCTCCGGCAACCGACCCTGCGGCCGCCACCATGTCTTGAGCAGCGCAAACCACATCTCCGGAAAAACTTCGGCAAAGTCCATGGCGCCGAAGGCAGAGTTCCTCATCCTCCGTCCACAGGCCAAGCGCCGTCAGGACACGAAAGGCAGAATACCAGGCAGGATCCCGAGCCAGCCCCAGATCCTCGAACAAACCGAACGCCTCGTGCAGGTCCTCACGCGGACGATCCAGGCCAACGTCGAACAGGAGATCTTGCCAGTATTGCACAGCACACGATCCCTGCGTCGACGCAGCCGGGGCCGGCCAAAGATCCGGCTCGGCGACATCCTTTCCCGCGCGGCCCGACCTGCTCCGCATCGCGGCCCGGACCCGTGCGACCAACCAACTCCTGGCATCCAGCCTCGCCTCTTGCTCGGCCAGGCGCTTCCGGTCTGCCTCGACATCCTCCTGGGTCCGCACCTCGAAAATACCGTTCTTGTGGGACAAGAACCGGACACCGTCGGAAAAGAGCGCCCAAAGAAACGTGAACCGTACGCGAAGTTCCGACGGTGGCACGTTGCCACTGTTCCGCCCAACCGATTCGAACTTGGCCGACTCGAACTGCTCAGCCAGCACCTTCCAATGCAGCCGCCGTGGCCGCTCGGCCCGTACCAGCATCCAAAGAGCCTCGAGGTCCACACGCCTGGCGTCGCGCTCCACCCTGCGCCGAACCCGCGCCAACGCATCGAACAGGTCGCCGCGTGACTCCGTCGTGTCCAACCGCTCGCCGAGAACAGCGAGGACCCGACGTGCCTCCACCCTGGCCGGACCAACCCGGTCCACGAGCACATCCAACCGCGCTGCGCCCCGACGCCCCCGGCCCACATTGAGGACCACGGCCAACACGGAACGACCCGCATCCTTGAGCAGGCACAAAGAGCCGGAAACCATCGGCTTTGACACAGTCCCCACCCTCATCTCATCCAAGACATCGACTCATGCAGAACCGTCCTTCTCGCGACGAGCACCTCGTGACATTGGGGCTTCATCCTTGAAAACACCTCCCAACCGGCGGTAAAACGACCCTGCGATGAGGCAGGTGCCGCCAATGGACCCCAACATACGGGAGGAACGAACGATGCGCAACACGAGCAAAGCCGCCAGTCTCCTGGCCATGGTCTCGATCATCATGGGTGCGGCGGGACCGGCCCGGGCGACCCCAGGAGACGTAACCAAAAGCATGGCCGCACCAAGTGGCTGTGTGACCGGCCTGACATGGGACGGCAGACACCTTTGGGTGGCGGACCACAAAACGGATCGGCTGACGGCGATCGACCGCTCCGGACACGTGGTCGCCAGCCTTCCGTCTCCTGGACATCGACCTGCCGGATTGGCGTGGGACGGTCGCTACCTGTGGAACGTGGACCAACTCAGGAACAAAATCTACCGGGTCGACCCGCGGACGGGAATCACGGTCCACACCATGGACAGCCCGGTCTCGGCACCCACCGCGCTGGCCTGGGACGGCAAGGCACTGTGGATATCGGACCGCCGCACCGGCACCTTGCGGCGCATCGACCCAGACGACGGAACCACGATTCGCTCCATTCCAGCTCCGCGTCGGAGCGTAGACGGCCTCGTGTGGGACGGTCGCTACCTGTTTGCCACCGATCGACTGCACGACCTCATCTACATGCTCGAGCCCTCTCGTGGAGAAGTGATCTTCTCCTTCAAGAGCCCTGGGCCGTTTCCCACGGGGATCGCTTTCGACGGGTCGAAGCTCTACGTGGCTGATTACGAAACCGACCACATCGACCAACTCGTGTATCGAGACCGAACCAAGGTCCAACGTCGCCTCATACGGAGGGAGGACATCACCTTCACCTACCAGGTTCGAAACTACGGACCCGGGACCCTGACCTCGATGGAAATTGCCTTGGCACTCCCTCGATCCGAGGCCACTCAAAAACTCGACCCCCCCCTTACCTTCGTCTCGCCGCCCACCTTGGTCAAACGGGACAACGGCGGGTTGAAGGTTGCCCTGTTCCGCCGCCGCAACGTCCGCGCAGGACAAACGGTCACTGTGGCCTGGAAAACCAAAGTAGCGCTCTACTCCGTACGCCATTACGTGTTTCCCGACACCATCGGTCCCCTATCGGCCATCCCAACGACCATCCGCCGCAAGTACCTCAGAAACGACCGCAAGTACTCCATCACGGACCCGATCATCAAGAAGGCGGTGCGTCAGGCGGTGGGCCGCCAGAGGAACCCCTATTGGATGGCTCGCCGCATCTTTCGATACATCCACAAGAAGATGCACTATGAGCTGGCCGGTGGATGGAATACGGCGCCTCGGGTCCTGGCCCGCGGTTCTGGATCCTGCTCGGAATATTCGTTCGTATTTATCTCCATGTGTCGCGCAGCGGGCATTCCTGCTCGATACGTGGGATCGATCGTACGCCGACGGGACAATGCGTCTTGGGACGATGTGTACCACCGCTGGGTCGAGATCTATCTCCCCGGCCACGGCTGGCTGCCCGTCGATCCATCCCGTGGTGACAAACCAACCCAGGCGCAACGAGGCGACGCCTTCTTCCACCTGACCGCCGATTTCGTGATCACGACCCGCAGCCCCGGACCATCCCGCTACCTAGACTGGAGCTACAACGGCATGGCCAGGTGGCAATGCCGAGGGCGCTGCAAGGTCGAAGAAGAAAACATTGCCGAATGGTCGCCTAGGCGTCGACCTTCACATCGCAGGCGCTGACCCAACCGGCAGGCAACCAGCGCTCTGCAGGCTGCTCACTCGGGTAAGCGCCACCCTGGGGGCCGACACAACCTATCTGTCCAATGGCGCAGTGTGGCCGCCAGCCGTCCACGCCCAGACAGTACCCCCTTGGATCCGGATCAACCGTTCCCCTCGTCGTCTCGTCCGGACTCGGTCCCAGGTGCCGAAACGGCACCTTCATACCGATCCACACGGACCTCTTTACGCTCCACGCGAGCCACCCCATCCACGAACGCCTGAAGCTCGGTGATCAGCTTCTCGAAATCATCACCCACGACACCGTCTTCGGTGGCGAGTTCTTCGAGGGACCCCCAAAACGGCTCTCCACACACCACGCAACGCAGCCCCCTACGCGACATCCAGCCCGCTGCTTCAGGATACTCTTCCACCAAATCCTCGACAGGCGTCTCCTTGGCAATCTTCATGATCAACCTCTCGTCTCGTCACAACAACCGAATATTCGAGAGCAGGCACCAACCAAGCCGGGGCCCCTGCCGCAACCAACGTCTCGTGCCAGGCCGGAACCATGGCCCAACCATCGCTTCGCCGCGACCGACCGAGACCATAGCAGCCCACGGGTCGTCCGTCCAACAAGAATGACACGTGTCCTGCCGCCCACTCCACCGCGAACCATCGTTTACTGCAAACTATCGTACGCACCTCGAACAGAAATTCTCACCTCACCCAAAAAACACTTTTTTGTATCATTTCAACAACATGACCCGCTCCACCCAACGCTCCACAACGGATTTGGAACCCGCTTTTCTAGCATGATTCTTGCATTCTTCTTGCCAGCATCCCTGATGCTTGTGAATGGTCTTCTCCAAAAAACACGGAGGCATGAATGCTGACCCATCACGCCCCATCGACTGTCCAGCAAAAGGAGCCACAGCCCTGGCCCCATGAGATGGACGTCGACCGGATGAATCCCGCCCCACGGATTTTCAAAGAAGGGGCCTTCGTCCAGCCACATATCGACAAACAACAACGGGTCACGGTTGCTGCACGAATTCGAAACCTGCTCAACGCCGTCGCGGGCTATACGATCACGAACCTGACCTCCATGGCCGCGTTCGTGCTGTTCCGGATCCTGAATCGCACGAAAACATACGGCCGAAACAAGGTAGGCCAGGAACGCAACACATTGATTCTGGCAAACCATCGCACCATGATCGACAGCTACCTCATCGGCCATTTGACCTCATGGCCCTGGAGCCTCCTCAAGCCGTATGTGCTGCCCTACCATCCAGCGGCCGAAGAGAACTTCTATCGCAACAAAGTGATCGGCTGGTTTTCCGCGCGCTGGAAGTGTCTGCCCGTACGGCGCGGCGTGCGTGACTTCCGGGCGCTGGCCATGATGACCGAGGCCCTGCCCAGCAGCCACATGGTCATCTTCCCCGAAGGCGGCAGGAGCCGAACCGGGGAACTGCTTCGCGGCAGGCCCGGGACCGGCAAACTCATCAGAGATACTCATTGCAAAGCTGTGCCTTGCTACGTCAGGGGCATGAACAACGTACTGCCCATCGGCAAGGCCAGACCCCGTCTCTTCAACAAAATCAGTCTGATCTTCGGTAACCCGATCTCCTTCGACGACCTCTACGCCCTACCCGACTGCAAGGAAACGTCCCAAAAATTTATCGACAGGGTCATGGATCACGTCGCAACACTCCGCGACGAACTGGACGCCATCGAGGCGGCACAGGAACAGCGCCGTCGCGCACGACGCACCAATATCCAGCGAATCGTCGGCCTGCCGGCCCAACTTCTGCGTCGCATCTCCTCCTAGCAAACCAGACCACCTGGTTTCCCACAATGGCCTTGTGCCAAACGTCTGAATGACTATGCTGACCCCCATGGTGAGACTCCCGTCCATAATCCTGGGCACAGGCGCCCTCGTCGCCATCCTATTCTGCCACACGTCGGGATGCCGAAGAACCGACAGCAACTCCGGCCCCATCGAGGCGTATCGGGCCTACCTGGCCGCCGTACGAAGCGGAGACCAACGGCGAATATGGAAGCATCTCGGACCAAAAACGAAAACGCAACTCGAACGATGGGCCGAACGAGCGCACCGAACCACCCAGGGGACGATTGACCTCAAACCATCGGACCTTCTGCTCGTCGACGCCCCGCCTCCCACGTCGCCACGCATCCAGATCGTGTCCGCAAGCGATACCGTCGCCACCCTTCGAATTGGAAAACCCACCATCCACACATCTGTCCGCATTGGATCGGCCGATCTGACCTGGACGGCAGGCATCGTCCCGGGAGCAGGATCCACGTTTTGGGGGCCGTTGGGCCTAACCGTCTCCATTCGGCCGGCCCTCCGGGCACAACGCTCGAACCGACAGGTGACCATAGTGAAACGACGGGGCAAGTGGCTCGTGGAGATCAACCTGCCCATCACCCCCTCGCCCCATCCATTGGCCGAAGTGCAACCGTAGCCGGATACCATAGTCCGAAATGAGGAAACCTGGACATCGTCGGCCGTGCCAGCCAAGCCCTCATGAACCCCATGTTTCGTCTTGCATGAAACGAGATCTCGTGTCGGTCGTCGACCCGAAATCACTCCTCTGAAACGATATCCAGTTCGATCTGCCCCATGGCCTGGGAGCCGCGGGCCAGCCGCACCACGTGAGAAACGGGCTGAACCCCTGAAAATCGAGCCAAATTTTTCTCCAAGGGAACGGACTCGACCAACTTGTCTCCTCGCCATAGGCTGGCCCGCCACCGTTCACCAGAACTCGTCCCCGACAGGACGCCCACCTGGACGTCCAGCCCATGAGACGGCAGTTGCTCCACCTGAATCCGCGCCGTGCATTCCTTGAACGTGACCTCAAACTCATTGTAGGAGTCCGCCCGTATCGAGGGTCCACCGCGCGTCGCCCCGGAGGCAGGCACCAAAACCAAGGGCTCACTGGTCCCCCAAACGAATTGCAATCGCGTGGCGGCCCACAGAAAAACCGCTCGAAAACGCCCAGTGGCTTCGACCGCCACATCCTTGAATCCGACTTCTTCCACGCCTGCCGTGGCCGCCTCGACCACGGTTCGGCAATGGAGACATCCATTGAGCCGTTCGAGACGATCCGCGTCTAGAGACCCGATCCCACCGATGGCCTCGACGAGATCCTCATCGCTCAGGCCGTCGGCACTGTGCTCGGGTAGACGAATGGCATCCATGATGTATTGGTCGAGTTGATCCAGCATATCCTTGCTTCGCGTCATGAGTTCTAGTGGGTAATACGGACTCGGTTCCCAAACCTTCCCTTCTCGCAACCCGTCCCTCTCGATCACAATCGATCACGGACTCCGACCGTCGAGCAAGCGACGACCAATCTGAATCAGCTTAGCCTTGACCTTGTTCTTTCTGCTGTAGACCGTGTTCACGCTGATGCCGAGACGAGTCGCAATCTGCTTCGGTTCCATTCTCATCCGATAATAGTAATGAACGAACTCACGATCCGCCGCGGACAGGTGTTCGATCGCTCGCTGGAGCACATCGTTCCGCTCACTCTCGTAGAGATCGTCGAACGGCGTTGCGTCCTTGGCAGAAAGCACGGGCATCCGACCGTCTGGATCATCGAAAGAAACCTGCTCTGGACCACGACGCCGAAGGGCATCATAGGCGGTATTGGCCGAAATGAGCCCCACCCAACTCGACAGCCGATGCCCCCGCTCAGGATCGTACAACCGCAGCTTTTGAAAGTCCCTCTTGACGAAGTTCAGACAAACGTTCGCAAGCAGATCCTCCTGCTCTTCGGCGCTCAGCATCACTCCATGCTTGTGATAGACCCGCCGAACACAGGCCAACATGAGGCGATGGTACTTTCGGTAGAATCGCTGCCACGCCCCCGGCTCGCCCGTGATTACGGAGCGGACCATCTCCAGGTCGACTCGCTGCCGTTCTTCCTTCAACATGACCCTTGCTTTATACGTTCAATGTTCCATTGAAGGCAACCCCCTACAATGCATTTCCACCAGTTCATGGCAACATCCCGCTTTGCGACGAGCCAATGGATGGCCGTCACCCTTTCGGCGCCACTCTGTTCACAAACCTGTCCAAATGGAGACGTTTCACCAAGCGGAGTCTGCGGGAATACGCATGTGCGCCAGAAGTGGACCGCCGCAGAACATACGTAAAATCAATCGGTTCTGATATTTCTCACGGAATCCCCACACGATGGCAGGACTCTTGCGTAGGCGGGGCGACGACGGCGCGGACAAACACCGCAAAAACGGTGCTCTCGGGGATCCTTTGCCCCCCCCGAGACCAACTTGGAAAAAACCGATGGGCCCATCGAGGATGCCATGCTCGACCTGGAACTGACCACTCATTGCAATTTATCCTGTGCCTGGTGCTTCGTCCGTGCGGTCCGACCGAACCAGCACATGAAACTGGATCTGGCCCTGGCCCTCATGAAGGAGGCTCGCAACACGGGTTTCGAGCAACTCCACCTGACCGGCGGTGAGCCCTTCGTCTATCCGTTCCTGGATCACATTCTGGACGCCGCCGAGGCCCTGCGCTTTCGTCACGTCATCATCAACACGAATGGCACGCTCCTCACCCCGGCCAGGGCCGAAGCCCTGGCCCGCAGAAATCTGCCCATATCCCTCACCATCAGTTGTGACGGCCCCGCCGATCACCACGAGCGGAACAGGGGCACAGGGACCTACCGACCCACCATCGCCGGAATCCAGGCGGCTCTGGACGCTGATCTACCCACCACGATCTTTTCCATCGCCTCCCGGTCGATCATGCCGGAGTTGTTCTCGTTCATCGTGTCTATGTTCAAACGCTTTCCCCGCATTGCGGGTCTGACCCTCATTCCTCTCGGAGATATCACCAGCGGGTCGCGAACCAACGACGATAGCGCAATCCACGAAGATGTGTTGACCCCCAGCCAAGTCGTGGACCTCGGCGTGCTATCCGGAGCCTTCTTACTCACGGGCCGCCGGGTCACGGTCCTCGACTATCCACTCGTCAATCTGGTGTACCGAAAGGCCAGCCTTCCCGTCAGCCTAGTGGGCAGCCACTGCACGGCCTGCAGAAACAGACTGAGTGTCCAAGCCGACGGAACCATCACCCCCTGCCACCCAGTCTGGACCCCTCTGGCGACCTATGAGCCAGGCATCCTACGGCCCCTACTCATGGGCAAGCAATGTCAAGCCATTGCAACAAGAGACTTTGAAGGCTGCCGCACGTGTCCCGACCGGGACATCTGCGGCCACTGCCGAGCTGTGGTCCTGGCTGCGACCGGAGACATCTTGGGCAACGACTGGGCCTGTCGGCCCCTTCGCGCCGCCATGGATCAACGAGACATCAAGCACGAAATGGAACGCAGAATCACGGCCATCGAGGCCGCTTTCTCCCAACCTGCCTTCGACCAGGCACAGGAGGAACGACATGTGGCGCTTTGAAAATCAAACCGTGCGAGCATGGACGGATGCCAGGCTCTTCCTCGATGGGCTGCCCGAACCGTTGCTATCCCAATGGCATAAACAGGAACGGGCCCTCCTGTCTCGGGTGAACATCGATGACTTCGATCTGCTCCCCTCTCTGCTGGGCCTGTTTCCATCCCTGCCCCTCGTCTGGTGGACGGCCAGAGCCGTGGACTTCCACGACGACGAAGTCTGCCACGATCTCGCCGTTGGTGCCGCTCTCGAATATCTCACCCTCCGCTTCCAAGACGACGTACTCGACGATCACACGTCGGGCGAGGCCCTCTTGCTCGGAAATGTGTGTCGTGAGGAATTTGCGCGCCTCTACCATCCGCACTTTCCCGCAAATCATCCATTCTGGGGACTTTGGCGCGAATGGATGACCACGTTCAGCGCCACCACCTTGTGGGAGATCGTGGAACACCGACAGCAACGCAACCCGTACACAAGCACCGACCTGGATCGCCTCGGGGAAAAGTTCATCCCGGCAGCCGCTCCACCTGCGGCCGTGGCGTTCCTGGCCGACAGACCCGATCTCATCCATCACATCAAGGAGTTTGTCCTCACCCTGGGCAGTGGTCTGCAACTCATGAATGACCACCGAGGTATCGCCCATGACTTCGCCACGGAAAACTACACGGCGCTCATCACGGACATTTTGCTCGGTGTCCCCAAGATCCGCCCCTTCGAAAAAGTGGCGTTTCCCAATCGAGCCCTGACCAGTGACGCCATGGAACGCAACCTCCTCCGTGCCACCATCTACCTCGATCGCTCCCGACATCTCGCAGAATCGTCGGGCCTCGTGGCTGCCACGGGATACATCGACGAACACCGCAGGTTCCTGGCCGAGGAACGCAAACGCCTCGAAGCCATGCGGCAAACGGCCACTGGAATGAGCAAACGCGACCATGCGGAGCAGGCAGAAGCCTGAAGAACGCCCCCAAACACCCGACCGAAAATACCCATGCGCACGAATATCGACCCTTCAGGGCCGACAAACAACCGAGCCGACAGGCTCTTTGACCAAATAGGAGGACATCATGCAGGCACAAGAACACGACTGGACGTACTCGGAAATGGTCGGCGCGCTCCTGCGGCAGGAACGAGGCAACGATGACAATGGACAGGCTTCGTCGGTCATCGAGCAATTGGTGACTCAGCTACGAGCCGGGCGCAGCGTCGACCATCTGGAAATGGACCTGACCGGGCTCGTTTCCTGCCCTGACTGCGAGCCGGAAGCTCCCTGCGCCAAATGCCGGGCCGATCAGGCTGAGATGGACCGAGAAATCCGCGACCACATGCGTCGCGTAGCGGCCACCGGGACGGATCTCGTCACCTACCTAACCGATGCAGACCAATTTCACCAGACCTGGCAGGATCGCTTCAACCAGCTCCATCTGGCCGCGATGGGGGGAGAGGCCTTCTGCTCGTTCTGTTCATTCTGCTCGTTCTGCTGAGGGCCCAGGGCTCTAGGCAGACCTTTGAGGCCCCGCCGGGCAGCACCAATCCCTCCTTTCTGAGCCAACGCAGTGCTCGGCGGGGCCCCACACCTTCTATGGAAATCAGCGCGGCAAGGGTGCCGGCAGCAAGGGGGGCCGCAGCACTCGTCGCCTGACCCTGCCGGGCCAGTCCCCCTCCCGCCGCACAGGACCAAGGCCCCAAGCCATCTTTGCTCACCACCGCCGCCAGATCCACGCCGAGATGGGCCGAACGACGCACGTACGCATGCCGATCGTCGATGGCCCCAACGGACCAGACTCCGGCAAGGCCGGCGGGAGGAACCGGCCAATGGGCCTTGGGGTGCGAGCCCGCGCTGGCCACCAAAGCAAGACCCCAGGTTCCAGCGGCCCGGCTATAGGCCGCCTCCAAAATGAACAGGGCTGTTTCATACTGGTCCGACAGCCCGGCGACGAAATCCAACCCAGTCAACGCCACCTGTTGGGTCACGACCTGCAAGGGAGCCCATCCGCCGCCATCGAGTTGCCGACGACGGATCAACTCGATGGCTCGACAGGACATTCGAATCCGGTCCGGGCGGCCCTGCAGCGCAGGCCCAGGCGTCACGTGCACGGGGTACAAGTGACAGGCCGGCGCCACCCCCAAACCATGGGCGGACCTTCCTGCCACCAAACCGGCAGATCCTGTGCCGTGATCATCCCACTGGGGCACAACCTGTGGATAGTGGGGCATGCGCCATGCCTCGATGGCAGGTGCCACACGCCCTGCCAAGGCCGGATGATCCGGCTGCACGGGATGGTCGATGACCGCCACCCCGACTCCTTCTCCGAGACGATCGTAGTCGGCCATCGGCCAGCGACCATAGATCGACTCCAACCACCAGGGGTCGCCGGTGTCCTCGCCCCAGAGCCTGGGCTCTCGCGGTGGCGGACCCTCCATACGCCCGGACGAAAGGTCCACGATCACCTGAACATCCCCACCGATCTCACGAACCAAATCCAGGGCTCGACGCGACTGATCGGCCAAGGATTCTTCCCCGAACAGAGACCGCAGGGCACCTCGGGATAGGTCGAGGTGGACCTGTCCCAGCCCAGGAAGCAACGCCGCCACCTGTTCCTTCGTCGCCGAAATCCTGGCATCCAGGTCGACCGGACGTATGGGAAGCCCGACTTCGTCCAGGCCATGAACCAGCCGCTCAACCAACAAAGGGAACGCCGCCTGATCCGGATACCAGATGAGCAAAGGCAGGCGATCTTCGAAAAACTCGGCAAGTTGTCCGTACCCCTCGTGCATGGACCGATAGCGGGCGTGCCCGCCATTCCTCCTCCCTCTTTTTGGACCTCTTCATGGTGCAGTAGCCAGGAATACGCTCAGCACGTACCTACACCATGGCCTACTCGGTGTCGTCGCTTTGACCCTCTTCGAGTTGATCTGGACCGAAGATGTCATACCCGGAACGGTGTGCCATCTTATAGATGTAGCCACGCGACAGGCCCGTTCGTCGCGCGATCTCGGTGATGTTGCCCCGGCTGCGCCGGTGCCAATACTCCAAGAAGGCACGCTCGACGACGGCTGTGGCCTCATACTTGGCCCGATCCCGTGCTCGCTTGAGTTCCACCCCATCTAGAGGCACCCAGCCCCTTTGGGGTCCATACCGAATCTCCTCCTCCGCCCTGGCCAGCACGCTTTTCCTGGCCACATCTGCATCGGCGGACACGCCGATCTCTTCAACCAGACGCGGGATATCCTCGGCCCGAACAAGGTCGTGCTGCACCACGGCAGCGGCCTTCCTGGTCAGATTGCGCAGCTCTCTGACATTGCCGCGAAACGGCACTTCGAGCAGGCATTCGATGGCGTCCGCCGTGAAGTTGAGAGCAGGACGATTGTAGGCAACCCGCGCCTGTTTGAGGAAGTGCTCCAGCAGGAGAGGAATGTCCTCGGGGCGTTCCCGCAAAGGTGGCAAATGCAGCTCGATGACACTGAGCCTGAAAAACAGATCCTCACGAAACTGACTCTCGGAGACCATGCGCCTCAGATCTCGATGGGTGGCGGCCAAGACGCTCGCGTTGACGGGTCGCTCCTTGGTGCCGCCAACCCGACGAATCACCCCCTCTTCGAGGACGCGCAGGAGTTTCACCTGCAGGTCCCAACGCAGCTCGCCGATCTCGTCGAGAAAGACCGACCCGCCTCCAGCCCTCTCGAAGGCTCCTGGAAAATCGCGAATCGCTCCCGTGAAGGCACCCTTTTCGTGCCCAAACAATTCGCTCTCCACGAGATTCTCGTTGAGGGCGCCGCAATTGATGGCCACGAAAGGAGCATCGTTTCCATGCCGTATCCGGTGGACCCGCTTGGCCACCAATTCCTTGCCCGTACCGGTCTCTCCCTGGATGAGCACGGCGTCGCTCACCCTGGCGATCCGTTCCACCGTCTCCAGGAGACGATCCATGGCTTCGTTCTGGGTGAGAATCTCGTCTTCGAGCCCCAACTTGCCCAGTTCCATGCGCAGCCTGGTGTTCTCTTCCCTCAGCTCGGAACTATGCGTCTGGAGACGCGCCAATTCCTCGGCGTGTGCCACGGAACGACGATAGGCATCGAGACCTGCCTCCACGTCCCTCATCAACTGATCCACGTCCCAGGGCTTTTCGATGTACCGATGCACCTGCCCCTCATTGATGGCCCGAGCCATGGCATCGAAGTCCGAATAGCCCGTGAGCAGAAACCGAATGGTGAAGGGCGACCGCTTTCGAATCTCGGCCAGAACCTGGCTGCCTTCCATTCGGGGCATCCGTTGGTCCACGATGGCCAGCCCCACCTCCTGCGTCTCGACTGCCTGCAGGGCCTCGTCCACGTCTACGAAGGCGAGAATCGGAGCGAGCTCGCCCAGCGTGGCAGTCAACGAACGAATGACGTGTTCGTCGTCATCCACCACCAGAATGTTCTCGGTGAATCGTGTCATCCTCTTCCTCCTCGAAGACCCCTTTGAGGGGCAAGCGAACCATGGCCTCAGCACCACCGGATGGCGCGTTGTCCACTACGAGTGTCCCTCCATGGGACTCGACGATGGTCCTTGTGATCGCAAGACCGAGCCCCATCCCTTTACCCGGGGGCTTGGTGGTAAAAAATGGATCGAAAAGCCTCGCCCGAATGTCCGGCGCAATCCCAGGGCCTTCGTCGTGCACCGTCAGCACCACGAACCCCACATCTTTCCTTGTTCGTACCGTCACAGTCGATGCCTTCGGACTCACGTCGCAGGCATTACTGACCAGATTCACGACCATTTGGTTGAGCTGCGCCTGCTTGCCAGCAATGGGTGGCACCTCCTCGAGTTCCATCGCAATGGTCACCCCGGAAGGGACCGCTGGCGCCAACATCTTCACACTTTGCCGTACCGACTCGTTCAAGTCTACCAAAGCAAGGCCGTCCCGGTCGACCTGAGAAAAGCTCCTCAAATTCGCGACCACCTCGTGCATCTGCTTCGCGCCCTGCTCCACGTCCGACACCAACTCAACAAGATTGCTGTCTGCACCAGTTTCATCGAGCTTGCGACGCACGAGCTGAGCATTCGCCTTGATATACCCAAGTGGGGTATTCAGCTCGTGGGCGAGTCCTGCCGCCAGAGTTCCCAAAGCAGCCAATCGCCCGCTATGGATGATCTGAGCCTGCATATCCTGGATGCGCCGAAACATCTGCCGATGGCGGATGCGATCGAGTGCGGCAACGGCAGCGGCCGTCGCCACGCTCAATCCATCGATGGCGGCACGAGACCACTTCCTGCCACCGGAACCGACCGACAGCATGCCAAGGTTTCGCGTCCCGGCAGTCATGGCCACGAGAACGTCGGGGCTGGGAATTCCCAGGTCGGCAGCAGCCTGTCCTTCCACTTCTTCTGCAACGAACAATGGCCTGTCCTCGAAGCGGGTCAAAAACGTTGCGGCCAAGGGAGCAGGCTCTTCCTGCCAGGGCCCAAAAGCCCGAGGCATGAGCCGTTTCTCATCGAAATCGATCACGTAGAAACCGACCCGCTCGATATCCAAATTCTCCATGATACGATCCGACACATGAGCGGCAACCGCGTCAATGTCGTCCAGCGGCATCAATTCACCTGCCAACGAGCTCAGCTGTTGGATCGGGCCGAATCGATTCCGCCCAAGCAATCGATCCAAGAGTTCTTCGAAACGAACCTGCCCAGGCAGGAGCATGACCAGGACGAGTCCCACGACGAGCAAAAACTCTGGACTCGCCCAGGCACCGATGGCACCACCGAGCACCGACACGAGACGGCTGTACCCAAGCACGAGCACGGGCAGGAGAAGAGCGGCCAGCAGTGAGCGCCGCACCACCAGATCCACGTCGAAGAGCCGATCCTGACGGATCGCCATCATCGTTGCAATGGGAAAGGTTAATGTGGACAAGGTCATCAAAGCTGCGGCAAAAGTTTCGTTGACCGGCATCCCAAAGGTCACGAGGGCGTAGATCACCGCCAGCAACGTGACGGGCACGCCGCCCCCCCACACGAGCCATTTGATCCGCTTGCGCTGCAGAGGCAGTTTCTGTCGGAGGTAGTTTGCCACGAGAAGGATCATGCCGAGCGCATACACGCCAGGAGCGAACAAAAACGTAAACGGCAGCAGAAAACGGCGGCCATACGCAAAGGCCACAAGCCCCCCTAACACGTAGACGGCTGCGCCGCCCCACCGGCGCCAACTCCTGGTGGGGTACAAAAAGCTCAAGGTAAAATCCAGCATGGCAGCCGCAGCCAGGTCGAACAGGAGATCGCCCACCCCTTGGCTCAGCCACAACGTTCCCCGGCTCGCAACCGCCACAACGGGAAACTCGGTCAACACCTCGCTGAAAAAGAACCCCTCCAACAAAAGGCTGAACCACAAAAGCTTGCGTGCCACGAGCAATTCGGGACGCCGCAACACGAGCAGGAGCCCCAGAATACCGAAAATGAGGCCCACGAGGATCGGAAGGAGGCCGGTCTTGAAAATGATCGCGATCGGAGTCCGCCTCATGGAAAAAACCACCATGCGACGTGACCCGTCGGAAAGCACGAACACAAATCTTATGGTCTGCCCCGGCCGGGCAACGGTTCGCAGATGCCGGTGCCACGAGCGCCACAGCTCCAACGACTGACGGTCCCTCACGGCCACAGGATGCCTGTACACGGAAGGCATGACCGGGCGTCCCGCAATCGACAGGAGACGCCAACCAGCTCGCACTCCGACCTGCCAGGCGGGACTGTTCTTGGCCACACGAGTCACGACAGACCCGCCCTGGCCCTGCTCGCCCCCACCAAGTTCCATGCCTGCATAGCCCGTGGTCTGCCTGTCCGCGAGAGCCATGATCAACAACAAGAGCGTGCCAAGCAACCACGAGACACCGATGGCCGCTGCAACCCCCACAGGAAGACGAGGCGCGCCCGTCCTGTGTTCCAAGGCTTTCCACATTGGATGCAGCATACCACAGACCGATGAGAACCCCAACTGTCTCTTCAACGGAAACAGGTGTCTTCGTTGCAGCGCGACGACCACTGGCAGTCGTCGAAAATGAGGGCGCGTTGTTTCGTGTCAATACGCCCGAACCATGCGCCATTGCACGTGATTTTTGTCGTCACGGTTGCTGACGCGACCGCACTGAATCGCGGCTCGTATCTTGCAGGGACACAGACGAATATTCGGAGCGAGAGAGCTAAGATGGACCAACGCTCTCCACCGAATCACCCATTGTCACTGTGTCGAAAACAACGCATGGCCACACATCCGAACGACTGGACGCAGAGCACTGGAGCCGTCCCTTTGGCGACGGCGATCTCCACCGAAGGACGGATCCGTCTCTTCGATCGATTCCTCTGTGATCGTCTCGGACTCGCCCAGACAGCCGTCTTCGGACGTGTCTGCCACGAGATTTTCTCCCGACAACCAGCCTGTGCTTCCTGCCCCCTCGGACCACAACACATGGAGCCGTCGCCAGGAGAAAACGCCATCCCCGCCCACCAAGCAGGCCTCCGTCTCCTGTGCCGCCCCATGGAGGGACAGCCTGCCGCCACCTGGCTCCACATGCTCTATGCCGAAGACGACATCAACGCACGGCTGCAGGTCCTTGCCGACTTGGAACGAACCAGGCAGGCGGAGCACCGTCTCAACTACCTGATTCACGAACTGAGCAACTATGTCACCGCCATCGCCGGCCACACGGAATTGATCCTGGCCGGCGATGGCACGAACCTCACGACCCGACTCCAGACCATCTACCACAGCGCGGACCAATGCCGGGCCATCCTGCTCAACAGCCGAAAGTGGATGAACAGCCCCAGAAAGACAGCGCTACTGTCCATTCGTCAAACCATCAGGCGCTCCCTGGACATGGTGCAATGGGCGCTCAAGGACATCCTGGTCACGGTCGCCGTGCCGGACGACATCCCTCGCATCAGGGTCAACCCAACGTCCATCGAACAAGTACTCATCAACCTGCTCACCAACGCGGCCTATGCGGCACGACAGACAAACAGCCCACCTCGGATTCTCATCGAGGCATTGTCCCAGCAGGAACGAATCACGATCACAGTCGAAGACAACGGGCCGGGACTGCCAAACGGCTTGGAAGGCCGCCTGTTCGAGCCCTACTTCACGACCAAGCCGGAAGGAATCGGCACGGGGTTGGGACTCGTGGTGGCCCGCGGCCTCATAAAACAAATGGGGGGAAGCTTGGACCTTCGAAACAGCGAAGCGGGCGCCCGTGCCGTCATCGAACTCCCGTTCGACGACAAGGGCCCTTGAAAATCGACAGACGACTTTCCTTCACCAGATCGGAAAAATCCAGCCGGTCACCACAGATCGCGTCCGGTAAGGCGTTCCTCCATGTCGTCGGCGAGGGTGGTCAGGACATGGAGCGGCAAAAGGAGTTCCTCCGGATCGAGGGTGCCGAGCAATACAGTATGCCGGGCAATATAGTACCCTTCCGAATCCAAAGCGAGATGCCCGACGGCCAACTCACTGTTGAGCCGACAGGCCTTTTGCGGCTCGAGGAGTTCCTGTCGGCAAATCCGGGTCTCGAAGCCCAGCCAGGTCCGATCGACCGCCTCGAAGGGATACATCGTGATGTGCTGCCTCCTGCCGTCTTCGAATTCCATGAGTACGGCCACCCGGCTGTCACTGTCTTCGACGACTCGGTAATGCTCCGCAAGGAAATGCCGGACATCGCTCCACTTCGCCATGGCCTCGTTCTCCGTGCTGCGGGACCTGAACAGGTCTCGTCACGCCCGCGTTGTGACGCTCGTACAGGATCCTGTCAACGCACCACGAAAGGAGCCGAACAGCTCAAACGCCGTGAACCTGCCCTGGGCAACTCGAAGCCGTAGGGGCCCTCCCGGGCCAAGCAACGCTTTGTGAACTGAACCGCACAAATCCGGTAGGTTCCAGATTCAACAGGCGTCGGCTTGACGCATTGGCGTTGCATCATCTGAGTCCAGAGCACACTCCATGTCCCCTGCAGCAGACGACACATGGCGCTGGTCTTCGTGATGAATCGGTAGCCGCCTTCGGCTCGCGTCTGCATCACAGGACATTGCTTTCTTGGATTGAACGTCGCCACCTTCTGCCAACGACTCCCAATGCGTCTCTGCATCTGCAGGAACATGCCCACCGAGCCCTTGGCGAGCTTCACCACGACCCGAACGTCCTGGCCGCGATGGTAGGCACGGGCGTCGGTCAGGACCGAAGCTCGGCTTCCACGGACCGAGCCGCATCCCACCAAGAGAAGCGTTCCAAACAAGGGCAGCGTTTTGTGCAACAAACCATCCATGGGATCCTCCTCACGTCCGATCAGAAATCGAAGTGCGGTCCTACGACGCCAGCCACGCTCCCGCATGACGGCCACGGTCCATGGGCGAACAACATTCCGCAAAAACCGCACTCGGTGAGTCCTAACCTAGAAACAATCGAAAGGAAGGTCAACTATTGCCATCAAAAAGAATGGGCTGGGCCCACGCCAATATTGAAAAGAGGCACGACCTCGTACTATGCTGATTCGGCCCCAAACCAGAACCTCACCAGAAAGGAGGTACTCGGTGCATCACAAACCAATCGTCTTCCTGGTAGCGGCAACCGCAATGGTGGGTGGCAGACACGCAGGAGCCACTGTGCTGGCGCCCATGACCGTTGCTCAGATGACCAACGCGTCCTCCCTTGTCGTTCGGGGCCGAATCCTGTCCACGTCCTCGCGCTGGGTCGGCCACAAAATCGTCACCCGTGTCCGTCTCCAGCCCGACGAGGTCTGGAAGTCACCGGCTGGATCAGACAAAAACGCGGTCCTGTCCTTCTACCGCCTCGGGGGCAAGGTGGGACGCATCGAAATGCGCGTTGAAGGCGCTGCCCGCTTTCGCCGGGGCGAGCACGTGGTCCTCTTCCTCGCCAAACGAGCCTCTCGGCTCTACGTCACCGGCATGGTCCAAGGCGCCTTCCGCCTCCGCCAGGTCCAAGGACGATGGCAGGCCCTCCGATCGGTGGGTACCGTCGGTTGGACGGGCAAAACGCCCAGTTCCCGATTTTCCTTGGATCGCTTGAAACGACTCGTACTCCAGACCGGAAAGGACGGCCACCATGTCCCATAGACTAGGCTCGTCCCGAAACGCCATATGCATCGTCGCTATTTTGGCTTGGACCGGATCTGCGTCCGCCTACGTGCGGACCACGAATACGAACGGCACGGCCATTGCCTGGCGCCGAAGCTGCGTCTTTGTGACGCCGCAGGCCGATGGCTGTCCGGACGAGAGTCCACAAGCCACGTTTGCGGCCATCGAGGCGTCCGCGAAAACCTGGAACGATGCTGCCACCACCTGCAATGCATTCATTCAATTCGTCATGGCCGACCCAACGGAAAGGGCGGATCGCGGCTTCAATCCAAAGGGCAAAAACACCAATGTCATCGTCTGGGTCCAGGACCTATGGGGCGACGGCAGTTCGCGCTACGACCCGCAGGCCGTGGCCTTGACGACCCTCACCTTCGTATTGGACAAGGGAGCCAACGACGACGGCGAAATCCTGGATGCGGACATCGAGGTCAACGCCGTGAACCACGCCTTCTCCACGGACCCACAAGGGGCGGTGGGAAAGTACGACATCCAGAACACGCTCACCCACGAAATGGGGCATATCCTTGGCCTGGATCACACCTGCTACAGCGGAGATCTGCCCGAGCGTCCCGTGGACGACCAGGGAAACCCAATCCCAGACTGCGACCCGCTCTCGGCCCTGCCCTCGTCGATCCGCAATACGACCATGTACCCTTACTCGGTCCCAGGCGAGACGGACAAGCGATCCCTGTCGTCCGACGACATCAAAGGCCTGTGCGCCATCTATCCGTCAGACCAGAATCCGAATATCTGCACCCCTGTCGATCTCACCCAGAAAGGCTGTGGCTGTCGCACGGTTGCAGACAGCACGACGCCCACTCCCTGGCTCTGGTGGTCGCTGCTCGGCCTGGGTCTCGTGCTCGTCTCCAGACGTCGACGCAGGTGACAGCGGCCCAATCGAGCAGGATACGGACAACGCGTCACCAAACCCGTGACAAAGCAACGGGGCTCAAGACAACTCCGCCCGAAGGGTCTCTGTGGTCCGGTAGAACAGGGAACGTCGTTCCAGAGAGAAAAACAGACGATGTGGAAGAAAGAACGGACAGAAAAAGATGCCTAGTAGTTGGCTTCCCAGGTGTCCACGAGTTGATTGAAGATCACAGCATAGCCAGCGTCGTTGGGGTGAATGCAGTCGTCGTTGATGAGGTTCTCTGGATCTGCTGCCAACGGATAGAAGGTGTCGACCACGATGGCGCCGTACTGGGCTGCCACGGCACGCACGACGTCATTGAACCCATTCGGGCCTTCAAAGACCCCGCTGGCCAGGGGGCCGACCATTCCCGACGGGTCGCAGGCGGACTTGAGCATCGGGTTGTACTGGGTGGTCACGATCAAGGGTGCGTCAGGCCCGATGGCGGCACGGACGGAACCCACGGTGGTCGCGAAGTTCACGTAGAAGTGTTGCAGAATCGCGCCAATGCGCATGAAGCACTCGGTCTGGTCCGGCTGGAAGCAAATGGCAAAGTCTGGAGAGTTCAAGAACCCACGCAGGTCGTTGCCGCCGCCGTCGCTGCCCACAAGCGCCACGGTTCCGTGCTTGTACAAGGGAATCTCGTCGAGCACGCCCTGGAGTTGGTCATTGATGATGTCGTCGCTGGTCGCTCCTGGCACGGCCGCATTGTCCAGATGAACCCACTCGATCCGTCCGTGGGTGGCGAGATCGAACATGAGATACCACCGGAACGGCTTGACAAACCCTATCTCATTGGTCGAACCGATCCCATAAGTAACCGAGGCGCCGAGCGCGGCAAACAGAGTAGCCGGCCTCTTCCATTGATGGCGCCCACTCATCTCCTGGGATGTCTGGCCCGTGCTGTCCGGACCCGTGTCCGCACAAGCCGCCAGGAGAAACGGAATGACGAGCATCAGGTGATACAGTCGGTTGCGGTGTCTCATTGCCTTGCCTCCTTGTGCTGTGGTCTTGCCTATCGACCAGTTTGTCTTCGTTCCTTCCTTCCACACGTCGAACAATATCAGCCTACCAAATTTGTTTCTGTCTCGTCAAGAAAAAAAACAAACAAAATCATACACTTGTAATTTCTGTCTTCCCAATTACATTTGTTTCAAGACTGCATATTTGGGGCCGTTTTCGTCGTCGTGTCTGCCCATGCCCCCCAACGTGGCTGCTGCCGCTCCGCTGCGCGATCCTTAAGAGACTGGTCAGAATAAACCCGCCACATGAACCCAACGCAACCCAGTTCTTGCACGCGGCACCCGCGGCAGGACGGCCACCGATCCAGCGCGTCCATTGCGAACAATCAGCAGGTGTCGTCGTCCAGATCGATCACCCGCGAGAGGGTCCCGTCCTGACCGAAGAAAACAGGACAACCGTACAGGGGATCCGACCAACTGCCGTCCTCGTACTGGACCACGACGTAAAAAAAGCGCCCGGTCGGCAACCCCGAAATCACGAATCGTCCGTCCGTGACGGGCACGCTCGGAAACAAAATGCCGAGTTGCGCCTCTTCGACGGCCGCCGCCTTCGGCATGGATCCCACAGTCTCCAAGGCCACATTCAACGTCCAGGTCGCAGACGGCTCAGCGTCCACGTCCACCGACTGGTCACCCGATTCCAGGGCCAAGCCTGACACGAACGCTTTGTATGTACTGACGATCTCGCCGTCCCAGGCAAAGACCACCACCGACAGGTTGCGGTTCTGCCCCGCAGGAACCGACAGGGACACAGACACGTCGTCCTGCACCGCACCAGCCCAGCAGGCGGTCACCGGCTCAGCGAGATCGTCCGCCTCGATCGCCGCTTCGACGATGAGAGGCGTATCGACCAACGATTGCGTTGCTTTCTTGAACCGACTCTGGGGCATCGTGATGGAGAGGCGAAGCCGAGCGGGCGGGCTGGGCTCGTCACAACCAATCACGCCCCCCCCAACGCCCAGCATGATCAAAATGAACCAACATCTCCAAACGTCTCGCAGGCCCATGTCATCGCCTCCGAATGTGCACGTGTACCGTGACCCGGGAGGTCCCCGTCGGTTTCGTGATCCCCGTAGAGCCCTCATGCACCGAAGAAGCGGCCCCAGAAGAACCAGATGTATCCAGGCACATGGACCCTGAGGCTGCCCCGGTCACGCCGCTGCTGTCCGAGCCCAGGCGGGAACGACCCGTTTGCGCCCTGGGCACCAAAGACGCCACGTCCATCTTCCACGCGAGCCGCAGACGTGGCGGTCGCTCGTACCGAAAGCGCACCCTGCAGGGCCCGGGGCCCTGCCCGACCACACACATCGTCCCATTGCGACGGACCTTGACCACGCCGCCACGAATGACCTCGACCAGTCTGCCGACGCAGACAGAAAGCATGCGCCCCGAGGGCACGAACGCCACCACCGCCCCCCTTGTGACGTGCAGGACGCCACAAGAGGGACCGCGGTCGACCACGAATCGGGCGCCGCGCTCAAATCGAAGCACGCAGCCAGACTGGAGCAAAAGCTTTCCACGGGTCGGCGCTGCCTGTGGGTTTCCGCGCCTCGTCCGCCCAACGGCCCTGTGTTGCGCAATTGGCACGGTCGTCCTCTTGGCGGGCACCCCGGCAACCACGGTGCATACGGCGAGCAACATCCACATGACGCAACCTCCTCCCATCAGCTCCCGCGACGATCCGACCCAAAGGCACCCGTCACAGCCACGAGGCCCATGAATCGACTGTAGGCAAAAAAACCCGCTGTGGACCAACTCTTCAGATACCGCACGGACAGGTCCAGACGCCACCGACCCTTACGGTCCAGGCGCCGTCCAATCCCCGCAGTGAGCGTCAGGAGATGATCCTGACGCATCGCGCCTGGAGCCAATTCCCACTGGTTCAGCTCTCCCGACGTGAGCGCACCGGCCGAATCGAAATGCCGGTGAAAATCGTAGCTCGCCCAACCGACGACGTCCAGGCTCCCAGGAGCAAACCAACTGACCGCCGACCAGGCCCCAACACCAGCCCAGCGCCAAGCTTTCCACCTGGCGTCGTGGAGGTTGAAGCCCAGTCGCACGTACAATCGAAGCTTCCGCCCCAAGTAAAAATGGCTCACGGCACAATCAGCCTGCCCCCAGAAACCGTCGCGATCCCGATCCCGATACGCCCCGTAGCCAGGCTGCACCGTGACCGAAATGTCCCCATTCTTCATGGTACGCTGCCACGCCAATTCCATGGAGTGATTCTCGGAATACAAAAACGGCTCAGGCTCGCCAGGCATGGACGACCCGCCGTCGAGTTCCACCAGGGAAAACCGATACCCAGCCTGGATGCCGTCCAAACCGTCCGACGAAAGGTACTGGTACTGATAGGTCGAATCCGCGCTCAGCACGGTCATGCTAAAGGCGGACACCAGGGCCTCTGCTCCACGTCCCTTGGGCGGAACGTAAAAATGGCGCTGCAGAGACAGACCACCACGAAGAGAATGGCCATGCCTATCCAGGGGACGATACCAACCACTGACCGACAGAGCCACATCGGCGGCCCCCTCGCTGCTCCTGGCCCACCCAGGCACGAGGTCCGGCCCCATGGCTGGATTGGAATCGAACCCGGACCCCAGAGACACCGATGCACCCCAGCGCCCCGGATTCCCTGCCAGACGGACCCTGAGCAGGTCGGTGACGCTACCGACGGCAAGGCCCGATGCCCGCGCACTCCGGGTCATCAGCACCACCGAACGAGCGACCTTGCCCTGGTGCAGACGAACGATCCCCAACAGGACACCGGTCCTGGCACGGAGCCTCTTGGATCGCGCCAAACGCCGCGCACGCCGCAGCACATCGACAGCATCGTCGTACTCTTCGAGCCGCATCAAGCAATAGCCAAGCAGCATCCAGGCCTTGGCCCTATGTGGATCCGCCCGCACCACGCTCTGCAGCCGTCGCATGGCCCACATGAACTTCCCCTCGGCCAACAGCACCCGCCCCAGTTGCATGGCCAAATCCCTGTCGTGCGGACGACGGGTCGCCACGAACGCCAGGTCCCGTTCGGCATCCGCGATACGTCCCTGCTCGGCCAGGGCCACGCCCCTCCAGTGGCGAACCGTCACCGGATCGGCACCCAGACGCAACGCCCTGGAAAAAGCAACCACCGCCGCTGCGAAGCGACCAACTCGAAGATCCATCTGACCACGGGCAAGCGCCGCCTCGGCGTTTGCCCGCCGCAGCGCTCGCCCCTTGGTGGCTACCAGCACAGCATCGTTCCTTTTGGACGAGACAGAGAGGGGCTCGGGTTGCTCGTTGGAGCGTACCGTCCCAGATCCAGGCGCTGCGGACGGACCCTGGGGTGTGGCGTCGGTGGTCCTGCCCGCGGAGATCCCTGCCTGTTGCGTTGGACGGGCAATCGCCGTGACATCGGTCGTGCTTCGAGCCGATCGAGGCGCTGGCTGTCGCCTTTGGGGCGCCGGGGAACCGATCAGCCCCAGGCCGATCGAGAAAACGACGAGCATCTGCATCTAGTTGCCCCCTGCCACGAGGACGAGTTCCTCGTCGATCCGAGATCGGATTTCTTCGCCGTCCTTGCGTCCGTAATAATGCTTGCCATCGATAAAGAGCGTCGGAGTCCCCTTGACGCCGTAGCGCAACCCTTGACGCTTGTCCAAGGCCACCAGGCGTCTGGTGGCTCTGCTGTCTCGATCACGACGAAAACGCGCCATGTCCAGCCCGATGGCCGTAGCATATCGCTCCACCTGGCTGGGTTTCTGGTCCTGCCGATGTTTGTACAGGATGTCGAACATGGCCCAAAAGCGTCCCTGGAGCGCCGCTGCCACTGAGGCGCGTGCCGACATCACCGAATTGGCTCCGTGCATCTGGGTGGGAAACTGCTTGAAGCAAAAAGCCACCCGACGGCCGTACTGCGCCATCAGACCTTTCAGGCGCGGCAACACCACCGTGCAGAACGGACATTGAAAATCCGAAACGCCCACCACCACCACCTTGGCCTTTCTGGGATCTGCGGTGCACATGCTCGCATGCAGATCGATCTTGCGCGCCCGAAACGGATGCATGCTCTTGGCACGCAGCATCGCCTGACGTCGAATCACGTCTAAAGAACGCCCCTGACGGACCATGCGGACGATCATCCCAGCCAAGAACCTCGCCGTGTGACAGGACGGCTGGCGCCTCAAACAAGCAGCCACCTTGTCCGAGCAGCCAAAATAGCAATCCACGGACTGCAACAAAACGGCCGCCTTCTTGCGATCCGCAGACGACAAGTTTTTTCCACCTGGAACACGGCTCCACGGAATCGATCCCGCAAGGACATTCGAGGACCACAACAAAATGACCATCCAGATGCTAGCTCTCATGCTTTTTCCTCCAGCCATCCATTCCGAATCGGCCATCGTCGAACAGCCACACGTAGCCGACGCCAAAAAACATGACGATATCCCGATAGAGCAGCGAATGCCCAATCACGTCTCGGTGGGCGGTCAGGGCCCTGGCGCCCGCCTGGGAAAAACATCCACAGGTCGTCATCTCGATGCGATGCGATGCCGCATGCAGCAGGGCTACCACGAACATCACGAGCATCCCGTCGATCACCACAGCCGCCCCCCTTGTCCACAATCCGACGATCAGAGCCAAGGCCGCGATGAGTTCCACCCAGGGCAGCACCACGGCAAGGAAATTGACCCTGCTGTAATGAAGCATCTGATACAGGGCCACCGACCAGGCGAATTCCGCTGGTCGCGCAATCTTTGGGAGCGCCGCAACGATGAAGACCACTCCAACGAAGAGCCGCACGACGAGACCCACGTATGCATGCGCCGGATGACTCCAAAATCGCGCCACGAAATCCTTCATCGCACCACCTCGACATCCGGCTTCTTGCCGCTGTCATTCAGTCCGGTCCCAGAAGCGGCCCGATCCGTGTTGCCCACTCGGCTCGTGGGCCCAGACTGCAGACCTTTCCACGCGGCCCAGCCACCGGACAACAGTGAGACGGACCGGGCGCCTCGCGCCTTCAATTCCGCTGCCACCGACCAGGCATCGGCGCCCTTTTTTGCGTCGTAGACCACGATGAAATGGTGCGCGGCGATGAGACGTGCCACCACCTTCGGATCAGGCGCCAACACGTCATCGAAGGGCAGGTTGACCGCGCCGGGGATGTGCCCCTTTGAAAACGCATCCTCCTGACGAGTGTCCACCAAAACGATCTCGGTGGCATGGTGGGCCTTGACCGATGCAACAGTCATCTGCGAAATGGCACAACGCGCGATCGGCCGCTTGGCTTTCTCCCAAGCCTCATAGCCGCCATCCAACAGATGCACACCGCGCACATGGGCGTTCGCAAGACTCGTCGCCAGGCGCTTGCCACCCTGTAACTTCCTGTCTCCATAGACCACGATCCACTTTCCCCGTTGTTTGGAAAGGTGCGCCACCACAGCCGGATCGGGCGCCTCGGTTTCATATGCAGGCAAAAACAGTGCGCCCTGCACATGACCTCTACAGTATGCAGGTGCCATGCGGCCGTCCACGAAGACCACCGACCGAGGCCCGGTACCCAACTGCTGCACAGTCACCACGGGAAGGTCGTCCCGCACCTCAGGGCAATCCGTGTAGAGATCGAAGGGGGCACGTCGCACGAGCGGCAGCCCACCATGACCGCGCGCCCAATTGACGAACAGTGCCACCGAGAAAGCGACGACCACGAGGCCAGCGGCTTGCACAAAACTCCAGGCCAAGGCCCCGAAAGGCAACGGCCGCCCGCGCGGTCGTTTCTTCGGCAATACGGCTCCGGCGTCGGATTGACTCGGCACCTGCTCCCGGCCTTCAGCACCCATGATCACTCCTTGGGACAGTCCGTGCAGCAACAACGAAAACCAACGTCGTTCGGGCCCCAGTCCGCCACATAATCGCAACGATGCAACGCCTCTGAATCTCCGCAATTGAACGCGCCGCCACGAGCCATTCCGCCTTGGACGAGTTCCCACACATTCCCATTGATATCGAAAACACCGTAGCCGTTCGTGCAGTTCGGCAAGCTTCCCGTGGGTAGCAAATGGAAAAAAGCTCCACATTGGCCATAACAATGGGGAAACGGGCAGGGATCCTGCGCTTCGCAGGACGACCCAGCGCCACAACGACAAAACAGATCGATTCCGTTACAAACGGTCGGATCATACTGATCCCCGTAACAATACTCGTGGTCATCCGGACCACGACAGACCCGCTCCCACTCGGCGGGCGTGCAAAGTCGCTTGCCCACGGCCTGACAGGCGGCAGAAGCCTGCGCCGTGGATGCATGATCCCATGGCATGACCCCAGGACGGGACAAGGCAGACGCGTCACCGGACCCTTCGCTGCTTGCTGTTGCATCGGGCCGAGATGCCTCATAGCGATCGATACAAAAGATCGAGTCCACCGACACCATCCCCTCGGGGCAGTGGCACACGAGGCCTTCATCGGTCAATCCGTTGCAGTCGTTGTCCTGCCCGTCGCAGACCTCGTCCCCTGTGGGTACACAGGCGTATTCGCAGCCGTTACCCGGAGAGCGATCCAAATCGAAATGCCCAGGGAGGCAGTCTCCCATGACACAGCCACCAGCGACGCACATTCCTTCGGCGCCCTCATACGAACAATCGGCGCACAATGGCCCACAACTATGAGGATCGTCCTTGGTCACCCCCTCGTCCGTCAGGCCGTCACAATCATTATCCCGCAGGTCACAGACCTCCTGGCCCCCATGCGTGATCTGACAGGTCTCAGCCTCACATCCATTCGAAGGATCTCCGTCATTGTCGTAGAATCCTTGCTGACACTGAAAATAGCAGGTTCCACCCGAACAGAGGGGATCGGCATGTACAGGGGCGGGACAGGAATGCCCACAGGAACCGCAATGATCTGGATCGTACGAAAGATCGAAGTCCTCGTCGGTCAGACCATCGCAGTCATCATCCAAGCCGTTGCACTGCTCAGAACCGGCAACCTCGCAGGCATATTCGCACCCGTCCTGGTACAGGCCGTTCGCGTCATGCCACCCCTCGGAACAAACCTCGATCAAACACTGACCGTGAAAGCACGTCGCCTGACCATGTGGCACAGAAGAACAGGCGCTGCATTCCTCGGCAGCCTGACAGACCTGGTCCACGCAGCGCTCCGACAATCGACAGTCGTCATCGCGAACGCAGGATTTCGACCGATCATCCGACGACCGCCCACTCTTGCCCCGCACGAAACAGGCCGCGACCAAAACACTCGCCAGAAGGGCGCCAACCACCGCCCTTCTTCGAATCAACCCTTTTTCATTCCACTGCTCGCGCTCCATCACTGCATCGTCTCCCGGCAATCCGTGCCAATCACCACCATCGAGCCACTTCCAAAAACAAGGTACCCTCGCAGCGTTACCCTGTCAACGAAGGCGTACGTGTGCACCTGCCCAAATGGCTCTGTCCGTTTTCTCACCAACTGTTCAACCTGTTTCTCTACTTCGATCCCCTGCGATTCTCCTCCAAAAAAAACTCGTCCTGTTTCGCTCAACGACGACTCGGAAAAACGCGATGGCGAAGCATGTGGGCCCTGTGCCCCTGGCGATGAGGCAAAACCTCAGGCCCCGCGCCCCCCATCCACAAGAAAATGGTCCATGGCCAGGACCAGGATGCACAGGGAAAACAGTTGGCAAAACAGCATTACGTGTTCTCAGAACAGAAAGGGGTTGTTCCTTGACTTGCAAGGGCCGCTAGGTAAGATGGCAAAAAACGTGGCCATGGACGTCACATGGAGGACAAAACAGATGAGAGTGTGGACGATAGCTCTGTTGCTGGCAGCACCGACTGTCCTGTTTGGCTGTGAACAGACCGATCTCGGCCGCTATTGCGTTGTAGGACAACACATTCCGGATATCGACCTGAACAACGAATACGGCCAGCCATCGGTGACGATCTTGAACATCGAGGCCCCTGAATGCTCCGGCCGCATCTGTCTCCAGCAGGGCCCCCAAGCGTTGTATCCCACCCAGAGCAACAACGGATGCAACGAGACGAACTGCCCGACTCCGTACTTCTGCGACCCTGACTCGGGAAAATGCATCTACACGGTCAAGGCCTTCTGCTCCACCGAATGCAAGAAGCACTCGGACTGCAAGGCCGGGGGCGAGGACTCGAACGGCAGCATCTGCACCCAATTCGTGTGCCACAAACAGGAACACGGCGAAACCTTCGAGGGTCACTGCATCTGCATGTGCAAGGACTTCCTGATTAAGCCGAACAGCGATCCACCGGCGTTCTACCGGCCCGACGACAAAGTCCCGCAACCCACGGGTTGCCAGTAGGGCCAGCAAACGAACGCTCTTCTGCCTAACCTGAATTCCTGTTTCCTTTTTCTCGATTTCAGTTCCGAAACTCCGGTTGGCGGTCGCGTCCAGGCTCGTGTCCCGACAGGTGATCACCACCCCGTATCGACCCCGAACGCATTTTGAACCAAGACTGGTTCGTCGTCCCCCACGATCCCAACCACATCAAACCGCATGAGTTGGTCTGGCCGATCCCATTCCGGACGGTCGCGAAGATACTGCCGGGCCGCCTGGATCAACCTGGATTGCTTCACCTGTCCCACGGTTTCGAGTGGATCCCCCATCAACGCATCGGCCCGATAACGCACCTCAACGAAGCACAAGACAGCGCCCTGCCTCGCCACCAAGTCCAGTTCCCCACCTCGATAGGTCGTGTTGCGATCCAGGATCTCGTATCCCAGATGCTCCAGGAAGGCAGCCGCCTTCTGTTCGGCTCGTCGCCCGAGAAAAACCGACCGACCAGGTTCGCTCACCTGGTGCCCATTCTCCTGGTTCTGATCCTGGCCGCCCGGCCGCGTCGCTCGCGGAGATAATAGAGACGCGAACGCCGAACGATGCCGTGGGAGACCACCTCGACCTTGTCCACTCTGGGAGAATGATACGGAAAAACCCGCTCCACTCCCACGCCGTAGGACACCTTGCGCACGGTGAAGGCGCCCCGGACACCACCTCGGCGGCGGCGGATGACCACGCCCTCGAACACCTGGATTCGCTCCTTGGCCTTGCCGCCTTCTCCTTCACGAATCTTCACATGGACACGCACCGTGTCACCGGGGCGAAAATCGTCCCACTCGTGCCGAAGGTTCTCTTTTTCGATTGCTGCAATCCTATGGTCCACTTGACCCATGACGTCTCTCCTGTCAGCCTGCCCGGGCAAACAAACGGTCCAAGTAAATCGCGACCGCGCTCCGAACAGACAAGTGATTGTAGCCGTCGGCTCCCTCGATGGGAAGAAGCCGAACATTTGCCAGTGCCAGTACCGACTCGGTCAAGCCCCAACCGGTTCCAAAGACCAGCAGGAGCGGCCGTCCAACCAAACCAGGCCAATCGGGTAGATCCTGGACCGACACCGAAAGCCCATCCTGGGCGCGCGCGCTCGTCATGGCCACCACTGGTGACTCGCCGTGCCGAGCTTCCACGTCCCGGACCACCTCCTCAAGCGAAGTCGCCACGCGCAGGAGGCTCAACGCCTCGCGCCGTGGCTTGTTGTGGCTCCCGCCCGAGCCGGTGGTCCAATGCCCCACCACCCGATGCACCAGTTCGACCTGTCGCTCGATGGGCGTGACCACGAAGTAGCCGGCCACCCCATAGGTCCGGCTCGATCGGGCGATGTCGTGGAGATCCAAATTCGTCACCGCCGTGGCCACAACCCTGCGATTCGTGTCGTACACAGGGTGATGCAGCAGGGCAACGTATGTCCTTTTTTTCAGTTCGGTCAACATCTTTTTTTGGTCTGCCCCTTCTCTCGTCGCTCTTCGATACCCTTGCCCGGTCTGGAACCCCACGACAGGCAAAAGCCCTTGGTCGCGAAGGAGCGTCTCCTCTTGCTCGGAAAGATTCATCTTCTCCAACAGATCCTGCCTGCGTTCGGCAGTCCTGAGCACGCTTTGGCGCCGTCTCCAGGCACGGATCCGTGCATGATCACCGGACAAGAGATCCCCTGGCACCTCCTGTCCGTCGAAAACCCTTGGCCTCGTGTAATGGGGATACTCCAATCCCCCCATGCTGAAAGACTCATCCTCGGCCGACCGATCGTTGCCCATCACGCCAGGTTGTAACCGCGCGACGGCCTCGATCAATGCCATGGCGCCCACCTCACCTCCAGACAAAACGAAGTCGCCCAAAGAAATCTCTTCGTCCACGTACCGCTCACGAAACCGCTCGTCCACCCCTTCATAGCGCCCGCAGATGAGCATGAGGTCCTGTCTCTGGGCAAGACGAGCCACCATGGGCTGCTCCAGCCGTTGCCCCTGCGGGGTGAGCAGCACCCGATGGGCAGCACCTCGATCCCGCGTCGTCGCCTCCACCGCTGAGGCCAGGATGTCCGCCCGCAGCACCATTCCCGCCCCACCACCATAAGGCGTGTCATCCACGGATCGACGTCGATCGAGGGCATAGTCCCGAATCTGCACGAACTCCACGTCGAGTTCGCCGGAAGCCACAGCCCGTCCAATGAGACTCGTCTCCAAAAAGCCCCCGAACAATTCGGGAAAAAGGGTCACCACGGTGATGCGCACGGTCAGGCCCTACCCTTCGATCCGGTTCGCCGGCCCGCTGCTTTCGAGTCGTGATGCTCCTTGGGCAGGCCGTCCACATCCGTCAGGATCACCCGACCATCACGAACATCCACGAAGAACGGTTCCGTGGCGGGCACGAGCAGATCCTCCGCACCATCGCGCACTACGAAGAGATCTCTTCCGCCGGCGTCGAGCAGGTCCACAACCCGACCCAGGCTGGCACCAGTCAGATCCTGTGCCTCGGCACCGATGCAATCCACCAGATAAAACTCATCCGGACCCAGAGCGGGCAACTCATCCCGTGACAACAGAAGCTCGGCGCCTTTGAATCGTTCCGCTTCCGTGCGGCTCCCACACCCCTCTACCAGGAGCAAATATCCCGATCGCTCCCCGCGCACCGACAAGACCCTGCGACCATCGAGCCGCCCCTCGAAAGAAAACCAGACCGTCTCCACATGGAGCAGACCTTCGGTATCACGGCGATACGGGCGCACCCGCATCCATCCGTCCAAACCATGGGCCTTGCCCACCACCCCAAAGGATAGGGCGCGCCCCACATCCAATTCATCCGAAGGTTGCTTGGAGCCGCTCACGGGAAAACCTCGACAAGAGACAGGCAAAGAACGCCATCCATCGTGCAGAAAACACAGGATAATGAACAGAATAGACGAGCTATTCGATAATCTGAAGGACCGCCATCTTCCTGAGCTTGGTCGATGCAGCATTGAGGATCACACGCATGGCATGCGCGGTTCGCCCCTTCTTTCCGATGACCTTACCCAGATCTTCCTTGGCCACCTTCAACTCGATGATCGAGGTCTGATCCCCACAAACTTCGTTCACCGAGACCAAGTCAGGATTGTCGACGAGCGCCCGAGCAATTTGCAGGATCAGATCCCTCATGGTCGTGTTCGACTCAGTGTCAGTCATGTCTTCCCCCAAACAACCGATGACACTGCGCGCCACTCGTCCTGCCGGTTCGAACCCAGCCCGCAGTATCAGCTCTCCACAGTCACTTTCTGAACGAGATGCTTCACAACTTCCGTTGGTTGGGCTCCGTTCTCCAACCAATACGCCAACCGGTCCTGCCGCACCTTCACAAGTGGCGGATCCACATTTGGATCGTAATATCCGATCCGTTCTAAGAACCGCCCATTCCGTGCGTACCGGGAATCAGCGGCCACAATCTGATAAAAGGGGTGCTTTTTGGCACCTCCTCTGGCAAGCCTCAACTTCACGGCCATCTGCTCTGTCCTCCACTGTCTTCGAGCATGGCACCTGGCAAACGGTTCGTTGCTCGACCATGCTGCATATCATACACCGTTTTTTGGCCACTTTCTAGTCAAAGCAGCCAAAGGAAGGCCAAAAGCTAGCCGAAGTGCCCCAACCTGTCAAGACGACAAACCATACAAATTGCAGCATTTATCCGAAAAAACCACATCGGGCACGGCCGTTGCAGTCGATCCCTGCACGAATGGTCGGTTTCGCTCCGGTTCTTGTACCATCGCCAAGCCCACGGCCCGGACCGAACCGCCCCGTCCACTGAAGCCCCGACAAGGAGGTCTCTCATGAGCCAGAAGCAGCCACGCCACAATGAAGATCAGCCCCGCTCAAAACGTGGAGATGACGACAGCTTGGACCAAGCCCTGAAAGAAGCCATGCGCGCCATCGAAAAGCAATTCGGCAAGGGGGCCATCATGGCTATGGACGCAAACGCCATCAGCGACATCCCCGCCATTTCGACGGGTTCCCTTGGCCTCGACATCTGTTTAGGCATCGGTGGCCTGCCAAGGGGCCGAGTCTGTGAGGTCTTCGGCCCGGAGTCTTCGGGCAAGACGACCTTGGCCCTGTCTGCCATCGCTCAGGCTCAAACTTCTGGCCTAAGATGTGCTTTCATTGACGCCGAACATGCGCTCGACCTTCGCTATGCCGCCAACTTGGGCATCAAGATCGACGAACTCCTCGTCTCCCAGCCAGACAGTGGCGAACAGGCGCTCGAAATCGTCGAGATCCTTGCCAGGAGCGGAGCTGTGGCCCTGATCGTGGTCGATTCCGTCGCCGCACTCGTCCCACGAGCGGAGATCGAAGGAAACATGGGCGACACCCACGTCGGCCTTCAGGCGCGACTCATGAGCCAGGCCATGCGAAAACTCGCGTCCGTGACGGCCAAGAATGCTGCCACCATATTCTTCATTAACCAGATCAGAATGAAGGTCGGTGTCATGTTCGGAAGCCCGGAAACCACGCCGGGCGGCAATGCGCTCCGTTTCTACTCCTCCGTCCGGCTGGACGTCCGGCGCATCTCCCAGATCAAGAGTCCGGACGGAGCCACCGGGTACCGCACTCGGGTCAAAGTGGTCAAAAATAAAGTCGCCCCGCCCTTTCGTCAGGCTGAATTCGATCTCATGTTCGGCAAGGGGATCAACCGATTCGGCGAATTGACCGACTGGGCCTCCGAGTTGAACATCCTGGACCACTCCGGTTCCTGGTATCGCTGGCAGGACCGCAAGCTGGGCCAAGGCAGGAACAACGTCTGCCAGATCCTCAGCCAGGAACCCGACCTGGCCAAATCCATCGAGGAGGCGATCCGAAAGAAAATCCAGGGAGACCGAGAGCAGGCCGCCGAAAAAAAACTCGTGGCATGAGCGCCCAAGGACGAGAGCAATGATCAGAACGGATTCCTCCATCGGAAGGCCCTACGCCCTGCCACATCGAGCGGTCTCAATTTCGCAGGGCCACCCATGGATCCGTCGCACCAGCGGCAGGTCCTGAGCCCAACGCTCGCCGGTTCCCCCAATCGACCGAGACGTCCTCCTGTGCGTGCTCGTTGCATCACGGACCAGACTATCAGACGGAGCCGAAACGAGCAATGCGCTTGCCGTCGCTGGTGAAGTAGGTATCATACTGCGGTCGATCAGGTGAAAGGAGCGCCCATGAGCAACGCGAAACAGGACCAGGTGCAACACGACGTCACGCGCTGGTCTGACTACGACATCTATCTGCTCAAGCAGGGTCGTCATTTTCGCCTCTTCGACAAACTCGGAGCCCATGAGGATTTAGAACGCGGCGGCACCTACTTTTCGGTCTGGGCCCCAGCCGCCAGGTCCGTATCGGTCATTGGAGACTTCAACGACTGGCAACAAAACAGCCACCAACTGACCCCAAGATGGGACTCGTCGGGAATTTGGGAAGGTTTCATCCCTGGCCTGAACGCTGGCTCCTTGTACAAGTACCACATTGCATCTGAAAACGGCTCTGAGGCCCAAAAGGCCGATCCGGTCGGATTTTGGCACGAAGAACCGCCTCGAACGGCTTCCCGTATCTGGCGTTTCGAACACGTCTGGCACGACCAATCATGGATGGCGCACCGTGGCAAGGCCAACGCGCTCGACGCGCCCATGTCGATCTATGAAATGCACCTGGGGTCTTGGAAACGCGACGCCCAAGGCCACATGCTCACCTACAAGGAGCTGGCGGTTCAACTGGTCGATTACATCACGAAAATGGGATACACCCACGTAGAATTCCTCCCTGTCACCGAGCACCCATTCTACGGCTCATGGGGATACCAAACCACCGGGTACTTCGCTCCGACGGCCCGATACGGCACCCCGGACGACTTCATGTTCCTGGTGGACGCACTCCATCAGGCTCACATTGGCGTGCTGCTCGATTGGGTCCCGTCGCACTTCCCCGATGACCCCCATGGATTGGCCCTCTTCGATGGCACGCATCTCTATGAACACGCGGACCCAAGACTGGGATTCCATCCCGATTGGAAGAGCTACATCTTCAACTTCGGCCGGCTGGAAGTCCGCGCCTTCTTGATATCGAGCGCTGCCTTCTGGCTGAAACAGTATCACATCGACGGACTGCGTGTGGACGCGGTGGCCTCAATGCTTTACCTGGACTACTCCCGCAAGGAAGGAGAATGGATACCCAACCGAGAAGGAGGACGAGAGAACCTCGATGCCATCGACTTCCTCAAGAGCCTCAACACCCACGTATATCTGGAACAGCCTGACATTCAAATGATCGCCGAAGAATCCACGGCCTGGCCGAAAGTTTCCCGCCCCGTGGATGCCGGGGGCCTCGGTTTCGGATTGAAGTGGAACATGGGATGGATGCACGACACACTCGCATATTTCAAAAACGATCCCATCCACCGAAAGTTCCACCACAACCAACTGACCTTCAGCCTGTGGTACGCCTTCAACGAAAACTTCTTACTCAGCCTCTCCCACGATGAAGGGGTCCACGGAAAGCTGTCCCTGGCGAACAAGATGCCGGGCGACCGATGGCAAAAGATGGCGAACCTGCGGCTGCTCCTGGGCTACATGTTTGCGCACCCAGGAAAGAAACTCCTGTTCATGGGCAACGATTTCACCCAATGGCACGAATGGAACCACGACACATCCTTAGACTGGCACCTCCTCGAAGAAGCCGATCACGCCGGCATGCAGCAATGGGTGGCCGACCTCAACCACCTCTACCGCAGGACCGACGCGCTCCACCAGATCGACTTCGCCCCGGAAGGCTTCGAGTGGATCGATGCGTCCGACGCCGACCAATCCGTGTTGTCCTTTTTGCGTCGGGCCGACCATGGACCTTCCATGCTCGTGGTGGCAAACTTCACCCCGCTGGTACGCCGCGGATACCACGTTGGCGTTCCTGCCGGCGGTACGTGGCGTGAGGTACTCAACAGCGATGCAACGACGTACGCAGGAAGTGGGGTGACGAATGGAGGACAGGTCGTGGCAAACGAGACATCCGCGCACGGACGCACCCACAGCTTGGAATTGACCCTGCCACCCCTTGGGGTATGCTTCTTCGAGCAGCCCGATTGAATCTCGCCTCAGTGACCCTGAGCGCGTTTCCACTTATCGAAGAACCATGGATTCGGTACAGACTTCCTGACCGAAACGGACAGAACGACTGATGACGAAGAACATCTGCATCCATGCCCACTTCTACCAGCCACCGAGGGAAAATCCGTGGCTGGGGGAAGTGGAAACCGAAGACTCCGCAAGCCCCTTCCATGATTGGAACGAGCGCATTGCACGCCAGTGCTACCGTCCCAACGCCTGGTCCCGCATCCTGGACGACCAGGAACGAATCGTGGAGATCGTGGACAACTATTCACGAATCAGCTTCAACTTCGGTCCCACGCTCCTGTCCTGGATGGAACGACGGGCCCCAGACCTCTACCAGTCCATCCTGGACGCCGACCGTCGCAGCATTGCCAGGTTCGGAGGCCATGGCAGCGCCCTGGCCCAAGTGTACAGCCACGCCATCTTGCCGTTGGCAAACAAGCGAGACAAAGTCACCCAAATCCGCTGGGGGCTGACGGATTTCGAGCACCGATTTGGCAGACAAGCCGAAGCCATGTGGCTCGCAGAGACTGCCGTGGACCGGCAGACCCTCGAAGTCTTGGCAGACCATGGCATGCGCTTCGCGATCCTGGCGCCCAGGCAGGTCGAACGAATCCGGCCAATTGGATCCGATTCCTGGCAGGAGGTCTCGAGCGACCGCCTCGACTGGTCCATGCCCTACTGGTGCAACCTGCCGTCGAACAGGCGCATCGCCCTGTTCTTCTACGACGGGCCCGTGGCACAGGAAATTGCGTTCGGAGGGCTGTTGCGGGACGGAGCCTCCCTGGCCGACCGACTCCTGCATGCCTCCCGACCCAACCGGGAGACCCCCTTGGTCCACGTGGCCACCGACGGAGAGACCTACGGCCACCACCACCGGTTCGGCGACATGGCGCTGGCCTTTGCCTTGAGGCGTATCGAACGCACGAATGACGCGCAACTGACCATCTACGGTCAGTACCTGGACGAGCATCCCCCAACCTGGGAGGCGGAAATCGCCGAACGGACCTCATGGAGCTGCGTGCACGGCGTGGAACGCTGGCGGTCGGATTGCGGCTGCAATTCAGGGGCGCATCCCGAATGGAACCAGGCATGGAGAGGGCCGTTGCGTCAAGCCATGGACTGGCTCACGGACCGACTCGCCGCGCTGCTCGAAGAACGTGCTGGGCCGCTGCTCGATGACTGCTGGGAGGCCCGTGACGACTACATCCGCGTCCTGTTGGGACAGGTGGATTTCGACGGGTTCCTGGCGGATCACGGCGCGACCGGACTTGGAAGCGAACAGCGAATCGAAATGGCCCATCTTTTCGAAAGCCATCGATTCGGCATGCTGATGCTCGCAAGTTGCGGCTGGTTCTTCGACGATATCGCCGGCCTGGAGGCCGTTCAGGTCATGAAGCTCGCCAGTCGAGCCATGGAACTCGCCAAGGTTGTTTCCGGACAGGACCTGGAATCTGAATATGTGAATTTCCTCGCACAGGCGACCTGCAACGACCCGCGATTCGAAACCGGCGCCGACGTGTATCACGCCCTGGTCTCCTCCTGCCGGGTCGACCTTGCTGCTGTGGCTGCCCACGAAGCCATCCGCTCAGTGCTGGATGACCAGCCACCCAGCCCACTGTATGCCTTCGACGTGGAGAGCAGTGACCACCATATCGTACGGGCAGGAAAATTGGCCCTATCGACTGGATGCAGCCGGGTCACCGACCGACGGACCCACGTGTCCGAATCCGTATCGTACTGCGTCCTCCACTTGGGCGACCACAATTTCTACGGCGGCCTCTCCACCATGGAGGATTCGCAGACCCACCTAGTCGAAGCCTTGCCGCAGCTCAAGCAGGCATTCGAACGCTCGGATGTCAGTGACATCATCGACCTCATCCAGCGTTATTTCCCTGACCGACGATTCGATCTCTGGGACCTGTTTCGAGATGAACAACGTGCGCTGGTGGACCGCGTCCTGTCCGACAGCCTGGACGCCATGGAGACCGCCCTACGTCAGGTGCACCAGGCCCATGCCCCGGTGATGCAGCTCCTGCGGCAACGGGACGTGCCCCTGCCCGAAGTCTTCGCGACCACGACAAAGTTTCTCATCCAAACGGACCTGGCCACGGCATTGGAACAGGCCGACATCCGGGCGTTCACCGATACCCTCGAACGCGCCCGCCGATGGGACATGGGAAGCTCACATCCACGGCTTGACATGACGGCGACCAGAGCGGCTGAACAGCAGGCCGTGCGAGCCCGCGAGGGGCTGTGGGCCGGCGACACGACGGAACTGGATCGTCTCGCCACGCTCATCGATCTCCTCGCCAAAGCACCTATTTTACCGGATCTATGGCAGGTGCAAAACATGGTCTTCGACCTGTCCCGTCGCCGAGGCGACCTATCTGCCGCTGCAGGGCTGCTGCTCGATCGTCTCACTGCTCGGCTCCATCTCGCACCACGACCAGCCTCACTGGAATCGAAACCGAAAGGACCACGATGACGAACAAACCGCGATCCTCTGGTCTGCTGGCCCACCTGACCAGCCTCCCCTCGCCATTCGGCATCGGTGACCTAGGCATCGCTGCCGATCGGTTCATCCGTTTTTTGGACGATGCGGGGCAAAGCTACTGGCAGATCCTTCCCTTGTGCCCAACCGATCTTGGGAGCGCCAGCTCTCCATACAGCAGCATCTCGGCCTTTGCGGGTAACGTGCTGCTCATCAGCCCGGAGCAGCTTCGTGAGCAGGGCCTCGTCACAGACGACGACCTGGACGGCGCACCCACTGGGCCCGAAAACAAAGTAGACTACGCCGCAGTAACGGCATTCAAAGATCGCTTGATTTCGGTGGCAAGACAACGACTTGCAGAGCACCCTGAAATCCGAAACGCCTTTTCGATCTTCTGTGAACACACGAAGGATTGGCTCGAAGACTTCTGTTTGTTCGCTGCCCTGAAGGAGCACTTCGAGGGCAAGGCCTGGACGGACTGGCCCGAACCATTGCGAGACCGACAGGACGACGCTCTGGCGGAAATCCGCGGTCTGCTGGCCGACCGAATCGAACACCACCGTTTGGGGCAGTACCTGTTTTTTTCCCAGTTCGAAAGCATGCACGAGCATTGCAAGGACGCGGGAATCAAACTCATCGGAGACCTGCCCATCTACGTCAACCACGACAGCGTGGACGTCTGGTCCCATCCTGATTACTTCAAATTGGACCGTACCGGCAGACCGACCGTCGTGGCTGGCGTACCGCCCGACTACTTCAGCCCCACCGGACAGTTGTGGGGCAATCCCGTCTACGACTGGGACCACATCCTGAACCAGGACGACACCTGGTGGCTGCGTCGCATGGACCACGCCCTGACCCTGTTCGACGTGGTCCGCATCGACCACTTCCGTGGCTTTGCCGCCTACTGGGAGATTCCCGCAGACCACGAAACGGCAATCGACGGACGGTGGGCGGACGGGCCCGGCACCGCGTTCTTCGACCGACTCACCAAACGATTCAATCCACTGCCCGTGATTGCCGAAGACCTGGGCATCATCACAGACGACGTCCGAGCCCTCATGGCCCAATATGAAATCCCCGGCTGTCGCGTCCTGCTCTTCGCCTTCGGCGACGACCTGTGGGACAACCCCCACAAACCGCACAACCACGTAGAAAACTGCGTGGTCTACACGGGTACCCACGACAACAACACGGCCGCCGGATGGTTCGCAGAAGAAACAGGTCCTGACGAACGTCGGCGCCTCGAAGACACCCTCGGCCACGCCACGTCGCCGGAGCAGGTGAGCGGGGACCTGTGCCGCCTCGCCCTGTCCTCCAAGGCCAACCTGAGCATCCTGCCCATCCAGGACGTCTTGGGCCTGGACGGAAGGGCCAGAATGAACCGTCCGGCCACCATTGCAGGAAACTGGAAATGGCGACTCACCGCTGACCAACTCACCGCTGAAATCGCGCAGCGACTCCGTGCCGAGACGATCGCATCCGGCCGCCACCAATAGATCTCAGCACCAAGGTCGCTCGCGGCCCCCCCTAGTGACAGAGGGCGATCCCCTCCGCCCCAGCAACGGACATCGCTTGCGACATACCAGTCGCCCCCGGGGCAAAATGCACCAACGTCGGTCTCCAAAAATAGAGAAAATTCCCTGCGTGCATGTTCGTTCAATTGGGATCATGCGCCAGCTCTTGCACGATCACAAACGAAACCTTGCGAAAAACAACTTGCCTACATGAGGTGTAATGTGGTATGGTGTGACCATAAGTCGGAGGTCCACACCATGAAACACCCAACAGCGTATCGAAACGCGATCGGATCTCCGCCCATCGGCAAAACCACGCCACTCGGCCCACAGTCGGGCCCTGCCACGCACGAGCAGAATCGCCGGCAGACAACACCCCTCCAGCCAGCCAGCGGCACACGGGTCCCTCGCAGCCTCGTGGTCTTCATCCTGTCTACCGCTGTCGGCACCATGCTCTTGACCTTGTTGGCCCTCTCCACGAATCCGATCCTGAGCGAAAACCAACGAACCAGCCAAGCGCTGATGTACCACCGCCTCGGGCAATGCTACCTGTCGAGCAACGCAGAGCAACGCCCCCTGTGCGAAAGCACGACACAAGCCCTGATATCTGGACCGAGCACCCAGGACCAAATCGTGTTTCACGGACTCGCCGTCGCCTTGATCGAATTCGTGGTGCTCGTTTCGTTCCTCGCGTGGGTCCTGGCGGGCATTTTCCTCGGCACCATACGAACTCCCAAACGGGCCCTTCGCTGGGCCATGGCCTCCGGCAGCGTCGCCTTCGTCGGCACGGCCGCCATCGTAGGCCTCGGAGTCATGAAACCTGCGTTTCTGGCGGTGGGCCTCACACAAGCCATGGGCCTCGTTGCCACCACCATCCAGTTCTGGCGCACCAAGGATCAAACGGTCTGCACCACGGCTAAAACAGTACCTCCACAACGAAATCTGGCCCAACCTACGCCACGATTTTTCGCAGGAAAAACATCTGCTTGACACAAAAAGCAAAGATGCGCGATAATTGCGTCGGCATGTGAGGCGATCATGAAACGCATCCGATCCATGGCAGTGGCCCCTCTTGGGCTCATGCTGATCTTCGTCCTGGTGTTCTATGGTGGCCAAAGTCTTGCCCAAGACGCTGGGTACGACGCGGATCTACCCGACGGGGGCATCGCACAGGACGGCGGCGACGACGATGCCAGCGGCACGGGCGCACTCGACTACCCCGACGAAGTCCGCAGTCCCGTCCACTTCGAATACAGCGATGAACTCCTCGACATCTGCGGACAGGACGTGGACACGGGCTGGATCCCGGACGGGAGCCCCATCCAGGTCCGATTCAAATTCCATCTGGGCTGCGGCCATTTTGTGGAAATGGATGGATACGCCGTGTTGGGCTGGCCCCCTCGTCCGGGGCCAAATCTCCATTTTCGCGGCCTACCCCGAGGCGGCCACTACCAACTGGACTATTCGGTCAAACTCTCCGCCAAGGTCCGTGTGGACCTGGAGATCAACGGCAACCGAATCCAGCAAGAATTCGACCTGCCCTGGATCCCGGACTTCAACATCGGCGTGTTCGCGGACAAACGGTTCGATCCCTTCCTGCTGGAAGGCAACCCGGAGCGCCCTCTCGTGGTGGAGGACCAGATTCCTCACACCCGCCTGTTTCGGTATGACCTGCTCGACATCCTGGCTCCGAGCATTTCCGACCTGGCGAGCGCCTGGCTCGAAGTCTACATCGACGGGTACGTGGGCAGTCGATTCGAGGGCCGTCGGATCGTGGTCGCCGTGGGCGAACAGAACACCGAATTCCCCATTCCGGACCTCGTATTCACCAAAGAAAACCAGCAGGAACGCCTGCCCGTCTCGCCCGAAGAGGTGACCGGCAGCCTGCGTACGGCCGTGTACGAAGCTGCGGTCCACCATTATGCTGGCATCTCCTTCTACCCACACATCAAAATCGAACTCCTCAATCAGACCCTGTTCGAGATGGACCTGTTCGAGATTCCCATTCCCCTCGACGACACGGAAGACTACTGGGTCTTCGACCCAGCCACCTTCGGTTTCAGTCTTCCGGACATCGCGGCCCCAAACAAAGTATTCATTCAACCGACGAATCTCGGCAACCAATCCATGTCGCAGGTGCAGATCGTGAACAACGGAGGGCAGGTGCTCCGAGGCGAGGGTCTCGTGGATCCACCGTTCTACGTCCCGTACCCGAATCGATTCGAAATCCAACCAGGCGAATCCGTACTGCTGCCGGTTTTCTTCGCCCCCACGACCATCGGGCCAATCCGCAAGTACCTGTCTCTATATAGCAACGATCCGGACGAATCGCCGCTCGTGGTGGCCATCGAAAGCTACGGATGCAGCTCCGATGGAGACTGCGCCATTCCAGACGACATGAAGCGGGTCTGCACGGTCTCGGATTCAGGATGTGGCTGCCACGCGCAAAACACGCCTGCCTCGATCCTGTGGTTCGTGTTCATCGCCGGGTTCATCCTGATCCGACGCTGGCGCCCGAAGCGCTGACTCCCCCGAGGCGCTGACCACGCAAAGCGTGCGGCACGAACGTCCTGGCAGCCCTCTGTCTGCCTGGCGCAAATCCTGCGAGATGTTTGGCTTTCCCTTGGTTCCGTGCTAAAAATGGCACCGGCCGATGGTTGGATTCCATCATGGGTCGGGTCGGTCCTTCCTAAGAAGGTGGGGCCACGGAAACGGCCAAACGGCCGAAAAGGCCGAACGGCAGGAGGTTCCGATGGCGGTACATACAGTTGGCATCATGACGGGCGGAGGCGACTGCCCGGGGCTGAATCCGGTCATCCGCGCAGCGGTCAAAACCGGCATCAAAAAATATGGATGGAAAATCTTCGGCATCGAAGACGCCAGCATGGGCCTCATTGACCTGAACTATCGATCGCCTCACGGCAACCTGTGGCTCGACATGGACAGCGTTGCGGAAATTCTGACCAGGGGCGGCACCATCCTCGGAACGTCCAATCGGTCGGACCCGTTTCATTACGTGGTAAAACGTGACGGCAAAAAAGTGGAGACCGACGTGTCCGACCTCGTGGTGGAACACGCCAAAGAAGTCGGCCTCGACGCCATCATCTCCATCGGAGGTGACGGCTCGATGCGCATTGCGCAGCAGTTCATCGAAAAAGGCATGAACATCGTCGGCGTCCCCAAAACCATTGACAACGACCTGGCTGCCACGGACGTCACCTTTGGGTTCGACACGGCGGTCCAGGTGGCCACCGAAGCCATCGATCGTCTCCACGACACGGCAGAAAGCCACGACCGCGTCATGCTCGTCGAGGTCATGGGCCGAGAAGCTGGCTGGATCGCCCTCCAGGCCGGCCTGGCTGCGGGCGCCCATGCCATCTTGATCCCGGAGATTCCGTACCGATTGGAGCCCATTGCCAAGCGCATCCAGGATCGCACGGCTCGCAACCGCCCCTATAGCATCGTGGTCGTGGCCGAAGGCGCTCGGCCCGTTGGCGGCGAAATCAGCCACTTGAAAAAACAGCCAGGCGCCATGCTTCGTCTCATGGGTGCCGCCTCGCACGTCGCCGACGGCCTGTCACGTCTCATCGACCAGGACATGCGGGTCACCGTCCTGGGCCACATCCAACGAGGGGGCAGCCCATCGAATTTCGACCGGGTCCTGGCCACTCGGTTCGGCCATGCAGCGGCAAACCTCGTGGCACAGGAACAATTCGGCCGCATGGTGGCCCTAAGGACCCCCCATATCATCTCGGTCCCCATCTCCGAGGCCGTGGCGAACCAAAAACTCGTGGATCCGAACGGAGAGGTGATCCAGGCAGCTCGGGACCTCGGGGTCGTCTTCGGAGACGAATAATGGGCCCCATCGAGGACATCCCCATCTCCACCCTGGCCCCGGCAATGGGAGTGCCTGACAGCGTGGGCATCCCTTTCGAGGGATACCACCTCGTGCGAAAAATCGCGGTGGGGGGAATGGCGGAGGTCTACCTCGGCATCCGACACGGTCAATTCGGGTTTCGCCGTCAAGAAGTGGTCAAGGTGCTCCTTCCAAGACTGGCGCACAACCAGGAATTCGTGGATATGTTCATCCGCGAGGCGGTCCTCGCGGCTGAATTCCGGCATCCGCACCTCGTACAGATTTACGAGGTCGGCAAGACCGGCGAACTCTACTACATCGCCATGGAATTCGTCGACGGCGTGGACCTGATGCGTCTCGTCCGTCGCTGCCGCCAGGCATCACAGCCTCTTTCCCTGGACCTGGTCCTAAGCGTGGCCGCCCACGTGGCCGACGCGCTCGGAGCGGTCCACGAAGCGAAGACTGCCGACGGCACACCGCTCAACATCGTGCATCGGGACGTCACGCCACAAAACCTCATGGTGGGCTTCGACGGACAGGTCAAACTCGTGGACTTCGGCGTCGCACAAACCCTCCTGGCGCGCGCGCATGCCAACAAGGCACTGATGGGCAAGGGGCCCTATATGGCTCCAGAACAATGGTCCGACGGTAAAGTGGACCATCGGGCGGACATCTTTGCCCTAGGCACCGTTCTCTATGAACTGACCGTGGGAAAGCGTCTGTTCCGCCGCCCCACACCGGAAGAAACCAGGGAGGCCATCGTCACCGGACAGGTCCCCAGGCCCGGCCGCATCCGGGCAGGATTTCCTGCGAATCTCGAGGAGGTGATCCTCCGCTCCCTCGCCTTGGACCCAAGGGATCGCTTCCCGACCGCCCAAAGCATGAGACGCGCCATCGAAGATGTACAAAACAGCCTCGGCGGAGCCATGCACCGCGACGAACGGGCCCAATGGCTCTCCGACCTCTTCCATGGCGTGGCCCGAGACGACCTCTGGCCCAAACTCGACCTGACCGAACCAGGAAAGCGCACCGAAGCCGACGAAGCGCTGCGCAGAGCCACCCTGAACCTTCCCGCTTTTTCGGACGACGAATCGTCATCCGGCTTGGCAGGCGCCGCCCTGCCCACCAGGAACCAGACAACGAACAAACAGCCGAAAAAAACCACAACTGCCTCGCCAATCGAAGCCCGCGCGGTGGCCCTGCTGGCGGCAGGTGCGGTGGGTGGTGCGCTCTTGGCGGCCCTCGTCGCCCACTTCCTGTAGCATGGTGCCGACTGGGCAAAGGGAGGAGCCGGCTCAAAGTGAGACAGTCGGGAGATCCGGGCGGTGCAGGATGACCCTGGCAGAAAGAACCGACACGAGACGATTCAAATCCCAACGAGGCCTCCTTGCAGCCTTCCGCATCGGCCTCAAGCGTCCGTTCCGAAAATCCGGGACTCGACGAAGTACGAATCAACGCCGAACCCTCTGGTTCGCACGACTCACGTTTCTCCTGTTCTTCGCACTGCTCCTGAGTTGTGACCGCCAAAACGATGGCGCCGCTGCTCATGTTCCACGGGGGGTCGCACTGACCTCCCATCAGGAAAAAGGGGGCGACGAGGAACGGATTCCAAAACAGAAGGTCCCCATCCGACCTCCCTGCGCCAAGCGATTCACGAGGATCATCCGGCCCAACGACATCCAACACTTCTGCAACTCGACCAAACGCCCCATCCCCTTTGCCTCGGACATCTCATGCCGCTACCTCTACCCAAAGGGCACCGTTCTGCTCATGGAACACCCTGCCTACGCCGAACTGCGCCGTGCCTTTCCCCACGCACCCACCATCCAAACGGCCCGAGGTTGGGCCTTTTCCTTCCAGGCACGAAACGGAGCCCGCTCCATCGTCATCCGCAAACGAAACGGCAGCGCCCTGATCCTCCAAGCACCACAGAGCCTGTGCTCCACCACCCAACTCAGACGCCTGGCTCTCCTGGCCGCCGATCGTCTCACGGCCGCCCGACCATCACCCAGATGAGGCGGCAGCCGTACCGCAACGCCACTTTTTTGCGCGTTCGTCGAGTCTGTGTTTTGCTGTCTAAGATAAAGGGCGAGACACGATGCCGAGACGATCACAAGCGAAAACATCCACTGAATCGACGCAAACCAAGTCGACGGCCCGAAGTGCCGAATCGAACGCTGGCCAAGCCTCTGTGTGGACCGGCGCCAGGCCTGCGGCAAGGCCCTCGATCGGTCGAGCCGCACGACCCACGACGAGCCAATCCAGCACCCGACGCACGCCTTCGAACCCTCCGGCCCGATCCGCCACCAAAGCGAGCGGCACCAGGCATCGAGCGGCAACGACGCGACCACAAGGTGCCCCTGGTCGACCCAACAAAAAAAAACGGCGGACCACCAAGACGAAAGGACGAAGGGCCTCGTCCTCCAAGGCCAGGCACCTCATCCCTTTGTTTGCCGGGCTGACCGCCTTGAGTCTCGTCGGGGTCGGTTTTTCCCTGGCACGCCGCTCCATGGCACGGACGGAAGGAATCAAGACGAACAAGAGCACAAAACGCATCACGCGCCGCCACAAAACGAAGCGACCCGAGAATGCCACCTCGCCCAGTCGGGTCCGACCGGATCCGGGCCCACCCAAGCCGGATCCCCAGGACCTGGAGACACTGGCTCGGGCATCGGGCCTGACAGCGAACAATCGGGTTCTCCTGTTTGCGAACGGAAAGGCACGGGTCACTACCGAAGCAGCAGCCCGTCGTCTCGGGTACAGCATCGTGGACCTGAGCGACAATCATGCTCCCTTTATCTTTTCCGAAAAGACCCCAGGCATCGACGACTACGAAAAAAACGACTACCGAGCCACCTACGTCAACCTAGCGAACGATCGCACCGACGAAGAAGGCAATGCCCTGGGGCCTGACCAACACAATTACATCGAGTTGTTTGGAATCGCCCCATCCCTGTCCGTGCTGCAAAAACGCTTCCTGTCGGACGCGCAAAAAGAGTGCTACAAAAAGCTAGACATCAAGCTCCTCCATTCATTCCGTTCGGTCATCCGATACAAGGGCCACCGCAACGCAGGTGCCATCTATCGACGATATCGCGAACTGTCGAAGATGCTGCATCGGGCCCTGAGGCGAACGGGCCTCAAATCAGGGGCCGCCCTGGCAAAACGTGCAAAATACCGCAGCCTGGTGCGGAGCTATCGTCGGGCACAGGTCCGGGCCGCGGTCATCAACCAAACGCAGCTTCGACTCAAATGCGAAGGGTTGTTGGGCCAAGATGAGCATGCCCACCGCTGGTACATGGACTACGTCACCCACCGAGCACTCGCCCGATTCGAGCGCAAGCACATGATTTTCGGATGGGGCCAACTCTACGGAAAGACCCTGACCTACCTGGGCAGCCCACCGAAACTGAACAACTACCGAGCCCTGCACCGGACGCTCCGCGAACGAATCGCCGATTCTCTGGGCATCGTCGAAGATGGCAGCGTCCTGGGCGTCCGTGGACTCGACCCGACATACCATGTGGGCGACAAAACGTACAAAGTGCGCAACCTCATCGGTGAATACACCAAAACGCTCATGACCCAGATGGGGCTCGAAACACCCAAGTCCGCCCTCGCGTTCTTTGCGGCTCAACAGCCGGCGCTCTTTGCGCACTGCAAGGTCGGAGTCAAACTCCCCGACCTACCGCCGTACTACAGCCAGCACATGAAGTTCTTGGTGGAGATCGACCGGGGAGACGTTTGGTACGACTTCCCCTACGATGCAGCGGGCCATCGGCGATCCCAGCCCCGCTCACGCCTCCCCCACCTGGTGCTGTTCACCCAGTGGAAGGATCAAAAAATCCCTCTCGTCCGCATCGCCACAACCATCGGCGGATGGCGCAAGGAACATACGGGCGGCAAGGTCTACTTGAAATACAAGAACTCGGACGTGGGACTGAAGATCTGGCGAGACATCGTAGCCGCCCCGGTATGGATCCCACCTGACAGCACGCCACCGCATGCCCTCGTGGAGAAACGAAAAGAACACGGCCGATGGACCTTGCGCGTCAAGCGGGAAGAAATCGGCCCCTCCTATCTGTCCGCGTATGGATTGGTGGCAGCCTACCATCTCCAACAACTGAGAGACGGCCCCCATGCCCTCTGGCGTGACAACGGCATCCGCACCCATGGATCCGTTGCGTACATGTCCATCTTCAACGGCTTTTCTCATGGATGCCACAGGCTCCACAATCACCTCGCAGTGCGCCTTTTCTCATTTCTGCTGCGACATTCACCGTTCCTTCGCAAGGGCCAGGTCCCGCTACGCTACGGCCGACACTTCACCTATCGGGGCAGAACGTACAACATCAACCTGACGACCCGTGGCTACTACTACACACTCAAGCACCCGATTCACGTCATGGTGACCGATGGGCGGATCCGCGGAAAGGTGCGCGAACCCATCGAACAGTACATGCCGATCCCCGGGATCAAGTATGCGGCAGACGATCCAAACCTGCACGAGCCCCAGCCCGGTGCGTCCGACACGGGATGGAGTGGCCCGGACAGCCTCCCGCCCGACATGCCCCCAGCCGACGCCCAACCCATCCATCCGGCCTCGCCCACCATGCCAAAGGATGCCAAGGGCCCCACTGCCCTTTCACCGAAAGCGCATCGGTCCGCGGCGGCATCGACCAAAATCGGCGCCAAACGCAAAACATCGGCTGGAAAGCCCCCGGCAGGAATGCGCTCGGGGCAACTCTCCAGCCACCGGGCAACGAAGAAGACCCTAGGCCGAAAGCAGCCGCACACAGCGGGGAACCACCAGACGCCACCCACGCACAAGGCCCACTCATCGCACGCCCCCCTCTGATCGGACACGAACATGGGGGCGCCAAAGCTCCCTGTCCCCGCCCCAACCAACCAATCCCCGGCCATCTCATCACGCGTCCCCATGATCGTTTCCTGCTTGGTATCCGAAAAAAAAACGACTATGATCGTCCCATGTCGGCTACGAAACACTTTATCCAGCCCTTGTGGATCTTCGCTTCCGTGCTCCTGACGGCCTGTCCCACCCAGACCACACGTGCCCCCACCTGCGGCAACGGCGTCGTGGAGGGACGAGAAGAATGCGATGACGGCAACCACCAACCAGGTGATGGGTGCAGCCCGCTGTGTCTCAAGGAAGCCGGCGAAATTTGCGGCAACTACGAAGACGACGACGGCGACGGCCTGGCCGACTGTGCCGACCCGGACTGCCAAGGAGATCCCTCCTGTTTCGAGCCTCTGGAGAACTGCAACAACAGCACCGACGACGACGACGACGGCCTGACCGACTGTGCCGACCCGGACTGCCAACACACAAGCTTCTGTCGCAAACAAGAAGACTGTGCCAACCAACAGGATGACGACGAAGACGGCCTGACCGACTGCGACGACCCGGATTGCAGCCACTTACCACGATGCGGTGCCTGCCCCGTCGACGCCGACCTGGGAGACTTCGCCCCTGGAGACGCCACCGACTGGACCGTCGACCCGACCAATGCCTCACGCAAGGGGGTATCGACCTGTCCAACCGAACAAGGCTTCGAAACGCAACTCCGCTTCACTGTTTCGGTTCCCTTTCATCTCCGAGCGGAAACGGCAACGACGGGACTGGGGCTGGGGCTGGAACAGGAAACAGCGCCAGGCGAGTCCTGTGACCTGTTTCTCTGGCACTGCCTGGACGTCGACACACAAGACGTACCCCTGCGCCTACACCATCTCCCACCTGGCACCTACCGATTGGCGGTCAAGGGCGAATCCGCAGGCACAGCCACCATTTCGGTCAGCATCCAGGACGGGACCCTCGAACAGGACTGCGACGACGCCCAAGACGACGATCACGATGGCCTGACCGACTGCGACGACCCAGACTGCGCCACGGAGTCGGTGTGTGCCACGGAATTGTGCGATAATGGAATCGATGACGACCTCGACGGCCTGACCGACTGCGACGACTCGGATTGCGCCACGACATTGGCCTGCCTCCCACCGGAGAACTGTGGGAACGGTCTCGACGATGACGGTGACGGACACACCGACTGCGCTGACCTCGACTGCACCGGGTCCGCCACGTGCCAGGGCAGCGACTGTGTCGTCGACTACCATCTCGGTGCCCTGCGACGAGGCGACGAGGTTGCCTGGTCCTTCGACAGCACGCTCGGTGTGGACCTCGGGGCGACCACCTGCGCCAGCCCGGGCGATCGGGAGGTCGTGGCGGACTTCACGCTGCTCCACCGGGCCATCGTGCGCATACACATGACCCAGACAGGATACCATGTCCTGGCGCTCGACACCGAGGCGGGTCCCGGCACTTGGTGTGACGCAGCCGAACTTTCCTGCATCGACCCCCAAGGCCTCGCCCTGCCCGTTCAGGTCGCCTATAAGCTGCCCGCCGCACGGTACTTCGTCTTGGTGGAGGCAACATCGCAAGCAGCCACGGGACAAGGCATCGTCACCTTGGACGTGTCGGACCCCTCGTTGGAACTCTGTGACGACGCATTGGACGACGATGGCGACGGCCTCACCGATTGCGCTGACCCCGATTGTGCCTCATCGCCCGTCTGCCTACCCGAAGCGAACTGTCATGATGGGGTGGACGACGACGGCGACAGCTTCACCGATTGCGCCGACCCGGACTGTATCGGCACCAACGCCTGCCTGGGTGGTTCCTGCCAGGCGGATCGCGATCTGGGCGTGGTGACCGACAGCCATCCCCTCTATGTCCAGGGCGACACCACCGGCGCTCAGGACCGGTATGCGGCATCCTGCAGCCCTTCGGGGGGACCGGATCGTGTGTACTCGTTCACCTTGAGCCAGACCGGAGGGCTCATCGTCCGGATGAGTCAAGACGTCGGTGCAGACCACGTCCTGGCCCTCGTGACCCAAGGGGGCCCCCTGTCCACCTGCGACACGTGGCAATATGCCTGCAGCGACAGCGGAGGTCCGGGCCTGCCCATCGTGATGACCGTCGACAGCCTTCCCACAGGTACTTATTTCCTCCTCGTGGACACCTATGAACCCGCAGGAGCAGGAAGATTCGAAATCCAAGTGAGTCGACCCTAGCCTCCTGTCCCTGGCACATTCGTTTTTTTCGTTCCACAACCAACCCATGCTATAATACCCACCAACTGGGCACAAAGCGGCCACAACCTCGAAAAAATGCACGAAGTCATCGAGTCTGATGGTCGCTGATGGGAGATCGATCATGAGACGGAAGACCCATGTGGGCATCCAAAGGGAGCAAGTTACAACAGAATATGCGTGCCATCGTGTCGCGCCGCCCATTCTGAATCGGCCGAAGCGAGGCACTCCAACCCCGACAAGCCTGAGCCTCATCCGAGGCATTTTCATCGCCGTTGTCACGGTGGGGATGGCTGGCATTTTGTGGACCGCCTGCCCAAAATCGGAAAAGTCTGTCTGTGGAAACGGTCGGGTCGGACTGGGCGAGGAATGCGACTGCGGCACGGATCCCAACCACCTTCCTCCTGGCTGCACGGCCATCAACGGCGTGACCGATTCGACCTGTTCGAACGATTGCACCAAACAGATCCAGGAAGTCGGGACCTTGTGTGTCAACGGCAAGGACGATGACGGTGACGGTGCGACTGACTGCGACGATTCGGGCTGCGCCACGTACTTCCAATGCGTGCAGGAGGACTGCTCGAACCAAGTGGATGACAACGGCGATGGATTGACCGACTGCGACGATCCGACCTGTGCGGGTCAAACGGCGTGCGTGCCGGAAACTTGCGACAACGGCCAAGACGACAACAACGACGGTCATACGGACTGTCAGGACCAACAGTGCATCGACGACCCGGTCTGTTCGGGGACCGAACTGTGCTGGAACGGATTGGACGACAACAACGACGGTTTGACGGACTGTGACGACGCGCAATGCGTGGACGAATCCTCATGTGCCAACGATGAGAACCCCGCCCACGACAACTGCAGTGACAGCCTCGACAACGACGACGATGGTTGGGTCGACTGTGCGGACCCTGGCTGTTTCAACAAACATCCATGCGACGAAAGCACCTGCGAGGCCGACGCATCCGTCGCACTGGCGACCACCGGCACATTCGACACCGTCTCCTTCGACCTGTCCGATGATGCCTCGGGCGGTGATATCGACGAACCCTGCGGGGCTACCGGAAGCAAAGAAAAAGTGATCGAGATCCAAACGGGCGCCGCAGGACGGCTCACCATACGGTACTCGCAACAAGGCCTATCCCGATACGGCCTCTACTTTCCTGCGGGCGCCCAAGCTGCCTGCGGCAACGCCCTGCACGATTGTCGCTATCCTCAAGGCAATGACCGATACGAAGGGGTGCTCGACTACGGCACCATGCCAGCCGGGACCTATTACCTGATCGTCGCGGAGGCTGCTGTCGGTGAGGCGGGGCCCGTGACCATCACGGTCTCGTTGACCGATGCCCAGGGTCAGGAATTGTGCGGCAATGGAGCCGACGACGACGGAGACGGCGCCATCGACTGCGGAGACCTGGACTGTTGGGGCACTGAAGGCTGCCAGGCCACTGCCTGCGAGCCGGACATCACACTCGGATCCATCGGTCCGAAGCAATGGGCGACGACCGGTACCATCGACGTGTCCGGATACGACGCCGACAACAACCTGTCATGCCTGACCTTCGGCGGACAGGACGTGGTCATCGGCATCCAGTTAACGACTGGAGACGCGTCGAGCACCAGTCTTCATGTCCATTACGATCAATCCATGGCCCAAGGAGGAGACAACGCCATCGCGATCTTCTTCCCTGGTGGCACCAACACGGCTTGTGACGCTGCCGAGCATTCCTGCGTGAATACCCTCGGCAACCCGAGCGGCTCCATCGTCTACTCCGGTTTGCCAGATGGCCAATACTTCTTGGTCGTCAAAGCAACCGCTTCGGGCGCCGGCAACATCGCGCTGACCCTGTCGAACGTCCCGGGGCGGGAAGAAATCTGCGACAACGGCCTCGATGACAACAATGATGGATTCGTGGACTGTGCCGACCCTGACTGCGCTGCAGCGGAAAACTGTGTCGTGGAACAGTGCCAACCTGGATCCGGCGACGAAGACAACGACGGAAAAGAAGACTGCGCGGACGACGATCCAGATGACATGTGCCAGTGCAGTTTCTCCTGCAACCCGGCAACCACCTGCGACGGTGGCCAGTCCGGCCAACAGGGCCATGACCCTGAAATCATCTACCTGGGCGCCTGCGATCCACAGCATCCAGGGCCTGCCTGGACAGGCACCTTGGACCTCCAGAATTTTTATGGTCCGGGACAGCCTGCCTCGAACGACTACGACGAATGCCCGACCATACTGAATCAATTCGGCACCCCCGATGCTGTCTTGTATTTTTCGGTCCTCAACGACAATGCAAACATCGACTTCGAATACGACAACCTGGAGCCGAACGTGTTCCACGTCGGGTATCTCCTTTCGGCCAGCCAATGTGGAGGTTGTGATTCGGGAACGTTCATCTATTGCTATCGGTCCCCATCCATATCCACGACACAGGGCAGTTGGTTCTTCGCGGACGTGCAAAAGGGAGACTACGTGTTCATCGTCGCCCCGGACATGGACTATCAAACAAACAACCCGGACTATCACTTCGGCCCCATGAATTACTCTATTTCCTGCAGCGCACGACAATGACCACGAAACGAAAGTCATCGCGACGCGGAAAGTCGGGGGCCCACAACATTCGTGTCACCTATAGTCCTCGTCATGGCGTCCACGTGGAAGGGTCTGTTCTGTGGTTGGACGGTTTTCCGAACCAAGGTCTAGGCTTCCTGTCACATGCTCACATCAAGCCGACTCGTCATGCCGGTAAAATCTTGACCTCGCACCATACAGCCATTTTGACCAATCTCCAGGGGCCGAACGTGCTGGTCAGTCCCTTTGATCGACGATTCTCCGTCGGACAGATGGACGTGGAACTCTTCCCGTCTGGTCACGTCCCTGGCGCAGCATCCCTGCTCGCCCAATGGGACGGACAGGAAGTGCTGTATGCGGGATCCGTCAATCCCCGCGGCACCATCATGGCTGCTGAACCCTGTCAGACCAGGACCTGCGACATCTTGATCCTCGGCAGCCGCTACGGCCACCCGCGATTTTCCTTCCCTGACCCAGAAGAAGCGGCGGCCCAACTTCTCGACCTGATCCATCGCACCTTGGACCAAGGCCGAATCCCCATCTTATTTTTCTCCGAACCATTGGGTAAGGTACAGGCGCTCGCCGCTCGCCTCTATGCTGAAAACGTCGACGTCTGGGTGCACCGCAAGATCTATGAATTCTCGACCAAACTCGGAAATCTGGGTTGGCCCACCGGCCATCCACGAAAATTCAAACCAAGCAGCTTCCACGGTGGAGCCATCCTGTGGTTGACTGGATCCCGCACGACGCAGTCCGTGACCTCAATTCGACATCCGGTCACCATCCTGATTTCGGGTGCCGCCGCCGATCCCGCTGCCTTTGACTGGGTCGATCACCGAATTGTCTTGAGCGACCACGCTGACTTCGATTCTCTCGTCGGTTACGTGGAGCAGGTCCATGCCAAGACCGTTTGGCTCCTGCCGGGGCGCCCTCATGGCCTGGCGGCAACGCTCAAGCAGCAGGGCCGTCGCGTGTCCGTACTCCATCCCACGCAGCTTGCCCTATTTTGAGGTGTATTTGCATGGCGGCAACAGTTGATCCAGACATGAATCTATTGGTATAAGAACGAACGTTCGTCCATCCAAGCATACAGGCAGGCCAAACATGAATGGTAGCAAGAGCTGGAGCGAGTATCTCATGAACCGACCGACAGCCATTGGCGCCGGGGTCATCCTCTTGGCCGCGGGAGGAACCATCACCTACGATCGCAGCCTCTGGCCCGCGGTCCTCTTCATGGGCCTGGCCGGACTGGCCACTGCTGCGGCCGTGGCTGCAGGTTGCCGTCGATCCCTGGATTGGATCGCCGAACAGGTCCACGACCTGGCCCACGGCGACCCAGCGCCGGATATGGCCCGCGATTGTCCCGAAGAGATCGTTTCCATTCGAAATGACCTCGACACGATCCGCCACAAATTGATCGACGACGACGGACCCTCCGGAAAGCAGACCACGGGACAAAACACCACACGCATAACGCCCTTGGCGGAAGCCATCAAGGAGACGTCGGAAAAGCTCCTGCATCTGGCCGAGACCGAAAACAAAAACATGGCTGATGCAACCTCTGCTTTCCACACCATGAACGACAACCTCGAATCGCTCATGAAAAACGCCGATGAGAGTTCCTCGTCCGTCTTGGAGATGGCGGCAGCCAACGAAGAGGTCGCCGAAAACATGTTCACCCTGGCGGCCCTCGTGGAGCAGACAGCAGGTTCCATCGAAGATATGACGCGATCCATCAAGGAGCTTGCCGTTTCCGTCGATGCCCTGGCCTCCGTGGCCGAAGAGACATCGGCATCCATGAATGAAATTGACATGTCCATCCGCCAGGTGGAAAACTTCGCCGACGCAAGCGCCAAACTCAGCGTTGCGGTCACCGAGTCGGCAGAGGCGGGCGTCACGGCCATCAGCCAGACCATGGAAGGCATCAATCATATCCGCAGTTCATCCGCCGAAACCGTGACCATCATCAACGACCTGGACGATAACATCGGCGAGATCGGCAAGATCCTCAATGTCATCGACGACGTATCTGACCAGACAAACCTTCTAGCGCTCAATGCCGCCATCATTGCGGCCCAGGCAGGAGAGCACGGCAAGGGCTTTGCTGTAGTGGCCGATGAGATCAAAGACCTTGCCGAACGATCCGCCTCGTCGACCAAAGAAATTGCTCAGCTCATCGAAGCAGTCCAAAAAGGCTCTGAACGCGCCATTCGTGCCGTGCAAAAAGGCAACATATCTGTGGAAGACGGTGTCCGCGTCTCCTACAAGGCGGAAGAAGCACTCAAGCAAATTTTGGACTCGGCGAATCACTCCACCAAAATGGTACAACAAATCGCTCAGGCCACGGTGGAACAGGCCCATGGCACCCAGCGGGTCGCCGAATCGATCACCGAGACGGCAGAACGCGTGCAGCGGATGTCTGGTGTGGTGATGCAACACGCTCAGACGGCCGAGGCAATGGTCTCGAACGTGGACCGGATCCGTACGATCACACAGCATGTGGAACGATCGAGCCAGGAGCAGTCTCAGGGCAACCAACAGATCACGAAGTCCACCGAGAGCATCACGCGCATGATCGCTGAATTTCGGGTGGCATACGAGCAGCAGCAGCAGGTCAGCGCATCCATCATGCAGCTCCCGTCACAGGTGAGATCGCTCGCCAAAAAGAACGTCGACGGTGCTGAAGAACTGCTCCAACATGTCCGACACATCGAGGCCAACTAGCGGTCCCGGCAGGGAGTTGAGACCATGTTCGGTGTATCCATGTGGGAGTTGCTCGTGGTTCTCATCCTGCTTTCCATCCTGGTAGGCCCCGAAAAGCTGCCTGAACTCGCCAAGAGCCTTGGAAAGACCTTTGGGAAAGTCCGAAAGTCCATGGACGAGATCAAAAAACAAACCGCTTTGCCCGACGAGTTCAACGTCCTCTCTGACAAAGACCATACGGACCGCGCACCGGCTGCCCCTCCCGCGCGGGGCAAATCCACGCTCAAGGGCGGCAAGAAGATGGTGGACCGAGGCCGAAGCAAACCAAACCGTCGGGTAAGCAACCCGCCGAACGACGAGGGAGCATCCGGGTCGTGATGGAGCAGGACACGAATCAGCCTATCCCTCCTGCAAACGGAACCCTCGCCTTCGGTGACCACCTCCGAGAACTCGTCGCTAGGCTGAGACTCAGCGTCGTGGCCGTCATCGTCGCATCCATCGTGGCCTACATCTTCTCCCAGCAACTCTTCGACCTGTTGGTCCGTCCCCTCATGAAGGCCTTTCCCGCCGGGGAAAGCCTCCACTTCGCCAGCCCGGTGGAGCCCTTCTTCGCCTACCTGACCGTTGCTGTCATCGGAGGGGTCATCCTCTCGGCGCCATTTCTCCTCTACCAAGTCTGGGCCTTCGTCGCACCAGGCCTCTACCCAAAAGAACGGCGGATCGCCATGCCGTTCATGATCTTCACAGTCTTGTTCTTCTTTGGCGGTGTCCTGTTCGGATACTTCGTCGTCCTGCCCGTCGGCTTCAAATTTTTGATCGGGTACGCACGAAACAACCCGGCAAACTTCAGTCTTATCCACCAGGTGGCCTCCTGGTTGAGCCAATGGTCCTCCATGACCGTTTCGATCGACCAGACGAAACTGTCCATTCCCGTGGCCGCGCTCGAACCCACTATCATGATGAAGGACTACCTGGGCCTGGCATCGAAACTCCTGCTGGCCTTCGGACTGATTTTTGAACTTCCGCTATTCATCTACTTCCTCGCGCGCATCGGCCTCGTGACCCATCGACACCTGATCAAGTTCTTTCGCTACTTCATCGTGATCGCCTTCTTTGTCGCGGCCATCCTGACCCCGCCCGACGTGGCGACTCAGGTCCTCATGGCGGTCCCCCTCGTTGTCATGTATCTGGCGAGCACCGTGGTTGCCTACGTGGTCACCCGGAATCGCGAAAAACGACAGCCCGAGGTTGCCATGTCCTTGGACCACGAAACGTCCTCCGACTTGGACCGAGAGGCTTTTGGGGACCCGCTGGACGATCTCGAAACAGATCTCCCAACAGAGCCATGGAACGACGACGATTCATCAGCGTCTTGATGACCTTCCAGGTTCTCGCCATGGCACCCGCCCAGGCCGATCCGCACGGCGCACAGCGCGGGATAGGACGTGGCCCCCGGCCCACCATCGATGCTGTGATCCATCCTAAGGAATGGACGAAATCGAAAACGATCTCCATCACGCGCCAAAGCGTACCGAATCCGGGCAACCGTGCGACACTGGCAACCACCGTGTACCTCCAATGGCGAAGCGACGCCATCTACGTGGCCTTCGACTGCCGCGACCCCAAGCCATCTCGGGCGGTTCGTTCCGAACGCGACTCCATGGGAGAATCGGACTGGGTGGCCGTGGGCCTGGACCCGTTCGGGGATCGCCGCACGGGTTTCTGGTTCCAGGTCAACGCGGCAGGGACAAAAGGGGAAGGTCGGATCTCCAACGACAGCCATCTGGACATGAACTGGGACCATCCATGGCAGGCAGCAGTACGCCGATCGGCGCGGGGATGGACCGCGGAACTGCGCATTCCCTGGTCGAGCATCCAGTACCCAATGACGGGCCGACGCCAGTGGGGGGTGCAACTCCGCCGTTTCGTCAGCCGCCTCCACGAGGTGGACGACTGGTCCTACGTGCCTAGGGGATCTTCGGGGTTCGTCTCCAACTTCGCTCGGATCCAGGCACCGACCCGCCCCCCACACCCCATGCGTCTATCCATCCGGCCGTACCTGACGGCAAAGCTCCTGTTGCACCGCAATCCGTCCAGTCTCTTGCCTTCGACCGGACTGCCCTCGGCTGGTTTCTATGTCCGATACGGGCCAACCTCCTCCATGAGCCTGGACGTGACGGTCAACCCAGACTTCGGCCAGGTCGAAATGGACCCGGCGGTCGTCAACTTGACCAACTACGAAACCTACTTCCCCGAAAAGCGGCCCTTCTTCTTGGAAGATGCCGGCCTCTTCGCAACGCCCATCACCATCGCCTACACGAGACGAATCGGCGCCCCCCCGGCTCTGCCCACATGCAGCCACTGCACGGTCCTGCAGCTCAACGAAACCGCACCCGTGTGGCTGGGCGTCAAAATGACGGGACGTCCTGCAATCAATTGGCGCCTTGGCACCCTCCTCGCTCTCGTGGGCCCCGCATATGCACTCGTCGAGGACGACAAAACTGGATTTCGCCATCGCATCAAAGCGGCCGGTTTGGTGCACTTTGCATTTGCCCGGGCGGAACGTCACCTGGGGCGAGCCTCTCAGTTCGCCCTTGCTGCGGCATCCGTGCAGCAGCAGGACGCAACCGATGTCTATGTCCTATCCTTGGACACAAACATGCGAGACTGGGCCCCCTACACGATCACCGGCCAACTGCTTGGGAGCTTGTCCGGTAAGAAGGCGACGATGGGATGGGGCGACGCCATTGCAGGTGGCCGCACGGAAGGCAGTGGCTGGCAGTGGCAACTCACCCAGGCAGCACTTTCCAGAAATGTGGAAGTGAACCGGACCGGCTACTTCCCCCGCAATGATCTCTATCACGTACAGGGACGAATTGCCTATCTGCTGCCAAAACCGACGGCGATCCACCGCAGTCTCAAGCTCACGTTGCTTGCAACCTACGAAGTCAATCATCTGCGCACGCCCCTCCAAAAAAGTGTTTCTTTTTGGGTTCAGCACAGTTTCACCAACATGTGGTCCCTGTACTATCAATACCGGCTCCGACTGCCTGCCTATGACGATTGGAACACGTACAGCCATATCCCCCTCGACGAACCCATCGAACATCAGATCTGGTGGAAGCTGACCTCGGACCCGAGACTCAAGGTCAATGGATCCTTGGGTGGTTTTTTCGGAAAGCGGCCCCACCGATCGTGGCGGCTCCAGTTGACCGCTGGCACAGGCGTCCGACTGGGCCGATTCCTCCAAATGTCTGCTCTTGCGGAATACAGCGCCTACCGTCGCTGGGACCAGTGGGTGGAGACCGACGACCAGGATCGCCCCATCTTCGGCAGCATGGACATGGATCAGGTCGAGATGCGCATCCTGGCCCAGCTCGTCCCTTTGAACGGACTGAGCATCCAACTCTTCGCCCAGTACGTCTACGCACGGGCCACCTTCGGAGACGACTTCTTCCTCATCCAGGACGGAGGCACCAGACAGACCTGCCCGCACGCCTCCGCCGACTGGTCGGAAGGCACCCTCAGGGTCAATCTTCGCCTTCGATGGGAATTTACCCCTGGATCGAACCTCTATCTTTCCTTTCAGCACAACGCCGTAGACGACGTCCTGGACAACAGCCTTGCACCGGCAGCCTCGTTGCACCGCCTCAAAACCGGCGGGGGCGACGACCTCGTCATGGTAAAACTGGATCACCGTTGGGTCCTGTGATTGGGCGTGCAGGGCCGACGACAAACTTGCCCAAACCAGCACTGTTGCAGTAACAATAAAAGAGCAGGTGGAAAGACCGCCCAGAGAAAGGAATCCACCGATGTCGGACCGTGTCTATCGAATCCTGGTCGTTGAAGACGAGATGTACGTCCAGGGCATGCTCGAAGATTTCCTGACCCACCGAGGATATCAGGTCATCGTGGTTCCTACGGCCGAACAGGCCTTCGCAGCCCTGGCCGACAAGAACATCCACCTCGTACTCCTCGACAAAAATCTCCCCGACATGTCCGGTGTCGAGGTTCTTTCTCAACTCCGGTTCGAGCAACCGGACCTGCCCGTGATCTTCATGACCGGCTACCCATCGGAACGCAGCAAGCTCCTGGTGCATCATCTGGGTATTTCGGAATACTTTGAAAAGCCGGTCAACCTCAAGGTGCTCGCAGCCGCCATCGTCCAAGCACTGGAGGTCGAGACGGAGCCTGAACCGGCTCCCACACAAACCACTGTGGCCGTGCTGCACCGTCTCGAACCAGGGCAGCCTTTCCCCAAGGACGAATGCGACGTCCTCGTTCTTTCCAGCAATGCAGACGTGGCGACCATGCTCACCGAGGTCCCTTGCTCCGTGCAGGACATTGCCCTGGCCACGGATGCGGACCAAATCTACGGATTCCTTCAGAAACATCGCGCAGCCGTCCTGGGCATAGACGTCCGCCTACCGTCCGCGAGCATCCTTCCGTTGGTCCGATGGGCCACGACCAAAGACTCGACCATGTCGATCCTCGCCCTGGTGCCAAATCAGGATACCGGAACCAAGATCCAGCAGATGCTCGTCCAGATCGGCATCCGATACATCATGGACATCTCCCAGTTGGGGCCCAAGGAAATCATGTCCAAAATCGAAATCCTCGCACGCCGGGCCCGCACCCTGAAGGTCATGAAAAAAGAAGGGTTGTAAGGTCTGTGCTGCGACGTCGCAATCAAGGCCGATCAACGACATGCCCACGTGATCGCTCGCAGGATGACTGTGCTCTCTTCGGCGGTCAGAATCGATCGATCCGATTCACCACCTGCTTATCAGCGTTGTAGATGGTCACCTGAAGGAGCATCCGGGGTCTATGCCATGGCCTATCCCTTGGCTATCGTGGCCCAGATCCTCGCCGCTCAACTCACGAGCGTCCTGCTGCGTGCATGGACCTGACCCACCATCTCGGGGCGAAGTGACAGGAAAACACCTACTGACAGACGAGCGCGCCAGCCGATGGGCCAAAGCGGGCGTTGCCCGAAAAATCCTCGTCGGACTGGGGAAGAGAGCCGTCGGCGTTCCCAAAGGAGCACACTGCAGATCCGCTGATGGGCACAAGACCCGATGGATCCCCCTGCAGCGCACCCTGAGCATCCACGAACTGCGGGTCCTCCAGCAATGCATTCTCCCCCACAAGCGATGTAGGAGACGGCACCACGTTATGGTCCAACACGAAACTCGTCGCGTCCGAGTATCGGCCCCAGAGATTGTAATTGCCCGATTCGGCAAAAATATTGTTGTAGATATAAATATCGTGGGGACGCTTGTTTTCGGTGTATCCCACGCCGAAATCCAACCCAAACTGGAAACCAAGGTACTGGGCCCCGTAGAAGGTGTTGTTGTAGATGTAAATGAAGGCGAAATCATTGTTGTGCTGCCATCCCAGCGCCTCCCGATCCCAGCCAAGACCCGCGTCGATGGCCCAGTTGACCACGATGTTGTCATGGATCGACATGTTCCGGATATAGGTGTCCCCACCCACTTCATTGGCAACCTGGAGGCCCCGACCCTGGCCCTGGCCATCGAGGAAATTCGCATACACCTCGATGTTTTCCATGTGACCCCGAGCGTCCAGGTAAATTCCCAGCGAGGTGTTCACCACGGTATTGTGATGCACGAGCGCGTCACTGGTGCCGTCCTTGCAGTCGATTCCCTCCTTCCTGTACCCGTTGTGGATTCCGCTCGGCGGTGAATCGTGCACGTAATTGTAAGCCACCTCGACACCGTGGCAGTCGCTCATGCTGATGAGTTCCTCCCACCCGCCCTTGTTGCAATCCCCGACGTCATTTCCAACGACGACCAAATTCGTCGATCCATGAGCATAAATGCCAGACCCAGTGGTCTTGCGAACTTCCATGTCCCGAATTTCCACGTCGTCGGACCCGACGATCATGACCCCCGCATAGCCATGGTGATGATTGTCACTGCAGGACCCGACCGAAAACTGTCCGTCTCGATCCTTCGCATAGGTCCCGATGAGGACCAACCCCTGAATCACGATGTGCTCCTTGTTCTTGATGTCGATGATCCCCTGCCAACAATCCAAGAAAAGACCGGACGCATCCAACAGGGCTCGCTCTCCGGGATAGTTCCGAATCACGGTCGGCTGGCCCTCCTGACCGGAAGGCGGAGCGATCATGTCCTTGTCCCAACGAAACTCACCAGCCACGTCCCCACTTTCCAGGACATAGGTTCCCTCCCGGACATAGAGCATCTCCCCTGCCTGGAGCTGGCTCACCGCATAGGGAATGGTGCGCCAGGGACTGTCCATGGATCCATCGTTGCCATCGTCGCCCGAGGGGCTGACAAACTTTGCGTTCGGGTCCACCACTTCGGCGTCCGCTCCGGAATCTTCAGCCTGGGCATCCCGACCAGTCGCCCCATCCCGACTTCCATCAAGCGTTTCCGTCGCATCCCCTTCCTCCTGTCCTCCATCGGCGGGAGTCGTTTCATTGGTGGAAGAACTCCCACAAGCGCTCAACCACCCCACGAGTGTCGCGATTGCGATCCCCGAAAGAATCCGCATTCTGCCTGCACCTGTCATGACCACGTCCTCCTTTCGAGACACCAACAAAAAGTGAGGTATCGCTATTTCAAAAGCCCTTTTGATCCTTTCGAAGCAGAATACCACAGATCAAGATGGTGGCTCAAGAATGGTGGCTCAAGATCTTTTTGATCGTTGCTGGCTCGGTGATAAACGAGACTACCTTCATCGGTGAAGAGCAATGAGGGCATTTGAGCGGCATGACTTCAAAGATGCGAGCCATCAAAAGTGCCCACATAATCGAGGCCTTACGATTCGCTTTACCGCTCGACCTGCAATTTTGCTTTTGTTCCAGGTGGAAAGGGGTCTTGGCGCCTGTTGTGTCGGCGTCCATTTTGCCGCAGTTGGTGGTTGCGAATTGGGCGGACTCATCGGACTTATCGAACTCGTCTGTTCCCACACCGAACTGTTCGCTCAGCCCCATCTCTTTGGCGGCGCGCTGGAGACGAATGGCCAGGGCGGGGTCTGGACCGGCACAAATGGCCACCAGGGGGCGCCATCTGCTGTTTGGGGCAAAAACTCCGGCATAGCGGTGGGACGATGGCGGCGTGGAGGAGGCATCAAAGCGGCCAGCCGGTCTTAAAGCTCCATGGGTATCAGCTTGATGTGATCGCGTCCCCAAACATTTCTCGGTGGCAGCTTATCGATCAGTTATTGGTCGTCGATGCGGTCGATTCCTCCCCCTATCGCCGGAGTCTTTGCTTGCGCATCGAAAAAACGAACACCAGTATGCCCCACACCCAGAAGAGGCCGTGGCTGCCGCCGGCACCGCGGCACCCACAGCCCGAATCAGAGCCCGATCCCTCTCCTCCGCCATCTCCACCACCATCGCCCACGGGGTTCCCCCCATCCACGCCCCCATCCGGAGTGCCGGTCAGGCGTCCGAACACCACGTAATGGCCGTCCATATCGAAATCCACTGGTTGCCCCAGATACGTGACCTGCTCGGTACCCGGTGCCAGGAGCCTGGCATCGGTCAGGTCCCCATCCAGAGCGTCCACCCGGACCAAGGGACGCAGGACGGAAAAGACCACCGAGGCCAGGGTGTCTCGAGCCGTGAACAATTCCCTGCCGTCGAGGCTCATCGATGAGCCTTCGGCCAGGGCCAGTCTCAACAGGGGTGTGGCGTCGGATACAGTGGTCCGGGACCAGGAAAGGGCTCCATCGGTAGAGAAGTGCTCCTGCCCGAAGGTCCTCTCGATCCCCCCATCGCCGCGGCCCACCATGACCAGGTGATCCACCCACCCATCCGTCTCCACACGATACCCTGCAGCAGCATCCGCCGAGGCAACGCCGTCGGGTTCCAAGACCGCAAAAGCCGTTACCTGCGGGCCTTCCCTACCATGGGGTTCGTGGAGCACATCGAAAACGATGTGGCTGCCGCTCCTGCGGACGAAGAAACAGTCCACCGGCACCTGGAGATCCGGGCCGATTCCCTGGGCTGCCACGTACGTGGAGCCAGGCTGGCCCGCCACCCAGATGCGGGTCCTGGCCGCCAGGCGTTCGTAGTCCTCTGCCGCCACCTCACCGGCGTTCGGAAAAGTCAGGTGCCAGTCGTCGAGCCATAGCGCCCCGGACGAGGCGCCCCCGTCGTCGTGGTTCAACTGGAATACCAGGCGCGACAACGGCGGGTCGATGACCCCGTCGTCGTTGCCACCCCAATGGGCCCAGGTGCCATCGACGTCGAAGGAAATTTGCCGCCATCCAGTGAAGTCGATGGGGGTATCGGAACAGACATGGGACTCGCCCGTGTCGTCGAGGATACGCAAGGCGAAGCTGTTTCCCGAACTATCTCCGTAGACCCAGACGGAAATGCGGGTAGGTGCTTCGTCCCGGAATTCGGCCATGGATCGCGACATAAACATGACATAGGTATTGGAGCCCGCCCCGCCGAAATCATAGTCGATTTTCAGGGCACCGTGGCCTGAATGGACCTGGGTGCCGTCATAGGCCTGGTCCGCATCCACGTTCGAATCGCTGGGCCAGATCCTGCCTGGATACTGGGTGTCGCCATCCCAGGCAAACAGGAATCGGACGTCCTGGTCCGACTCGGCGGCCATCGCACCCTGCAGATGCTGGTATCCTGCCTCCGAAGGCAAGTCGCCGTAGGGCTGGAGGGTCAGACCATCGATGGACACCGTCCCCTGAGCATGCCAAAACCAATCCGCCCTGTGGTCCTGTCCGTCGGTGGCATCCACGGTGAACCGGTCCAGCACGTAACCGTCTGCCATGACCACGTCCCTGGTAAGCATGGCCGCAGGGGCGGCTGCTTCGCCTGCGTTGGCCCTGGCCCATGCCAGGCCCGGCAGAGCCACGAACCGCTCAAGGTCTCCGGTGGCCGCGTTCTGCACCTGTTCGTCGACCGCCACCGTGTCGTGTGCCACCGTACTCCGGTCCCAGGTGTCGTGGATCGGCAGGGCATAGGAATGGGAACCAGGGTCCAGGCCGAGCATCTTTCCCCTGGCATAGAGGACGAAACCCAACTTGTCATAATGGCCGTGCCAGCCGCCGTGGGGCCCGAAGTCAATGGCCGCCCACCAAGGGTCGTCGGGGCTCCCACCCCGCAGGATCGCGTATCCGCTCTCGGAAAACACGACACTGGCGGACAGGGGAGCCGGCATGTCGGAAGGAATGTCTTCTGTTCCCCAAAACAGAGCCCACTCGGGACGCGACGTCCCCGCCAACGCCAACAGCAGATGCTCTTCCCCGTATTCGGCGTATGCCACTTCCATCTGGTCCCTGCCTGCTCCGCGCAAATCGAGTTGACGGGAATCGTTGAATGCCGGCAGCACCATGTCCGGAGGAGCAAACTCGATCGGAAACAGGTACATGGCACGCAGCGACGGATCGCCGAAAAGATCGAGCCCCGCCCTCTCACCCAGTTCGGCCAGGTATGTCAGAGCCGACAGGGTATAAAAGTGGTACCCCCACGATCCCTCGTACCAAAGCCCGTCCGGGGACACGCTCTCGGCCATGTGGTAGAAAAAGCCATGCCTTCCATTGATGGCGCGGGCCACCAGTGTCGGGTCCCCGGCTGCCCTGCCGGCAGTGGCAAAGGCCGCGTTGTGCCAGGCCTGCCAGTTGGACTTGCCTGCATCGTGCCTCTCGATAACCAAGGCCGCTGCTTCGAGGAGATCCTGTTCGATGTGCTCTTGCTGGGCCTGACCGAGCACCCCGCTGTCCAAGATGAGGTCATAGGCCCATGCCATGGAGATGAGCCACCCGGACTCATCCAGGGTCTGGCTGAGCACCCTGGCGCCGCTCTCCCCCGCTCCTCCGTTCTTGTCGTGGAGGGGATACGAGCCATAGACGTCGGCATAGGCCAGCAGGATATCGGCGGCCGCCTGGGCATAGCTGCTCTGGCCGGTCAACTGCCAGGCCAAGGCGAGGTCTCGGGCCGCCCTGGCCAGGTCACGGTGCTCCCGACTGTAGATGACATGATCGTAGGGCCACCCGGAGTAGGTGGCCCCGTCTACCGGACAGCGATGTGTCAGGGGAGGCTCATACTGGAGGCTGACCCCATGGACGGGACATACGTAATAGGCCGTCCATTGGCCCCCGTCCGGCGGCAGGGCCCAATGGGAAAGACCATACCGGACCTCGAACGCCTGGGGCCAGGAGTCGGCCCGAGACAGGATGGAATCGCGCAGCGCCGCAGCCCAGGCGTAGTTCTGTGCCCAGGATGCTATCCGGTCGAAATCCGTCCTGTTCAACAAAACCCTGGGAGGTTCCGTTCTCTGGGCAGGGGTTGCAACTTGCTCCTGCCAGGACTCTGTCGCCCCTGCCTGGCTGGTGACCATGAACCAGGCATCCCAAATGTGATACGGCTCCTGCTGCGCAATGACACCGGCGGGGATGGTCACCGTGACCTGGACCGTTGCCATCCCGTGAGCGGCCAGGTCGACGTGGGCCGGGGCGATGTCCACCTGGAGTTCCGAAGGGGCATCCACGGACAAATCCAGCGAAACCGCCGATCCGTCCCGCTCTCTGAGTAGCAGCTCGTATTCGTAGATGAAGTCCGATCCGCTCCATCGGTGGCGCCGAACCACATCGGATACCACCGCATTGGCAGCCAGGAGTTGATCGAAGACCAGGTCCGTGCCCGCGGCCGGCTCATGGCCCCAGCCCGAGGCCGACACCTGAATGTACTGGATTTGGTCCCACCCCAACGGAGAACGTGAAGTGCCCAGGTCGTCTTTCGACAACCAGAACCAGCGCCACCCTTGCCAATCCAGGACAATCTCCTTGGAGTAGTAGTCCGCCCCGGAGGTCGCGTCACTGTCGGACATGAAGACCAGTTGCAACCCGGCGCCATTGGCCTGAACCGAGTAGAGCCAGAAACCGATATGGTCCCGTCCCGACAGGTCCAATGGAGGGTCGAAGTTGCGCCGGATACTCGTGGTGCCCACGGTGTCCGACCAGCGCCCTGCTCCATTGCCCACCTGGACGAGACTCGTTTCCAAGGTCAGACCCGTCCAGTCGGATACGTCCTCGAAATCCTCGATGACCAGGGCGTCGGCCATGGCGGCAGGACCGGCCCATATCCCCAGCGCCAAGGGCCCCAGCACACTTGCCCAAAAAAATCTCGCCACGTTAGAAACCATGTCGTCACCTCCCATCCTGGGGCCTACCTGGCGTTCGTCTTCGCCAGACGATTCACCCTTTCCCTCGAAACGACTCCAATATAAAACGTTGACCATTTGATATTCTAGACTGTTTTCAACATAACCGAAAGCTCCCGACTAATCTCCCCTGGCTGCCCACTCTTCGGCCACCATACGATAAATTTCGATGTGATCGAAGTTGGGCCCCGTGACCCCCAGCAGTTGGGCCACCTCGTCGAAGTGGTCGGCCGGCAGGGTGCCCTGGAATTGTCCCCAGAACCCACTGGCCACCAGCACGATGCCGTCATTGTCTCCGTCCATGGCGTACATGAGGTCGTAGCTCCAACGAATCTCCACCTCGCAGACGTCTCCGCAGCGCCGACCGAAGGGATAGGTCAACCCGGTCCAGGACAGATACTCCACCCTGGGGTCGTCGGGGTTTTCCGGGTTGTGCGATGGATCCCATTGTTTGGACCAAAAACGGGCGAAGTTAAGGTGGAACCTCCCCACAAAAATAGATCGCGAAGGATCGCCACGGTCTCTCGACAAAGACGTTGTCCAGGCAACGGCCCTTGCCGTCCATACTGACCTTGACCCCACGATCAACCAAGGTCCGCGTGAATGTCTTGTCTGTGAACTCCGACCCCTGGTCCGTATTGAAAATCTCGGGCTGGCCGTATCGCATCAACGCCTGTTCCTCTGGATCGTAACCAACTGGCTGGTAGTACAGGCTCGACCGGCTCACACCAAGCAATTCGCACTGTTTGCATATCGAAAGTGAGACCCGCGGCCTGATGAGGGCCCGGCGTTCCTTCATCGGTATGGACCGAGCCCTTGTGATAAAAATCCCGCTCTCCTGTCAGCTCCCCGATTTTCTTCAGTAGCTCGGCTTCGCGCTCCGACGTCCCCTCCCCAGACCCGCTGTCTTTGTCGAACACCCTGGGCAGGTTGTCGAGTAGTTGCCGCTTCCATTTGTAGACGATGTTGACGTGGCCCTTGTACGTGCACGCGATCTCCACCACTGGATGCTGTTCCCGTATTGCCTCCAGCGCAACCTTGGCCTTGAATTCCCCTCTGTGCGAACGTGGGCCCATGGTGATGAGGTGGGGCCGGAACTTCGGCTTCGGGTTGGGAGCCGGACGGGGTTTGGGCTCGGGTCTCCGTATCCCCGAGACAGGATCCAAACTCGCAGGCGGCGAGGCTTCCCGCGTGTCGGGGACAGACAGCCGGAAGCCGCGGCGCAACGGAAGACGGCGCCGTAGCGGCGGCTCCCCGCGAAACGACCCAAACGAAGACCGTCAGGCTCATTGAGATGCCCGTCGGCATGGACCGCAACTTACTTCGAAAGGGAGACAGAGTTCAACCGCCCAATGACACAAAGACGGGAGCGAAGACGACGAGGCCCGTCTTTCACCGCACGTACGAAAAGCTGCCCTCCACCACGTGCCGGGAGTAGCCCTCTTCGATGCCCGTGGTCTCGGCATCCACCGTGGAGTCGTTGTGCTCAAAGATGTAGCAAAGGCCCAACCGAGTGTGACGCGACGTGTGAAAGCTCACTTTCAGTCGCAGTCGCTCGAACAGGTCCTTGCGCAAAACCGACACATCACCGGAGGTGGGAAATCGATAGATCCCCGGGTTGAGGAAACGACGGTGCTGAAAGGCAAAAACCGCGTCGAGAGAGAGCCACGACAGGGGACGGGAGGCCACGGAGAGGGCGGCCTCGTGGATGTGCCCCGAGTAGTCGAACTCCAAGACACACGCCTCGCCGGACGGGCAGTCGGCAGTATCGGTGGCCAGGGTGCCGAGCCACCACGCCGCGAAGCGATACGACGGCTCGACGTGGAGCCAACGGGACCACCACAGGGCCTGACCGAGCTTGACGGACAGGCCCTGTCCGGACAGGTACGCGAATGTCTCGTCCAAGCCTCTTTGGGCCGTGTACCGGAACAGGAGCGAGGAACGAGTGAAGAAGGCCCATCGGTAGGCAACTTTCGCGCCCAGACCACCGCCGCCGGTCATGGGCGTCAGCGGACGGAGCCCAGCCATATCCGCAAAGGCCTCGCTGGCCAGGGCCAAAGAGAGCCGACTCCGTGAGTACAGGCTAGTGAAACGAAAGCTATGGGACTGGAGGCTGAGAGAGGTGGACTCCTCGTCCCGCCCGGAACGCTGATGTGTGCTTCCGGTCGTGGACTCGACATCCGAAAAAACGAGAAGCTGACTGAAGGCATACTCGAAATCTCCCAGGAAACGGGCCCCCATAGGGAACCGATACCCGCCGGTGGCGGCCAACGTGGCGATGCCGCTTCCCTGGGAGTTGGAAAACGCGCTCGTGTAAGATTCCGCGGCAATTCCAAAGAGCCGCGGGTGGGAGTCGTACCCACCGGAAACGTCCAGGCGAACATGCCAACCCGTGACTCTCTTTGCCTTCTTTTTCAGGATCTCTTTTGCCTTGTCGCGGTACTTTCGAGCCTCTTTTGGGTCCTCGTTGGACAGTCCCAAGGACAGGGCCCGCGCAAAAAAACCACGCGCCTTGTTGTACTGCCCCAAGCGGAAGGCGGACATACCCTGCATGAAGAGGGCGTCGCCGTCCGCCGGGATCATGAGGCTCACCGCGGCAAATAGGGACGCCGCACGGTCGTACCGTCCCTGCTGGTATCGGGTGTACCCCAGCGCAAAAAGGACTCCTGGCTTGGAACCATAGGCCTTCAGACGGGCTGAAAAGCAGGCCGCCGCCTTTTCGTAGCGGCGGCTTTGATAGTGCGCCACGCACACCGAAAGGGCCGGCGCGCTTCGGGAGGCAGCGGGCCGAGAGCCGGGCGGCCATGAAAGCAGCCCCTTGGCCAGCACCGCGGGCTGGGTCTTTGAAAACCCGGATGCGGTTGCAAACTCGCCCTGACCGTAGAAGCAAAGCCCGAACAGAAAGCGCGCCTCCACCGCCTGGGTTCGAGAAAAGGTCCGCCCGACCAGAAGTCTGATCACCCTCTTGTGCCGCCCCGAACGGTAGGCTTTCCACGCCTCGGAAAGAGGAGAAAATCGCACAGAGGAGGAGGAACGCGGCGCTACAGCTCCTCCCGGCGAAGCGATGCCGACGACCAGGAAAACCAGTCTTGTCCACCAAAATCTCTCGGGTCTGGCCAAGACAATCTCCTGTGGCGGTTTCGCGCCGGAGGACGGATCCGGCCCTCAGCTCGCCTAATTGAATCAGAGACTCTCGGGCTGTCAAGCCAATGGAGGGAAAATCGACGGGAAGAGCGGGGTCCTAGCGCCGGCCGGCTCCCGACCGGCGGCCCTTCATACCGGTGTCGCGATGCCGCCACTGATGGCGATTGCGTTTTATCTGCTGGAGCTTGCTTCGCGCCTCACGCTGTTTTTGGGTCAGGTTCTTGTCCAGCCGAGCCTGATTGCGCAACCGGTTTCGGCGCAATATCTTTCCAATGTTGACCACGCCTTTGTCCTCCGACCCCGGGGCCACGCCCAGCCTGGAGGCCGTGCCTGTGGCCGCCTTGCCGGCGCGAACGTCCGTTGCGGGCATGCCAATCCCAGCCGCGGTGCCCGTGCCGGAAGCCGTGCCCATTCGATGGCCAACTCGATGCCTGTGTCGCGCCTGGAGCTTTCTTTCGGCCTCCCGCTTCTCTGCCTCCTCCCAAAGACGCTGCCTCTGCTGATAGACCCTTCGGGTGTTGACCCGAAGCAACCCCACCAGCTGCGCGTCGTTCTCCACCGGGGAAAGCCGCATTCGGATCCGAACCGTGGGCCCGGCCTCCGCCGCCGCACTCAGAAGCATCACCAAACTCACTGCCGCTGCACTTCCGATTCCTCTTCCGTCTGCCATCTCACACCTCCTCTTTGACCCGGGACACTGCCAATAGCGTGGCTGCCTTTTTCGAAACAGATGTTCCACTCGAGGCCACACCCCTGTCCGGAACCACCACGAAGCCCCGTGTCTCCACATTGAAATCCGCACGGCGAGCCCGCGCGGAGAGCACGAACCGACCTGCTCGGAGCGCCTTGACCGGAATCCGAATCGGATTGTCTCCCGGCCTCAAGCGCCCTCTCCATGAAAGGACCTTTTCGGGAAAAACCTCGCGGCCATCTCCCACCACGGCGAGCCCCTCCGGCATGGTCACTGAAAACTCCACGTCCTCCATTTCGGCATCAGCCCACACCGTCACGGTCAAAACCGCGACCCGGTCGATCTCGATCTTGCCGAGCTCCAACACAATTTTGGGCATCTTCGGCGATGGAGCGGTCTTTCGGGCAATGCTTTGGCCCACCTGGCTCCTGTCGGCCGGGGAAACACCGGACGTTCGTTCTTCGAACACCCCGAAGAGCCACAGAAGCACGACGGCTGCCGCAGCGCCCACAGCCATCAGGCCCGGGCCCAGCGCCCACCGCCGGACGGACCGTACCGCCGGAACCGGCGGTGCGAGCATCTCGTCCACCCAGGCCTCCTGGGCCCGAAGCTTCTCGCCGAGACCCGAGGCGAACTCGTCGGGCAATGGAGGCAGATCCACTCCTTGAAGAATGTCCATGAGCTCCAAAAACTCGATATGGCCCTTCCTACACGAGTCACAGGACTCCAGATGCTCCTGAATTTCCTTGCGAGCTGCCAAAGACAGCTCGCCGTTGTGGAGGGGCGAGAAGAGCACCCGGACTTTGCTGCACCTCATGACATCCATCCTCTCTTCCACCGTTGCCCGCGCCTCATGACCTCTCCTTTGTCCCGCCCCCAGAGAGGCACTCGAGGGCCGGCCGGGGCTTGGCGGGCGACGCTTCCTCGCCTCGATGCCCGTCGCGCGGCCGGCCCCCGGCTCCGGACACCAGGCCCGAGCGCACCACCTCGCGACGCAGGGCGTCGCGCCCGCGCCAAAGCCGAGACTTGACCGTCCCTATGGGCACGCCGCAGATCTGGGCGACCTCCTGGTAGCTATATCCATAAAGGTCAAACAGCAAAACCGCCTCTCGGTACCCTGCCTCCACCTGCCAGAGAGCCGCCCACACACCCTCGGCGAGCTCCTTTTTGGCCAGAAGATCCTCTGGGCTCGGCGCTCGCTTCGAGACCGTCTCCTCGCGGCCCAAGGCGCGGAGCTTTCTCCCGTGCTGCGCCTCCTTCCGCGCCCGGTCCACGAGGGTGTTGCGTGCGATCTGCATCAGCCAGGTCTTGAACGGCGCCTCGTTTCGGTAGCTTCGGATCTTTCGAAAGGCCTTCAGCAAAGCCTCTTGAGCCACGTCCGACGCCTCGGCCGGGTGGGCCGAGATGGCCAGGGCCAGACCGTAGACCGCCCGGTAGTGGGTGGAGGCCAGAGCCTCGAAGGCCTCTGCCGAGCCTCTCTGCGCCCGGGCCACGAGCCGCCGCTCCAGGAGCCCCGAGGTATCCGGTGGAATCCCTAGCGAACGGCTCGATCTGTTTTCTCCGGTCATGCCGTTTCGGGCTCCTTCGTACGGGTAGACGAGAGATCCATAATAAATGTTCCAAGGGCTTTTGGGTAAGCTTCTTGACCAAAAAAAAACCGGCCCGGAAAACCGGGCCGGCGAATCCGCGTGGCATGGACCCCAACGGTCATGCCGATCACCGTCCGTCACTTAATGACCACCTGGCAGATGCCCGACTCTAGGTCGCACCAGAGATTGCAACACTCCTCGTTCGAGGTACAGGCACCTCCCACGGGCACGCACTCGGTCTGGCTCGGCTCGCAGGCCCCATCCACGCACATGAGCCCCTCACAGCAGTCCACGTCCGCGCGACAGGCCCCGTCCACCGGCACGCACTCGTAACCGCACACCAGGTTTCCATTCTCGTCCGGCTCACAGTAGCCGTTGCAGCACTCGTCCGAGAAGTTGCAGGGCATTCCGTCCTCGATGCAGTCCGTGTTGGTGCCCTCGCCAAAGCAGCGCTTGATCCCGATGTCCACCTCAATGCAAAGACTATTCCCACCGTTGGGCCCCGAGGGACAGCAGTTGGACGACATCCCCTCCCAGCAGACCTCGCCCGAAGGCAAGCAGCCGGGCTCGGTGGGCTTGACACACCGCAGGACACCGCTGTCTTCAAAGGACTCGCAGATACCGCCGCAGCAGTCCGAGGGCTGGCGGCAAATCTCTCCAATGGGGCGGCAGCCCGAGACGAACATGCACACGTTGACCCCGGTGCCCGGATCGGCGCACACCCCGGAGCAGCACTCGTGGTGCCCGGTGCATGGCTCGCCCGCGGTCTGGCACTCAGCCATCACCGGGCAAAGGCCGTCCTCGCCGCACACCCCGGAGCAGCAATCCGAGCCCTCGTTGCACAGCTCTCCCTCCGAGCGGCAGAAGTTGACCATGACACATCGGGACTCACCGTCGATCTCCTCGCAGTTGCCCGAGCAGCATCCCGGGTCATTCGCACACCTCTCTCCGGCCGGAATGCAGGATGAGTTGGCCGATCCGCAGGTGGTTCCGTCGCAGAAGTTGCTGCAGCAATCGGAGTCCACGGTGCACTCCCCTCCCTCCACCACACACAGGCCTTCCTCGGAGCACAGCCCGCCCTGGCAGCTCATGGAGCAGCATTCGATGGCCAACTCGCAGGGCTGGCCCACTCCAAGGCACCCACCGGGCACACACTCCTGAAGCCCGCCGGCCACGCTTTCGCACCGGCCCGAGCAGCACTCCGACGAGGCCACGCACTCCTCCCCGATCTCCGAGCAGGGTCCAGTGGGTCCCATGCAGACCCCTTCCTCGCAGATTCCGGAGCAGCACTCGCCGGAATCGCCGCAATCCGCCCCGGTAGGCAGACACGTTGAGGTATTGTTGTTGTTCACCCCTCCGTCCCCATTTCCGCTATTGTTGTTGTTTACCCCTCCGTCCCCATTTCCGCTATTGTTGTTGTTTACCCCTCCGGACGAATGATCGTCACTGCACGCCGCGGAAAACAACAAAACGGAGCAGAAAAAAACACCCAAAATCTTTGAAAAATGATGCCTGATCATGATCTCTCCTTTCGAGCCGCCCTTCGACTCTGCATGGGCTTCCGGTCGATGACTGTTACCGAGACGAGGGCAATGACGAAAATGTTCCAGGACACTGCAGTCATCCGGTCGATAGGTCACGGTCATGCGGTCGATAGGTATAGTCATTTGAAAAGCCCTTTTGATCCTTGCGGTGGACCCCATTGTTTGGACCAAAAACGGGCATGGTTCAGGTGGAACCCGCCCAGAAAAACAGATTCCCCTTGGCAAGCCCGGGGGCCTTACCGCTACAGCTTCATGCGAAGCTGACCTGAATCCTGGGCCTCGGTCATCGTTTCGACCACGAAGCCATGTTGACAGCCTCCGCGGCTTCAAATCAAAAAGGTCAGTTCTGATGCTCGCAAAGTTCGGCGAGCCGGGCTCGTTGCGAGTTGTTTACGAGGCTGGGCCAACCGGTTTGGGCAACTGTCGCAGTCTCAACGAATGGGGTGCTCAGTGTGCGGTCATTGCGCCAACACTTATTCCCAAACAGAGCGGAGACCGGGCAAAACAGGACCGTCGCGATGCACAAAATCTGGCGCTTTTAGTTTCTGGCGGACTTTTTTACTTGATGATGTCTTCCTTGATCAGAACCTGACCCGGATCAGAGCACATGAACTTGTGGTCCCGAGCCAACACGACATCATCGATGTCGTCGACGAACTCGCAAGCCGCGTCCACGTCGACCACGCTGGCGATATTGGTCCCGCAGTGGCAGACATAGCCCCCCCAACCTCATATGTTCTGTCATTCGGCCTCCCCTCCGAACCTGAACACTATAATGAAGACGCCACCAACTCCGCTAAATCGCGAATCTGGATGTCTTCATCCTTATTCAGGCTCTTTGCCCCATCTTCGAGCATGAGCATACAGAATGGACAGGCTGTGGCCACCACCTTGGCACCAGTCCCGACCGCCTCTTCGATCCGGAGCTCTGCAAGGCGATCTCCGGTCTTGGTTTCCCGCCACGCACCGCCGCCACCCCCGCCGCAGCACAAAGCTCTGTCTCGATTCCGCTCCATCTCGGTAAACTGCATTCCCAGGCTCTCCACCACTTTGCGGGGAGCCTCGTATTCTCCGCTGTGCCGCCCCAGATAGCAGGGGTCATGATACGTGATCGTCCCGTCGAGACCTTTTGGCTTCAGAACGCCGCTCTCGATGAGGTCGGCCAAAACCTGCGTGTAATGGAGGATTTCGACCCCCTCCATGTCATACAAATCGGAAAAGGTTTTGTAGCAGTGCGGAGAAATCGTGATGATCTTCTTGACTCCGTATTGACTGAAGACGCCCTCGTTTTCGTCCTTGAGATTTTCGAACAACTCCGGATTGCCAATGTTGTGGGCTGGATCTCCGCAGCAAGTGGTCTCGTGGTCCAGAATACCGAAGTCCAGCCCCACGGACTGGAAGATCTTCACCAGATCCCGCGCGATCTTCTGGGTTCTCGGATCATAGGCCGTGGTGCAACACGAAAACAGGAGGTACTCAGTTCCCTCGGTATACGTCTTCACATCCATGCCCTGAATCCAGGCCGGCCGTTCCGATTTGAGCCCCAACCAGGGATTTCCCTCCTGATCCAGACTATTCAGCGCCGTACGAAGCGACTTGGGATACTGGTCCATCTCGACGAGGATGGAACGCATCGACCGCATGATACCAGTGATGTCCACCTGCCTTGGACAACGGACCATGCAGGTGTTGCAGGTGACGCACTTCCACAGTTCCTCACCCTCAAACCCTTCGAGTCCAAACTGGCCTTTGCGGATCACTCCTCGCGGATTGAGGCCGCTGAGCATGTTCCAGGGGCAACTTCCGGTACAGGTTCCACACTGATAACACATCCGGAGGTCCTCGCCGCCGGCATCCAGAATCATCTCCGTCACTTCGGGATTCAGAGTCACATCACTCATGAAAACATCTCCCAATAATTAGGTCGTGGGTTCTCCAGCGACCTGTTCGTGTTCGAGCATTCTCTGCAAAGCCCCGAAAAGCTCCGTCGGCTCCACAGGTTCCGAAAAAAACACATCGGTGGACAGAAGTGGCGTGCCTGCCTTGCGTTCCAAGTCTGCCTGCAATTTCTGTTGGGCCCCTGTGAGCATGAGGAGCGGAACGTCTCGAAACGCACCGAGTTCGCTATCTTCCTCGGCCATTCGAATGGCGTTCAGCACCGGAAAACCTGCTGTTTCGTCCTCCATCATGACGTCGAGAATCACGGCGTCCGGATGAACATCCACGAGGCGCGCCAGCCCTGCCGTGCCGGACTGTGCCTGGTAAAATTCATACCCTTGTGCCTCCAAAACAGCACCCGTCACTTCCAGCAAGTCCCGATCGTCGTCGATCATCAAAATCTTGGCCCGCATCGTCTCCTCCTCCCGGCTCACATGCCCTGACAGATCCAATCAATCCCACCTGCCAGCAATCCTTATATAAATTGATACGTTGCCATGTCAACAAAAAATACACCCCATGAAGCAGGCCCAACTCGCGAAACAGGCCCCTTTTCACCATGGCCCCACCCACAGAACATGAACGATGGTGCGAGGCAAGAGGCCTAATTCGGCCCATCTTGGGCTGTGGTTCGGGCCGCCTCCGCCCGAAACACCTACGCGCCAGCCCCAAAACCAGGCCAGCAGTTGCCCCGTATCGAACTTCTTGATTCTTTCTGAGACCAATGTACAATCTTTTTACATTGCGCTAAAACGAAACCATGAAAATGGACAAGACACCTCAGACCAAAGACGACCAGAACAGCGAACAACACGGGATAGCGCTATCCAGGGTGCTGCTCGTGGACGACGACGACATGGTTCTCGACAGTCTGCATGCCTGGATCGGCGCCATCGGCGTGGAGGGACAACGATGTCGATCGGGTGCTGAGGCGCTCGAACAGCTCACCACTGGTTCCTTCCCGGTCATGGTCACGGACCTGATGCTCCCAGACATGAATGGAATCGAGTTGATGGATCGCGCCAGGGCCATCCAACGAGACATCGAAGTGGTGATCCTGACCTCCTATGGGTCAGTGGAAAGTGCCATCGAGGCGATTCGGGCCGGTGCGTTCGATTACCTGCAGAAGCCTGCATACGCCGAGACGATCCTGCACGTCCTGCGTCGCATCAGTCGGCAACGATCCTTGGAACACGAGGTCGAAGCGCTTCGGACCGCCCTGCGCAGACCCTTTCACACACTCGACCTCGTGGCCAGAAGTCATCAGATGCGCCACGTGCTCGAACTGATGGCGCTGGCAGCCAACTCTCAGGCACGTGTCCTCCTCCAAGGAGAAGACGGCGTGGGCAAAGAAGCCGTGGCCAGGCACCTCCAGTCCTTGACCGAGGATCCTGATGGTCCTTTCCAAGCCGTTCATTGCGGCAGCCTTGCCCCCGACCTCCTGGAGCAGGAACTCTTCCGCCACAGCAAGGACCGCCCGGGGCGGATCCAGAAGGCGCACAAAGGGGTCCTGTACCTAAGAGACGTGGACAAACTATCCGCGCACCTCCAGATCCGGCTCCTCCACTTCCTCTCCGACCAGGCCCTCTATGATGACGACGGCAATGTGGTATCCCGCCCTGAAATGCGAATCGTATCCGGATCCATGGTCCCGATAGATGAGTTGGTGGCAGCGGGCACCTTCCGTGAGGATCTCTATTACAAGCTCGCTGTCGTCCAGGCGGACATCTTACCCCTTCGTGACCGCACCATTGACGTCTTGGCCCTTTCTGAACAATTCCTCGAAGAGGTGATCCAGGAACGGGACGTGGATGCACGCTACTTCCACCGCCGCGCCCTGGCGGAGATGATGGACTACCCATGGCCCGGAAACGTGCCCGAACTCCGGCAGACCGTACTTCAAGCTGCCTTGGCCAGTGAAGGACCGGAAATCATGGTGGAACACCTCCCCAGAAAGATCCGCAAACACGTCGAGGGCGGCCCCTTGAGTTGGCAACGCTCTCTCAAAGATCTGGAGCGCGAGCACATCGAACGCGTCCTGGAAGGCGTTGGATGGAACCGCTCACGGGCTGCCGACATCCTTGGGATCAGGCGCATGACTCTGTACAACAAAATCAAAGAATTCGGCCTGAACCCTCCATGATCGAAGAGCGGGGTGGACCATGATCGCGATCGCCCAATATTGCCAGGAACTGCTCAAACCAGAAGAGTTCGATGACGCATCCTACAACGGCCTCCAGGTGGAGGGCAGAGACGACGTCCATCGAGTTGCCTGGACCGTAACGGCCAGCGCGGCCTGTCTGAACAAGGCGGCCACCCTGCAAGCGGACCTGGTCTGCGCCCACCATGGAATCTTTTGGAAGGGACAGTCGCCACTGGTCCGCGGAGGCATGCGCAAACGCCTCCAGGTACTCTTAGAGCACAACATGAACCTCCTCGCCTACCACCTCCCTTTGGATGCCCACCAAACCCTTGGAAACAACGCGGTCATGGCGCAACGATTGGGCCTGGTCGATCGAACGGCTTGGGGGCGATATCACGGCCGCACCATTGGTGCTGCCGGTCGATTTCCGCAGCCACGACCAGTCAAGGAGGTCGAACAACTCATCGAGCACCTCGTGGGTCGCAGCGTGCTGCACCTCGAAGGCGGCCCCACCGCCATCGAACGCGTGGCTCTCGTTTCAGGCAGTGCTGCATCCATGGCGCTCGAAGCGGCACGAGACGGATTCGACCTCTTTTTGACCGGAGAACCTTCCGAAGCGGCGACCCATGTTGCGGCCGAGGAGGGCATCCACATCATTGCGGCCGGACACCACGCAACCGAGGTTTTTGGGGTTCGGGCCCTGGCCGAGCATCTGGGTGCCCACTTCGATCTGGAAATCCTGTCCTGCGACATTCCCGGCCCCGTGTAGGAACACTTCGGTCATGTCCAACAATCCTTCCATTGAAACCATCTGTCGGGCCAACCCGCTGGCCTTTCGGAACATTCGGCCGGCCAAAGACAGCCCCGCAGGCAAAATGCTGCGGCGCATCCTTCGTTTGGCCGGACGAGCCGTGGCCGATTATCACTTGATCGAGGAGGGAGACCGTATCCTGGTGGGCCTATCCGGAGGCAAGGACTCATGGACCATGCTCGAAACGCTGCTGTCCCTCAAGTCCCATGCTCCCATTCGATTCGACGTCGCCGCGGTCCACATCCACCCGGGTTTTGCAGACCCCGACTACAATGAAGCACTGGGGCGCATGTGGAAGTACTGCGCACAACTCGGCGTCGAAGCGCATCTGGTGCACGGCGACTTCGGCACACGTGCGGCCTCTATGGCCGTGGGGGGAACCCGCTGCTTCCTCTGCGCACGTTTCCGTCGAGGCATCCTGTACCGTACCGCTCCACGTCTGGAATGTTCCAAAATTGCCCTCGGACACCATGCCGACGATCTGATCGAAACGCTGATCATGAACCTTGCCTTCTCCGGGCAACTGAAGTCCATGCCGCCAAAACTCCGTGCTGATGACGGAACCAACACCGTGATCCGCCCGCTCTGCCTGGTACCCGAGGCAAAAATACGAGACTACGCACAAACACGAGGCCTGCCCATCGTGGCCGCACCTTGTGCCCTCTGTGGCGGACAGGCCGACTCACGCCGACAATGGATCAAAAAGCTCCTCTCAGAATTCGAGGATGAGCGTCCCGATATCAAAGGATACATGCTCGCCGCCTTGACACACGTCCGCGCGTCGCATCTGGCCGACCCCCACCTGTACGACTTTGAATGACTCGACGACTCCCATTCTCAACGGGAAAAAAAGACGATGGCCCCGTTGGAAACATTCCCCTCAAAGGAATCGGTCAGGCGGCGTCGTTCATCACGATCTCCCCGGACGTGGCACTGGGTGCAGGCACAGACTTCACCCGTCGATCCACGGCTGTGGCGAAGCCATCGAAATCAAACTCCGACGAAGGCCCCGCCGTCTTGAGGATCTGCTCCAAAGCATCCTGCGGACATTGCAGGTGTGCCAGGACGCCGGAAATATGGGCGGTCATCAGGGCTTCTCCCAGGTCGACCTGTTGGTGGCAGTAGGAGCATTCGGCCTGGGCATCCGGATCACCGGTGAGCAGACGCGCCATCTGCTGATACCGCTCCCGAAGGGCATCCAGCTCGGCCTTGCTGTGTTCCGTCTCGTCCTGACCCATTTGTGTCACCAATCCTGGACTCCTTCGTCCTGACTTTGACCCCCACGCGCCGGGGTCCCCATCCCGTCGATCTTCTCTCCTACGGACAGCGCGGACAGACCGGGGACACGTGATTCTTGCTCGGATCGTTCGAATCGCAGTACCGGCAGGCAAAATCTGCGCAGTCTGCGTGGCCGTTGCCATCGTTGTCGATCCCATCGCTACAGGTCAAGATACTCCCTTCACAGGAGGTAACGACCATGCTGCCCTGACAGGAAAAGTCCGCACAGTCCGTGAACCCATCACTGTCGTTGTCTACACCATCCGAGCAGGCGGTCTCGGTCGACTCCACGTCCGGACAGACGCCTGCATACTGACAGGAAAAATCCGTACAGTCCGTATACCCGTCACCGTCGTTGTCCACGCCGTCACTGCATTCGGCCGTAGTGTCTTCGACCGCCGTCGCGCAGACCGTCACATTCGCATTCAAAAGACACGAGTAATCCGCACAGTCCGTATACCCATCACTGTCGTTGTCCTGGCCATCAGCGCATTGGCTGTCGCCGGTTTCCTCGTCGGAACAGGTGCCTGCAGCAAGAACCGCGGGTTGGAGGCTGCAGGATGAGTCATCGCAATCCGTCATACCGTCGCCGTCGTTGTCCTTGCCGTCACTGCACTCTGCTACCGTATTTTCTTTGCAACCACCAGCGTTCTGACAGTCCCGGTCCTGGCAGTCCGTATATCCGTCACCGTCGTTGTCCACGCCGTCCGTGCAGTCCGTTTCCGCGCAGCTCGGATCGTCCTTGCAGTCCCAGTCGTCGCAGTCCGTGTGGCCGTCCCCATCGTTGTCCAGGTTATCGTCACAGATTTCACTACTAGCGGAATCGCAATCCGAATCATTAGCAGCCACCACGAAATCAGCAGCCGACCGGGGCAGGAGCATGTACTTAAAGAAGTAGTTCACCACGCCCACCACGCTACTGTAGCACGTTCCCGAGGTCACTACGCTGCCCACGTCCATGAGATCATCTCCCACGATGAGGCCGCCAGAGAAGGTCGCCTCTCCGTACGAATTCGTCCCGGTGGCACGCACGTTATGGATGGCCACCAGCGTTCCCTCCCACTTTTCCCCGCCTGGATCCGCCATGACATCCTGGGCGCCCGAAACATCGTCGGGAGATAGCGCCTGCCCCTGGGCCACCTTCTCTAGATTCGCGCTCTTGATCTCGGTCATGGTCCGGCCCGTGTTATCCTGCCCCTCCAACGCGAACTCGTCCTTGACCCCGCTCACACTCACGATGTCGCCAACAGCCAAATCATCGATGGTGGTGTTGCTCAGCGTGGGCGCATACACCTTGACGCCGCTGAACGCCCCTGCTTCGGGCTCTTCCACGTACACGTCGCCCGCGCCATGATCTCCGTAATTGTCGATTGCGGTCACGACGACGCCTTCCAGCGTTACTTCGGCGCTGGCGGGAATGAAGTCACTGCGGGATTCATCCTGAAGCTGGTACACCGTATCGTCGTTGCTGTTGTTATTCGTATTGGTGTTCGTGTTGTGGTTTGTGTTGTGGTTCGTGTTGCTGTTCGACCCGTCATCGGGACCACATGCTCCGAGCGCAAAAATAACGAATACAAGTGTCAGTCTCTTCATGATCGTAAACCTCCTTGGTTTCGCCAAATCGGCGAGCAGACAATGGCTTAATATAGCACAAGTCGCTTCTGCGCCAGACCAAAAAAAAACGAGCCGGGTCAGTTACCCGCCTCGTTGTCACCGTATTCTGACCGTGCCGTTCAACACGGCTAGCGGGCCGAACGAATCATTCCTTGGAGGCCTCAGCCTCTTCTTCTGGCTCCTCGTTCGTTTCCTCCTGGCTCAACAACTCGATATAGGCCATCGGTGCATTGTCACCATGGCGAAACCTATAATGCCGGATGATCCTCGTGTATCCCCCCGGTCGTCCAGCCAACTGCGGACCAACCTCGTCGAACAACTTCTTGAGGATATCCTTGTCCTTGAGGACTCGCTTCGCCATGCGCACATGATGCACGAGCTTGGACCGCTGATCAGCGGTCAATTTGTCCCGTTCGGTGCTCAGGATATCCCCAAGAGAGGTCGCCCAGGTAATCGTCTTTTCGGCGATGCGCCGCAGTTCCTTCGCCTTCGCCTCCGTTGTCTTGATGCGGCCGTGCTCCACCAGGGAGGCGACCATGTTCGACCACATCGCTTTCCTATGGCTGGACGTACGCCCCAACGTTCTACCGGACTTTCTATGTCGCATCGTCTCTACCTACCCTTTCATATCGTCCATCGAAGGCCGCGCGTTCCCAAAATCGCGTCCGTATCAGCCCTCGACGTCTCCACCAGAGACCGGTCCGACTCCGTCGGCCGGAAAACCGTCGAGATTCATGCCGAGCCTCAGGCCCATATCCGCCAAGATTTCCTTGATCTCCTTCAAGGACTTCCGGCCGAAATTCTTCGTCTTGAGCATTTCCTGCTCACTCTTCTGCACCAATTGGTAAATGTACTTGATGTTTGCGTTCTGCAAGCAGTTCGCGGATCGAACCGAAAGCTCGAGTTCGTCCACCGACTTGAACAGATACTCGTTGAGGTGGTCGAACGATCCCTTCTCCTCCCCCTCGGCGGGCTCTGCAGGCTCATTGAAATTGATGAAGATCTGCACCTGCTCTTTGAGAATCTTGGCCGAATAGGCAACAGCGTCCTCAGGTCGAACGGTTCCATTCGTCCAAACCTCGAAAACCAGCTTGTCGTAGTCGGTCCGCTGGCCCACGCGTGCATTCGTGACCGTGTAGTTCACCTTCACGATCGGGCTGAACACCGCATCGATCGGAATGGCGCCCACGCCCAGCCCCGTGTCCTTGTGGTGCTCCGCCGGAACGTACCCACGGCCCAGACGCACCATCAACTCGGCCCGCAAATGCGCGCTCTTGCTACTCATGGTGCAAATCGGATGGTCCGGGTTCACGATCCGAACCCCTTGGATCTCCTGAATGTCGCCGGCGGTCACCACACCTTCACCGTGCTTGTCGATGATGAGCACCTTGGGCTTCACGTCGCTCATGGAAACAATGACACCCTTGAGGTTCAGAACGATATCCGTCACGTCCTCGACCACGTTGGGAAGATGGGTGAACTCGTGCAGCGCACCATCCACCTTCAATGCGGTGATGGCGGCACCCTGCAGGGAACTGAGCAGGACCCTTCGCAGGCTGTTGCCGATGGTGACGCCGAAGCCGTGTTCGAGGGGCTCGCACACGAACTTCCCATATTCCTCACGCAGGCTGTCCGCCTCTATTTCCAGACGCTGGGGCCGAATCAGGTCCCGCCAGTTCCTCGCAAACCACTGGGGAGCTGTCTGCACATCTGTCGCCATGGTCATCTGCCTCCGGGGGGGTGCCGATTGGCTGAGTCAGCCTTGCGGCCCCCCAAGATCCTCGATTACTTGGAATACAACTCCACGATGAGCTGCTCGCGAATCGGCATCGTGATGTCCTGCCGTGAGGGCAGGGTGGTAATTTTGCCCTTGAAGCCTTCTTTGTCCAATTCGAGCCAGGCGGGCAGCCCGCGCCGCTCCACGGCACTGAGCGCCTGTTCGATCTTCGCAACGGACCGGCTCTTCTCCCGCACCTCGATGGCGTCGCCTTCTCGCACCTGATACGAAGGGATGTTCACACGCACCCCATTCACCGTGAAATGGCGATGCAGCACGAATTGACGCGCCTCCGCCCTGTTACAGGCGAAACCAAGACGAAACACCACATTGTCGAGCCGCCTCTCCAGCAGGCCCAGGAGGTTCTCACCTGTGACGCCCTTCATCCGGCTAGCGCGATGGTAATAATTCTTGAACTGCCGCTCCAGTAGGCCATACATTCTCTTGACCTTCTGCTTCTCGCGGAGCTGCTCTCCGTAGTCCGATTGCTTACGTCGCCGTTTCTGACCCTGTTGGCCTGGGGCGTAATTCCTGCGCTCAAAGGCACACTTGTCCGTGTAGCAACGATCGCCCTTGAGAAAAAGCTTCTCTCCCTCTCTGCGGCACAGCCTGCAGACAGAACCTCTATAACGTGCCATCAGGCCCTCCTTTACACCCTACGCCGCTTGGGCGGTCGGCAACCATTGTGAGGAACAGGGGTCACGTCACGAATGAGCGTCACCTTGAACCCTGCGCCCTGCAAAGCACGCAGAGCCGACTCCCTGCCAGCCCCCGGGCCCTTGAGAAAAACGGCCAGGCTCTTCACCCCGTGCTCACGCGCTTTGTTCGCCGCGTCTTCTCCGGCCAACTGCGCCGCAAAGGGCGTCGACTTTCTCGACCCCTTGAAGCCGCGGCACCCGGAACTCGACCACGCAAGCGTATTGCCCGCGGGGTCCGTAATGGTCACGACCGTATTGTTGAACGTCGACGAGATGTGAGCCACTCCCGCCGGGACATTCTTCTTCACTTTCTTCTTTGCGGTTTTCCGCTTCACTTTCGCCATCATTTTCCTCGCTTCGATCGGCCCGTCAACGCTTCTTACGAACCATCCCGCGCCGCGGACCTTTCCTGGTCCTTGCATTCGTGTGGGTTCTCTGGCCTCGCGCAGGCAGACTGCGGCGATGCCGAAGTCCCCTGTAGCAGCCCATGTCCATCAATCTCTTGATGTTCATGGCCGTTTCCCGACGCAAGTCTCCTTCGACCTTGTAGTCAGCGTCGATGATCTGCCGAATGCGCCGGGCCTCATCTTCTGTAAGATGATCGGATCGTGTTTCCGGACTGACCTCCGCCCTGCCTAGAATCTCGAGCGACTTCGCTCGCCCGACTCCAAAGATGGCGGTCAGTCCCACGTCCATACGTTTGTTGCGCGGTAGATCGACGCCTGCGATACGTGCCACGATTCGAACTCCTTTCCTTGCCGGGCCCTGTCAGCCCTGACGCTGCTTGTGACGAGGATCCGAACAGATCACCCTGACCACGCCCTTGCGACGTACGATCTTACACTTGTCACAGATCTTCTTGACTGATGCGCGTACCTTCATCTTCTTTGCTCCAACTAAAACCGGCTAAGCACAATTGGCCCATCCGGGGTAATGGCGATCGAATTCTCGAAATGTGCGGACAACTTTCCGTCGATAGTCACGACCGTCCAGCCGTCGTCGAGGATTTCGACCTCCCAATCTCCTTCGTTCACCATCGGTTCGATGGCAATCACAAGCCCGACCCGCAACCGCATCCCGCGACCGGGCCGTCCAAAATTCGGCACCTGCGGGTCTTCGTGCATGGCCCGACCGATGCCGTGGCCCACGAACTGACGAACGACCGAGAAACCATCGCTCTCGGCACGCCTTTGTACAGCATAGCCGATGTCCTGCAAGCGATTTCCTGGCTGCGCCATGGCAATACCTTCCGCCAGGGCCTGTTCGGTCGCATCCATAAGCCGACGAGCGGTCTCCGAAACCGTCCCGACAGCAAAAGTCCGTGCGGCATCGCCACAGTATCCGTCCTTGAAGGCACCAAAATCCACGCTCACGATGTCTCCGTCCTGGAGGACGCGATCTCGATTTGGAATTCCGTGCACGACCTCTTCGTTCACTGAGACACAGAGCACCGCAGGATACGCGGTCATGTCTGGCGCGGGCTGATAATGCAAAAACGCGGACTTGGCTTTTCGTTTTTCCAGAATCCGTCGAGCCTTTTCCTCAAGATCCCAGGTCGTCAGCCCCGGCCGGACCATTTCCCCACAGGCAGCCAAAACTTCGGCAACCACCGCATTCGCGCGGCGAAGCTTGTCGATCTCAGCATTGGTCTTGAGCACTGGTGCCATTTCAGCCTCCCAACACAGCCCGTACCCGGTCCAGGACAACATCCACCGAGCCCTGACCGTCGAGGGGCCGAAGCAGCCCCTTGTTCCTGAAATATGAAATCAACGGAGCCGTTTGCTCCTCGTACGTCCTGAGTCGCTGCCGCACGGACTCCGGCCGGTCGTCCTCGCGCCACACGAGTTCCACGCCGCACACGTCACAGAGGTTGTCGTTCTTCGGCGGGGTGAACTCCACGTGATAGGGCCTCCCACACTTCGGACAGGAACGCCTACCCGACAACCTTGCCACGAGCACGTCCTCGGGAACGTCGAGCTGAACCACGTGGTCCACGGTCCTGCCATTGCGCTCCAGCATCGCCATCAAGGCATCAGCCTGGGCCTCGGTCCGAGGGAAGCCATCCAAGATGAAGCCCTTGCTCGCATCCGGCCGGGCAAGTCGCTCTTCGACGAGTCCTACGACCACATCGTCGGGGACCAAGCGACCACTATCCATATATTCGGCGGCCTTGCGTCCCAGATCCGTACCCGAACGGCGAGCTTCGCGTAGCATGTCTCCGGTGGAGATATGGGGCACACCGAGTCGAGCCTTGAGAGGCGCGGCCTGGCTGCCTTTTCCTGCTCCTGGAGCTCCTAGCAAAATCAAGTTCATACTCCGACTCCTATTTCGCCTTCCTGCCCTTCATCCGACCTCCTCTCGGGCCGCCAAACCCATCGTAGTGTCGCGTGATCAGATGGGCTTCCATTTGTTGGAGCGTATCCAAAGAAACGCCGACCACGATGAGGAGGCTCGTTCCGCCAAAGTAGAAGGGCACGTGCATCTTGGCGCGGAGCACATTCGGCAACACGCAAACTGCAGCCACGTAAATGGCACCACCGAAGGTGATTCGAGTCAGCACCTTATCAATGTATTCGGCAGTCTTCTTCCCCGGCCTAATTCCAGGCACGAACCCACCGTTCTTCTTGAGGTTGTCCGCAACGTCTACAGGGTTGAAGGTGACCGCAGTGTAGAAGTACGTGAAGAAGATGATCAGGGTCACGTACAGCACGTTATATCGCCAATCCACCGGGCTGAGGACGTCCAGCAAGGAACGTAGCCATGGATTATGCGACCCGGAAAACACCTGCATCGGGAAAAGCAGGATCGACGAAGCAAAGATAGGCGGAATGACACCCGCCGTATTCACCTTCAAAGGCAGGTGAGTGGACGACGCACCGTAGAGCTTGCGCCCAACCACCCGCTTTGCATAAGCGACAGGAATCCGCCGCTGCCCCCTTTCAAAGAAGATGATCACCGCAATGACAGCAAAAATGATTGCGCCGATGATCGCCAGATCAAAAGCTCCCAGGTCGCCCATCTTGGCCTTGTTCCAGAGCTGAACCACGGCGTCGGGGAATCGGGCCACGATGCCAGCGAAAATGATGAGGGAGATGCCGTTGCCGATGCCTCGTTCCGTGATCTGCTCACCGAGCCACATAATGAACACGGTTCCGGTGGTCAGGGTGAGCACAGTCATGAGCCTGAAGCTCCATCCTGTATGGATGACCACCTTGCCGAACTGGGCGTAGTTGATGTTGTTGCTCTCGAGCCACGTGGCAATGAAGAACCCCTGGATGAGGCACAGCAGAACCGTGCCGTACCGAGTGTACTGGTTCATCTTCCGCCGGCCCAGCTCACCTTCCTTGTTGAGCTGCTCGAGATGCGGCACGACCACCGTCAAGAGCTGCAGGATAATGGACGCACTGATGTAGGGCATGATCCCCAAGGCAAAGATACTGAGTTGCCGTAGGGCGCCCCCCGAAAACATGTTGAACATGCCCAAGAAGCTGCCCGACGCGGCACCCATGATCTTGCCCATGACGTTCCGGTCCACGCCCGGCACGGTCACGAAAACCCCGACGCGATACACGAACAACAGCGCCAACGTAAACGTGATCCGCCTACGCAACTCTGGCACCTTGGGTATGTTTGCAAATCCACTCGCCATAGATTATCTCCGCGGCAACCGGGTCACTTCCTGTCGCCAGAGGGTCGTTCTTCGACAAGCACAGCCTTGCCGCCCGCCTTCTCGATCTTCTCCAAAGCCGCTTTGGAAAAAGCATGCACCCGAATCGTAAGCGGCTTCTTGAGATCCCCATTCGCCAGGACCTTCACTCTGGCCGCCTTGTTTGGCACGATGCCCTTGGCCTTCAGATCTTCGATACCCACCTCGCCACCATCAAACACGTTGAGACGCGCCAGGCTCACCGCCGCCACCGGCTCACGGAAAATGTTGATGAATCCACGCTTTGGCAGCCGCCGCAACAGAGGCATCTGGCCGCCTTCGAACCCACGGCGGATTCCGCTGCCGCTCCGGCTGCGCTGTCCTTTTTGCCCCTTGCCGCTCGTCTTACCCCAATTACTCCCGGGGCCACGGCCAACTCGTCTCGCCCTGTGCTTGGCCCCCGTAGGCGGCACCAGCTTTGAAAGTCGCTCTGACATCTTTTCCTCCAATGGAGCCCGCAGCTTATTCCACCGGCTCGACGCGAACCAGATGCTGCACCTTCCGGATCATCCCCCGAATCTCAGGTGTATCCAGAAGCACCTTACTGCGGCCTCTCCTGGTGAGACCAAGCCCCAGAAGCGTCCTGCGCTGTGCCGGTGGCCTTCCGATACCCGATCCAACCTGTGTCACTCTCAGCTTGATCGCCATGGCGTCCCTCTATTCTCCAGTCACTGCGCTCGCAGCGATTCCTCGCCGCTTGGCCGTCTCTTCGACGCTGCGCAAATGCTTCAAACCATCAACGGTCGCATGCAGGAGGTTGTGTGGATTCCGGCTCCCAAGACATTTCGTCAGGATATCCTGCACCCCGGCAACTTCCAAGATGGCCCGGACAGCTCCACCGGCAATCACCCCGGTTCCGGGGCGTGCCGGCTTGAGGAGCACCCTCCCGGATCCGAATTCACCCACGATCTCGTGAGGAATCGTGGATTTCTCCAACGGGATGGTGAACATGTCCCGCCGGGCCTTCTCGAAGCCCTTGCGAATGGCCTCGGGCACCTCGTTCGCCTTGCCGAGCGCATACCCCACGGTCCCATTCTGGTCACCGACCACGACCAGAGCACTGAAGCTGAACCTTCGACCACCCTTGACCACTTTCGCGACGCGGTTGATATGCACAACGCGATCGACGAATTCGGATCCTTCATCTTGTATCAGAGCCACTACCACTGCTCCTTTCAGAATCTCAGGCCCGCCTCCCTGGCTCCATCGGCCAGGGCCGCGACGCGACCGTGATAACCAAACCCATTTCGGTCGAAGACCACCTTCGTGATCCCCGCCTCCAGGCATCTCTTGGCAACCGCCTCACCGACCTTCTTCGCCGCTTCTTTCTTTGCAAGCTTGGCGAACTCGGAGGCAGCCGTCTTGCCCAGCGACGAAGCAGCAGCAAGACTCTTGCCGGCCACGTCGTCGATCACCTGCGCGTAAATATGCCGGGCGCTTCGGAAGACGGTCAGCCGCGGCCGCTCCGCCGTACCGGCGACTTTCTTTCGGATGCTCCTCTTGCGGCGCATCCTGATCTCAACTTTTTTCTTGGCCATTGCCTCTATCCTCCTGGAACCCTACGCCGCTCCGGTCTTACCGACCTTGCGCCGCACATGCTCATCTGTCAGGCGAATTCCTTTGCCTTTGTACGGCTCGGGGGGCCTCATGGCCCGCACGTTTGCAGCGATCTGCCCGACCTTTTCCTTGTCGATGCCACTGAGGCGGATCTTCACGCCGCGGTTCTCCACCGCGACCGACACCCCCTCGGGCATGGTGAGCTCCACGGGATGCGAATGCCCGACGCTCAGTGACAGCATCTTGCCGTCCGTCGTCTCCGCCCGGTACCCAACCCCGACGATATCCAACTCTTTGCTGTAACCCGCCGAGACCCCGGTCACCATGTTCTGGACCAAAGCCCTCACCAGACCGTGAAAAGCTCGGTTCTCGCGGCTGTCGTCTGGACGCACCGCCTCCACCTTGCCTTCCGACACCTTCAGCTCGATCACCCCGGGAATCGGCCGACTCAACGTTCCTTTGGGTCCCTTCACCTCTACGGTACGGCCAGACACCGTGACCGTAACGCCTTTGGGAACCTCAATCGGTAGTTTGCCTATGCGTGACACGGCTCACCTCATTACCAGACGGCGCAAACGACTTCGCCGCCGACAGACTGCCGCCTGGCTTCTTTGTCCGTCAGCACGCCCCGAGATGTCGTCAGGATGGCCACCCCAAGTCCGTTACGGACCTTGGGTAACTCATTCTTGCCAACGTAATGACGCTGGCCCGGCTTCGACATTCGCCTCAGCCCCTCGATGGCGCTTCGATGCTGATCGTCGTATTTAAGCTCGATTTCCAGGATACCCTGCCTGTTGTCTTCCACCAGACGATAATCCCGTATATACCCTTCTTGCTTGAGGATCTCCGCAATCCGAAGCTTCAATTTCGAAGCTGGAATGCTGGCTTTCTCTCTCCTGGCCCCAATCGAATTTCGAATCCTGGTCAGGAAATCAGCAATGGGATCGGTCATGGACATGGTCTCACCTGCCTGCTCTGCGCGCCCCAATGTGGGGCCATTCTCTCCGGCCGGGCTCCGGCCTCACCAGCTCGATTTCGTAACTCCCGGAAGGTGTCCCTCGAGCGCAAGCTTCCGGAAGCAAATCCGGCACATGTCGAACTTCCTCAAATACCCCCGCGGGCGGCCGCACAAGGGGCAACGATTTCGGTGCCGCACCTTGAACCTAAGCTTCTTGGGCACCATCTGAGATGTTCTCGCCACCTCGATTCCTCCTTGCCACGCTTCGACTTACTTCCTGAAAGGCATGCCCAGATGCTTGAGCAGGGCATGTCCTTCCTCGTCCGTCTTCGCCGTGGTCACAATGGTCACGTTCAGGCCCTTGATCTTCTCGATCTTGTCATAATCAATCTCCGGAAACACGATCTGCTCCCGAAGTCCAAGTGTATAGTTTCCACGTCCATCAAAGGCCTTCGGGGGCAGGCCTTTGAAGTCGCGAACCCGCGGAATCGCCAGGTTCACCATCCGATCGAAGAACTCGTACATCTTCTCCCGCCGAAGCGTCACGGTGACGCCCACCTTCATTCCTTCGCGCAGCTTGAAACTGGCGATGGACCTGCGCGCCTTCGTGACCACCGGCCGCTGGCCGGTGATGGTGCCCATCTCGGCCACAGAGCTTTCGATGAGCTTCGGATTCTGGATGGCCTCCCCCAGGCCCATATTCACCGTCATCTTGGAGAGCCGTGGCACCTGCATCACGTTCTTGTACCCGAACTCCTTCATCAGGGCAGGGATCACTTCCTCTTTGTACTTGGTCACCAGACGCGGGGGCTTATCCCTCTTGATGGCCTCATACTGGAGTCCCTTCTTGGCCTTCTTTTTCTTCCCCGAACCCTTGGCTTTCTTCTTGCCTGCGGGCGCTTTTGTCTCTTTGCTCTTGGCCATCTTCTTCGCCTCAATCAGTTGAAGGTTTCGCCGCTCCGCTTCGAATACCGCACCTTGCGGCCATCTTCGAGCGTCTTCACGCCGACACGGCAGGGCTTGCCATCGGACGGATCAACGAGCATCACGTTCGACAGGTGCACCGGAGCCTCTTTTTCGATGATGCCACCGGCCTGGTTGGTCTGCGTGGGCTTCGTGTGCCGTTTTACGATGTTCACCTTCTCGATGATCACCCGCTTCTTCGACAACAGAACCTCGAGCACCTTGCCCTGCTGACCGCGAATCTCACGGCTACCGGACACCACGATGACGCGATCGCCCTTCTTGATTCTCGTTCCCATCAGAGCACCTCCGGCGCCAACGAGATGATCTTCATGAATTTCTTCGCCCGAAGCTCACGAGCCACGGGTCCGAAGATGCGGGTTCCAATGGGCTCCTGCTGCGGGTTGATCAGCACAGCAGAGTTCGTGTCGAATCTGATGTACGATCCATCCGGCCGCCCTATGGGCTTCGCCGTCCTGACGACGACCGCCTTCATGACGTCACCTTTCTTCACCTTTGCGTGCGGTATCGCCTCCTTGACGGAGACAACGATGATGTCTCCCACCGAGGCATACTTGCGACGCGAACCACCGAGCACCTTCACACACATGACCTTCTTGGCGCCCGAATTGTCTGCTACGTCCAGCACTGTCTGCATCTGGATCATGATCTCACCTCACGGACCGCAAGCGATCCTCGAATCCTAGAGAATCTCCTGTCGCTCGATCAACGACTGAACCCGCCATCGCTTATTCCTCGACAAGGGACGACTCTCGATGATCTGCACCCGATCGCCAAGACGGTACTCGTTCCTCTCGTCGTGGGCCTGGTACCTCGCCTTCCGGTTCAGGTACTTCTTGTACAACTTGTGCTTGACCAGATGGGTCACCTCGACGACGACGGTCTTGTCCATCTTGTCGGAAACGACCGTTCCCGTCAGGACCCTTCTTCTGCCCCGATTGCTCTCCGTCATCACTCGCTCCTCAATCCTTCTCGTCGGAGACCGACGCTTCCTTGCCAAGTTCTCGCGCCCGCAGAATCGTCCGCACCCTGGCGAGCTCACGACGGCTTCCCTTAATGACGCTCGTGTCCTGCATCCGGCTCGTCACCCTGGCGACCTCGTGCTCGAACAGATCCTGCTCCACCTCGTGCACCAGGGCACGCAACTCGGCGTCCGTCCGATCCCGAACGTCCTTTGCTGTCAATGTCTTCCGGCTCATAACACGCCCTCCCGAGACACGAATCGCGTGTTCAGCCCCAGCTTATGGTGGGCCAGACGAAAGGCCTCCCGAGCCACGGCTTCCTCGACGCCCTCGATCTCGTACATCACCCGACCAGGCCTCACAACGCAGACCCACTCCTCCGGGGCGCCCTTGCCCTTGCCCATGCGGGTTTCAGCAGGCTTCTTGCTAATCGGCTTGTCCGGAAACACCCGGATGTAGATCTTGCCGTGTCGCTTTACGTGACGTGTGATCGCGACTCGAGCCGCTTCGATCTGGCGGGCGGTCACCCAGCCAGGCTCGGTGGCCTGAAGCCCGAAATCACCAAAGGTCACCACGTCGCCACCCTTGGACCGGCCGCGCATCCGGCCTTTCTGCACCTTGCGGTGTTTCACTTTCTTTGGACTCAGCATGCCCTTATCTCCTGCGCACCAACGCCTACGGCCTGTGCTCCCTGTGCGGCAGCACCTCGCCCTTGTAGATCCAAACCTTCACGCCGATGGCTCCGTAGGTCGTGTGCGCCTCGGCAAACCCATAATCAATGTCCGCCCGCAGCGTGTGAAGGGGCACCCGACCATCGCGGTACCATTCGCGCCGGGCCATCTCGGCCCCCCCGAGACGACCCCCGCAATGAACCTTGACACCCTTTGCGCCAAACTTCATCGCTGTCTGCACAGCCTTCTTCATGGCCCGACGGAACGCGATGCGTCGCTCAAGCTGCGTGGCGATGTTCTCCGCCACGAGCTGCGCGTTCAGCTCAGCCTTGCGGACCTCGACGATGTCGATGAACACGTCGTTCCCAGTCAGCTTCTGGACACCCTTCTTGAGCTGCTCCACCCCGGCACCCCGCTTGCCGATCACAATCCCCGGCCGGGCTGTGTGGATCTTGACCTTCGCCTTGTTCGCCGCACGCTCCACCTCGATCGAAGCGACGGCCGCATGCGAGAGCTTTTCCTTGAGATATTTCTTGATGGCCAGGTCTTCGTGGAGCCAAGTAGCGTACTGCTTCTCCTCGTACCATTTCGAACTCCAGGTACGAATCACTCCCAGCCGGAATCCCAGCGGATGGGTCTTCTGTCCCACGGCACAACCTCCTAAAAACCGTCTTCAGTCACCAATGTCCAATTCCACGGTGACATGGCTCGTCTTCTTGTTGATTCGAAACGCCCGGCCCTGGGCCCGAGGACGCCACCTCTTCATCGTCGGCCCCTGGTCCACCATGATCGTGCGGACCACGAGGTCGTCGGTGTTCATCTCTCCGTCCTGCTCGGCATTCGCCACCGCGGAAACCAATAGTTTCCGAATGACCGGCGCTGCAGCACGCCTCGTGAACGTCAGGAGGCTGACGGCTTCCTCGACCGGCCGGCCCCGCACCATGTCTGCAACGACACGAAGCTTACGGGGAGCCATTCGGACATGTCGCAATGTCGCTCTCGCTGCCATCTTTCTCTCCCTGGGCGGCCCTAACGCTTACCCGCCGCCTTCTTGGCCTTCCGGTCGGCCGCATGGCCGCGGAAGGTTCTCGTAGGCGAAAATTCGCCCAGCTTGTGACCAACCATATTCTCGGTGACGAACACCGGAATGAACTTCTGTCCGTTGTGGACGGCAAACGTCAAGCCAACCATCTCCGGAATGACCATCGATCGACGCGACCAGGTCTTGATGACCGGCTTCTTGGTGGCGTTACGTGCCTCGATCACCTTCTTCACGAGATGATCGTCGATGAACGGACCTTTCTTTACCGAACGAGCCATGGAACCTCCCCGGGCGGAATCACTTATTGCGCCGCCGCACGATGAAGCGTTGCGTCCTCTTGTTTCGACGCGTCCTGTACCCCTTTGTGGGAACACCCCAGGGGCTCACTGGATGACGACCACCAGAGCTGCGGCCTTCACCGCCGCCCAATGGGTGGTCCACTGGATTCATGGTGACACCTCGGTTGTGGGGCCGGCGACCGAGCCACCGCTTTCTGCCGGCCTTGCCGAGGCTCAAGTTGCCATGTTCCACGTTGCCGACCTGACCGACCGTCGCGCGGCAACGAACATGCACCAAACGAACCTCACCCGAGGGAAGCCTGATGTGCGCGTAGTCGCCTTCCTTCGCCATCAACTGCGCGCTGCTCCCTGCGGACCGGCAGAGCTTGCCGCCTCCACCGATCTGCAGCTCAATGTTATGGACCGTGGTCCCAAGGGGCATGGAACTCAGTGGCATCGAGTTGCCAGGACGAATCTCGGCGTGCTTCGCCGACATGACCTGGTCCCCTTCCTTGATGCCGTTGGGAGCCAGGATATATGTCTTTGCGCCATCTGCATACTGGAGCAAAGCGAGGAACGCGGACCGATTCGGATCGTATTCGATCGCCTTGACCGTCGCCGGCACACCGGTCTTCTCCCGCCGGAAATCCACGACTCGGTAACGCCTCTTGTGGCCGCCGCCACGGAAACGGGTCGTGGTACGGCCATAGCTGTTACGTCCACCGGAGCTGTGATTGGGCTCCAGCAGGGACCGCTCAGGCTTCTTGCCCTTGGTTACCTCGGAAAAATCGTTCGCGCTCATGAAGCGCCGACCGGGCGACGTGGGCTTGTATTTCTTGATTCCCATCTCAGACCCCTTCAAACATCTCGATGGCGTCGCCCTCGGCCAGCTTCACCACCGCCTTCTTCCAGTTTTTCTTCCTGCCCAGATACTTACCCCGGATGACGTTCTTGCCGCGCACGTTCTGGGTCCTGACGGAAAGCACCGTGACGTCCCACAGTTTTTCGACCGCAGCGCGAATCTCGATCTTGTTGGCTGCGGGCGAAACTTCGAAGAGATACTTATTGTCCTCTTCACCCATCCAGGTCCCCTTCTCAGTGATCAAGGGGCGGACGATGATGTCGCGTGCCGACTTCATTCCGACCTCCTGTCCTTCGGCCGCACCGGCGAACGGAGACGTTCGTCGGCAGCCTTGGCTGCTGCCACACTCACCACCACGTTCTTGTGGTTGAGCAGGTCATACACGTTCAGGCCCTCGACGGGAAGGAACTTGTGATCAGCAAGGTTCCGGGCCGACAGCACCAGATTTGCATTGGCCTTGTCGTCCACAATCACCGACGAGTTGGCATCGATTCGGTTCAGAACCTTCGCCAGATCGGCGGTCTTGGGCACCTCGAACTGCAGGTCGTCGAGAACCTTGAGGCCGCCCTCGGCCACCTTCAAGGTCAAAGCAACACGCAGAGCCGCGCGCCGCACCTTCTTGGTGACCTTCATTTCGTAGCTCCTCGGGACCGGACCGAAGGCCACGCCCCCACCAACGAAGGTCGGTGACTTCTTCGTGCCGTGACGGGCTCGGCCCGTCCCTTTCTGGCGGTACATCTTCGCAGTGGTGCCCCGCACGGCGGACCGCCCTTTGGTGGCTGCCGTCCCAGCGCGCCGCTTGGCCCGCTGCGCCCGCACGACCTCCCACAGGAGATGGTCCTTCACCTCAGCGCCGAACACCTCGTCGCTCAGATCGACCTGGCCAACTTTCTGGCCATCTTTGTCCAATACATCTACAGTCGGCATGGTTCTCTCCACGGCCTCTTCTCAAAGAAAAACAACCCGGCAACCCGTCAGGTCTTGATTTCCACGTGCACCCCGGCCGACAGGTCGAGTTTCATCAGCGCATCGAGCGTTTGGGGGGTCGGATCCACAATGTCCAAGAGACGATTGTGCGTCCGCACCTCGAACTGCTCCCGGGATTTTTTGTCCACGTGCGGGGAACGCAGCACGGTGTACTTGCTGATCCGCGTCGGAAGCGGGATCGGACCCACAACCTTCGCGCCGGTTTGCTTCGCCGTGTCCACGATCTCCATGGTCGACTGGTCGAGCATCCGGTGATCATAGGCCTTGAGGCGGATTCTTATCTTTTGCATCGATTGATTCCCTCTATTCGATGATCTTGGTCACGACGCCCGAACCCACCGTTCGCCCGCCTTCGCGGATGGCGAACCGCAGCCCTTCTTCGGCTGCGATCGGCGTGATCAGCTCCACCGTCACCATGACGTTGTCTCCGGGCATCACCATCTCTCGCCCTTCAGGCAAAGTCACCAGGCCCGTCACGTCCGTCGTCCTGAAATAAAACTGCGGCCGATATCCGTTGAAGAACGGCGTGTGCCGTCCGCCTTCTTCCTTCTTCAACACGTACACCTGCCCCTCGAAGTGCTTGTGCGGCGTGATGCTTCCTGGCACCGCCAACACCTGCCCTCGTTCGATCTCCTCTCGCTTCACCCCGCGCAGCAGCGTCCCGATGTTGTCGCCCGCCTGGCCCTCGTCCAGAATCTTGCGAAACATTTCCACGCCCGTCACCACCGTCTTGCGCGTCGGCTTGAACCCGACGATCTCCATCTCGTCTCCTACGTGCACCTTCCCCCGTTCCACTCGCCCCGTCGCCACTGTCCCGCGACCCGATATCGTGAACACGTCCTCGATCGGCATCAGAAACGGCTTGTCGATCTCTCGCGCTGGTTCCGGAATGTACGCATCCACCGCGTCCAGCAGATCCTGGATCTTCTTCTGCTGCTCTTCATCTCCTTCGAGCGCCTTCAGTGCACTGCCTCGTATGATCGGAATATCGTCTCCGGGAAAGTCATACTTCGACAGCAACTCTCGAAGCTCCAACTCCACCAGGTCCTGCAACTCCTCGTCCGGGTTCAGGTCCACCTTGTTCATGTACACCACGATCGCCGGTACGTTCACCTGCCTCGCCAGCAGCACGTGCTCTCGCGTCTGCGCCATCGGCCCGTCGTCCGCCGCCACCACCAGAATCGCACCGTCCATCTGCGCCGCGCCCGTGATCATGTTCTTGATGTAGTCGGCATGTCCGGGGCAGTCCACGTGCGCATAATGCCGCTTGTCCGTCGAGTACTCAACGTGCGCCGTTGCGATCGTGATCCCGCGCTCCCGCTCTTCGGGCGCCTTGTCGATCTCGTCGAACGGCACGAAGTCTGCCATCCCTTTCGATGCCAGATACTTCGTGATCGCTGCCGTCAGCGTCGTCTTCCCGTGGTCGATGTGCCCAATCGTCCCAACGTTGATGTGCGGCTTGTCCCGTACAAATTTTGCCTTCGCCATCTTGTCCTCCTCAGCGGTGGGGGCCGCAGCCCCGAACGCATCCTCAAGCTTGCAGACGCCGCAGACGCCTGTGGCCCTTGTCCCGGCAGTTCGACCGTGTCGCTTACCGAAAGAAGGGCTCTGTTGCTCCGGGCTCTGTGATTCTTTAGTTTCGAGTCGTCAGGAACAGGCCTTGGTCCTCATTCCATGCCTGCCCTCAGGCCCTGCGTGATGCTCTTTTCCTGTGCTCTATACTCCTACCAGCTACCAGCGATAGTGGGCAAACGCCTTGTTGGCTTCGGCCATACGATGGGTATCTTCCTTTTTCTTGAACGCGGTGCCCCTGGCTTCGGCTGCGTCAATGAGCTCCATGGCCACGCGGTCCCGCATGGTGTGCTCGCCGCGGCTCCGCGAGGCCCCGATGAGCCAACGCATAGCCAAGGCAAGCGACCTATCCGCATGCACTTCCATAGGCACCTGATACGTGGAACCACCTACTCGGCGACTCTTCACCTCCAGGCGTGGCCTCACGTTGGAGAGCGCCTTTTCGAACACCTTGACGGGATCTTCATTCTTCTTCGTGGCCATGCTGTCGAAGGCACCGTACATGATGCTTTCGGCCGTGGACCGTTTTCCATCCTGCATGAGACCATTGATGAACTTCGTGATCCGTCTGCGGACTTCCATCGGGGCATCGGGGTACCTCAGGTCTGCATGAGGCTTCCTCTTAGTAGCACTTCCTTTACGCGGCATGGCTCCTGCGCTCCTGTTCTTTACCGGCCCAAGTCACTTGGGTTTCTTCGCTCCGTACTTGGAGCGCGCCTGCTTGCGGCCTTCGACTCCTGCGGCGTCCTGGGTCCCTCTGATGACGTGATACCGCACACCAGGGAGATCCTTGACCCTACCGCCGCGAATCAGCACCATGGAGTGTTCCTGCAGGTTGTGGCCCTCGCCTGGAATATAGGCGGTCACTTCCATGCCGTTCGTCAATCTCACACGGGCCGTCTTCCGAAGGGCCGAGTTCGGCTTCTTCGGAGTCGTGGTGTACACGCGGACACAGACTCCTCGCTTCTGAGGGCAGCTCTTCAGAGCGGGGGAAGAGTTTTTCTTGAATTGCGGCTTTCTCTTACGCCGCACCAATTGGTTTATCGTCGGCATCTTCGATCCATACAGCTTTTCGCCCGCGTTCGGGCATTTTTATTCGAACAGTTTTCCACAATCGAAAACGCCGGTATTATAAGGACCCACCCTTGCCTGTCAAGTGATTTTGATGAATGTTTTTTTGCGTGTTTTTTCAATGGATTAGAACAGAACCTGTGGGACATTTGAAGACCTTGGGGATCCAAAGTCCCACTTTTCGAGAATCCACGGTGGCCTTTGGGATCTCATTTTCCATCCTCGCCGTCCCCCATGTCCAAGAAGCCTGCAGCGCCTTTTCGTGCGAGATCCGCCAGACCATGCCCCAACATGTCGGCGAGTTGCCTACCCTCATCGTCCGGGTTGAGACCGTCGAGCAGATCTTCGGCAATGGCTGACGCGCCGTAGTATGCGCCAGCCAAGGCTCCCGTCAAGGCCCCGATGGAATCTGTGTCCCCCCCGGCGTTCACGGCGATGGCAACAGCCTCCTCGAATCCGTCGGCGGAAAGGAACGCTGCCAACGCCGCCGGAACACTTCCAACGGCGCTGGAATCCATGGGAAACACCTGCGCCAGCCTCCTGGACCTGCTCTCCAAATCTCCAGAAAGGCTCACATCAGCCAGGCGCTCCAACCCACGGGACAGGGCATCCCCGTACTCCGACGACGTTGCCACGAGCAATTCCACGAAGGCGGCCCTGTCGACCCTCATGTCGATCACACCCAGTCGGACCGTCTCAGCCATGGCCACCGCCTGGACCACGGCGCCAGCAAGAGCGTTTGGGTGGTCGTCTGTGATACGACAGCAGGCCTCAGCCATTTCCTTCAGGTCCTCGGCGCCGCAATACAGCAAACCAATAGGGCCGCAGCGAACCGCGGGCCCGTTCGTCCAGGACTCACCACCCAAATTCCATGGCTGACCGGACCGGACCTTGGAGATGAAGTTACAGGTCCTCGTGTCGTACCCACGCCACAGAGTGAACCGCCCCGCCAGCGCATGAGCCACCACGTCGGCCGAGAAACCACCGCCCGCCACCAGACCCTCTGTCACGGCCAGCGTCATCTCCGTTTCGTCCGTAAAGGTTCCTGCCGGGAGCCTCCCCGGCACGAACCCGCGCAGCATCCCGTAGGTCGATGCAATCCGTCTCCACGGCCATCCTTTCACCGGCATGCCCATGGCATCGCCCACCATGGTGCCCAAAAGGAATCCCTGCGCTGCGTCCACCAGATTCTTCGCCATCGAAACACTCCTGCTCGACGGTGCTCCAAACGAGCACGACGAGCCTATGCCCCCAAAATCACCTGTTCCAAGTCCAGAGTCTCCAGGTCCATCACCGCAAAGCTCGCCCGACCAGTCAGATAACCGCAGAGCTCTCCAGGATTAACCACGAGCACTCCGTCTCGATGCTCCTTCTTGGCTCGGTGGGTGTGCCCGCAAACCAGCAGGTCCAGACCGTGCAGTTGGTCGTCCGCAAGCCTGCTCTCGTCATGGATGACGCCAATCGTGCGTCCTTGCAACTGCATCGTAAGCCAAGTTTTTGCAACGCGCCCCTTCGACGCCTTTTCTAGCCCCACCCGCTCTCCATCGTTGTTGCCGAAGACCCCGCGCCAGTCGGCATCGAGATGATCCAATTCCTTCAACGTGAACGGCGCGACGAAATCGCCAGCATGGATCACAAACGCCACACGGGCCTCGTTGAGGGCATCCACTGCCGCCTTCAACGTGTCGGGACGATCGTGACTATCTGAAATCAAACCGATCCGCATCCTGTCCACCGTCCTCTGTGGTCCGAACTCAGCCGTTCCGTCCAAGACGGTCATCCTGTCCGACCCATTCTGTCCAGGAAAGGCGAAGCCGCCAACCAGCACAGGCCGTGTTTATATCACAGACGCGCCCAGCCTCAACTTCTCGACCATCGGCCGCCCCCACCAGCCCCATCACCCCCCAAGGAGGCATCAACGAAACACGGCGCCGAGCCCTTTGGCAAGCCAGGTCGCCACCTGCGCAGGCCGCTCTTCCCCAGGAGGACCCAGCCAGACAAGGTCTGCCGATACGAGATAGGGCGCCATCCGATTCGGGGCAAGCAGTCGGGCCATGGCCGCCTGACGACGAGCCTGTCGGATGTGCCCCAGACCGACCTGGGCCCGCGCCATGCCGAGATGGCACATCCATGGCTGCCAGTAACCGTAATCCAGGGCACGTCGGTACCACATCAAGGCAGTACGAACATCGCCGCGATCCAGTGCTACGGATCCTTCGAGCAACAAGGCAGGAGGAAAGCCTGGCCGAAGCAACAACGCCCGATCCGCCAGAGCTTTGGCCGATACAACGTCGTGCTGCTGCAGGCGGTGCTCCCCGTGGCCCACCAAGGCTCTCGGTTGGCAGGGAGCCTTCCTGGCGGCCACCTGCCACAGAATCGGGTCGTTTCGATACTGTTCCAGAGTGGACTGGAGCCCGGCCGTCCACCACACGACGAAGGGCAGCACGAAGGCGGTGGCCCAGGCCCAGACCGGCACTCTGCCCAGCAGCCGGTCCTGTTGCTTCGCCGACCAGTCCCGCGCCGCAGCGGCCACCCACCAGGCAACGGCAACCATCAAGAAAACGAAGCCGATCGAGGGCCAATAGGCAAACCGATCCGCACGCCGATTCGGCATCCATACCAGGTTGGATGTGGGAAGAAACGTGATCCCATAAAAGATGAGTCCGGAGACAGCAAGCCGCCCGGCCTTTCCGGCCCGCCTCACGGCGAACCAACTCCAGGCCACGAAACCACCCAAGGAAAGCAGGGCCAACAGAAACCACCCGTTCAGGCCCACCGAGACATCGCAATACTCGGGCGAAAGACCAAAGCCGCCCGACGCGACCCCACCAAAACTCAAAAGCGTCGAGCGCAAGGCCCACAGGGCGCGCACGCCCCACGAGGCCTGCCACAGATCTCCTTGGTGCCGGTATAACGGGCCAGCATAGGGGTCGAGCCCGCCGAACAACACGAATCGAAACAGCACGATGGCCGCCAGCCCAGCGGCTGCCCAGACATACTCCACCGACCCTGAACGCAACTCGGAACGCAGCCCACGCCCCGACAGAACCGCCATGGAAAACGGTACGGCCACCAGAGCCACGGCCGCCGATTCCTTGCTCATCACGGCCGCCAACAACAACAGGCTCACCAGAGGCGCAACGATCATGCGCAGGCGAAAAGACCTTCGACGATTGTGGAGCAGGGACAGCCACCAGCCCGTGGCGAGCACGCAAACCAGGGAGTCCTCGCCAAAACTCGGAACCGCAATCACTTCTGCGTGCACCGGCAGCACAGCGAACAGCACCCCCGCTACCACCGAGGCCCAGAGCCTGCCCAGCAACTCACGCACGAGAAAAAATAGCAGAACCGCTGCTCCCACGTGCCACAGGAGCCCGACCACGTGGTACCCAGAAGACGCCCCGCCGAAGAGCCGCCACTCCATCCAGTTCAGAAGGACCATGGCTGGGCGACCGGCGTCTGGACGCGCCAGACTCGCGGCTGTCCCGTCGAACAGATCCGCCCACACGTGGGCGCCGTGGAGAAAATGGTTATCCACGATGGTCCAAAAATCATCATAGGCGAGGCCGAATCCGAGCACGCGCACCGAAGACACGAAGGCCACGAACCCCACGACCAGAGCCCACAACCAGGCATCGGCCTTGGCCGCGCCATGCGCCTCGTCGAGGGAACCTCCTGGACTGCTCGAATGATCCTGTTGCTTGGAAGCGGGCAGTGACATGGCCAAAAACAATACGGCCCCTGCTCGATTTGATCAAGGGCCGTATCTCGGTTTTCAGACTTCAGTCGATCGCAGGGACCGACCACCGATCTTCAGGGCGACGAACTAAACGAGGCCCTGATCCAACATGGCGTCCGCCACCTTGATGAAGCCAGCGATATTGGCGCCCATAACGTAGTTGCCCGGATGGCCGTACTCTTCAGCGGTAGTCACGCAGGCATGGTGGATGGCCTGCATGATCGTCTTGAGTTCCTTGTCCACCTTCTCGGACGTCCAAGAAAGCCGCATGCTGTTCTGGCTCATCTCCAAACCGGACACGGCCACGCCACCAGCGTTGACGGCCTTGCCCGGACCGTAGAGGACCTTCTTCTCGATGAAGTAGTTCACGGCCTCGATGGTCGAAGGCATGTTGGCGCCCTCGGCGATGCAGATGCAGCCGTTGTCCAGCAGGGTCTTGGCGTCCTTGCCGTCCAGCTCGTTCTGGGTCGCGCAGGGCAACGCCACATCACACTTGATGTTCCACACGCCGCGTCCCTCGTGGTACTCCACGCCCGAAAACTTGTCGGCCAGTTCCTTGATACGGCCACGACGCACGTTCTTGATCTCCATGACTTCGTCCCACATCTCCTTGCTGAGGCCGTCGGGGATGACCACGTAGCCCGTCGAGTCCGACAGGGTCAGGACCTTGGCACCCAGGGCCATGCATTTGTGGGCGGCATGCTGGGCCACGTTGCCCGAACCGGAAAGGACCACCTTCTTCCCCTCGAAGGTCGCCTTCTTGGTGGCAAGCATTTCTTGGGCGAAGTACACTGCGCCGTAGCCGGTGGCCTCGGGGCGGATCTTGCTGCCGCCCCAGTTGAGCGCCTTGCCCGTGAGCACCCCCTCGAACCGGTTGCGCAATTTCTTGTACTGACCGAACATGTAACCAATCTCGCGGCCGCCCGTGCCGATGTCACCGGCCGGGACGTCCGTGTCCGCCCCGATATGACGGGACAGCTCAGTCATAAAGGACTGGCAAAAGCGCATCACTTCATTGTCCGACTTGCCCTTGGGGTCGAAGTCGGAACCACCCTTGCCGCCGCCCATGGGAAGCGTGGTCAGGGCGTTTTTGAAAATCTGCTCGAAGCCCAAGAACTTCAAGATCCCCAGGTTCACCGTGGGGTGCAGGCGCAGGCCGCCCTTATACGGTCCGATGGCGGAATTGAACTCGACCCGATATCCCTTGTTGACGTGGATCTCGCCCCGGTCGTCCATCCAGGGAACACGAAACATAATGATCCGTTCCGGTTCGGTGATCCGTTCCAAGATCTTGTTTTCGCTGTACTTCGGATGACGCTCCAAAACGGGAACCAGTGACTCGACCACCTCTTTGACCGCTTGATGGAATTCGGTTTCACCCGAGTTCTTCGCGATCAATGTCTTCATAAATTCGTCCACAAAATTTTTCCCAAGTGCGCTCATCTCGAACCTCCTTGTTGCGACCCTACCGGCCGGTGACCCGCCGATGATTTTTTGGCGGGCATATGTGTTTTTCTTCGAACGCGCCGCGCATGATAGGCAAACATTGTCGAGAACTCAAGTCCCGTCCTGCCCGAAATTCTTTTTTTTGGTGCTCACGAAAATTTGGATGCACCGACAGCGCCACCTAACGATGCCAGACACGTCTGGCCACCACGAACGATCCTGCCACGAAAAAACCAACCACGGCCACCGGCCAAAAAGGTGAACGGGCCCCCACATGGAACAAAGCGGCACGATCCACCAGCCAACCCAGCAGAGGGGCAAGTAGCATGGTCGCCAGCGCCTTGCCCTGACCCTCCACGGACAAAATCGTGGCCGCCTGATCCTCGGAACTATGAGCAAAGAAACGGCTGATCAGGACCGGCCGCCAGAGGTTCTGCAGGACCACCAAGGCGGCCAGCGCTACGATCATCGTCGGGGGGGATCCGAACCACATGGCCACCGCCAAACCAACGAACAGGCCGAGCAGGGTCAGCCACAGAAGATCCGCCGCATCCTCTTCGGTCCGTTGCTTGGCCAGACGACCCGCTTGGCGACTCGCAACGGCGGACAGGAGATACAACGCAAAGTAGACAGGTCCCACCAGGAGAGCCACCCGTGCGTGCTCACCCAGCCCACGCGCCAGCGCCACAGACGCCCCGAGTTGGAGGGCCGCCGCCTTGAGGACAGGCTGCAGATAGTCCTTGGATGCCTTGACGATCCCTTCGAATCCCATGGCCTCGGCCATGACCCGCCTGAGTTGTCCCCGATGCATCACAGAACAAAGAGTCTCCTTGAGATGGCTGGTGATCCGCACCCAGGCCTGCCACAGCCCAGACTCGTCGCCAGTCTCTGATTGTGGGCTCCGATCCAACTCTTTCGGATACGTAGCAAGGTTGACGAGGTCCGCCAGGTAGGGCAGCATCGCCACAAAGAAAATGATCTGATAGCTCCTCCACAGAAGCACGAACACGGCCGCCAAGGTTACGGACACGGCGGATCCGATCTGACTCCAGGACCGGGTCAGGCCGTAAATCGAAATTTTTTCGTCCAGACGGCCCTCAAGCCGCAGCCACGTCAAAATCATGGCCTTGTGGGTCCCGGAACGAAAGGCGTCGCCAAGGCCGAACAGTGCCATCCCCACGGCCAGGATCGCAGGGTGCTGTGCCAGGCCCAAAATCGCAAAGCTGACGAGATACGACGAAAAGGAGAACACCATGGCCCGGCGGCGGCCGTATAGATCCGCCACCACGCCGGAAAGCACCTCAAAAAGGTTCACCGTAACCTCTCGGACCGCCACAAGCAACCCAATCGAGAAAAACGACAGGCCCTTGTCCAAAAAGATCAAGATGAGGAAGGGTTCGAAATACCGCTGATTCTTCAGGAATCCGTAGAGGCAGAACCGAAACAGCATGCGGGACCGGCCCATGGGTCAGTTTCGAACCTGGACCCGACGTCGAGCGATGATCCGCTGGTTTCCATCCGTGTCCGTGGCACGGACATCGATGAGATGCGGACAGGACGTGAGTTGGGTGGTATCCAGGGTGCCGTGATACCCCACGTCGCTGCAATGCGGATATCCGGGCCAGACGAGACAGACGTCCGGCCGGTTGGATCCATACGTCATGGGCACCACGGTGGTGCCATCGATCACCAGGTCCACGGCTGACACGCCTTTGTTGTCCAGAGCCCATCCAGAGACGGTCACCTGACCAGACAATTGGCCATCTGCCGTGGGCTGGTCCAGGGAGCCGAATGGGGCCAGATGCTGATCGAGCCAGGCCGCATTCGCTGTCACGGTGGATTGGGATCCGATGATCAAATAGGCACGGGCTCGGACTGTGCCGTTGGCGGGAATCCCGAAGGAGAAGAGACCGCGAAAATTATTGAAGGGCAGCGACCGCTGCTGCCAGCCCTGAAAGGCCGTCAGTCGGTTCTCCATGTACAGGCCGACTCCATAATCGAGATTCGAATCCTGCATGGTCACCCAGCCGCCGGGGCTTTGGAACTCCACGTGATGGAATCGATTCTGGCCATCCGTATCTATGGGGACCTCGGTCCCGTTCGAATCGAAGAGGCGCCACAAATCGGGCCCGCCATGACCGTTGGCCGTGTACACGGTGGGCATTTCTTGGGCAGTAGCGCGGTGCTCCATGGCGGACAGATTCGTCAATGTATAGTCCAATTCCACGATGTAGTGGGCCACGAAGCGAAGCCGCTCGACGACCTGGACGTCGCCGCGACGCTGCCTGAGATTCGAATCGTTGCAGGCATTCGAATCACAGTCCCGGCGGTCCCAGTTCGGATTCCAAAACAATGGTGTCGTGGTGACGGTGATGACCCCACCGGTCAGGTCCACCGAATCGGTGCCCGAGCCCACGTTGCAACGATTTCCGCCCTGAACCGGGTCCCAGCCCAGGAAGGTAATGGAGTTTTCACAGTGGGTGGGCGTCGTGGCACAGACGGCGTCCGCGGCGCAGTCTTGCATCTGACGGTCCGGATCGTAAAAGGCGACCTGCACCTCTCTGCCCGTATCGTTCGCGTCGATGACGTTCGTACCGTTTATGCCCTGATGCCCATCGTCCATTCCAAAGTAGACGATGGTGCCGCCCCACTCCCTTCGAATCCCGACCTTGAGCGTATGACTCTGATTGTAGACGAAGTCGTCGTGGAATGCATTCTCCTGGACCGACTCGAATGAGCCGGCTGGCGACTGCCCCCGAAGCGACGAATCGGAAACAGGGTCGGGCTCGGCCACCTGTTGGCAGTTGCCGCTCCCGTCCGGCTGGACCTGGCCGTCGGCGGCCCCATCGGCATGAGCCTGCCCATCGAGGCGTGCATCCAAGAAGCCATCGACCATCACGGAGCCATCTCCCGCATCGACGGAGGCTGCATCCTGCGTCGCACCGCCACCAGAGGAACCACCACAACCCGGGGCGAGCCAGATGATCGACAGTCCAACAAGGACTATCGTTCTCGGCAATGAACTGTTTTCCCTCTTCATCCCGCTACCTCCAGCACGAAGCGCGCTTTCAAAATTGCGCTGCATCCATGACCACGCCGACGCCTTGAACGCCGTCCACGAACGCCTCAATGGGGACATCCAGTCGAATGTGGCGGACCGCCCCGTCCAGTTCCGTCCGAATCGGTTCGTGGGCATGGAGCCAGCCCAGGTCCAGCCGACCGCCCGGGCCGATCTGGTGCACGTGGAAATAGGCGACACCGAAACAGGTCAAATTATGAAAAAAGTGGGATCCCTGGGAGGGCTCCACCTTGAGATCGGCGAAATCCGTCTCCACGATGACCCGAGCCGTGGAAATCTGGGACCAGGCCACGGGAATACCGAGCCACGGGTCGCGCGATCCCCAACGGCCTGGACCGATAAGCACGCAGGGACGATGCTCCTCGAGGAGTTCCTGGTTGATGGAATCGATGACGCGCGCCACCCGCTGGGTGTCCACCCGATTGAGGCGTTTTGGATCCACGTAGACCACGTCCAGAATCGGACCGGACCGACCGTGGCCCAAAGTCTGCTTCGAAAAGACGACCGCTTTGTCGATCTGGTCCGACCCAATGTCGATATCTTCCGAGGTCCGGGCGGACACCATCGGCCGGACCTGCAGGACGTGAAACCGCTGGTCTCCCACCGCAGAAGAATCGACATCCAGGGCAAACTCGATCTCGACAGGCGTGCCGATCCCCTCCTGAAGAACTCCGAGCAACCCGTCGAGTAGATCCGGAAGGGGCATCATCTTCTGACTCAGCAGAGACGAAAAGGTCACCAGTGGTGTGCCCCGGCCCACGCCCGCCACGATCCGGTCGTTATCCGGTTCGTACGTGGAAAAAACGTAGTTCGCCCAAATCGCGCGCGACGCCTCCACCGTGCTCGTGCGCAGCAAACTCGCGTCCTCGTCCATCCCCGGAATGAGGTCGGACCGCTCCATGTCCAACGCGTAAAACATGCGCTGAGCATTGTCGAGCTTGTCTTTCACCGACGAGAACTGCGGAAGCACCTGAGGATGGCGAGGACAGAACCGAAGAGCCTCAAAACCATCCACGACCGACTTGCCCAGCCCGACCGCCAGCAGAGCCACCCCATCGTCGGGCCGCACGTTCCCGAACGGATAGTAATTGTACGAGGACGCCACCCCAGAAATGGTTGGATAAAACAGGGTGCCATGCTGCGACCCCACCAAATGCTGGACGAGCACGGCCATGCGCTCCTCCTCGATGCGATGAGGCGTGGTGGCGAGATAGTTGCGCGCATCGCGAAAATACGTGGAGGCGTAGACCACTTTAATGGCTTCAATGAGCTGCGCGAGCCGCACGTCGAGCGAAGGATGACAGTTGGGCAGCATCACCGTGGCATACACGCCGGCAAAGGGCTGATACAATGAATCTTCCAGGATACTCGAGGATCGGACCGCCAAAGGCCCCGTGGACTGCCTGAGCAAAGCGGCAAGATCACGCCGTATGGGCCTGGAAAACCGCCCCCGTCGAAAGTCGTCCAGGATCTCCTGGTCCGACATGAGCGCAGCCTGGCTCATAAAATCCTGCAAATCGTTCTGCGCCAAGAACTGTTCGAAGATGTCTGACGCGAGCACCACGGTGGATGGAATCGTGACGTGCACGTTCGGAAGGTCCACCTTCTTCTGCGCCAGCAATTTGTTGACGAAGGCAAGTCCTCGCCCCTTGCCCCCCATGGACCCCGACCCAATTTTCGAAAAAATGACGTATTCGTCGTAGGTGTCTGCTTCAAAATCAACGATGATGTGTCGCTGAATTTCACGCAGATACGCGGTGATCGTGCTCACAAGATGCTCGCGCAACTCGGCGGTGCTCGGAAATTCTCCCACGGTGACTGGACGAAGCATCGTGGCCAACTCGAATTCGGATCGAGCCTTGAGCCACGCCGAAAAGTGATTACGACGCGCATGGAAAACCACGGACTCGTCTGGCACGACGAGGAGCTTCTTGCCCAATTCCTTGAGGTCCTTGGCGCGACCGACGACGGCGCCGTCAGGCGTTCGGAACACAAAATCCCCGAACCCGAAGTGGGCGAGCATGAATCGCCGTAGCTCGTCGAGGAGATTGGGCGAGGTTTTGGAAATGAACTCAGCGCCTGCCTGCCGGGCGAGTATCTCATGAGACGGGTCGGTGGATTGCAACAAAACGGGCACGTCCGGAAGCTTCGTGCGGACATAACGAGCCAAATCCATTCCGCTCGTGAGATATTCCTGGCCGTGTTTGGGAAAGCTGACGTCGGAGATGACCCCGAGGAGACTTTCTGCATAGCGGTCGATCAGGGCGGTCGCTTCTTCGTAATTGTGGGCCAACAGGATCTTCGGCCTTGCCCGAATCCGCAAGAGCCGATGGGGAAGGTTGAACCCCTCGGCCATCAGACGCGATGTCTGGGACGTCACTTCCGTATAGATTTGCGGCAGGAAGACCGAGTAGAAACGAACCTCGTCCTCGACCAAAACAATGACCTGGACCCCACCTTCGAGGACATCGTGGTCCGCATTCATGCGGTCTTCGACCTGCTTGATCATGGCGAGCAGGACCTTGACGTCTCCCTGCCACAGAAACAGCCAGTCCACGGCGCCACAATTTCTCAAAGCGTCCAGTTCTGGTAAATCCCATGCATGGGCGGCAAGAACTCCGATGGGCACATCCTGCGTCTTTTTCACCTCTGCGGCAAGATCGGCCACATCCATATCCTGGAGTCGGGCCGTGGCCACCACCATGTCCACCGATTGCGTGGCCAAAATGTCGAGCGCCTCCTTGGCCGACGACGCCCGATAGAATTTAGGCACGTACCGCATGTTCAGATCGAGATTTCGGTACTCCTGAAAAATCAACTCGGCGAGCTGACCATCCTCTTCCATGATGAACGCACTGTAGGGAGCCGCCACGATCAAAATGTCCCTGATCCGATGCTCCATCAGGGCGGAGAACTCTTCGAGCCTCATCCCGTAGCGGCTGTCCAACTCCATCTTGCGCTTCATGAAACCTCCTCGAGGGACCAACCGAATCCTACCACCTTCCCATCCCCGAACAGCAGCCGCAAACTCAACGGATCGGCCCACCCTGGACCGGATGAAAGCCAGGCTTGAGGTTGGAGGCCTGACCCCAAACCGTCTTGTGCCACCAGGGCAGATACGCGTTGTTCAATCCAAAGACAGTCCTCAGGAGCCGCAGCGCGATGGGAGCCCGTTTGGCGAGGTTGTGCTGCTCGTGCGGGTCGGTCACGAGATCATAAACCTGAACCCGACCCGGCGTTTTGATGATCATCTTGTAGCGACCAATCCGAACGGACCGACTCCGATGATAGTTATACGAAAGCGCCGACAGCATCACCGGCTCGTGATCCAGCTTGAGCAGCGGCAGGAGACTCGCCCCCTGAGCCTGGGGATCGGCTGGCAGACCAGCAAGGTCCAAAAGCGTGGGCAGCAAGTCGCAGGCTTCTGTATCCCAGGTGAATCGGGCAGGGTGCTTCGCCAGACCAGGCCACCAAATCATCAGAGGAATAGCGATTTCTTCTTCGTACAAATGATCGCCGTGCCCCACGACTCCATGCTCGAAAAACTGGTCGCCGTGATCTGCCAGCATCACCACCACGGACTGGTCGGCGATCCCCATCGTTTGGAGGTCCTTACGGAAGTTGCCGAACCAAAGATCGTTGTACGTCACCTCACCCAAGTACAGCGCTTTGAGGTACTTTCGGTCCACGGGATTGTCCAACGTGACCTGGCCCTTGATGATCTTTCCCAAAAAGAAACCTGTGACCCGACGGGGGACGGGCCCGTGGTAGTCGCCGGGGAAGTACATCTTGAGCATGGAGGTCGGTGGATCGTAGGTCACATGAGGATCGATCGTGGCCAGGTACAAAAACACCTTCTTGCCGAGGACTTTCTTGAGATATCGCTTTGCCGTCCCCCACAAATACTTGGCAGCGTTGGCCTTCTTCTCCCGGATGAAATTCCGGTACTCGTCCAGGCCCCGTTTGAATCCCCAGCGGTCCGAAACATACCCATTCGAGGAAAACAGTCCTGTGGTCCAGCCCCCCTTCTTAAAAAGACTGAACACGAGAGGCACTGTGTCCGGAATCCGCCTGGACGCCACCTCGAAGCCGTGCACAGGCGGTGTCTCGCCGGTCACGAAGCTCCCGTGGCTGGGCATGGAGTGATTGCCTGGGACCGTCGCCTGGGTAAACACCACCGCATCCTTGGCGAAGGCATCGAAATTGGGCGTCTTGGCGTCCTTGGACCCAAGGGTGCCGACAGCATCCCGCCGCAACGTATCCGCCACCCAGACGAAAACGTACTTGATGGGTTTCTTGGTCCAGGTGATCGGCTTGCGGACCGGGCTGTCGATCCACTGATCGGCCACGGCCACGGCGCCTTTGGATCCAGCAAAATCGATAGCGACGGCCCGGCCATCCAACACAGGAAGCCGTATCGACATGGGCGTCCAGGTGGCCCCCAGCGCCTTGGAGAAAATCCGACGCCTCGGCTTGCCGTCGGTCTGCATCCACACTTCGAGCGACGCACCCGACGTGAGGGCGACGGCCGACAGGCTCACCATGGCGTTCTTGGGCAAACTCAAATAATACCGCACCAGCCCGCCTCGACCAATCCGCCAGGCAGCCTTCCGGGCACCTGCATACTTGAAGGCCGCCATGAATCGAACGGGATCCTTATCCGCCGGCGGCAGCACGAATCCGTCCGGGCCCAGCCCGATTCGGAGAAAAGCCGCTGAGGTCCGGGCGTTGACCGCCGCCTTCCTGCGACCCAGACCCGTCACAATGCCCGAAACGCCCACCAACCCGGGACGTACGATAGACTTCCCAAAGACGAATCGGACCCTGTTGTCGCCCTTGTGCAGTAAATCGGCAGGAATCTTGATGTTCATGACGTTCATGCCGACCTTGAGCGACACCGTCTGGAGCCTCTTCCCGTTGATCATCACGGTCACCCGGCCTTTGCTCCAGGCGGCCAACTCCACGGCCAGAGCCGCGGGTCCAGTGAGAGCTTGAACCGGCAAGTTCATCGTTCCGGCTCTGCCTCCGACCAAGGCGGCCTGAACCACCCGGCCCGCCACTCGGACCTTCCGTCCCAAAAGCCAGGGGTTCTTCCATCCACCATCGACGAACTTGGCGAAGGCAGACCCGCCGCAGTCGATCACCAAAGCGCCGCCCTCAAACCGATAGGCGGAAACCTGGTTATCCCCAAAAGAATATGCCGGTTTGAACCCTGCGGGCGATGAGGGCTGATCCACCGTCCCGGCAGGAGTCCCTGCGGCCCCTTGCCCGGCGGCAGGAACCTGGGACCGTGATGCCGCATTTTTACCTGCCGGCGCAGCCGTCGTCCCCCGAGCCACCTTCGAGGCTTCCTGCTTCGTGTTCTTCTTTCCGCAAGCGGTCACCAACGCCAGCGCCATGACCACCAAGACGAAGGTCCTCACACGATCCGTTCCCAGCCATCGTTTCACATGTGCTCGCATGTCCACCAAATCCTTCCTCGCCACGAACTCAATGCTCGCGGATCGAACGTCGTCTATCCTGCGTACGCAGTATCACATGAAGCCAATGGGACACAGGACGAAAAACATGAAAAGCATCCATAGATACATGCTGCCGCCCTTCATAGAAAAGCCTGTATGCATTGTCAAATGACCCGGCGTGGCCGTCACACCAGCAAGGAAGGAAACATCTCCTGCTGGGTCGTTCAATGATCGAACAGAGACTTGAGCCCACCTGCCGTTTCGGATAGGATAGCGCCGTCGTGGTCGAACAAGACGCACGACGAACAGGACACCACGGCAAGCGCCCTGCGGCGGCTCTGGCCGACCGTCCTGATCACCGACGATACCCAACCCGAGTCCACCGGGACCACTGGAGGTTTGAAATGACACAATCCGCCGAAGAAACCCTGACCATCCGGGTTTCCTACCACGGCCACGTCCTGAAAAAAGCGACATCTCTCGAAGAACTCAAGCGCACGAGTTGCTTCGTGCCGTACGAAGCTCCCATGCCCGTGGGCACCACCTTGGTGGCCCGTTTCTGCACGGTGGACGGTCGCGGCATGGGGCCCAACCTGGTGTCCAGGGTGGCCCATGTCGAAGAGATCTCCACAAGAGACAAATCCGGACATCCGGGCATGGTACTCAATTTTGAAGAATTGAACGAACAGGAGCAGGACTTCATCGTCCACATCGGCGATGCCATGAGCCTCGAGGAGGCCTCGGCGGAGTTCCCCGACGAGCCGGATCCCATCCCCGAACCAGATATCGAAGTGCCGGACAGCCCCGAGGTTCCAGATGTCGTCGAGAAGGCGGCAAGCGTCCAGGATGCACCAAGTGAATCCGCGCCGGGCAGCCCTTCGGACCCAGAAGCGCCCCCGCAAGCACAGGATCAAAAACAAGACAAAGACATCCACGGCCGAGATTCCGTTTCCGCAGCCGGGGAAATCGGCAACTCGTCTGCAGGCGAAATCCAGGTTCCCCCCGCCGCGCCCGAAACGCCGTCGGTGGAGCTGGCCGACTTGGAGGCAACCCAGGAGACCAACCAGCCTGAGCCTTCAACAGAAGCTCATTCATCGTCCGCTTCCGACCCGGAACCAACTGAAGAAGAGCCGGAGGAGAAGCCCAAAAAGAAACGGAGGAGAAGAAAGAAAAAGAACGACGACCAAAATGGAGGCAATGCGTCACAGCCCCCAGACCCCTCGTCTGATGCAGACCAAGACGCCGCTCCTGCCCAAATGGAACTGGGGACGTCCGACGTCACGGAATCTTCGGAAACGACGGACACAACAAACGAAAATGACGCACACCACGACGAGCCAAAGAAAAAGAAGCGCGGACGCAGGCGCCGCAAAAAGAAGACGACGTGACCCCACAGCCCAGCCCGCATCTGCGCCCAGGGGACTTGGTGGCAGTCTGTGCCACGTCGAGCCCCAGCGATTCTGAAAAACTGACCTCCGGCCTCTCTATCCTATCCAAGCGATACCGAATCAGCACAGACTCCCTTCTGGATCATCGCAAACAGGAGTATCTTGCGGGAACAGACGAACAACGGGCCGAAGCACTCATGCGTGCCCTCGCCGATCCAGACGTGCGAGCCATCTTCATGACCCGCGGTGGCTATGGAGCCCTGCGAATCGTCGACGCCTTGGACGCAACGATCCTGCGTCGTGATCCCAAGCCGTTGTGTGGATTCAGTGATGGAACCGTCCTGCTCAACTGGTGGCTCCAGCAGGGCGTGGTGTCCATCCATGGGCCGGTGACCACGCAACTGAGTCGCCTGTCGCCCCAGGCACTCCAGCACCTATGGCGCCTGCTCGAAGACCCGGACTACCGGCCCTCATATCGCCCGGTGGCCGATGAAACCGCCGGACCACCACATCCAAACACGGACGAAGACGAAGGAGTCGACCACTGCTGTGCCGGTCGGCTCTGGGGCGGAAATCTCGCCACCTTGACCACCATGCTCGGCAGCCCCTTGGCTCGCCCCCTGTCGGGAGGTGCCATCCTCGTCCTCGAAGACGTGGCCGAGCCAGCCTACCGCCTGGACCGCATGATCACACAGATGCACCGAGGTGGGTGCCTCGAAGAAACCCGATGGGCTGCCCTGGGGTCGTTTTCCGCCCCTGCTGGGGCAGCACCAACCGAGAGCAATCTAAGCACTCCGAATCTGGCAGGCGTCATCGCCAACCGACTCGACGACTTCGGCATCCCTACCACCAGCGGCTTCCCATGGGGACACGGCAGCCGCAATCGGGCCATTCCGCTGGGCGTTACCGCCGAATGGAACGACCAAGCCCTCTTGGTGACCAGCGGGGCCGTCCAGTAGACCCGCAGGTCCCTTAGGCCCGACCGGAACCGCCCAGCAACGCCTAATGAAAAACCGGATGCTCGTCGCTCGCTGGCGAAATGGGGCCAAACCGCTCCTCGAACTTGTCTACGTTCGTCTGAACCGCCTGGAGAAGCCGCAGGACGTGTTTGGGAGACAGGATGATCCTCGCCCGCACCTTGGCCCTAGCTGGCTGTGGTCCCGGCTGGATGTATGCAAAATCCAGAACGAATTCATTCTCTGAATGATAGATCATCGCCAGATTCGAATAGATGCCCTGGGCCGTTCCGTCGTCTATCTGGAGCTGGAGTTGGGGCTGTCCCGGGCCGCCTTTGGTTTGGTCGTCATGCGCCATGTTTCATCTCCTCACTGCGACGATCCCGTCGCTCCTCCGTGCTTACCGCCAATGCCCATTCCTGACAAGTCTTCCTGAGATGCCGGCCAACGATCCCCTCGCAAAACAGCGATTTGGGAAGGCAATAGCAGACATTTTCGTCACCCATTCCTGTGAACCCAAAACGTTCTATTTTCAAAAAAGTGGCACGATGTAAGTTTTTTACCTACAATCATTGAAGCAGTCACGACCAGGAGGACGATCCAATGCAAAACAAAAACCGAGAACGCAGGCACCACCGAATGTTCCGAACGAAGAACACGGAATACCACTTCCGGGATACGCTCTGTGTGGGAGTCCGTGACCGTCACACGGGACAATGGCTCCCAAAACACAAGGCCCTGCGAGCCCATTTGACCGGCTACCTGGACCGGGAGCGCCGAGTGTGGAACAAGCCCTATCGGGGCCGCCGCCTCCACCTCATCACCCCGACAGGATGGGTGCTCACCTCTCCGTTGCTCGAAATGGACCGTCCGTCCAAGGCCGTCATCTGGTCCTACACGAGCCTCATTCAATCCGGAGAGATCCAGGGCTAAAAACGGATCGGAGCCATCACGACCCGACGACCAGTCTTCGGCCTGGCCAAAAGAATGGGACTGATGCCCTGGGCGGAGCCTGATCTGCGTCATGCCTCTTGACAGGGGCCTGCCCCGTTTCAATACTCCCTGCGTCGCCACTTGCACCGATGACACCGTTTCCGCCATGTTCTCACGCGACAGGGAGGCCCACAATGCTCGGACGCATCTGCACGACGATCGCAACGATCCTCTTCCTCCTTTCATCCGGTCGAGCCGCCGCCCAGCAGGCCGAATTGACCTACGATGACGGAACCGCCGCCGGGGCCCTCCAGAACCTGTCCGGCGGCGACATCGAACTCGTGAGGATGACGCCAGCACACCCAGCCCAGGTCACGGCAATCCACCTGTACTTCGCCATTGCCGAGGGCTGCCAGGCACACGTCAAGATATGGGGAGACAACGGCGGCAACGCTCCGGACCTGGACCAGATGCTCTTCGAGCAGGACGTGGTCGTGGACGCAACGGGATGGCTCGATCTGCCGGTGGACGGTGTCACCATCGACCCACCCAAAAATTTCTATGTCGGTCACGTCCTCGACGACCTCGGCCCGGCCTGTCAACTCGCCTGGGACGGGAGTGGTTCAAATGAAACCCACAGTTTGGCCCGAATCGGTGGCTCCTGGTTCTATGTCTCCGACGGATCGGATCCACCCAAGTCCATCGATGCCCTGGCTCGGGCGGAAGTGACCTATTTCGACGTGGTGGATCATCCCTGGTTCACCGATGTCTCGGACGAAGTGGGCCTGCCCCATGCCATGCGCCGCGTGGCCTGGGCAGACTACAACAACGACGGGGCCCCGGATCTGCTCGTGTCGGGCAGGCAACTCTTTCGAAACAACGGCGACGGAACCTTCACGGACGTGACCGAAACAGCGGGTATCGGAGACGTCCCAGCAAATGGCGGCGTCTGGGCGGACTACGACAACGATGGATTCATCGACTTCTATGCCACGGTCAACAACTACCTACCCAACTGCACCACCAAGGACGACTGCGTGTACTGCACCCTGACCACGGCTCCGGACGGCTCGCACGCATGTGATCAGTACCAACACGATTTCACATGCAACCAGAGTCGATGCACGCCGCCATCGGGCAAGCAGGCCCACGACGTCCTGTGGCACAACGAAGGGGACGGAACCTTCTCCGATGCGAGCGAAAGCGCCGGCCAGCCCTACGACTACCTGCCCACCGAAGCGGCCGCCTGGGGGGACTACGACAACGACGGATTCGTGGACCTCTACGTGGCAAACTACGAAACACCGGCCACATGGACCGAAGGGGCCCCGGGGCGTGGCACCGCGGACCTGTTATGGCACAACGAAGGCGACGGAACCTTTACCGACGTTTCCGAGGGGGCTGGCCTGCGCGTCTTCGGGCAAAATCTCTGTGGTCGGGGGGTGGCCTGGGCGGATTGGAATGAAGACGGAAACCTGGATGTCTATGTGGCAAACTACCGATTGAACTTCAACTATCTCTGGAAAAACAGGGGAGACGGCACATTCGAAAATGTATCCGGGGACACGAATAGCGCCGGCGTCCTCATCCAGGGACAATATGGCCACTCCATCGGAGCGGACTGGGCGGACATGGACAACGACGGAGACTGGGATCTGTTCGTGGCCAACCTGGCCCATCCCCGCTTCATCACCTTCTCGGACAAGAGCATGCTCTACGTCAACGGTGGAGCACCTGATTATCACTTCGTCGACCAACGCGCCGAGGCGGGAATCACCTACAGCGAAACCCACTCGGATCCGGCCTGGGGTGATTTCGACAACGACGGATGGCAGGACCTGTTCATCACGGATGTCTACGTGGGATACCGCGCATTTCTCTATCACAATGAACAAAGCGCTCCGGACAGACCTTCGTTTAAGGACGACACCTATCCGTCCGGTGTGGTGGTGGACAACGGCTGGGGCAGCGCCTGGGTGGACTATGATGGTGATGGGGATCTGGATCTGACCGCAACCGGTTTGTGGCGCAACGATGCCCCCAAACCCGGCCACTTCCTCGAGGTCCACCTGCGCGGCACCCGCTCGAACGCTTCGGCCATCGGTGCGGTCGTGACGGTAAGCGCCGACGAGTTGCACCTCAAACGTCAGGTGGAGGGGGGCCGGGGCACAGGGAACCAAAATCCACTGACCCTCCATTTCGGGCTGGGGGGACACGACCAGGCCGACGTCCAAATCCGCTGGCCGTCAGGCCTCGTGGAAATGCACCATGCGGCGGCCGACCAGCGGGTCTCCTACGTGGAAAACGACGAGGCGGACGACGGGGGGCTCCAAGACGGGGGCTTGGACGGGGCGACCCAGGATGCCGGCGACGCCACGGGGCCCACGCACGATGGCTCGGGCTGCTCCTGTCGCAACGAACCCTCTTCGGATGGCCCCCTTGCCATCCTAATGGCCCTGTGGCTGATGGTGCTGCGGCGTAGGCGCCGACGGTCGGCCTGACCGGCCAAGATGAAACAAAAACTCAGCGATGCGGTCCCTGCAAAAAAGCCTCGGGAATCGTATGGCCATGGAGGCGCTTCGCTTCCAGATATCGCTTGTTGTGATCCGTCAGGCCGCAAACCAAAGGTTCGACCGAAGCAATGGTGACCCCCATGCTTTCGAGTTGTTGTTGCTTCATAGGGTTGTTCGTCAAGAGTCGAATCCCGTTTCCTTGAGGCCTCAAGGCCTTGAGCGCCACACCAGCATCTTCGAAGGAGCGCGAATCCGCCGGCAGACCAAGAGCCTCGTTCGCCTGATAGGTATCCTGACCCATGTCTTGAAGGAGATAGGTCACAGCCTTGGCCCACAAACCGATGCCGCGTCCCTCGTGACCAGCCATGTACACGATCGCCCCACAGCCCTCGTCCACGATGAGCTCCATCGCATGATGGAGCTGGGGACCACATTCACAGCGCCGAGACCCAAGGACATCCGACGTCAAACAACTGGAATGGACCCGAACCAACGGGTGGCTCGCCGTCGAGAAGTCGCCGTAACTCAGCAGTGAATTCACAGCCATGTACGAGCTGACCAGCGGGAAGAGATCCCGAAGACGGTCCTTGCGCACCTCGTCGGCGGCTTTCTCGATATTGGCCAGGTCACTGCGCCGAACAAAGGGATACCACTGAAAGGTCACCTCGTGGTCCCGCACCCACACAGGAATTGGGACCGGGCCGATCATGCTCAAAAACGGCTGCCCCGATGCCGGGCAGCCAAGGGCTCTCCCCTCGCGGTCCACATGCATGATCTTCCGCTCGTCGCAAAGCAGATCACTGATCCGTTCATCAATGTACGCAAACATGAGCTTCGAACCTCTTTTTCAGACCCATTCTGGGTCGGTGACTTTCCGCAACGACCAGGTTATGTAGACGTATTATGCTGCGAAGGCAAGGTTTGTTGCGAAGCTGAAACATGCCGGTACAAGGAACCGCAGAGCCGTGGGCTCGGTGCTCGCCCGTCGAACCGATTCATTTTTCCTTCCAAAAAAAACGGGGGGGCGATCTTCTCGTGTCGTCGCATCCTGGCCTGTTGCTGATTCGCCCGGTCTGCAATATAATAGGAAGGTGGTAGCAGAACATGAGACGGCATGGTGATACAACGAATCCAACAGGACCCCCAATGCGGATGTGCCATCTGTTGCCGTGCCTTTTCGGAATCATTGGTCTCCTGCTGTCCCTGACCAACACTGGCTGCAGCAGGACCCAATCCAGCCCTTCGGCCCATCTGTGGTTCCCCCATGCACCCGACCCTCTCGCTTGTCCCGGAGTTGCAGGGGGATCCGATGGCCGTCACCAAGACGGATCGTGGCAACGGGACGATGCAGCGGACCGGCCGACATGGATCGTGCTCAGTGCCGACCCACTCAAACACACGGCGAACCAATGGGCATCCTACCGAAGGCGGCAGGGATACCAGACCCTGGTCTTCACCGTGTCGGACGTCCTGGCGGGACGCCAACAGACTTGGGAGGAATTCCTGCCAGCATTCAAACACCTCTTGGTGGAGGCGATCGGCACCAAGCATCCCAAGCACCGCACCTACCTCATGCTCCTTGGGGATTCGAATGACGTGGGCCTCGATCCCATCGTCCATCCCAGCCTTGTACCCACCACGAACTGGAATGATGAATACCTGAGCGACCTGCCCTATTCAGACCTGGACGATGACGGCCTGCCGGACCTGGCCCTTGGGCGGGTCCCGGTGGAAAACCCCGACCAGGCCCACACGGTCCTCGACAAGGTCATCCAGTATGAGACCAACCCCGTGGTGGGCCCTTGGCGACAACGAGTGCTGGTCTTCGCCTCCGCTGCGGAATTCGGCCCCGTGGCCGATGCAGTCATCGAAAAAATCGGCCAGGACATGCTGGCAAGTATCGGATACGTCTGGGCCGTCCGATTCATCCACGCCTCCAAATTCTCGCCTTTTGGTCTGCCGCCGTCCCTCTACGAAAACACCCTCATCGACTCGTTCAACTCCGGAACCCTCCTGGCGATCTACACGGGCCACGGCTACCTGTCGAGCCTCGAGGACGTTCGGTGGGGGCCTGAGGATGCAGCGCCCATCCTCGATGCGGACGGAATCGACCGGATCCACTGTGGTCGACGCTGTCCGGTCTTGGTTCTGGCGGCCTGCCACACGGGAGACTTCGGTCACGGGGACAGTCTGGCGGAATTGCTCCTGCGACAGGCCTCGGGGCCACCGGCCGTGGTGGCGGCCACGGACGTCTCCCACCCATTCCCGAACGCAATGCTGGCTCTCGGTCTCGCCCGCGCCATGTTGACGGACCGAGTCCCCATCCTGGGAGACGCCTACAAACAGGTTCTCCAAAACCTGGGTCATCCGAACACTCCGATCGAACATCGAATCGACGTGCTCACGTCCTTGCTATGGAACCACAAGGAGCGCAGTGCCATTCTGAACGAAAACCGACGCATGTACGTCCTCTTGGCCGATCCGGCCCTGAGGCTGCCCCTTGGTCCCTCTCCAATCCGCATGACGATCCGAAGTCAGACGAACCACACCCTCTCTGTCTGCGGTGCAACCGACGAGCAAGGAAGCAAACAGGTGCACCTCGTCCTGGAGACGAAACGAGGCCAATTGGTCCATTCCCCCATGCCACTCCCCCAGGACCGGTCGCAACGCGATCGTGTCGCCGAAGACAACTGGCAGCAGGCCAATGACCGCACCCTATGGCGAAAGACAGTCCCACTGCATGGGCGCCGCTTCACGGTAACCGTCCCACTGCCGAAGGTGCCCCATTTTTCAACCTATATCTTGAGAGCCGCCACCTTCGATGCGGAAGGAACCGCAGCAGGAACGGTCTCCATTCAGGTGCCCGTCACGCGGCAGCCGGCGGCAGCAGCCAAAACACCCTGAGCGGTCGCCTGGTGAGGGCTTCGACCCCTTCTTGCCCAAAAAAAAGAACTCAGTCCGGTTGGAGAACCAACAGACTCCGTTCCTGACCGGCATCGAGGGCGTTCGACAGCTCATCCTTGTGCGCCTCGAGGAGCGCCACGGCCTCGGCAACGGTGTCTACCCTGGTCCGGACACAAACGAACCGATGAAGCATTCTCTTGACATTCGGACCAAACCGCTTGCCCACAATCCCGTCCAGGTCCTTGAGCAACGAACCCATGGCCGCCGCCTTTTTCGGGTCACCGTGGGCCAGGGTCTCATCCTCTTCGATCGCGACATTTCGACGATCCTCCTCAAACACCACCTCTTCATCCGTCACACGATATACGCGATAGCGTTCGGCGCTCCCGACGTGATCATTATTAAGAAGGGTCCCGTCGTTGGTCCCAATGGCGAAACGCAGTGGTGTCATACTCGCTCCTTCGATTGTGATCCCGTTTCCGCAACAGCTCTTGCCAAGCCCACCCAACGCGCCACCCAACCCCTCACCCAACATCAAGCGTCAGGATACCGCAACAAGGCCTTCAACGCCATAAATTGCCAAATATTCAGGATACAAACCAGCACAAAACGCAGCCAACCTGCAGGTTGGTGCCAAGGGACAGCAGACCCGACGCTTGAGCAGCGCCCCTCGCTCCTCCAAAATCGCCACGGGCTCGGGCAGAGCGAGGCCCACGTCACTGTCTCGCACGGAAATATGCAAGAACCGATCAAGGAGACAAGGCGGCACTTCGGCAAGCAACAGGTGGGCCAGTCGCCGCCTCGTGGCCTCGTCTCGATGAGCCACTTGCCGTCCCCATTCCTCGACCGCCTCTGGCAGGAAAAACGCAATCCGTTCATATCGCTCCAAGGCCCAACTCGCCGGTGCGGCCACAGAAACATGGGAAAATGTTCCCGCTTGGTTGGCCCGCTCCATGATCTTCAACAAAAAGGCAGCATTGTCCCGCACCAAGACCGTATGGAACACAATCTTGTTCAGATGTGCCTCGTGCAGATGACCAACCCCAACCATGGTCTCGTCGAAAGCGCCGACCCGACCGGCCACCGCATCGTGAACCGCGGCGTTCGGCCCCAACAAAGGAATATCCACCCCAGCCAACCCAAGTCGAACGATGCCATCCGCAAAGGCTGCATCTGCAAAACGCACGCCGGACGTGTCCATCCAGACCGGCCTTCCGCTCCATCTCGCAGCAGCAGCCACAATCACCGAAATATCGGGGTGCTCGGCCGGCTCGATCGCCACGAACCGCACCTGTGGACGATCGACAACAGCGTGGCCACCCGAACCTCCCACTGCAACGAACTCCTCTCGCAGCCCGGCGAGCACGTCGAACAGGTCGTCGACCGACCATAGACACTCGTTGTCTTCGTGGATCACGGCCGTGGTGCAAAACGAGCAGACGTTCGAGCAGGTCGTCCGAAGCACGATTCTGAGTTCACCGTCCCTGTACTCGCGATGGAGCGTCGATCGATCGGATCGCTGCACCATCGCATGCGGAGGCCTCGAACCGGCAGCAGGAAATCGCCCTGGCGCAGGGAGGCCGTCTTTGGACAGGAGCACTGGTTGCTCGCTGCCCACGCAGCCTTGCCTCAGGGCACAACCCACACACAAAGGATCCAAAAGCCGGGGGGTGACGGGCTCTGCACCCGATACGAAGAGATCGTCCAGCCTCGAGCGCCCGGGCCAGGGAAGCAGTCCAATCAAATCGCAGGCAGCCAACCCAGCCACCCGACCCGCCAGCCCGGCGCGCCAAGCGCGCCGGACCGCCCCGGCCACGCTCGGCCCGACCAAATCCGCCGACAGTCCGATGGCGTTTGGACCGAGCCACAAAAACCGCACCTCGTCACAGCCCAGGTCGGCCGCCAGGTCCACCAAGTGCCCAAGGTCATCCAGATTCTCCACAGTCACCAAAAGACGGAGGCTGACCGGAACGCCCGCCGCCACCAGGTTTTCGATTCCTGCAATGGTCTGCGCATAGCTCCCCGGCACCCTGGTATGATCATCGTGCATCGCCGCCTTGGAGCCGTGCACCGAAACCACGACCCTGGCCAAGGCAAAACCAACGTCATCCACGAAGGACCGGTAGGCAAAGCGACGACCGTTCGTGTGGAGTTCCACCCGACCCAAAGAACGAAGCAGGTCCATGAATCCAGGCTGAAGCGTTGGCTCCCGACCACGGATCACGACCGGCGCATTCCCCGGCAAGGAAGCCAGCGAGGATGCCCCCCTAAGCCGGCCCGTACAGACGACACAGTTGTTGTTGCAGTCTCCGTCGAAATGATAGACGAAGGCGTCAGCCATCAGCGCCGACTCACCGGGAATCCGCGGTGGAACACCGCGGCAGCTCATACCACCCCATCATCAGTCCAGTCCTGTTTCGTGACAGGAAATCCCCATCTCTTCGAGTTCCGCCAGGATGGGTTCGTAAATCGCTTGTTCCACGGGAATCTTCACCCCGGTTAGCGGAAGCTTGCCCTCCAAGATGAGTTTCGCCCCGACTGCAGCGGGAAGGGTGACCGTTCTGGCCATGGCTGAATGACCATTGGGAATCCCTTCGTCCACCATGGTGGAGGTGATGGTCTGCTTGCGCTGTCCATAGTCCGCCACGAACTGATGGTGGAGCACGATGAGATCCCGCTCTCCTGGCGCATATTGGAGCTTCTCCTGGAGCCGGTGCGACAACACGTCCAGCAAGGTAGGCTCGTCGGGCACAGGTTCATCACTGAGCAGGCCGAGCCACTTCCAACGATCCAGGACGTCACCCTTGGAGTCCAAACCCAGATGCCGCGCCAGATCCTCTTCGAGGGTCTCCTCTTTGGCATTGGGTACCAGGCTCGTAACCAGGGCTCGATAGGTCTTGCCCGCCAGATCGTTCCTCTTTTCCAGGTTGAGGACCCCCAGGTCCACGAGCGCCTTCCAACAATCGCACCAACCTTTGTAGCGCAGTGTGCCCCGCAGCATCGTCTGCACGTCATCGAGACCATAGATTCCAATGTAGCTCATGCTGTCCCGATTGGGATAGGCTTCGAAGGTGCCCGCGCCGGGGACTTCCACGTACCAGTGGTTGGCGAACAACTCGGGTCCGGGAATATTCACCTCCTTACCATCCTGGAGATACCGGGCCGAATTCGTCCCGGCCACGACCACGCCACGAGGGCTCCAAGAGAACTTGTATCCCCATGGATTCGTATTCGCATCCGCCGCAGGAAGCCCGCCGCAATACGACTTGAAGCTCACCACCTTGCCGCCAGCGGCCTCCACCCGATGAATGACCCGCATGGCGGACATGTGGTCGATCCCCGGGTCCAACCCGAGTTCGTTGAGCAACAGCACCCCCGCCTCTTTGGCCTGGGCGTCGAGGGACTTCATTTCAGCGCTCACGTACGACGCCGTCACAAGCGGCTTGTGGTGGGCCAGGCAGGCCCGAGCCACGTTCACGTGGTAGGTTGCGGGCAGCAGGCTCATGGCCAAATCCGTCTCCGCGACGAGTTCCTCCAAGAGATTGTCGTCAGCCACGTTGAAGGCCTGGGCCCGACCGTCTTCGACCCCTTCGACGAGGGCCTCGCCCTTTGCGACCGTCCTGCTCGCCACGGTCACGGCAAATCCAGCCTTGGACAAATACTCGACGGCGGGCCTCGTCACGAGACCGGCACCCAAAATAAGAATCTTTTTCTTCGCCATGATGTCCTCCAAAATGCTTTTCGAATCCATCGTCTCCGTTCGTGTCCCTTCGAGCCACCAAAGGCTCGCCACGCTCAGGTTTCCAACAATCCGTGTTTCTCACTCGATGAGCAGCACCCTTGCCCCACGCCACCCTTTGCTCTCACAGATACTTCTCCAGATACCGAAACGATTCTGTCAGGCCCCCTCGATGCACGATGACCGCCCGCTCCAACTCAGGGGGCAATCCAGTCTGTGCCAGAGGCTTTCTCATATCTGCAAACGCCAAACCGGGCGCGAGGGCCCGCAAGGCCCCACTGAAGGCTTGTGACGACTCCAGCGGCAACTCCGTGGGCAGGTTGTCGACCGCCAGGACGGCAATCCCTTTGCCCTCGAACCCACTGACTGTTTGTGCCGTGGCCGGGTCGTACAGGAAGACGGGATCTTGCGAAGACGTGCAGCGCACCGTTGCTTCCACGGCGCCAGCCACGTCGCAGGAAATGTCTCCAATGAGGCGCAGCTTCGGCAGCGACGTTCCAGCGAACAGGTCCGTCAGCTTCTCCCTGGTCACCAACCTGGGATATCGCTCCTCCCAATAGATGCAATTCATGAGCACCGAAAGTTGATCGACATATTGATCGAATCGTCCCTGATAATGCTCGGGGTGCTGATAGTAATCCTGAAGGTCGAAGCGGTGGCCGGCAAGGGGCTCTACCAGATGCTCTTCCTTGAACACCACTTTGTACACTCGATCGGCCGAAGGCGGCAGCCCTGCCAGGAGGTCCTGTGGTGTCACCTCGACGGACGGCAACAAATCCCAAATCTCCTGAGCCCCCTTCGAAACGTGCCCGTAGCCCGAAAATCCGCAAACCAACGGCCGAAGGGAGGATGGGACCTTACCCGCCGCGAGTTCACGTCCCACGGCCGACACCGCCTCCTTGGCTCCCGCCAGGTTGGCAAAGGCATGTGCTGGACGAAGATGGGAAAAGGGCGTGACCGCACCCTCTTGCACGTTCAGGCGCTGCCCCAACGCCCAAAGGCCGTCGATCATGCCGGCCAGTCCGGCATAGCGCCCGAAAAAGATGAGGCGTCGGCCCTGCTCGTCCGTGATCTTTTCGTAGTCGATGAGGTCACAGCCCAACTCCAGCAGGCGTCGCAGCATCCCCATGTTGTAACTCTGGCCCTTGATGGTGTGTGAAAAGTACACGTACGTCCGCTCCGGCTGGAGCAGCTTCGTCGGGATCTCCTTCACCCCGAACACCACCGGACAGATGCTGATGTCCTCGACCACCGACGCGCCCACATCGTCGTACTCGTGGTCCTGGAACACGCGGTGCGGTGAGGGCTGCACGGCAAACTCCAGGCCGTGCTCGGCCATGAGCCCCGCCACGTCCTGTGGCACCAGGGCAACCCGTCGCTCCCAAATACTCTTATCCTCTCTTCTGATACCCAACATAGACCGCACCGTTCGCACCTCCTCGTTCCACGACAAACCATTTCAAGACCGGTTGTGCCGTACTCGAAACATGCTTGGAGGTCAAGTGTCACGCTCCATTTTTCGATTCCGTCCTGCCGGTTGCCATCGACCGGCGGCCGTGGTAACCGAAATCGGTCGAGGCCGATCCTCGATTCTGGAGCGTCTCGATGGAATCGGGAATGACAAGACATGAAGACAAGGACGCTGCCCATGGCTGTCGAAGACCACAAGAAGCAAGCTCCGACTTCGGTCCGCTGCATGGTCGTCACCGTCTCAGACACGAGGACCCAGCAGGATGACCGTAGCGGAAATCTTGCTGCCACGCTCTTGACCGCGGCCGGCCACGAACTCGTGGCCCATCGAATCATTCCAGACGACCGAGCCGTCCTGTCCGCTCTCGTACGAGAGGTGGCCCTGTCGGCAGAAATCGACTGCCTGTTCCTCACGGGAGGCACCGGTCTCTCGCAGCGGGACCAAACCTTCGAAGCCGTCTCCTCGGTTCTGACGAAACGCATGAATGGGTTTGGTGAACTGTTCCGTCTCCTGAGCTACGAAGCTATCGGCCCGGCGGCCATGCTCTCTCGTGCCGTTGCAGGTGTCTGCGGCAAGGTCGTGGTCTTTGCAGTACCCGGGTCCCCGAATGCCGTCCAGCTTGCCTTGAGCCGTCTCATCCTTCCCGAGTTGGGACATGCGGTCCGCGAGGCCAAACGATGACCGTTTCGTCTCGATGCAACGAAACGATGGCCGCCCCTGTCAGCCCAGTGTGGAAAGGGTGATCTTCCCCCATGCCCGGACCTTTGCGCAAACTGTGCTGTCACGGCCTCACCCATCGATTCGGTAACCGGTACGCCCTGCTGGACCTATCCGTCACCATCAACCAAGGCACTTCCCTGGTCACCGGTCCCAACGGCAGCGGGAAGTCCACGTTCCTGTCCATCCTCGCGCTGCTCCTACGCCCTTCGGCCGGCACCCTTCGTTATGAAGACCACCGGGGACGCCCCATCGCCCCCCAGCACATCCGACGACACCTGACCTACGTGGGACACGGATCTATGGTCTATCCCGACCACACCCCACTGGAAAATGTCCGATTCTTCGCCGGGTTCTACGCGGTCCCAGACCTGGAGGACCGCTGCCGATCCGCCTTGGCCACCATGGGCATGGATCCAGACGACCGACGTCTGTGTGGACAACTGAGCCATGGACAGCAACGGCGAGTCTCCCTTGCACGCGCCCTGGCCACCCAGGCGCAGATCCTCATCCTGGACGAACCGGAAACCGGTCTCGACGAAGCCTCCATCGAACTCCTGGTCGAAGCGCTCGCCCAAACGCCGCGTGACGACATCCTCGTGCTCGCCAGCCACGACGAGCGACTCATCCAGACCACGGCAGACAGGCGCATTGTCCTGTCCCGAGGACGCCTCCAACAGATCCCACGAACGAACGGAGGCGCCCCGTGAGTTTCGTGTCTCAGATCGCCTGGCTCGTGAAACGGGAACTCCGCGCCGAATCACGCCAGCCGCGGCTCATTGCCACCGCCTTTCTGCTCGCTTTGGCCACCGTCCTCTTGCTGGCCTTCGGGGCGGAAAAACCGTCGGCCGATCTGGCCCCAACAGCGCTCTGGGTGGGCATGACCCTGGCGGCGGTCGTGGCGGCATCCGACCTGTACCGGTCGGAACATCAGGAGGCGACCCTCGATGTCCTCCTGGCGGGCCCCATGAAGCCCGCCGCGCTCTTCGTCGCCAAGGCGGCCGTCCTTTGGTTCCACCTCGCGCTCATCGCCGCAGTGAACCTCCTGGCCTGCGCGCTCCTCTTCGACGTATCCATCGTAGGCTCCGGCTGGCTCCTGGCCGCCATCCTCCTTGCAGCCACCGCAGGGCTCAGTCTGTTGGCCAGTCTCCTCGGCGCACAGATGGGCGGCTCCACATCAGACCTCGTGGTGGCCCTAGCCATGATGCCACTGGCCGTGCCACAGGTCATCGCCGCAAGCCGCGCCACGGCAGCCCTGTTTGGACCGGGACCACCACCTGTGACATGGCTCGGCTTTCTGCTCGGCTTCGACCTGCTGCTCGCCGTGGTGGGCCTGTGGATTTTCGAGCCCCTGGTGCGCAAGTGATCTGACGAAGAACCGAGAGCTCCCCCAACCACACGAACCTCATCGCAAGATCCATCGTTTGGGCGCAAGCCCAGAATCTGTTCTTTCCTTGCAGTCCCGGGTCTGTTGTTCAATAAAAGAACCATGACCCGACCCTAATCGGGACGATCGTACGAGCGAGCTGCGACACATCGGCTCTTCTCGAATGCAGCGGCCATGCGGTTCGCGGACCGCCGAACGGACACGAGGTATCACGTGATCGAACAGACCCCAAACACCAAAAAGGCGCGATCGAGCAACGACTCCTCGACTCGACAGCATGATTGGCTACCCCTGGCCACCATGGCGGTTGCCGTAGGCCTGGCCCTCTCGTTCCTGCTCGTCTTCTTCTGGGCGCCCCCCGTGATCGGTCTCGGCCTGGACTTCAAAATCTTCTTCTTCCATGTCCCGGCGGCCTGGATGATGCTCCTGTCCGCGGTCACGGCCGGTGTGGCCGCTCTGCGCGCCCTCCTCGGTCATCGCCCAGATTGGACCGCCATGGCTGCTTTGGACCTTGCCTTTCTGTTCGGTCTCGTCGTCATAATCACAGGCCCCCTTTGGGCATGGAGGGCCTGGGGAACGCCTTGGGTCTGGGAACCCCGGCTGACGACCTCTTTGCTGTGTTGGCTCACCTTTGCCGTCGCCATCCTGTTGCGAAGCACCGCTGGTGCCGATGGCCGAAAGACCGCCCTGCTCCTCGCAATCCTAGCGGCCGCCGAGGTGCCTCTCGTGTACCTGTCGGTGCGTTGGTGGAGCGGGGCCCACCATCCCCCCACGAGTCTGGTGCCCCATCTGCACGGACGGATCGCCGTGACCCTACTCGCCGCCACCCTGTCCTCTACCGCCCTTTGGGGCCTGTTGCTCATTCTGACCCGCAGGCTCCTGCAAGCAAAAGACCGGGCCACCAACCGGGAGGCGCGACTGTTCGCCTCCCATGGGACCGACGGAGCACTTCCCCTTGCCATCCTGCTCGTCGCTTCCTTGGCCCTACCGACCGAAGCCGCTGCCCAGACCGCACCCCGCACAAGCCCGGCACCCGGCATGACCGCAACCATGGCAGCACCTGCAAGTCGCCCCTCCGCGTCCGACGACCAAATGCGCCCACAGCGTCCATCCACAACACCCAGGCCCAGAGTCGTGCGATCGACGCCCCCCCGACCGCCAGCCGCCAGACCTTCGCCGAGCGGCCGAGTACGGAAAACAAACCAAGGATTCGTCCCGTATCGAGTCCAAGCCAAGAAACACACCGGATCCCTTGCGGCCGTTCTGGCGGCCTATCTCACCTTCTGGCTCTTGATCCTGCTCTACCTCGTTCAGCTCCACCTTCGAATGAAAAAACTCGAGGACCACATAAAGGCCATCGGGAAGGGAGCAACCAGCCCCGCGGCTGCCAAGGAACCGAAAAGCAACTCTGGCGAAACACCAGGAGATGCGGCATGAATGAACGTTCGGACAACACGAACAGCCTTCGAATTGGAGAGACGACCATCACGTTGGTCGAAGGAGACATCACCACCCAAGACGTGGACGCCATCGTCAACGCGGCGAATTCAGGCCTCATTGGCGGCGGCGGCGTAGACGGCGCCATCCACAGAGCCGCCGGCCCCACCCTCAAAGATGCCTGTCAAATCATCGTAGAACGAGAAGGACGCCTGCCGGCCGGCCAGGCGGTCATGACCGACGGGGGCCGACTGTCGGCCCGCGTCATCCACACGGTGGGACCGCGCTACCGGGGCCGACCGATGGACCGAGACACCCTCGCATCCTGCTATCGAAATTGCCTTTGCCTCGCTCGGGACGCATCGCTTCGCCGGGTAGCATTTCCCTCCATCAGCACTGGCGCATATCGCTATCCCATCGAAGAAGCCGCGCCTATCGCCATGAAGACCGTCGCGCATTTCCTTGGCCAGCCGACAGAGCACCAACTCGCGGAGGTGCGCTTCGTGCTTTTCGACCACCGGACGTTCCTGGCGTATCAGCAGGCAATGGAACGGATCCGTCCCTGAGGGCTGGTTTATCGATGGATCGGGCGCAAGCGGCATCCCGCCCAAGCAACCGACACCCCAACCGTTTTGGCCTAAAAAAATCGCATCAGGAGAAGCGCACCCACCACGCCCACGGCAACACCGAGGCCGACTCCGGCCACGAACCAAACGGTGCGCCAGGATCTGGGGCCCCGTCCCACATTGAATGGCAGTGCCACTGGCTGGGTGACCTCGGTTCGCTCCTCGGGCACCGTCCGATCTGCCGCACCCCACCCATCGACCGGGATTCCCGAACTGGCGCCAGATGAAGACGGCTCGCTCGATGTGAGTTCAGCGGGCAACGTCGACAAGACCGGTCCGGTGCTCTCCCCGTCGACGGCAGCCAACCGCTGACCCTCGCGATTCGCGGATTCAGCCGCCGAGACACGTCGCCGCACCGGCAGGTCGACTGCACCGTCCGGATCCGCCAGCAACTCGGCCGTCTGCACCACGAGTTGCTCAAACGAGGCACCGGCGGTGGCCATGGATCGACTTTGCGCCTCCTCGATGGCATCCAACCGCGCGATCACGGAATTCATCGATGCAGGCCTGAGATCTGCCGGCTTCTGGAGACACTCCATGACGAGGCCTTCGAGATCCTGCGGGATGTCCACGTGGACATGCAGTGGCTCGGGTTCCTCGTTGAGATGCATGTACAGGACATCCACGGCCGCATCGGCATAAAAGGGCACACGTCCGGACAGCATCTCGTACATCATCACGCCAAGGGCATAGACATCGGTGCGCGCATCCACCGCCCTGCCGCGACACTGCTCGGGCGCCATGTAATATGGGGTCCCGACGGTAGACCCCGTCCTGGTCTGAGGACCGTTTTTGTACCGGGCCTCGATCAGCTTTGCCAGGCCAAAATCAAGGAGCTTGATGCGGGGCGGCCAAAGGGGCGTGCCTGCGGCTCCGGACATATCTGACAGGAGAAAAACGTTTTCAGGTTTGAGGTCCCGATGGATGATCCCCTTGGCATGAGCAGCGGCGAGCGGTTCGGCAATCCTGCGCACCAAAGACAGCAGATGCCAGGCCTTGAGCGGGCCATGGACATCGAGATAGTCGAGCAGATGCTGACCTTCGAGAAACTCCATGACGATATACTGACGTCCATCGACGTGCTGTCCGAAACCAAAAATATCCACGATGCCCGAATGGCGGATGGCGTTGACCGCCCGAGCTTCCTGGATGAACCGGGCCACCGCCACATCTTGGGTCGCCACATGGGGATGGAGCACCTTGATGGCAGCCTTCTTGCCAATGACGGGGTGCACCGCTCGATAGACCACCCCCATGCCGCCTTCGTCCAACAGGCCCTCGATGAGATAGTCCCCCACCATGGTTCCTGGCTGAATGTCGTCACTCGCCATCACGAAGGGACTGCCGGCCGAGGCGCCGACAGCATGACGCGACCGTCGTCCCGAGGATGAGACCGGGCGACCCTCGTCACGTCCGCCATGTCGTCCAGCAACCATGCCTGTCGTTCTCCTGATCAGTATCGCAACAAATTCGTTTGGATGCTATCATGAGGCCTACATGCTTGCAACCGAGAGCCTCGGCCATTTCTACCCAAAAACCACGGATCGCATATGCGCCTGTCGAAGGTGGATGCCATATTCGCCTGGCGTACCTCGTGGCAACCCACAGAGCCGCAAGATCGTGTTGACAAGAACAGACATCTCCCCCTATGATGCAAATCCTGGCTTGGACAGAGGATTTTCCATGCAATATCAAAAAATTACGCTTGTTTTTTTCCTTGCGCTCATGGGGTGTTCCACCGGCCCTACGACCACACGAGCGCTCAGCTACTCAGTGAACGCCAAAAAAAACTACCAAAATGGTGTCCGGGCTCTCCGGAAAAAACAATTCGAAGAAGCAAAAAAATATTTCACCTACGTCCGATCCCATTTCGTGCTGTCGAAGTACGTAGTCTTAGCTGAGTTGCGTTTAGCCGACCTCCTTTTCAAGCAGGGAAAATACCTCTCGGCCATGGATGCATATCAAAACTTCATCAAGGAGCACCCCCACCACCGAAACGTGCTGTCCGGGTACGTTCCGTTTCAGGTGGGGTATTGCCAATGGAAGATGACGCCGTCCGGATGGTGGCTCATGCCCCCAACCTATGAAAAGGACCTGACCCCTGCCGCGGGTGCCATGAAGGTGTTCCGCCTCTTTCTGAAGCGATTCCCAGACTCAAAATATGCCCGGCGTGCGAGCCGCTACTACCGAAAGGCAATCCGCATGCTCGCAAGACACGAGATGTACGTGGCCCGGTTCTACCTGTCGAGAAACAAGCCGAAGGGCGCCATCCTTCGCCTCGAAGGACTCATCAAACGCTATCCCGATGCCGGATATGAATCATCGGTGATGCTGTTGCTCGGGAAGACCTATTTGAAGCTCGGCCGGGTCAAACAGGCGACCAACACGTTCAAGCGGATCATCGCACGGCACCCAAGCAGCCCCAATGCATCACGGGCTCGCCTCTATGTGCGATTCATCAATCACAGGTACCGCCCTCGATAGCGAGGTCCCGGTCGCAAGGAGCATCGATACCATGGAGGATCGAATCAAACGACTGCTTGCCCTTGGCAGAGAACATTTCGACCACAACGAGTTTTCGCAGGCCGAGGCCATTTTCAGAGACATCCTCAAGGAATATCCTGGTTTCGCCGATGTCCTCAACATGCTCGGTGTCATCTACCATAGCCAAGGCGAATTCGAAAAGGCCGCCGCCTACCTCGAAGAAGCGCTCCGCCTGAACCCACGCTACACGGATGCAGCCTTGAACCTGGCAGTCACGTACAACGACCTCGGCCGGTACGACGATGCCCGCAGGGTATACTCCGACGCGGTCAATCGCTCGAAGTCCGCGCCACGCCGCCTCGATCCCTATGCCAAGGGCAAACTCGCCAACATGCACGCGGACCTCGGATCCGCCTACCTCGGCCTGGGTATGTACGACGAAGCGATCGATGAGTTCGGCAAGGCGCTGCGTCTCTGCCCCGACTTCGTTGACATCCGGACAAAGCTTGCGGACACGTATCACGACAAGGGAGACATGACACGGGCCGAACAGGAATTTCAAAAGGCAAAGACCCAGAAGCCCACCTTCCTGCCTGCGAGGATCCATCTCGGGTTCACCTACTACCGCCAGGGCAGATTCGAGGAAGCGTCCTCCGAATGGCGCGAAGCCCTCAAAATGGACCCGACCAACAAGCGGTGTCAGCTCTACCTGGACATGCTCGACAAGAAATAGAACGAACCTCGGAAAGAATCGGAACAGAAGGGACGAGGCGAAGGGATTCCCTGCCGGCCAGGCCGGCAGGGAATCTGGTTGGCCAGCGAGTCGGCTATGGGGTCATGTGCACGTAGACCTCGACCCACAGCACATGCGAGTTGTCCCAGGCACTCGCACCCACCTTTGCATTCACGTAGCACTTCTCCGTACCACAGTACATGTAGGGCTCAACGTTCCCCACGTCGTTGTTGTAGAGGTCTTCGTAGCCGCCGACCGTTTGGTCGGGCAACAGGTCGAACTGAAACGAGTCCCAATTATAGAGGTACATCTCGGCTCCATCTCCGAACAAGGCATCGTCATAGCCATAGACCTCCACCCGAATCGAATCCACACAAGACGAATGCTCCTTGGCAAACTCGACGAAAATCTCGGCTGAGCCACTGGAAAGACCCGGGCTGAGCAGCACCCATGAGTCTCCTTCCTCCGAGTCGGGATCCTCGTAGGAATCGTACAGCATGAGTTCGTCGCCCCATCGCCAACCAATGCTCACCCAACGATCCCGACAGGGATCTGTGCTGTTGGCGGGACAGTCCGGATCGTCGCCAACGGGGCACCATGTGTCGCAATGTCCATCATCGGAACAAGCATCCTCGTTCAACTCGCAATCAGGGTCGCACGTACAGGTGTCCGAGCTGTTCTGGGCATCGGCTTCGCAATACTCATTGTAGTCGCAACCGCACGAGCAGTCCGGGTCCGACCCCGACGGGCACCAGGTGTCACAATGGGAATCCGCGGTGCAGGCGGACCCATTGCTGCAGTCGTCGTCGCATGAACAGGCCTGGCTGGACCCTGGAGCCGACGCCTCACACACACCAGGGAAGAAATCACAATTGCAAGGCTCGATACAGGCGCCACTTTGACAGGCCTGGCCCTGGTCACACGAAATGACCGGGCCCCAAGTGAAACAGGTACTCGTGTCATTATTGACACTGCAAACTTGATACCCGTCTCCCGACGCCGTGCATTGGCGTTCGCCTTCGCTGTCGCATTCATTTTGGCAGGTCGCGCCGCACTGGCCCATGGAGCATGTCTCGCCGTCGGCGCAGGCAATCGTCGATCCCCACTCCAGACAGGAATCCGCGTCGAAATCACCACATTCTTGATACCCACCAACGCCATCACAGCGTTTCGCCCCAGTCACACACTCATTGGTGCATTCCGCCGAACACCTGCCGTTCGAGCAGGTCTCGCCGCTTTGACAGGCCGTGATGGGACCCCAATCCATGCAATTATCCGAATTGTGGTCAGCGCAGACCTGAAATCCATCCCCGGCGCACTGTCGCGAATGCTCAGCGCACTCGTCGTGGCAGGAGGACGAACACTTGCCCGCCGAACAGGTTTCCCCAGTGTTGCACGGCGTGGTCTCGCTCCAGTGGTAAAAGCCATCCTGTCCCAACTCGCAGCTCTGTGTCCCCTCGGTGCTCGTGGCTGGATCGCAACGCACGGCGAGCTTGACGCAATCGTCCACACCACCAGCCTGACACTTGCCGTCGGTGCATTTCTCGCCCGGGTCACAGGGGGTCACGGGCCCCCACTCGAGACAGGAGTCGGCATCGTAGTTCCCACAGACCTGGAACCCGCCGGTGACGCACTGCACATCTCCTTCGTTGCAGCGATTCTCGCACTGACTCGCGTCCGGTCTCGGCTTCGCATCGGGGAACACGTACGCATCGCGGTCCACCACGTTATTTTGATTTCCCCCGGATGAATTCCCGTCCGGACCGCAGGCCACCAGGCCAAGCGCCAGAACGGCCATCATTGCATTGCCATGCCGCTTCATCGATCATCCTCCTGTCTCGACGAAATTTTTCGTCTTGCTTTTCGAGCCCCTCGGCCCTAAACACCACCCTGTGTCAACAGATAACGCAGCGAGGGAGGATCTGTCAATGCCTCAAAAAGAAACCGTTCTCAAAGTGGTCCACGACGAATCGATCCCGAGAATTTGGCTCTGGTTCACCGACATCCTGGGCCAACTGAAGGGGGTCGAAATCCCCCCTAGCGAACTGGAGAAAGCTCTCGAAGAAGGAATGGGGTTCGATGGTTCTTCGATCGAAGGATTTGCGCGCATCGAAGAAAGCGACCTCATGGCCATCCCGGACCCATCCTCCTTCTCCGTGTATCGAGATCCGGCCACGGGTAGGCCCCGATCCGCCCAAATCTTTTGTGACCTGTTCGAGCCGGACGGCTCTCCGTACAAAGGGGACCCAAGAAGGGTGCTCCGCAACAACCTCAAGAAACTCGACGAAAAAGGCTATTGTTTCCATGTTGGGCCGGAAATGGAATACTTCTACCTCCAGTCACCACATGACCCGGTTGGGTTCGACCAAACGGGGTATTTCGACGCCTCCATGATCAACCGGGGCACCGACCTACGCAGACGGACCGTAACCGCCCTCCAGGGAATGGGTGTGCATTGCGAATACTCACATCATGAAGTGGCTGCGAGCCAGCACGAAATCGACGTGCACCACGGCGACGCCCTTCGAATGGCTGACACGGTCATGACCATCCGCTACCTGGTCAAGGAAATCGCCACGGAAGCGGGCGCGTACGCAACCTTCATGCCAAAGCCCTTCTATGGAAAAAACGGCAGTGGCATGCACGTGCATCAGTCCATCTTCGAGGGAAAGCAGAACCTGTTCTTCGACGAGAACGACCCGTATCACCTCAGCACCTTTGCGCAGCATTACGTGGCCGGTATCCTGCGACACATCCGTGAAATCACGGCCGTCCTGAACCAGTGGGTCAACAGCTACAAACGCCTGGTCCTGGGATACGAGGCCCCCGCCTACGTCTCGTGGGGCCAAAAGAACCGGTCAGCCCTGGTGCGCGTTCCCAGGTATCGCCCAGGAAAGCACAATGCGAGCCGCGTGGAAGTCCGGAGCCCGGACCCAGTCTGCAATCCGTACCTCGCATTTTCCGTCATGCTCGCTGCCGGCTTGAAGGGCGTCGAAAACCAGTATCCCCTCCCGGACCCGATCGAAATGGACCTCTTCCGCATGAGTGATTCGGAGCGCAACGCCTTCGGGGTCAAAACGCTCCCGGGCAATCTGCACGAAGCCATCCAGGTCGCACAAGAAAGTGAATTGCTCAGACAAACCCTGGGAGAGCACGTGTTTTCCAAATTCATCGAGAACAAGAAAATCGAGTGGGACCAGTATCGCACCCAGGTCACGGACTACGAATTGCGTACCTATCTGCCCATTCTCTGACGCATCTTTTTCCAACCATCGCCATCTCTGCCCACAGACGCACAACGCTCTCCAGGTTCACAGGATCAGCGTGAAGCGGTCAGCAGACCGTGGTCCGCAAAACTGAAGAACGCCCCCCCCGTCACCACGAGGTGATCGAGCACCCGGATCCCCACCAGACCGCCCGCTGCCACGAGGCGTTTCGTCAGATCCAGATCCTGAGGGCTTGGAGACACGTCCCCACTAGGATGATTGTGCACCAAAATCGTGGACACGGCCCCCATCCGAACCAGCGAACGAAAGACCTCCCTGGGGTGGACCTCCACCCCGGTCGAATGACCTTCCGCCACGCGCTGGGCCTGGAGGACCCGATTGCGCACATCCAGGCCCAGGACCCAGAACACCTCGTGTTCCAGCACTCCGAGTTCCTGGCGAAACCACTGGGCGACATCAGCGGGCCCCGTCAGGACGCGACCCAACGGAGATCCTTCGGCCACGGATCGACGCCCCACTTCCACAGCAGCCAGGAGACGACTCGCCTTGGCAACCCCAAGGCCGCTGAGATGCTCCAGTTCACTCACGTCGGCACGGGCAACGCCCCGCAGGGACCCAAAGTGGCTCAGAATCCGTCCTGCCAAGGAGAGCACGTCTTCCTGCTTCACGCCGGACGTCCCCAGAACAAGGGCCAACAGCTCCACGTCCGACAGAGCGTCGATACCCAGCCGAGCCAAACGTTCCCTGGGGCGCTGGGAAGGAGGCAGATGGTTCATGAGCAACGACATCACACACCCACTTCCACCAAAAAATCGTGACCGGCATTCTGTCCACCACATCCGATCCACAAAACGGACAAAAGTGAAACAAATGTAAAGAAATCAGGCACGTTATAAAATTTGCAACCTGTGGAAAACCTGTGTGTAATCCAGCAACGCGGTTTTGTCTTGACGTCCATTGCGTTCCTGATCATGCTAGGAATACGATACACACGATCCAGGAGACGCTTAGATGGCGAAAAAGCAAACACGACGGTCCATTTCCATTCGGGGCGACATCTATGCCCAAGTAAAAAAATTCTGCGACGCCAAAGGCATCAGCATGAGTGCCTTCGTCGAAGAACGCATCATCGAATATCTGGGGGGCGGCAAGAAAACGAAACGCTCGGCAAAAGACAAGGACGTGGAGGTGGAAATTTCACAGCACTTCACGTTCTGAATCGAGTCCCCCTCGTTTCCGAACCAGCCTCCACCACGATATCGACACCCACCTTCCTGAATAGGCGCGCCAGGCGCAGCAGCGACAACCCAACGACCGCAGTCGGGTCCTGTCCCTCAATGGATTTGAACAGGGCGACACCAAGACTCTCGATCTTGTAGGCCCCGGCACAATCGAATGGTCGATCGAACGCCACGTATCGCCTGATCGTTTCCTCCTCCAACGCTCTCATGGTCAGCACCGTTTCTTCCACCTCCACCTCCACCAAACCCTGGCTGGGCCAAACAAGGGCCACGGCGGTCAGGAGTCGATGGGATCGGCCGGCAAGGCGCCTCAGTTGCGCCTCGGCACCCAACCGGTCACCTGGCTTGCCTAAGACATGCCCTTCGATCTCTGGCGCCTGATCCGATCCAATGATGATCGAATTGGAGAAACGCTCGGCCAGACTCTTCGCCTTGTTGAGCGCCAACATCCTGACCAGTTCCTTTGGCGGCAGGGCCAGGTCATGCTCTTCGACGTACGCGGGCGCCTCCACCACGAAATCCACGCCCAAGCGCGCCAACTGCTCACGGCGATACCTGGACGTCGAAGCCAATACGATACGGTCGAAACGATCGGCACACACATCACACCTCACAAACATGATCACAACGATCACGCTCTGCATCATTCCACTGACCATCGGTCGCCGCAAGTCTTGCCGACTCCTCGCAAAGCCAGGCGAGTTGGCGCCCCACTTTCTTGGATTGAGCCAGCAGCAGATCCAGACGACGACTGTTCCGGCGGGCCATCCATTCGTATGCAAGACCCCGAAGCGCCATGTTGGCACAGGCAGCGCCCGCCAGATTCCTCAATCTGGCGGCGGCCCCACTCGCCTGCGACGCCCGCTTGAGATACCGCTCCACCTGGACCACGGCAAGGACCAGGGCGCGACCCTGACTGGTCGCGTCATCGCTGGCGAGGTCATCCGCAATGCCGGCCAAAACAAAGACAGACCGGAAGGTGGTTGCCACCTGGTCCCACCAGGTTGGCCCGTGCAAAGCAGGCATCTGCTGGTCCCTCGTAGTCTCCACCCCCGCCCGCCTGCCATCGGTTCCCTCGGTCACCGACACCCTTGGACGCAGCTTCCTGGTCAGCCGACTCTCATACCGTTTCATGATGCCCTCCTCCTGCCTGTCCAGATTCTCTGCTCGTCGCCAGTGCTCTGCCCGCCCCAATCCAAACTTCGATATGAAATGGCCTCTGCGAGATGCGCCACTCCAATCCGGTCGTCGCTATCGAGATCCGCAATGGTCCTGGCCACCTTGAGGACCCGATGCACCGCCCGGGCACTCAACCCCAGCCGGGAGGACGCCTGCTTGAGCAGCTCGTGCCCCTTTGGGCCGACGCGACAGAATTCCTCGAGGTCCGCCACCCCCATCTGGGCATTGCTCAACGGCCTGGACGGACCAACGACCCCGGAAAATCGTTCCACCTGGCGCAGCCTCGCCTCGGCCACCCGATCGCGAACCTGGGCCGACGTCTCATCCGGCCGCTCTCCCGCCAATTCGTCATAGCTCAACCTCGGCACATCGATCTGAATGTCCACTCGGTCCACCAGCGGACCGCTGAGCCGACTTCGATACCGCGCAACCTGCGCGGCGCTGCAGACACAGGCCCGATATGGATCACCGAGGTGCCCGCACGGGCAGGGATTCATGGCCCCGACGAGCATGACCCTGGCAGGAAAGGTGACCGAGGCCTTGGCCCGGGTGATGGTGATGCTGCCATCTTCGAGTGGTTGGCGCAACGATTCGAGGGTGCCCCGTTGGAATTCGAGCACCTCGTCCAAAAAGAGGACGCCGTTGTGCGCTAGAGTCAGCTCCCCTGGCTTGGGTCCCGGCCCACCGCCCACGAGCCCGGCCATGCTCACCGAATGATGGGGAGCCCGGAATGGACGTCGGTCAATGAGCCGCCGTGCCCCCAGCAATCCTGCAACCGAGTAAATGCGCGTGCATTCCAAAGATTCCTGTGTCGTCATGGGAGGAAGAAGCGACGCCAGGCGCCTGGCCAACATGCTCTTCCCAGAACCAGGAGGGCCGATCATCAGCAAGTTGTGCCCACCGGCGGCCGCAACCTCCAGGGCCCGCTTCGCCGCCTCCTGACCACGCACATCCACCAGATCGGGCGCGCGGCGATCCGGTTCAGCCGCTGCGGATGCGAGGACCGGGACTGGCATGTCCGCCTCCCCGCGCAGGTCGGCGACCACCTGTGCCAGATTCGTACAGCGTCTCACGTCGAGGCCAGACACCAAGGCGGCCTCCTGAGCATTTTCATTGGGCACGATGAGTCGCCCAAGCCCTTCTTCCCGAGCAAGCATGGCCACCGACAGGACCCCTCTGACCGGTCGAATCGAGCCGTCCAGGGCCAATTCCCCCACCGCCATCACGCCGTCCAGCGCCGACTGGGGTATCAGGTCGAGCCCCGCCAAGATACCGAGGGCAACAGGGAGATCGAACGCCGTGGTGTCCTTGCGCATTTCAGCAGGAGCCAGATTGACTGTGATCTTTCGGGCGGGGAGTGCCAGGCCGGTATTGGCAAGAGCGGTTCGAATCCGCACCCGCCCCTCGGCGACGGCGGTGGCCGCCAGACCCACCAAATGATAACCCGGCAGTCCGCCGCCCACATCCACCTCGACCTCGACTTTGTAGGCGTCCACTCCGACCAGGTCTGCGCTGTATATTTTGACATGCATACCCGCATCCAACGCACGAACCATGCCAGTCGGAAGAACTGCGAAAAATCAATGAAAACGAAAGGGAACGCGCGATCGAATGCAGCGTTTGTGGCCAAAAACAGCCCATTGTTGGCCAAAAAACGATCGGAACCCGCACCCCAAAGCATCAAGACAAATCGAAGGTCGCCATCAAAACCGTGTGATCGGATGGTTTGGTCTCCAGCCGAGGCTGGAGATCGATGGAACAGTCCTTGGCCCGATGGGCCATGGATGGGGTCACCAGGATATGGTCGATGCGCCAGCCAAGACCCCTTTGCACCGAACCCCGTCGACGATAATCGAAGAACGTATACTGGCCAGGCTCAGGATGGAACCGGCGAAACAGATCTTCGAATCCCCAGGTCCTGGTTCGTGCAAAGGCCTGTCGTACCGCCTCGTGGAAACAGACGTGGTTTCGGTGACTGTCCGGATCGTGCACGTCTTCTGGTTTGGGTGCCACGTTCAGATCTCCACACCAAACGAGGTCTTCAGCCGGGCTGTACTCTGCATCGAACAAAGCAGCGAGACGATCGAACCATTGCAGCTTGTACGCATAGTTTTCATGATCGATGGCCCGGCCTTGTGGGACGTACGTGTTCACGATCGACACCCCCTGCACGCGGCATCGCAGCAAACGACTGGCATCTACGGGACCATTCGTTCCATCGAAACCCACGGCGACATCCTCGATGGCGTGTCGACTGGCAATGGCGACGCCGTTGTATGACTTCTGCCCCTTAAACGCCACATTGTACCCAATGTCCCGAAAGGCATCCTGGGGGAACACCTCATCGGTCACCTTGGTCTCCTGGAGGCAAATCACGTCGACCTGATGTCGTTCCAACCAGGGAATCAAGACGTGGAGACGCGCTCGGACGGAATTCACGTTGAATGTTGCAAGGGAAAACATCACCACGAGTCCTCCTCGACATGGCCGGTGGCGCCTGCCGTGGTTCCTTCACGAACCTGCGCTGGGCGATCCTTTGCCTGCACGCGCTCGAACGGCACGCCTTCCGACTCGGTACAATCCAAGAAACGCTTTGGAAATCCGGTAGGCAGATTCAATCGAAAGGCGGCATCGGGAAAATGGACGCCTGGCTCGATCTTCTTATATCGAAGGAGGAGATCCGCCTTGCGCCCCGGCTGCAGATACCGAACCCACGTGGGTATCCAACTCCCTTTCCTGTGTCGAAATTTTTTGTACTGCACCTCGATGAGGGTCTTGCCCGCTCGGTTTCGTATCCGACTGCCTTCGATCCGCCAGCCGGACCCTTTCCTGCGAATTCGAATCTCTTGCCTCAATCCTCTTGCTCGATTGACGAGCAACAGCACCTCACGGCCGTGACAACGATCCCAATGAAGGGTCATCAAATCATGTGTCAAAACTGGAATACCGCCCAACAACACGAGCGCCACGTGCTCCGCGTCCAAAGGAATATTGAAGATGCGCGCCACGTTGCAGGCCTTGGCCGGGCCCGTATAGGCGATACGATGCTTAAAATCCACCGATGAAAAAGCCTGCCCATCCGAGGCCAATGCCGCCACGGTGTTGTCCAGGACCGTGGCCTCCATCCGCAGCCTTCCACCCAACCCGACCAGGAGAAAAACATTCAGTTTGAGACGCCCTTTCCGGGTCATCTGGTCCGCCGTGACTTTGGCCCGAAGGGTCTCGACCGCTCGGTTCCGACCCCGCACTGCCGCCAGCAGGACCGACGTCCCAGGAACCGGGTAATGCCGCACCTGCCGACAACAGCCCGAACCAACCACCACCGCACAGGTCACGGCCACCATGCCCCATCGCCTTCTCGATCCCATCATACCCTCACAGCTTCCTCCCTGTCCCACGACAGGCGGCGAACGCAGCCAGCCGCATGCGGACCCAACGCCTCACTTCCGGGGCGACCCTCAGACGAAGCGCCCTGCGGTACCACCGTCCGGCCTGGACCATTCCATCGCCTTCTCGACAGTTCACGCGACCGACCCGATTCGAAGCTCCCGCCGCCACCTCGACCGCCCACCCACGATGGGCTGCAATCTCTCCGTCGACAGGCAATAGTCTCCAGGCGAAAGCAAGAAGCCCCTCCGCCTCCCGACGTCGTCCGGCGAGCAACAAGGCCCAACCATAACTGTCTGCAACGGCTGGGTCCAGAGGATCCAACAGATGGGCGATTCGCAGTATCCCAACGGATTCGGCCGCCCTGCCGTGGTTGGCCATCGTGTACCCATACAGATTCAGGGCGCTGGCGTCGTCCGGTTCGCGAGCAATCAACGCCGAGACGATCCGCCAGGCCCGCTGCATCCAACCGGCACGATCCGCCACGACGGCCATCAGATACCCCAACCCACGCTGGGTGCCACAGTTCCAATGCACGACCCCAAGGCTCCTCCTTGACCAGTTCCGGTCACCACAAGACGCCTCCAGATAGGAACGTGCCAGGATTCGGTATCCCATACGGCGACAGCGCCAGGTCCGGTGGCGGTCGTCGGGCAGGTGCACGCTCTTCTTGATGATCCCCAACGCCTCACGACAGAAACCATACCGCACGACCCGCTGGACGACGTCTCCCAGTTGGGGCACCGAACCGCCCAACGCAACGAGGCGGCCAAATCGGTCGAGCGCCTCGCGCCGCCGCCCATGCGCCAACGCCGCCCGAAGCAGAAGTGCCTGGGCGTCGGCGGCATCTGCCGGGCTGGACACCTGGTCGAGGCCCACGATCGCCTCCCGCCATTGGCCCTGATCGGCAAGACGATGGGCGCGAAACAAACGATACGGCGCCCCATGATACGACGCGAGGGACGACAAGACCGCTCGTGCCCGGTCGGATCGACCGACGGCAAGAGCAATCCTCCAGGCCACTATTGCCAGGTCCAAGTTGGCGGGTGCCTGCTGGCGAGCCATCTGGATGCGAAGCCTGGCCTCGTCGTAGCGACCCATGTCGATCCAGGAAAACGCCTCCTGAACGTACCCCATCAAATACTCCGGGTGGCTGGCCACGGACCGTTGAAACAAACCAACGGCCTGACGGGACTGACCGGCACGCCGGGCCCACCACCCAAGCCGAATCATGGCCTCCAGATCGTCTGGTGCGAGCCGTAGGGCCCGACGCAGCGCCCCAGCTTCGCGATCGGAACGGCCGGCCATTCGCCACAGGACCGCTGCACGTACGAAATCCTCGCTCGTGCGTGCAGAGATCGACGACGATCGCAGGCCCCCTTTGGAAAGAACGCGAGCACGAGCCAGATCAAACCAGATGGGCCGACGGCCCACGACCCGACGGGCATGCTGCAGCATCCGACGCGCGTCGCTCGCCAGGCCCAAAACCACGAGACATTCGGCGGCACGACGTAAGGGGGGCAGGGATCCAGGATCCGCCGCCGCTGCAGCCAAAAAATGCGTCAGGGCTCGACGAGGCTCTCCCTCCAACCACAACAGGCTTCCCGCGGTAAAATCAGCATAGGCCGAGGCTGGAGGCTGGAATAGCCGCGCCGGCCGGCAGCCGAAACTAGCGCCAACAACCAAAGCGACCAGGCTTCCCCACGACACTCGCCCCACGGATCCCGTCTGACCGAGAAAAGGCACGCGCCCCCGCCAACAAGCCCTTTGCCGATCCATCCAATCACCACTGGTGTCGACCACGGCCAGGGACATTACCCGCTCGCCCCAAGCAGGCCCACCTCATGCTCCTGCAGAGCAATGAGTCGATCCCTGAGTCGTGCTGCTTCTTCGAAATCCAGGTTCTTGGCCGCCGCCTTCATCTTTTCCCTCACCAGCTTCATTTCCTGACGCAGCGCTCGAAGGTTGTCAGGCAAGCCGTCGCGGTCCGAAAATGCAGAAACCGTGCTGTAATCCGCATCGACCGGGGTGACCGACAGGTCGAGGATCGCCTTCTTGATCGTCCGCGGTGTGATTGCGTGCTCGTTGTTGTACGCCTCCTGGATGGCGCGCCGCCGATTGGTCTCGGCAATGGTCTCTTCCATGCCCGCGGTGATTCGATCCGCGTACATGACCACGTGGCCGTCCACGTTTCTCGCCGCCCGGCCGCAAATCTGCATCAACGAGCGGTGATTGCGCAAAAAACCCTCCTTGTCGGCGTCCAGAATAGCCACAAGCGCCACTTCGGGCAGGTCCAACCCCTCACGAAGGAGGTTGATCCCCACCAGAACATCGAACCTGCCACGACGGAGATCGCGGATGATCTCGATTCGATCCAACGTCTCCACGTCGGAATGGAGATATCGAACCTTGACGCCCATTTCCTGGTAATACTCAGAAAGTTCCTCCGCCATTCTCTTGGTCAAAGTCGTGACCAGTATTCGCTGATTCTTTGCCACCCGCTTACGAATCTCGCCATAGAGATTGGCAACCTGATCCTTAGTGGAACGGACCTCGATGTCCGGGTCCAGAAGCCCCGTGGGCCGCACGATCTGCTCGACCACTTCGCCCTCGGTCAGCCCCAACTCGTGGTCGCCTGGTGTGGCGGATACGTACACGACCTGGTTCACCCGCTGCCGGAACTCCTCGTACTGCAAGGGTCGATTGTCCAAGGCCGAAGGCAGACGAAATCCGTAGGTGACCAGGGTCTTCTTCCGTGACTGATCGCCTCGGTACATGGCCATGAGCTGCGGCAGCGTCTGATGGCTCTCGTCGATGAACATCAGGTAATCGTCTGGAAAATAGTCCAAAAGGGTCGGTGCTGGCTCACCCGCAGCCCGTCCCGTCAGGTGCCTCGAATAGTTCTCGATGCCCACGCAACGCCCCGTCTCGGCCAGCATTTCCAGATCGAGCAGCGTCCGCTCCTCGAGCCTCTGGGCCTCGACCAACTTGGCGTCGGAACGCAGGCTGGCCAGTTGGACCTTCAGTTCCCCTTTGATGGTCTCCAGGGCACGACTGAGGCTGTTCGGCTCCGTCACATAATGGCTTGCCGGACGAATCACCGCGAAATCCAACGTCTCGAGAACCTTGCCCCTGAAGGACTCCACCACGGCGATCTGCTCGATCTCGTCCCCCCACCACTCGATCCGCAGAGCCCGCTCCTCCTGTTGGACCGGAAACACTTCCACCACGTCCCCCCGTACTCGAAACGTACCTCGCGAAAAATCCATATCACTGCGCCGGTACTGGATGTCCACGAGCCGACGAAGCACGTCATCACGATCCACCGACTGGCCCCTGTGCAGGCGAACGGTCATGGATTCGTAAAGATCCTGGCTGCCGATGCCGAAAATACAAGACACGGACGCAACGATGATCACGTCCCGACGGGAAAGGAGCGCGTCGGTCGCGGCATGCCGCATCCGATCGATCTCCTCGTTGATGGACGAATCCTTAGCAATATAGGTATCCGAAGCTGGTACGTAAGCCTCTGGTTGATAGTAGTCGTAGTAGCTGACAAAATAATGGACCGCATTGTCCGGAAACAGATCGCGAAATTCCCCGTAGAGCTGCGCCGCCAACGTCTTGTTGTGGACGATCACCAAAGTGGGGCGGTCCAAAGTGGCGATGACATTCGCCATGGTGAAGGTTTTGCCCGATCCGGTGATCCCGAGCAAAACCGTGTCCTTGCGTCCCTCCCTCAACTCTGCCACCAACGCATCGATTGCTTTGGGCTGGTCCCCGCAGGGGGCTAACTCACTGACCAGATGGAACATCACCCCCTCGTCCCTCTCACGAGCCACAGAACCGCGCACTGTGCAGAACGCGTCGGATCCTCGTCCGCAACGTACGGGCCTGATGTCCTTCGGGGCTCTTCGGGTACCGACGAAGCACGGCATCGAGCACCTTCAATGCGCTCCGACAGTACTTGAGTTCGAACCGACACCGTGCCCGAAACAGCCAGGAACGGGCCATTCGCGCATCCTGCGGATATTTGGCCTGAAAGTCCTTGAAGCTAAAATCCGCCGCGGCGAACTTGTTTTCTTTAAAATAGGACAGCGCCCGATTGAAGACCGCCGTAGCGCCTCTGGCGTCTTTGGGATACTTGACGACAAACTGCCTGAACAGTCTTCTGGCCTCTCGAAAATGCCCTGCGTGGAAAGCCTTGGTCCCAGCGGCAAAGAGGGCGTCGGGGCCCCTGGGGCCGGCCAGGTGCCTGATAAGGAGATCAAACTGGCCACCCAATCCATCGAGTCTTTGCTTGAGGGTGGCCAGCTCCATCCGCAAGGTCGTCCCAATCCGAGCCGCTTTCCCGACTGCGGTCCTGCGAGCCGCAAGATCGTGTTCCACGTTGTCCAGCCGACCGAGAACCTGACCAAGTTTCGTGCTCAAGATCTCGACCCTGGCACCCACGTCGGCCGAATTGCGCAGCAGGACCTTGCGCGCCTTGCCCATAAGCGCCACCAGCTTCTTCTGTTCCTCCCGAGCCTGTCCGATGGATCGTTGAACCTGCTGCTCCCGTTGATGCAACCGCCCCAGCCGCTGTTTGTTGGCCGCTATCCGCTTCGCAAGCTCTCGGCCCTCCTTCTTGGTCGTCACGAAAAAGCAGCCGGGCAGAAACGATACCGACCAGAGCGCCAGCAGGCTCACGAACAACCGACGAGCCTTCAATACCATACGAACACCACCTTGCGGTCCTTGGACCAAGTCGCCTCATCGGTCCCGGTCGCCTCCAATTCTCCCTTGGGGACCACGTGCAACCTAGCGGCATCGACACCCAAACTCACCAAGTATTTCTTGGCGCTCTGGGCCCGCTGATTCGAAAGGGCCAGGTTATACTCTTCGGTCCCTCTCGGATCGCAATGGCCCTCCAGATTCACCACGCGACCAGGAACCTTTTTGAGACATTCGGCGTCCCGTTGGAGGATCTTCATTCCCTGGTTGCTCACGGTGTACTTGTTGTACGCGAAGTAGATCGTGTCCAGCCCGCAGCCTTTGGGCGGCGTGGTCGGTCTGGGCGCTGAAACGCAACGTCCGTTCCGACAGACCTCCTCGTCGCTGCAGTCGTCGTCCTCACGGCAGCCCCCGCGAGCCAAGGCCGCACAAAGGCCGTTGACGCAATGGCGTCCCTGTCCACAGTCCGAATCCGCCTTGCAGTCCTTCGCGAGACACACGCCATCCTGGCAGACCTTCCCGGGGCCACATTCCCCATCGTTGCTGCAGCGCTTCAGACAAATGCCGTCATGGCACTTCGTTCCCGCGGGGCAATGGGCGTCCGTGGCACATTGAGCGCATACACCGTTTCGACAATGTTTGCCGTCCTTGCAATCCGAATCGGTCTTGCAGGTGCCTGGGGTCTTAACATGCTTGGGCTTCTTCTTGCAGCCGGCGTAGCCGGCGAGAAACAAGGCGACCAGCACAAATAGGACTCTTGATATCCCTTTCACGACGTGCCTCGACTGGCTGCGGGCTCCCGACGGAAGGCGCCCCTTGGAGTTACAAAGGCCTCGCGACCAACGAGTTCTACAACAACGTTCGTTTGGAAACCATTCCCTCGTCGACCGCGGCCCATTTATTCGGCTCCATGTACCATAACTGAAAAGGAAAGGCAAAAGCACCCAGTGCGGTTCCTGTGGACTCTCGCACATCGGAACCGATCGATCCGCCCATTGAGGAAACACGGTCCTTTTTTCTTGAACTCGCCCAGGCCCCCATGTTTGTATGAACGCCGTCACGGAATTTTCGTAGAGACGGACCAAGGTGGCAACCCCCCCGGAGGCGCCAAACCATGATGAATCAAACATTTCTTGTCCTGATCGCGCTTTTGACCCTGACCGGTCCAACGGCCAACCAGGCACTGGCGGCACCTTCGTCACGACCAGCCGCTGCCCGGTCCAACTCGGCACAAACGCCCGACACGGAAAAACCGCCCACGGCCGAGACCCCCGCAGACAAGGCCCCCGCAGACGAGGCCCCACCACCAACCGAAGAGCCACAAAGAACAGGGCCTTTGCCCGGAGCGACGGACACCTCCCCTCCTGTGCATAAACCCACGGTTCTCTACGGGGTCGGCCTCAACTATCAATTTCTGATCGTTCCCCAATTCTTCCTGAAGGCCTTCACCGAGGCCGCAAAATCATCGGGGCACAATCTCTATCGCCACACGTTCGGTGCCCACTTCGTGCGACGAAAAAAGCATCTCGACATTATCGTACGACTCATGTTCGGCTTCATGATGGGTTCGAGCGATGACGGAAACTGGCTCGGTCGGGGCCACGAGTGGGACGAACTCGACTACACGGAATTCCACAATCTCAACTTCCTGTGGGCGGACGCAACCTTCATCTACCACTGGCAGGTGGCCAAAGGACTCTTCTTGGGCCTCGGTGGTGGCATTGGTCTGGGTTGGGTCATGGGCAGCGTCTACACAACCAGTTCCTCTTTGAACGGCACGGGCGCGCCCTGCAACGGATCCAACTACTCCAACTGTTCCCAATGTCATCCATCTGGCGCTGTCTGCGACAAGAATGGCTGCCACCGGTCGAGTCTCGAAAACAATCCAGACCGAGACAAGTCCAACAAAGTTCCGCCGGTCATCCCGGCACTCAACGGCGTCTTCAGCGTTCGCTATGACTTCTGGCGGCACATGAGCGCCCGTCTCAGCACCGGCATTTTTCTGCCAGGCTTCTGGTCCCTGGAGACCTCGGTGGAATGGGTCTTCTGACCGTCTGGACCCGGGCCGCGCCAGCGGATCACGCTGCGGTCGAACGCACAAAGCAGCGATCTTTGCCCCTTCCCCTGCAGGCACAATCCAACGATCATGGGGCGTCGATGCGACTCAGCTTTCTGCGGGCTTCCTGCCTGGTCTTGGTGCGAGTGCCATCCCCCTTGGTTATAGCCAGATAGCGTTTCAAGAAACGCCGGGCCTCGGAACGAACGTGGAGATCCGAATAGCCGGATCCCAACATATAGTAGGCGTCGGCCAACCAGTACGGCTTGCGTCCCGAAACCTGCTCCACGGCCTTGCGCAAAGCTGCGACAGCCGGCCTCAACTTGGCGGACTCAAACAAAATGCGCCCCAAGAGAAAATGCGCCCTGGCGAAACCAGAGTCGAGTCCGATGGCTTTCTTGACGGAACGAATCGCCTTGGATCGCCGCTGCCGCTCGAGGTAGCAATCTGCCTGAAGGGTATACCCTAAGGCCGACGGGCGCGCCTTGAGGGATACTGCCAAATCCTTGAGCGCGGCCCGCACGTCTCCCCGCTGAATGGCAATCTCCGCCCGATACTCCAAAATGGCCGCGGCTTTGGGTTGCCCCTTGAGTGCCTCGTTCAGGATTCCAATCGCCCGCCCGACCTGATGTATGGCCATGTACGCCTTGGCCAACCACAGATGGATGGCCAGATCCTTGGGCAACCCCATCAGGGCTCGTTTGAGATGCGTCACCGCCTCTTCGGGCTTGTTCGCCTGCAAGTAGGCCCGCCCCAACGTCTTGCGAATCGTGGCATCGAGCGGATGCTTGTCTCCCAACGCATGGACGAGCTTGAGGGCCATCCCAACAGATCTCGCGGACCCCTGCCTGAGATAGGCGCGGGCAAGCGACAGCTTGACGGCGATCGTCGGCCGTTGCAATGCGGTCTTCTTGAGAATCTTGATGGCCTGACCGATGTCCCCCTGGCCCATGTAGTATTTTGCCAGCAGTTGTCCCACGCGGCGATGACCACTGGCTCGCTTCCATACCTGGTCCAAGACCACGACGGCCTGCTCCGGTTTCCCGGCCGCCAACAGCGTATCACCGAGAGTCACAGCCAGATCGTTGTCATAAGGAGCCTGGGCCAGTGCCTTCCGCTCCGCAGCGACAGCCTTCCCCCAATGTTTCTCCAGAGCATGGAGGCGGCCCTTGAGGGCCATCAGCCGAGGATCCTTGACCCCCTGGACCGCCAGTTGATCGATCTGCACGAGGCCTGCCGCGGGCGCCCTCTGCAAACCAATCCATGCCAAGTAGGCAGGTGCGAACTTGGAATCCAGGGCCACTGCCTGCTTATAATACATGACCGCCGCATCGGGCTTGCCACGTGCCAAATTGATATCCCCACGCAACACTCTCAATTCGGCGTCCTTGGGCCATTTTGGCCAAGCCTGCCGCACAAGATTCAGGGCGTCGTCGGCCTGACCCAAGGCAACGAGGCAACGCGCGAGCCCGACGATCGCGCGCTTGTTCCAGGGCCAGCCCTGTCGGGCCTTTTCGAATTGGCTCCGCGCCTCACTGTAGCGCCCATATCGCAGAAGCTGCCAACCATAGCCGATTTCGATATCTGAGGACAACCACTTGCCTGCCGCTGCACGATAATTCGTCAGGGCATCGTCCTCCCGACCTCGCGCCAACATGAGCTCCGCCCGCAACATCTGAGCAGCGGCCTCCACCGCAGGAACCGATGCCGTCCGAGCCGCCTTGACGAGGCGCTTGACCCGCCGGGTCCACTTCATACCGGAGGACGACTGTGGGCGCAAAGCGGATCGTGGCTCCCTCGCAAGCTCCTGCCGCGCCAACTCGATCACACCTTCTTGATGCTTCGGCACAATCTTGGCGAGTTTTCGCAGCCATTTGATCGCCTTACCCGTATCTCCAGACCCTCGATAGGCAAACGCCAAGCCGTACAAAGCCCCGCCGTGATGCGGGGCTCGTTTGAGCGCCAGTCGAAACGCCTCCATAGCATCCGAGAACTTCCCCCACCACAGGTCCTCCCAACCCAAGTAGAAACAGGCCTGCACCTCCACGCGGCTCTTGCGACACATCAAACGCATCGCCTTCGCCGAAGACCGCCCCTTGATGACCTGCCAAAGCGCCACCGCTTTCTTGAGTTCGGGATGTTTCGTTCCTGCCTTGCGAGCATGGCTCAGGGCTCGCCGTGCCCATTTCGAATGTTTCGAAACGCCGTATCGCAATTCCAGCAAAAAACAGCATTGGGCGCCAACGGCTGCAGCAACGGGGTCCTTCCCGTGTTTCTTCCATGTCCGATACGCCTTGCTCAGACAGTTCCGGTAGGCCTCGACCGTATCTGAAAACAAAGAAGATGTCTTGGGGAGATTCACCTGACCCGGAGAAGCAACGCTCGCTGTTTGCGACTTGCCCGGCCCGGAACTGGGGCTCACTTTGTGACGCCGCAGCACGAACGCCGCCACGACAAGGGCAGCCATCAGGGCCATGGTGCCACCCAACACGATCCAAAGTTTCTTGCTCCCCCAATCGATTCTGGACAAGAGCCCCGGCCTGGTAGGCCTCGGCTTGGCGGCAGAACCGGCGTGCGACGCATGGTCGGCCGTCACGCCGGCGCGTTGCTCTTCATTGGGATCCACCGAAGGCGTCTTCGGTTCCACCACGTCGAGTTCGTCGAGGTCCAGTGGGGCGGCCGCATCAGAGCCAAACCCCATGTCCAACGGAGCCCCACCCACAGATTCAAGGCCTTCCTTGGGGGCCACCACGTCGAGTTCTCCAATGTCCAACGCTGCCCCGATGGCACTGCCCGCCGACTCCTGTTTGCTTCGCGGCAGGTTCATGCTCGGCATAGGCGGAGGCCCCTGCTTCGACATGGGAACGTCCATGTCCAATTCGAGCCCTTGCCCCAACTCCGTCCCCCTCGGCCCCGGCAGGTCCAGGCCCTTGTCCGACTTCCCTTTCGGGCTCGGCAGGTCCAGGCCCTTGTCAGGCCTCCCTTTCGGGCTCGGCAGGTCCAGGCCCTTGTCAGGCCTCCCTTTCGGGCTCGGCAGGTCCAGGCCCTTGTCAGGCCTCCCTTTCGGGCTCGGCAGGTCCAGGCC
>JAGGXR010000034.1 GCA_021162935.1 Deltaproteobacteria bacterium
ATAGGCACTTCGTGTATTGTCAGATAATAGCGCATTGTGCCTTTATAATAAGAAGAATGTGTGGTATTCCTCGTTGAGATATAAAACAAAAAAGGCAAAACCACACATGAACAACTTCTTATTCTACCAAGTCGAGTCTGTCGAGTCTGAAACGACATCCACGGCATATGCCGGTGTGCCTCTGCTGGTTGAGGCATTTCTCAGATTGGTTTCGAGGCAGCAGTTGGCAGAGTTGGCCCAGGCCACAGGAATTCGAAACACGAAGACGCTCGTACGGCATCTGGTGAGCCTGATCAGCCTCATGGCCAGTGGCGGGGAGCACATCAGTGATATTGAAGTGCTGAGGGCAGATGGGGGTCTGGGTCGTCTTATGGGCATGGAGTTGAGCAGTGCCACTCAGTTGAAGGATGTTCTGTACCGATTCAGCCAGCGACCAGACGCCAGAGTGCTGACGGCCGAACAAGATCAGGCTTTGTCACAGCAAGGCCCGGCATGGATTCGGCCCGAGGGGCCGGCACTGCAGTCGCTCGACGGAATCAGTCAGGCAGTTTCGAGCAGGTTTCCCGGCGTTCCAGGCTCGTTGGTTCATGGAGCCTTGGGCGTTTCATGGGGCACTGATAGCCAAACGACCATTGCTCTCGTCGTTCCGTCCAGGACCCAGGCCTATTTCTATCGGGAAGACAACATCACCGGCGCGGTGACCGCTGACGCCACGAATCCGTACCCGGTGGACTGGTCTCAGGATCCAAACGCACCTTCCAGCCCTTCGGTGATGAGTTCGGGGTTCCAGACCCTGTCGAATGCAAATGGGTGGACCCACTATGACCTCCATGCGCTCTGTGGGGATGACGCTCCTGCGGGCACCGATGTGGGCCCGTATATGGGGATCCTGACGACGAGCGGGGTCCTCTACTTTTACAATGCGTCCCATTGCTGGCTGTTCTACGACCACATGCCCATTGCACAATTTTCACCGTTTACCGCGACGGGGGCGCCACCAACATCCAATATCATTGCCATGTTCTACAGCACCAAGTATGGCGACCGGCTCTACGTCATTGTCCAGCCGTGACCAAGACGGCAGGGTCGGCATGTGTTCGTGCTTTGGGAAAACGTGGTGGTTCTTGCTGTCAGGATGACGGTTGTCCTTTCACGTGCCTACGGGCGAGTGGGTCCTCGAGTTTTCCTCTCAGATTTCTGAGGTCCAGACGCGACGATCGTCGGTTTCTTGACGTCGGACCGGATCGTTTCTTGACGAGATGCGCCTGTCAGATGCCTGGTGGTTCTTTCTCCAGTGGCCCGGAAATTGCTGATATACTCGAAGGTAATGCTGTTTTTAGGCTGGATGCCTGCACCGGCTCAATGGGCCGAGTGTGTGGGTGTGCACGAGTTTGGAGCAGGAGGTCTGTCATGGGACATCAGATGGTATCGATGAGAGGGACTGTGGTATCGATGAGAGGGACGGCGTTGCTCGGCACATTGGCAGTGGGCCTGTGGTTGGGCTTGGCGGCGGTGGTTTCCTGGCAGGGATGCGGCAGGACCCGGTTTTCCGGGACGGACAAGCCATCCACTTGCGGAAACGGTACCTGTGATTCGGCCGAAACCTGTCAGAATTGTCCTGCCGATTGTGGCGCCTGTCCGGCGCAATGCGGTGATGGACAGTGCGACCAGGCGGCGGGCGAGACCTGCAGGACCTGTCCTGCCGATTGTGGAGCCTGCCCGGGCGTCTGTGGCGACGGCCAATGTGACACGGATGCAGGCGAGTCCTGTAGGACCTGTCGCCAGGATTGCGGTGCCTGTTCGGGGTGCGGCGATGGACTCTGTGACACGACGGCGGGCGAGACCTGCGTGACCTGTTACGAGGATTGCGGAACCTGTCCGGACGAATGCGGTGACGGTTTCTGCGGCCCGACCGAGGATTGCGACGTCTGCCCCGACGATTGTGGGACCTGCCCAGGTTGGTGTGGAGACGGGCAATGCGGGCCCACCGAGTATTGCGGAAGTTGTCCCGAGGACTGCGGAGTCTGTGTTGGTTGCGGAGATGGATCCTGTGATGCAGATCGTGGCGAGACCTGCACGTCCTGTCCTGCCGACTGTGGGACCTGTCCGGACCAGTGCGGCGACGGAATTTGTGGCATGACTGAGACCTGTCAGAGCTGTCCTGGGGACTGTGGGACCTGCCCGGATCAATGTGGGGATGGGATTTGCGGTATGACCGAAACCTGTGCGAGCTGCAGTCAGGATTGCGGCCCCTGTCCGGGGTGCGGCAACGAAATCTGCGAGGAAAATGAGACCTGTCATACCTGCCCGCAGGACTGTGGGACCTGCCCGGATCAGTGCGGCGATGGGATCTGCGGCATGACCGAGACCTGTGAAAGCTGTTCGGCTGATTGTGGAATCTGTCCGGATCAGTGCGGCGACGGGCTCTGTGGGCCCACCGAGACCTGTTCGAGTTGCAGCCAAGACTGTGGGACCTGTCCGGGATGCGGCAATGGAATCTGCGATGCGAACGAGACCTGCACGTCCTGCCCAACGGACTGTGGGACCTGTCCAGACCAGTGCGGCGACAGTGTGTGCGGTGTGACCGAGACGTGCCAGAACTGTCCTGCCGACTGCGGGACCTGTCCGGACCAGTGCGGTGATGGGATCTGCGGCCCCACCGAGACCTGTGCGAGCTGCAGCCAGGATTGTGGGACCTGCATCGGCTGTGGCAATGGCGTCTGCGACGCGAACGAGACCTGTCAGAGTTGTCCGCAGGACTGTGGGACCTGTCCGGATCAATGCGGCGACGGGGTCTGTGGATCCACCGAGAGTTGTGCCACCTGTCCGGCGGATTGTGGTTCGTGCCAGGACCAGTGTGGAGATGCCTTGTGTGGCGCCACCGAGAACTGCCTGAACTGTCCCACCGACTGTGGCGTTTGCCCTGGGACCTGCGGCGATGGTGTCTGCAATCCGCAGGAGAGCTGTAGCACCTGTAGCCGGGATTGCGGCTCCTGTCCGAGCTGTGGCGACGGAGCCTGTGGGTCTGATGAGACCTGTGATTCCTGCCCCCAAGATTGTGGAGTCTGCCCTGCGACCTGCGGAGACGGCGTCTGCGCCGCCACCGAAACCTGTCAAGGCTGTCCCACTGATTGTGGGCAATGCCCAGGCGTTTGCGGAGATGGGCGCTGCGACGTTTCTGAAACCTGTAGCACCTGTCCGTGGGACTGTGGGCCCTGCCCGCCGCAATGCGGCGACGGCCGATGCGATCCGTCGGAAAGCTGCGCGTCGTGTCCGGCGGACTGCGGATCCTGCCCCGACGCATGTGGCGATCATGTCTGTGGAGTGAGCGAAAATTGTCATTCTTGTCCTGCTGATTGCGGGGTGTGTCCCACGCAATGCAGAAACGGCCGGTGCGAGCCGGGCGAGACCTGCAAAAGTTGCCCCTGGGACTGCGGCCTCTGTCCGTCCTGTGGCGACGGCAACTGTGATCCTGGACAGGAAACGTGTCAGAGCTGTCCGTGGGATTGTGGCACCTGTCCGCCCCAGTGCGGCGATGGGGTGTGCTCCTGGAATGAGAGCTGCAACGACTGTCCCAGCGATTGTGGGTCCTGCCCTCCGACCTGCGGGGACGGCCAGTGCAACGGCGACGAGACCTGTCAGAGCTGCAGTCGAGACTGCGGCGCGTGCCCGGCGTTGTGTGGGAACTGGGTCTGCGAGTCGGGCGAGACCTGCCACAGTTGTCCCGCTGATTGCGGGATCTGTGAGTCGGTCTGCGGCGACGGCGTTTGTGCCTGGAACGAGCGGTGCAGTGATTGTCCCATGGACTGTGGGCCCTGTCCTGCCACCTGCGGCGACGGCCAGTGCTCCGTGACCGAGACCTGTCAGAGCTGCAGCCAGGATTGCGGCGCCTGTCCGGGCTGCGGCGATGGCACCTGTGATGCTCCCGCCGAGACCTGCGTCACCTGCCCCGATGATTGCGGCAGTTGCGCTGACTCCTGCGGCGACGGAATCTGCGGATCGAGCGAGGACTGCAATTCATGCTGGTACGACTGCGGTCTGTGCCAGGAATGCGGCGACGGCCTTTGTTGGGTCACCGAGACCTGCAAGAGCTGTCCTGCCGACTGTGGCACCTGTCCCGACCAGTGCGGTGACGGCGTCTGCGGACCCACCGAGGCCTGCTGGCGTTGTCCCCAGGATTGTGGCGCCTGCGCGGATGTTTGTGGTGACGGCCGATGTGGCCCCACCGAGGATTGTTCCACCTGTCGGTGGGATTGCGGCCCCTGCGAGGATTGCGGCGACGGCGCCTGTTCGTCCGACGAGGACTGTCATTCTTGTCCGCAGGACTGTGGTACCTGTCAGCCCGAATGTGGGGACGGCTACTGCCAGTGGGGTGAGACCTGCCAAACGTGCAGCCAGGACTGCGGCGCCTGTGCCGACGTGTGCGGAGACGGTGTCTGTGGCCCAACCGAGGCCTGCTGGCGCTGCCCAGACGATTGTGGCGCCTGTCCGGACGTGTGCGGCGACGGCAGCTGCGGTCCGTCCGAGGACTGCCGTTCCTGCATGTGGGACTGCGGCGCTTGTCCGGCCGTGTGCGGCGACGGTGTCTGCACGCCTCCCGAGTCCTGCTCCACCTGTCTTTCCGACTGCGGCAAGTGCCCTTGGTGCGGAGATGGACAATGCTACTATGAAAACTGCGCCAACTGCCCAGACGACTGCGGCACCTGCCCGGACTCGTGCGGCGACGGTGTCTGCGGCTTCACCGAGGACTGTTCTGCCTGTTCTGCCGACTGCGGCCAGTGCGGCGATACCTGTGGCGATTCTACCTGTGGCCCCAGGGAAAGCTGTCAAAACTGTTCGGTCGATTGCGGTGTCTGCCCAGACGTCTGTGGTGACCAAATTTGCGGCTCGACCGAGGACTGCCATCGGTGTCAGGATGACTGCGGTGCATGCCCATGAGGGGACGATGGCATTGCACCGCAAGCAGCTGGTTCGCTGCAATTTGACCTGAGCGAAACGTGCATCATCGACCGCTGGGCACCAAAATGGTCCGTCAGGAGACCTTTGGGAAGTATCGATCCATGCGGTCGAAGGCGGTTTCGATCATGGTTTCGTCCACACAGAAGGAGAGGCGGAGGTGGCCCTCTGCCGTGGGTCCGAAGTCGGATCCCGGCGTGGTCGAGACGTGGGTCTCCTGGAGCAGGCTCTTGCAGAAGGCTGCCGAATCGGTTCCGTCGTCGGTCAGGATCTTCGGAAACATCAGGTACGAGCCAGCCGGTTTGTGATACGAAAACACATGAGGCAGACGATCGAGGCGTCGGCACATGAGATTACGGGCGGATTCATATTTTGACTTGAATGTTTCGATGCAATCCTGCGAGCCGGTGAGCGCGGCCAGGGCCGCGTATTGAGATGCCACTGGGGCGCAGATGGCAAAGGCGATGTGTGCCTTGCCAATCTGGGGGACCAGGTTCTTCGATGCGTGCAGATACCCGACCCGCCAGCCGGTCATGGCGTACGACTTGGTGAAGGTGAAGCAACTGATGGCATGCTCGGCCATGTCGGGAATCGACCCGATGGAAAAGTGCTTGTGCCCGTCGAACACGAAGTACTCATACGCCTCGTCCGTGATGACCACGAGGTTGTGTTTCAGGGCGATTTCTGCCACCTGCTCCAACTCGTGTTGCGAGAACACGCTCCCCGTCGGGTTACTCGGGCTGCAGTACAAAATGGCCTTGGTCCTGGGCGTGATGGCCCGTTCGATCCCCGCTGGGTCCAGGGCGAAGCCTTTGTCTTCGATCAAGGGAACGAACACCGGCGTGCCCGAGGCGATGCGTATCTGATTGACATGGGTGGAGTAGGTGGGGGACGGCAGGATCACCTCGTCGCCTGGGTCCAGCACCGCCATGAGCGCGGCCGACAGTCCTTCGATAGCGCCCACGGTCACCAGGATTTGTGACGGGTCCGCCACGATGTGGTTGTCTCGTTCCAGTTTGTCCACGATGGCCTGCCTCAGGACGGGCAAACCGGCCGTTTCCGAGTAGCCGTCGGTCAGACCATCCGTCACGGCCTTAGCGGCCGCCTGCCGAATGTGCTCCGGGGCGCCCGACGTGGGCTTGGCCCAGGACAAGAACGCCACGTCCGAAATCTGTTTCGAGAGTCGCGTCATTTCGTGGATCGCGGATTTGGGAATCTGTCCGATGCGATTCGAAGTTTTTGGAAGCATGGTCATGGCTTTGGTCCTTTGGCTCTTTTCTCCGTCGTCTTGAAGTGACGGTGGAGGATAAACGTTGATGTCGCCTCGTTACTGGGCGCAGGAGGTGGACTGCCGGTTCGCCACTTTGTCGGACGGGCAGTTGCCTGTGCACTCTTTTGTTCTGTGTCGATCGTTTCCTATTTGTTCGTTTTGGTCAAGCATCGCCGCAGCCTCGGGCCAGGCCCGATGTCTGACCGTGACTCGAGTCGAATCGATGACGCCGAATGGGTCATTTCAAGGGATTCGGATACGCGATAGTGCTTCGATTTCCGAGTGATTGGGATGGGCTGGTTGCAAGCGATTGAATCGCTTTTCGAATGGGTGTATCCTCAAATCATTGCCACTTTGTGTTTGTGGTATTTGGAGGGGCATCATGTTGTACAATTCGAATCGAGGGTGGGTCGAGACGTTCCGGCTGGGTTCTGTCTTGATCGTGGTGGCGTTGGGGGTCGGCTGGGGTTCCTGTCGTCGTGGACTGGGCATCAAGCTTGCTGTGGGAGAGTCCGACATCCTTGAGGCCGGGTCTTTGACCATGAAGGAGAGCCAAATCCAGATGGCTTGGCAGGGCGATGACCTGGTGGTTTCATACCAGGTCCAGTCGTCGCAGACCGGCACCATAAATTTGGATGTGGTGGCGTGGATCGTGGATCACAAGCAGGGTGGCAGGAGTGATCCTGTGACCGGCTATGTCCAGGTTGTAGACGGTGAAGGAAAGAGTGCCTTCGTGTTTCCTGGGTTGGGTTCTCGGATCGATGACAGGGACATGGGCGATTATGTGCTCAGGTTGGCAGTCGTGGGCCTGACGTCCGGGCAGCTCCTGGCGCATCGGGCCCTGCCGCATCGGAAGCCTGATCAGAGCCTGGAGGTGTTTGCTCAGGACAGTTTCGAAAAGGATGGGACTGGGGTGGTTCGGGTGGTGGCGCATCAAGCAGGAGCGGCCACGCCTCTGGCCGGTGTACCCGTGGCGGTTCGACTTTCGCAGTGGGACCGATCCTGGTCCGCCGCCCAGGGAAAGACCGATGCTCGGGGAGAACTCACCCTGGAGTTCCCCGTGGACGCCACGAGTCTGTCGAATATCGACATGCGGGTGGTCACCTCCCTTGGGGAGGAGGAGATCGTTTCGTCTGCGGTGCGACTGAAGCCCCGCCAGAATACGCGGATCGTGCTCACCACGGACAAGCCGATCTATCAGCCCGAGCAGACCATCCACATGAGAGTCCTGGCGCTCGATGGGCCGAGTCTTTTGCCAATGGCTCAGACCGACGGTCTGTTCGAGGTGTTCGATTCCAAGGAACGGAAGGTGGCGAAGTTTGCGGTTTACACGAATGCCTATGGAATTGCCTCGGCCACGATGAAACTGGGTCGGGTCATCGATCTTGGGTCCTACCGAGTCCACGCCGAAGTGGGGGTGATCTCGACAGATCGGACCATCAAGGTATCGCGCTACGCCCTGCCGCGGTTCAGGGTGTCCGTGGCCACGGATCGCCCCTATTACCTGCCGGCCCAGGTGGTGACCGGTTCGATTCAGGCTGAATATTTCTTCGGGCAGAAGGTTGCACAGGCGCAGGTGCTGCTCAAGGCGTACACGTATGAAGCGGGTTTCACCCAATTCGCGGAGCTGACCCTATTTACGGACGACCAGGGTGAGGCGTCTTTTTCCCTGCTGCTTCCGAACACGTTTTTCGGCACCGAATTTCTCCAGGGCAATGCGTCGCTGCTGATCCAGGCCACGGTCACCGACGCAGCCGGCCATGCCGAGACTTCCTCCCGGTCATTGGTGGTGGCGCCGTCGGATGTGCTCATTTTCGTGGTGCCTGAAGCCGGGCATGTCGTTCCAGGGGTGGACAACCGTTTCTTCGTCGAGACGGTGGACCCCACCGGTGCGCCCCTGCCCTGCAACGTGAGCATCTCGGCGCCCGGAGTCGATGCGGTGCGGGCAAACACGGACGAGAACGGTATCGACGTGGTGACCATTTCCGGACTGAGCCGACAGGCCACCTTGACGACGCACGCCTCGTGCGCAGGCGGGGTGTCTGCGGACAAATCCGTGTCCATCCAGGCAGGTCAGGGGGCTGAACTGGAGGGTCTGGTGGTTCGGGCCGATAGGCCCACCGCTGTGGCGGGCGACCGCGTCCCCATCACCATCCTGGCGCCAAGGGCCAAGGACGTGGTCTACCTCGATGTGGTGCATCATGGTCACGTTCTGTCGAGCAAGAACGTCGATGTGGCGCAGGGAGTGGGGAGCGCGAACCTGGACGTCACCCCGGACATGACCGGGCTGCTCGAACTACGGGCCTACTACGTTGCGTCGAGCGGGGTGGTGATTCGCAATACGAGATTGCTCTACGTGAAGCACGAGGACGCGCTCAGCGTGGATTTGAGCACGGATCAGGAGCAGTATCGGCCGGGCCAGACAGCGGTCCTTGGCATCCACGTCACCGATTCGTCTGGTCGAGGTGCCCAGGCTGCCGTCGGTTTGAGCGTGGTGGACGAGGCGGTTTACGCCCTGACTGATTTTCGGCCGGGGCTGGAGAAGCAGTTTTACGACTTCGAGAGCGCATTGCTCAATCCAAGCTATCAGGTCAAGGGCTGCTCCTTCGAAGATTTGGATCGGGCTGACCAGGACGATGCATCTCGCGAAAAAGCGGATCTCTATCTTGCCACCTTGAACCGCGACCAGGCCTTCTATCCGGTCCGCTGGACGCTGAAGGGTTCGGTGGCAGACATGGACCATACGGTTGCGATTGGAGCGGTGGCTCGCGACGCGACCACGCTCGGGGACTTGGCGAGCGGCAGATTCTCCAATGTCGAAGGGCTGCAAGAGGCACTGAACGCTGCAGCTCTCTTCGATCCTTGGGGACGTCCGTACCAGGCAGAGGCGACTGGGAGCCAGTTGTGTCTCACCTCGTTTGGCCCGGATGAACGAAAGGGCACCGAGGACGATATCAAGGCGATATGCGCATCGGTGTCCTACAAGACCGTCACGTCCACCTCTGGATCTCACGATGGAGCATTTCACGATGGAGCGGCTTTCGGCCTCGATGCGGGATACGTTCCTCATAGGGACGCCGGTATGCCCCGGGATGGAGGGTATCCCGTGGATGGTTCGGTCAGCGATGGTGGTTCTTCGTCGGGGCCGAGGCTGCGCAAGGACTTTCCCGAAACTCTGTACTTCGATCCAGCGGTGATCACGGATTCGCAGGGGCGCGCCACGGTACAGATTCCCTTGGCGGACTCCATCACGACCTGGAAGGTGGCGGCCATCGCCAATGCGGCCACCGGCGGGCTCGGGTCCACCGACCATGGGATCCTGGTTTTTCAGCCCTTTTTCGTGGAACCAGACCTTCCTGCCTACCTTCTCAATGACGTGGATGTGGCCATTCCCGTGGCGGTCTACAACTATTCCTCCTCCGAGCAGGATGTGACCCTACAGCTCAGGCAGGATTCCTGGTTCACGCTCTTGGATTCGAACACCAAGGACGTGGTGGTTCCCGCACAGTCTCTGCGGGCAACCTCGTTTGCCGTTCACGTGGTAGACGTGGGCCGCCACCCATTTCATGTGACCGCGACGAGTGCTGATTTCTCGGATGCGGTGGAAAAGCAGATTCTCGTGCGACCCAACGGCAAGGAATACCCAAAGACCTGCGGCGGCTTTTTGACGAGCGCGACGCCCCAGTCCTGTCAGGTCACCTTCCCGTCGGTTCGGGTGGATGGGGCCGATGAGCTCTTGGTCAAGATCTACATGTCCCAGGTGGGCCATGCGGTCGAAGGATTGGATTCCATGATCAGAGAGCCATATGGGTGTTTTGAACAAACCACGTCGGTGACGTGGCCGAATGTCTTGGTTTTGAAGTATCTGCGAGACAATCATCTGACCAATCCAGGGATCGAACTCAAGGCTCGGCAGAACATCGCGCTGGGGTACCAACGCATGCTCACCTTCCATCATCCCGATTCGGGCGGGTTTTCCTGGTTTGGGGAAGACGCTGAGCACCTCGTCCTGACGGCCTATGGGCTGATGGAGATGACGGACATGGCCCAGGTCTACGACGTGGACCAGTCGATTCTGGACGGGGCGGCTCGATTCATCGCCAATCGGCAGAAGAGTGATGGGTCCTGGACTCCAGACCAAGACAGGGGGTTTGGGATCGGTGAAACCGTGTCCACGAGCACCTTCCAGACCACCACGTTTGCGGCCTGGGCGCTGACCCATTGCGGACTGCATCCGGCTGCCGTCGAAAGTGCCAAGCAGTACCTCTTGAGCAATCAGAGCGAGGCGACCACCCTGTTCTCCAAGTCGCTCCTCGTTCGTTTCCTTACCGACTCTCCTCCTGCGGACTCAGCGATGCTATTTGATCTACTCGAGGATTTGGCGTCTGCTGCGGATCGGAATACAGCAGATGGCACAGCAGTTTGGACCACCGAGGGTTCCGGTTCGTTGTACGACCACGGAAAGTTGGCGAACCTGGAGACCACGGCTCTGGCGGTGGCAGCCCTGTCGAATGCTCGGGTGCATTCTGAGTTGGTTCAGGATGGCATTGCATACCTGGTGGGTCAAAAGGATTCCTTGGGGAATCTGGGCACCCAGGCGACCGTGCTCATGCTCAAGGCCTTGTTGGATGCTCGTGGGCCGGACCAGGCCGTAGACGGTACCGTCTCGATTCTGCTCAACGATCAACCTGCGGCCCAGGTGACCATGACCCCGGAGACATCAGACGTGTTTCGGGTCGTGGACCTCAAGAATCTTTTGGCTGCGGACGACAACAAGGTGGACCTCGTCTTTTCCGGTGATGGGAGACCAAGCTTCCAGGTCGTGGGCCTGTGGTACGTGCCCTGGGATCAGGTTCCTCAGGATGATCCGGGCCCGCTTTCCATCGACGTGTCGTACGACCGGACCGAATTGCAGGTCAACCAGACCATCACGGTCCAGGTCACCGTGCAGAACAACGAGACGGTTCTCATTCCCATGGTCATGCTCGACCTGGGCATCCCGCCCGGATTTGAGCCCATGCAAGAGGATCTGGATGCGCTGCGGACGAATGGCACCATCACGTCCTACGAGGTCACCGACCGCCAGATCATCATGTACCTGAGTCATCTCGACGGTGGGCAACAGGTGCAATTCGACTATCGGATTCAGGCCACCATGGCCTTTTCCGGCGAGAGCCCAGGCTATCGCGTCTACGCCTACTACACGCCCGAGATGTCATCCTACCAGGCACCGATCGCCGTGACGGTTTCGGAGTAGGACATTCCGTTGTTTCGTCTGCCAGCGAGTCAGCCTCCTGTGAGACGACATCATTGCGTTTCTACGGATCGTCGGCCCGTGAACCAGCCGATGCCTAGTGTGACCGCCGTAGGTGGAAGGACCACGATCATTGCAACCACGGCCGTGCCGAGCAACAGGCCTGGGGCCGTTCCAGGGTGAGGCACGAGGGCCGCAGGCGCAAGCAGGCCAATTTGCGCGATTCCGCAGGCCGTGCCGAGCAGGGCCGCACCCGGCAAGTCTCCGATTCGGCGAGGGAAACCTTGGTTTGTGGGGAGTAGCATTGCCGGCAACGTCGCCATAGCGAGGCCCGTCGTCATCCAGTACCACCAGGCGGCGCCTGGTGGGCCGAGCGTTCCGAGTGCAAACAGGGCGACCGTACCAACGCAGGCGATCCAAAATGCCACAGGCGCCCAGACGACGAATCGGATGAGCGTCCCGAAGGATCGCAAGCCGTCTTTTTCGGGTGCTCCAAGCCTCAACATCGAGACGAGCATCACCACGAAGAGGAGCAGGGACGCGAGCCAGAGGCGCCAGTTCGTCCAGGTGGTGCTGACGAGGTCGAGGCGATCCGCCAGGCGATCCGAAGACGTGGGCCGGCAGGGGATGCACCAGCGTGCTGGCAGTCGGCCATTTCGTTTCATGAGGATTCGATCCTCTTCCTGGTCGCCGCAGGACAGGGTCCACACACCGCGATGCGCTGGGTCCAGGTCGTAGAAGAGACGATAGTCGAGGCAGATGGTTTCGGGCAGGATCGGGCTGTGGCAGGCCAGGGTCACCACGACGAAGTGGTTCTGCGTGTTCGTTGCCCCCGAAGCGTCTTTTGGGAGGCCCTTGGCCGCCACTGTTTGGTCGGACTTGGTCGCTGGCTGCGCACCAGGGGGGGTCTGGGTTCCGTCCCGGAACGTCAATCGGGTGATGCGCAGCGGTCGGCAGGGTCTGCGGCCCTGGCGAACATGGATGTGTTTCGCTAGGTAGCGCCCGATGCGGCGTCGGCCTGCCGTGACCTGAGCCCTGGTGGGTTCGACGGTCTGGGGAAGACCGAGTGCCTCGGCCAGGTCCAGGCGAAGGATCTGGAGTTCCACCGTGGTGGTTCGTCCCTGGACGTCGGCCTGGCCCACGACCACTGAGTTCATGTGGGCCCAAGTCTGAGGTGGCGCCATGAGCGCCGTCAGAGCGAACGCCAGAGCGATTGCTCGGACGAGCCCCAAGACGTGCGTGCGTGCGTTGGGCCGGAATTTTGGCTGGGCCGCGGTCCTGTGTCGGATGGTGCTGCTCATCGTTTTCGAATGAGGATTTTACGCTGGCGCATGGAGACGCGGTTGGAAAGTTGGTCCGCGACCTCGACCTGCAGCAGGACCAGACCGGAAATCGTATCCGGCACGCGCCACGTGGCTCGAAGGCGCAGTCGCCTCGGGATGAAGTGGAAGGTCTGGGCGAGCGTGGCCACGTCGCGGTTCTGGGCCAGGAGTTTGCCATCCAGGGCTCGCACGGAGATGTTCATGCGTGCGTTCATCGAGTAGTCGAGCGGTGGCCGGCTGTCGATGTGCATGCCTCCGAAGACCGCTGCGACCGGCACGTCGTCTCCCTGGCGCAGGACCGTGATGAGTTGGACGGCGCCCTTGGTTTCCGGCCCCACGAGGAGTTTCGTGAGTTGGAGATGCGGAAGGGGCGCAAGCGGCTTTCCTGCGATCATGAAGGGCATGGTGCGTTCGGCCTGGCGGTGGGTCCTGTGATCCAGGAATCGCAGTCGGATCCGGTACGTCCCCGTGGGAGCGAATTCGGGCACGACCATGGGAATCGACCATTGGGAGACCTTGGGCTGGGACTGCTTGCCCTGCAACTGCGCCCCGGCCTTCGCCTGGATGGTCGGCGCTTCGTGGAACCGGACCGCATTCTTGTGGAGCACGTACACCCCACCTTTTGGCCCTTCGATGGCCACGTCGCCGGTGACGTCCGCGGGTCGGCCAAAGCCCCACAGCTCGAATCGGGCCACGATGCGCTGCCGGCGGTGGAAGCGTGCCAGGCAAACGCCGCCGGGTCCTGTGACCCTCAAACCATAGATGCCGAATCCAGCCGGAGCCACCTCGACGGAGTGGGCGAGGTGGAGCACCTGCTTGCCGATCAGGTCTCGAATCTGGATCTTGACGTCGTATCGAGCGGGCGGCTGCCCGGTGGGCATGGGCACGTCCAGTTCCAGAGGGAAGAAGGTGGGCGCAAAGGCCAACAGGTCGTCGACCACTTTGAGTCGGTGCAGAGTCGTTCGGTGGCTTGCTCTATCGGCGACCTGCACGATGGCGTCGAGGCGGATCCGCCAGCGAGGGTGGCCGGGTTTTGCCGTTGGTCTTTCGTCTTGTGACCGAAGGCCAAGTAGGATGCCCGAGATGTGCATCATGCCTCCCGGCCGCAGGTCGGCCGGCGTCGAGAACCGTACGCGTTCCATGGTAAATCGGGTCTGGACCGGACGGTTGGTTCCTTCCACGACGAAATCCACGGGCAGCCTGCCGTATCGTTTCGTGGCAGGCTCGATGATCGTGATCCAGAGTCGATGTTTGCCTGCTGGTTCCACATTCGAAAGAGCCACGGTCAGGCGCATCTGCACCCTGTGCATCGAACGGCCTGCCGGAATGGCCTGGTCCACGAGGGTGGCCGGGCCCTTTTCCAACAGCACCCGCCCTTTGGGCCCCACGAGTCTGAGCAGGGACTGGAGGTGAATGTGCCGGCCGGGGGCGGTGAACGCAGAGAGCCAAAAGGTGCAGATGAGGTTCTCTCCTCGGTAGAACCGGCCGTTTTCGCGCGGAGAGGCTGGCGAGGAAAGACGCGGTCGTCGCAGTTCGAGGACCTCGCTGCCGCCTTTCGGTGCCGGGCCGGGCCCGTCCAGAATCGCATCAGGCCCGATCGGTCGTGACCCATTCAGACGAGCCAGACGGGCCCGGGACGTCTGCCCCGGTTGCTTTGATCGGCCTGTCTGACTTGTCTGTTGCGCGCCGGATGTCTCGGCCCCGCTCCGGTGCGTGTCATGACACCCGGTGACGGCGCCAACAGTCAGCAATGAGGCGAAGGCCGTCGACAGGACCGCCGGCGACAGACCAGTGAACCACGTTTCTGTGGTTGGTGACATCCGAGCGCGGCCGACGTGTGGTGGGAACGATTTGGTCATGGATAGACCTCTGGTGCCTTTCGTCCATTTCGTGCGGTTTTCCATCGTTTCGTGCAGGTCGTCACGTACTCGCTTCGTTGGCCGGTCGATCAGCCATGGACCCATGGGTGGGATTCTACTTCAAAGTGATGGTTTGGTCATCCTGTCCTTAGGTTTTGAATGGACGGTCGGAGATGGTCTTGCAAAACCCTTGTCAGAAGAAGATGAGTTGGTATTGTCGAATGGAAACAAGGTGCGTGGATTGGTCTGCGGGGCTGGCGAGACTGCTGGCCTGTTTGGTCCACGGTGGATGGCACGATGGATGGCACGAAGGGAGAACGAAAGATGAAACGGCTTCATGGTATCGTCATATTGGCGGTCTTTTCTTTGACCCTTGGGTTCGTGGGCGCATGCAGCGACGATGACAGCAGCAGCGGTCAAGTATGCGGCAACGACAAGATCGAAGGCACCGAGCAGTGCGACGGCACGGACTTGGGCGGCAAGAACTGCACCGACGTGGGCAGCTTCACCGGCGGTCAACTCGGATGCACCCAGTACTGCACGTACGATACGTCGAACTGCACCGGCGGCGCCAACTGTGGCAACGGCACGGTGGATGCTGGCGAGGACTGTGACGGCACGAACCTGGACAGCAAGACCTGCGCCGACGCCGGCAAATTCGTGGGCGGCACGCTTTCCTGCAATGCGAACTGTCACTTTGACACGAGTCTGTGCCAGGCTGGTGAAAATTGCGGCAACGGTTTGGTGGATCAGGGCGAGGAGTGCGACAGCACGAACCTCGATAGCAAGACCTGCGCCGACGTGGGCGCCTTTGGTGGAGGGACCCTGTCCTGCGCTGGCGATTGCACCTTCGACACGACCCTGTGCGAAGCCAGCAACCCCTGCGGCAACGGCCTCATCGACCAAGGCGAAGAGTGCGATGGTACGAACCTGAACGACACGACCTGCGCCGACATTGGCACCTTCCAAAGCGGCGATCTTTCCTGTGCCGATGACTGCACCTTCATCACGACTGCATGCAGCACGGACCCCGATCCGTCCCAGCAGATTGCAGCGGCCCGCGCCACTGCGGACGGAACAGGACTGAGTCTGCCCATCGACGGTGCCGTGGTGACCATGACCGTTCCCGCCGTCGAGACGTCGCCGGCCGGGTTCTTCATCCAGGCGGCCCAGACCGGCCCCGCCCTATTCGTTGCCGTGGACCCGGCGACTTTGAATCCCGTGCCGGTGGCGGGCGACACGGTGAGTTTCACCATTACTGGCATGGCCACCATCTACGGCCTGCGGCAGGCCACGGAACTGTCCAACTTCTCCGTGGACTCGTCGGGCTTCGGCGTCTCGACCCTGTATCAGGACGTGAACCAGGCGACCGACCTCGTCACAAACCTGGACGGATACGAAAGTGAAGTCATCAGTCTCTCGGCCACAGTCACCGACGATTTTGCTTTTGCCGGGACCGGCTTCGTGTCGGCCACCATCGACAGTGCGGGCATGACCGGCGATCCGAATCTGTTCCTGCGGATGCCCGTCACCCTGCAGGATTCTTTGGACCTCGAAAATGGTTGCAGCCTGGATATCGTTGGAACGCCCATGTGGCGGTACAACACCGAGGCGCAGGTGGGGCTGTGGCATGCGCTCAATGCCACGGTGACGAGTTGTCCCGCGCCCCAGGTGGTCTCGGCGACCGCCACTTCTTCCACCACGGTGGTCATTACGATGAATCGCATGATGGACGGCACGAGCATCACGAATGCCGCCACGCAGATCACCTTCGACAATGGCCTCACCGCGAGCGCCGCCAGCGTATCCGGACGGACCATCACCGTGACCACTTCGGCTCAGACCGGTGGCACGAGCTATACGGTCACCGTGGCCAACAGCGTGAAGGACAGCATGGGCACGGGCGTGGACACGAACGCGAACAGCACCACGTTCCTGGGTTACGTGGTCCGGGCCGTGGTGATGATCAACGAGTTTAATGCGAATATCACCGGCGGTTGCGATCTGGTTGAGTTGCGCGTCGTTTCCGGCGGGAGCATGGACGGCTACATGCTCAAGGAGCGCACGAGCAGACTCTTGACCTTCTCGGGCCTGCTCGTGGCCACCAACGACTACATCATCGTGCATTTCGACAAGAACGACGCGTCCTGCAACCCATCGGGCGCAGACAACGAGACCACGTCGAAAAATCAGTACCCAATGGCCACCTACACGGCCAACATGGACACGGTTTGGGATTGGTACACCACCGATAACGGCATGACCCGCACGAACAACGTTTTGACCCTGTTGGACAACCAGGCTGAGATCATGGATGCGGTTCTCGCCTGTGATGCGAGCGACTCTGGCAGTTGCACGGGTTACAATTCAGCGGGCACCAGTGAGAGCGCTGCCGCCCCCGTAGCGGCGGCCAATCAGTGGGAGCAGTCGGGCGGCGGTGTGCCCGCCGGCGGTTTCGTGGACGTCGACTTCTGCCTGAATGCCGCCTACGACCTGGACGGTACGGGAACGGACCGGTCGGGCGAGTCCATTGGGAGGAACAGCAACACCGACACGAACAAGGCGGGCGACTGGAGCCAAGGCGCCTCGACCTGGGGCATGAACAACGCCGGCCAGACCGACTTCTAGTCTCAGTCGGCTGATCAGAATCGATTTGCCATTTGGAAAACCGATCCATCCCGCCCTGACTTGAATCGAGCGTGCATCTCCGCCCTGATTTGGTACCATACTGCACGTGATGCAATCCGAAGGCCCAACAGCGATCAAGGGGTGCGTGGCATTCGTGCACCTGCCTGCCCTGGTTCCCGACCCATTCGTGAACTATCCAACCCTGACGAGTCTCGGTCCCCTGACCGTTGCCGGATTTTTGGAATCGCGTGGGGTTACGGTTCGTTTTTTCGAGGCGCTCACTTCTGATGAACAGGACGGTGGCAAGGGGGGCGTCCGAACCGGTGGGAGGCGAACGGGCAACGACGTTCAGCCGACGATTCAGCCGGGCGCGGCCGGTCGGGTCGTGGGGCGCGGACCAAACCCTGAGACTCTCGACGCGCTGTGTAATGGAGCGGACCTGGTGGTGCTGCCCGTGGATCTGTTCCGAGACCCCACTGGCTGGCTGGCCGACCGAGTCGAGCAGGTGGCGGCCCAGGCTCGACGTCATGAGGCGACCGTGGTGGTGGCGGACTGTTCCGTCGGCGGACAGGACTATGTGCCCCTGGATCCGGGCTTGGTGCTCGCATCAGTGCCGTCGGCTGACCTGTACCTGCGCGGCGAAGCGGAACTGGGGCTCCTCGATCTGCTCGTCGGGCGTTCCCCGGAGGATGTGGCCGGCTGCTTCTCACGGAGGCCAATCGAAACGGTGGGTCGCACCGATGCCGACGATCTGCAAGTCGTTGCCGGCGGCGCCGAGTCGGTCGGTTTGGAGCTGGTTGCAGGTGGCGGGGAGGCCTATGGACGCGAACTCGATTCGATGGATGACGGTGCGGAGCCGGCGTTTCATCTCCTGGATCTGGATCGGTTCTTTTCGGTGCAGCGCCTGGCTGCGGCGCATGACCTGATACCCGACTTCCACGGCACCGGTGCGGTGCTGCCCGTGCAGTCGTCTCGTGGCTGTCCGTTCCATTGTTCGTTTTGCGCAGGGTTGTCGAAGCGGTTTCGCACCTATTCGTTGCAGTCGATGGAGCGGCTTGTTCACGAATGGGAACTGCTCGGAGCAGACACACTGTTGTTCTTCGATGATGTGATGAATCTGGATGAGGACCGGTTCCTGGCACTGTGCGGACTGTTGGAGGCGCGACCGCATCTGACCTGGACGGCAGTCAATGGCTTTCGTGCCGATCGGTTGGGGCGCGAGGCGATTCGAGCCTTTCACGGCAGCGGTGGGTTCGGCCTGAAGGTGTCGGCCGAGTCGGGAGACGATCGGGTCCTTGCAGATGTGATTGGCAAGAAGATGTTGGTGGACGCATCCCGGGCCGTGGCCCGCTTTGCAGCCGACGAATCAGTGCCGCTCCTCGTGCATTACGTGGTGGGGTTTCCGGGCGAAGACGCGGTGGCCATGAACCGGACCTTGCTCCTGGCGGCGGAACTGTTCGAGGAGCAGGGCGCCAGTCCCAGGCTCCAGTATGCCACGCCGATTCCGGGAACGAGGCTCTTCGACCAGGTGCGATCCATGGGGTTGGTGGATCGGGCCATGAGTTCGGCGGACCTCGTGACCTGGTTCGTGCGCGGGCCGATTTTGGACCTGCCGGACCTGCCGGCTTCGATCCAGCGGCTGGCGGTGGACGCCTTTCGACTTCGTGTCCGCCAGTGGTCGGATCCCGTGCTTCTTCTGGATCCAACCTTTCGTTGCAACCAGTCCTGTCGGTTTTGCGCCGTGGAGCGAGACAGACTGGAGGAACCAGGCGAGGCAGACATCGAACAGGCCCTCGTTTGGGCGGCACGAAGGGGCGTGGGACGGGTGGACATCGGTGGTGGGGAGCCCACGCTCTATCCAGGTCTTGTCGGCCTCGTGGAGCAGGTCCTGCAGCTTGGGATGGACCCGAGTCTCGTGACGAACGGCAGGAGGTTGGCCTATTCCCGATACGCCGAGGAGTTGGTCCGGGCCGGCCTGCGGCGATTCGTGCTGTCCCTGTCCGGACACGAGGCCGACCTGCACGACGCCATTGCGCGAGCACCAGGCGCTTTCGACCAGGCAATGGCTGGCCTGGATAACCTGGTCCGTCTCGGCTGGCCGGCCGGCGCACAGTTGGATGGTGGGCCGTTGGATCCTGAGCGGTTGGGCAATGGCTGGCCGGCCGGCGGGCGATTGGCCGATCGTTCCGATGGAAATCGGATCTCCCTGGCGCTCAATTTGAACGTCTGTCCCGCGAATCTCCGCAGGCTTTCCGCGATGGTTTCGTTCTTCGCGGGACGATTTCCGTTGGATGCGATCAATCTTCAGGTCGTGCTGCCACTGGGCGCAGGGGCTCGACCCGGCGAGTGGTTCGAGGACCTGGACGAGGTGGCCGAGATGGTCGGGGAGGCGGCCGACATGGCTGGTACGGTGCCCGTGACCCTGCACAATCTGCCTCCCTGTTTCCTGCCCGATCGGCTTGCTCTGATGCTCAGAGATGGGTACAAGGGGGCTCGTTTCCAATGGCGGTCCGGGTTGCCGGTCCGATTCACCGAGGTGACCGGGACGGTGCTGGAATACGGGGACGCCTGTGCGTCCTGCCCGCTACGAATCCTGTGTCCAGGGGTCCACAGACAGGTGTTGGAGCAGGACGACCGGTTGCGCCAACGCGTCGAGGTCCTCGTGGACGCGATCCGGGCGGGAGGCGCGACCATCGATCGAGCCCTGGATGTGATGCGATTGGGAGTCGATGCCGTCGATGGAGCCCGGGATGCGATGCGATCGGGAGGTCGCAAGGAGGGGCGCTCCGAGGAAGGTGGGCGCTCGTAGGTGGGCGGCACGTCGGAGGCAGATGAGCGCTCCTGGGTAGGTGCGCGAGGAGATGGGATGCCGAGACGCTTGGGCGGAACAGAGAAGCAGCGGTGAAACACAAGAAGCACAAGCGATCTTCGTTGCGCGTGGTGTCCAGGACATCCAAGAAGTCCTCTGGGACGTCGTCTCAACCGACTGCGCCATCCAAAGCGCCGGTGTTCCAGGAGTCCGAGAGGAGTGACCCATCGGCGCGTCAGGCCGTCCTGGAAAGCGCGGCGTCATTGTCGTCGGACGGACCTTTGTCGTCGAGGCGACCCACAGCCGATGGTCGGGCTCGGGCTGCGGCCGGGCGGCAGATCGAGATCAACTTGGGCAAGGCCTGCAACAACGCCTGCCGGTTCTGCTCGAACGGTGCGGTGCCTCCCGAGGAGCAGGCGCTGGTGCCCATCGAGACCATTTCCGAAGAGATCAGGAAGGCAGCGTGGGAGGGCTATGACGCGCTCGGTTTTTTGGGCGGTGAGCCCACGATCCGTAAGGACCTGCCCACGATCATCGAAATGGGCAGGCGGGCCGGTTTCGGGCGGATCGCCCTCTGCACGAACGGAAGGCGGCTTCGTTCACCGGAGCTGCTGTCCAACCTCATCGATGCGGGGCTCACTCGAGTGACCCTATCCATCCATAGTCACCTGCCCAGGATCGAGAACTGGCTCTGCGGTCGGTCTTCGGCCTACGAGCAAAAAATGGAAGCCATCGATCATCTCGTGGCGGCTCTTGCACGAGGACGACTGCCCCATGGTTTTGCCCTCAACACCTGCATCCACGGGATGAACTGCGAACAGTTGCCAGACCTTGCCGCGTTTTTCCGGGCCAGGGGCGTGGGGGAGATTCGGTTCAACCTGGTTCGCCCGGAGCATTTGGCGGTGGCAGACCCTCGCCTCATTCCACGATTGCAGCGGGTCACCCGGGCGATTCTACGGACTATTTACTGGAACGAGGGCCGCGGATTCATGCGGATCACCTTCAGTGATGTGCCCCTTTGTGCCTATCCGAGTCCTTTGCTCGCATCCCCCGAACTGCTGCTTCGATACAGCGGTGAATCATGGGACCTCGACACCCAAGTCGTGGTTCAACGGGGCGAGGCGGGTCGCGACGAGTTTCGCTGGCAGGATCGCCGCAAGGAACGGCTCAAGATCCATACCGATCGGTGCGGATCCTGCGCCGCAGTGGATCGGTGCGAAGGGCCCTGGATCCGTTCCGTGGAGCTGCACGGCGACGGTGACCTCCACCCGCTTCGGGCCGATCCCTTCCTGGGAAAATCGACCCGTGGGCCTCGGTAGGTAGGGCATTATGGATCGTCGCGTCCGACTGCACGTCATGGTCTCGCATCGTTGCTCGAATCGCTGCGTCTTTTGCCTCGAAGACGAGCAGGAGCGCGCAGATGCCGATTTCGGCGACCCGTTCGCCATTCTGGAAGCCTTCGAATATCGAGACACCGTCCTGTTTACCTGCGGGGAACCAACGTTGAGCCCGATTCTCGATGACCTGGTTCGCAGGGCCGACGAACTGGGGTACCACGAGGTGGATCTGGTGACGAATGGTCGGCTCCTGGCGGATGGGAGGCGGGCGACACGCCTGGTTCAGGCAGGCTTGACGGGGGTGACCGTCTCCATCCATTCGCATCGCCCGGAGTTGCACAACCAATTGACGAGGCGGCGTTCCTTTCTCCAGACCCTCGGCGGCCTAAGGAACATGCTGGCGTTGAGGGGAGCGGCGGGGAGCGCGGATCTGGTGGTCCGTACGAGTACCGTGGCCTGCCGCCCGAATCTCGAAGACCTGCCGGAGACGATTCTGTTCTTGGATCGCCTCGGCGTGGACGTGATCAACGTGAACTTCGTGGAGCCGGCAGGGCGTGCCGCTGCGCAGTTCGACGACCTGGTGCCTCGCATGTCCGACGTGGCCCGTTCCTTGGATGGCGTGCGGGATCGGCTTTCCTGTCGCGAATTGGTGGTCACCGGCCTGCCTGCCTGCCTGCTGCGTCATGGTGCGGAATCAGGAACGGCAATGGCCGGTATGCGCGAGGTGATCTGGATGTGGCAGGGCGGCACATTCGTCCAGTTGGTTCCGAACAGGACGCAGGAATACGGCCCCATGTGCGATACCTGTCCTGCCCGGCCATCTTGCGATGGCGTCTGGATACGGTACGTGGAGCGATTCGGCTGGGACGAGTTCGGCTGGTGAGAGGGGCGGCTCGTTGTCCTCGCTGTGCTTGCGGTGGACAGGAAACAGGCTTCGGTATATTTTCAACTGAGGAGGCTGTTCAAACCAGCCACCTAAACGCGCGTGACGGTCATGTTGGGGGCTGCTGATTTCGTGATAGGACGATGCCATCGACATGTTGCAGTCAGATGGATTCGGAGACCGAAAAGGACGGACAGGACGAGATGGATGAAACGAGACCGATTTGATTCGATGAGGACCCGATGCGATGGAGGCGATATGGTGGGCAATCGAGCCAATGGTGGGATGTGGGGCCGTGACCGGTGGCTGGCGGCCGTGGTGGCCGGGGCCACCGGGCTGGTCGGCCTCGTTGTCGTGGCTGGCCTGGCCGGATGTCGGGCCAAGCCGGTCCGGGGACGATAGACGATACATGTGTGACCCGGGTAAGCCAGGTACCTGCCCTGCTGGGTGGTACTGCCGTCCCACGGATTCGGCTGACATGACCTACCGATGTTTTTCACATGAAGCGGCCATCTGCGGGGACGGAGTCCGGCAGGAAGGAGATGCCTGTGACAGCGCCGACCTGGGCGGAACGATCTGCGAGTCGCTCGGGTTTGCGGGCGGGATGCTGCTCTGCACGGCCGACTGCCACTTCGACGAGAAGGGCTGCTTGAGCGAGCTATGCGGAAACGCGAAGGTGGAGGGAAGCGAGTCGTGCGACGGCACGGACCTGGGGGGGCAGATCTGTACAGGCCTCAACCAACGAGGGGGCACGCTCGCCTGCGAGGACCACTGTCCGTTCGACCAGAGCGGTTGTCTGCTCAACTACTCGGATTTGGTGGCAGCCGGCAGCGTGTCCTGCGTGGTTCGATACGATGGGATGGCCTGGTGCGGCGGGCAGAGCGACTTGGGTCAGCTCGGCACGGGGAACACGCAGGGATCGACCCAGCCGGTGCAGGTCCAGAATGTGCGGAACGTGACGAACGTGTCCTGCGACGGAGGGTTCACCTGTGCGGTGGCCCAGGATCGGCGGGTGTTTTGCTGGGGAGATAATTCTGAAGGACAACTCGGAGACGGGAGCGGACAGAATCAGTTGTTGCCCGTGGAGGTGCAGATGGCCGCAGGTGCCATCGAGCTTGCCACTGGGGACCAACATGCCTGCGTGTTGACCATGGACGCGCGACTGTTGTGCTGGGGGCGTAACGATCAGGAGCAGTTCATGACGAGTTCGGTTGGTTCCAGCTCGACGCCGGTCCTGGTGACGTTGCCGTGATGTTCATTGTTTGGCATACCATCTTGCGCTGATGTGGGGATGGATGGGCACGCCGGCCGCTGTGCCCCATGAGGAGAAATGTGATGGCTGAGGACAAACAGGCTGCGTTGGTTCGTTGGCTGGCAGCGCGGTTCATGGAGGAGAGCGGGATCGACGTGTCGAATGACTCGTCGGCAATGAATCGTCTCGACGGCGCCGCCAGGACCGCTCTGTCCGAATTGAACCATTGGGGCGAGACCACGGTGAACCTGCCTTTCTTGAGCAGCGATGCGGGTGGACCCAAGCATCTCAGGGTTGCGATCAAGGATTCGGACCTGGACGGAATTTTGGCTGAATCCATGGCATCGGCAGGCCCTGATCGGAACGCAGCGTTTCCCGGTCGGCCCGGTCGTGACGCGGGGGCTTCACCTGTCCAGGATGGAGCCTCCAACGCAGATGCGCCTTCAGTCATGCAGTTTGGATTCGAGCCGGTCGATGACGATGATCCCTTTGCGCATGAGGTCACCCCAGCCGATGAAGTGACGCCTTCCTGGGAGAAGGAAGCAAAGCAGGCCAAGGGGCATGCGATGCCTTCGGCGGACGAGGTGCGTCATCGCACTGGTCAGACCAAACGAGGGACGGCCAGAAAACGCCGCAGCCGGAAGGAGCGGGCTTCGAGCGATCCATGGGGGCGGAGCCCCGATGATTGGAATGCAAAGGAAAGCGATCGCAAGCTCGATACGCTGTCTCTTGTGCTCGTCTATTCGGGTGTGGTGAGCGGCCTGGGTGCGCTGGGGATGGCCATTTACTGGTCATGGCCGGTTTGGGTGGGCCACGGGAGTCGGTCTTTGAGCGTTCGACTTGTCGTCGTGTTTGCTGCGCTCGCTTTGGACGGCATGACCATGACTTTCATTGCCGCCAGAAGGTGGACGCACACGGGGTATGATTACCTGGGCTTCGATACCTGGTTTCCCATGGCCATGTCGGCGGTTCCTTTTGTTGGTTTTTTCATGGCGCTCTATTATGCCATTCGTCTCCTGGTAGGACGATTGGCAGCCGCCTCCATCACGACTTCCTATGGCCCCGGGAGTTCTTCGAGGAATACGTATCCGGCAACCAACATCGGCATCACCGGAATTCCCGGGGGGCTGGTCCTGTTGGCCTTTGCCTTGATCCATGCCGTGGTCGTCTACAGGGCGCGTTCACACTTGATTCCAGGTTATCATCATGCTCCTGCGACCAAGTCCACGTCTGTGCGGGGTGTTCCCCGTGGGGCGGCCGCAAAGGCCTCACGGAGGACCTGCCCCAAGTCGGGCGAGGTCGTCGTCAAGAACGAGACCATCAGGGTGGACAGACGCAATCGATACTTTCCCTTGCTGCAGGGTTGTCGGTTGCGCCTGAAGATGTGTCGCTTGGTGGGATCCAAGCCATTGGCGTTGCGTGGTACGGGGCGGCTCGTCATGGAAGGTGGACGTTTGGCCATGAACCCCGATGGATTGCTGGTCGAAGATCATGTGTGGGTCACTCTTCGAGGGGTGAACGTGAAGGCAAAGGACACCGCTATTCATGCTTCTGGTCAGGCCGTCGTGGTGCTCGATGGTGGTCGAGTGGCCGGCGCGACGGCTGTTTCTGCCACAGACCAGGCAGTGATTTTGTATCACGACGTGAATCTTCGTGGTCGTTGGAAGCGAAGCGGCACGGCCATGATTTTGGCGTTTCACCAGGGGCAGGATTTGGACAAGGTCCTGGCCAAGGCTCGGCATTTCGGTGTTGCGTTGAAACGATATCGAGAAGATGCCTGCAACGGCATCATGGCATGCTACGAAAAGGCCGACTACTTCGGTGCGGTGGCCTCTCGGGTGACGTTGCACTTTGGATCGGACGGGGCAGTCGATCGTTCGAAGATGGAGTTGAAGCACGCTGACAAGCTCGTTCGATCCTGCGTCCAGAAGTTGGTGGGCGCCAAGAAGTTGTCGCATTTCGTAGGCCCCGTGGGCACTGCTCGTTGCACGTTCGTTGGGCGGCTGAGTTCCGGTACGCGGGTCATGAACAGCCACAAGGAGTACCGGCCCGATAGTTGGCCGGGTGATCTTTTTGGGGGCCGGAACATGCGTCGCAACAAGAGGCGCCGCAGGCACGGCAGCAGCCATGGACATAGGAGACATCGGTGATGAGATCCTGGAGAGTCGTTGAAAAGAGACCTCGACCGTCCGTTGTCTCGGCGACCGTTTGGCCGGCTGGGTTGGGAACTGTCGTGCTGGCAGTCTTGGCCACGTCGGTTGTGGTTGGCCCCTGTCAGGTTCATGCCAGGCCTGGCCCGCGCAGCCACGGCGACCATTGGCGGGTGCGTTCCATCGTGAAGCTGGAGGGGGCGTGTCTGGCCCGGTATCGCGCGGGTCTTTCTGGGTATGGATGGCCCGAGCGCCGGCTCAGGAGTCTGGATGGAAAGCCAGGGAATTTGGTGTCGCCTCCTGGTCGCGCCGGAATGCGACCAGTGGGACGCCTTGACCCGGACGGCCCGAACAGCCGGCGCTATCTTGCCTTGTTGGACAAACGTCGGTCCGCGTTCGTGGCGGAACTCCATCGTGTCCTGCCGGGCGCCAAGGTGGTCTATGAGTTCCGTCTCCTCTTCAACGGCGTGGTGGTCGAGACGGAGGCCCATCGACATGGCGTGCTTCGGGCGCTGCCGTTCGTCGAGTGGGTGTCGAGTACGGATCGGATCCAGTATCGACCCACCCTCGATCGGTCTGTCCCCATGATCGGTGCGCCCGACTACTGGGATGCCACCGGCGGTCAGGCCGAGGCAGGAGTCGGGATCAAGGTGGCGGTGATCGACTCGGGGATCGATATGAACAATCCATTCTTCGATCCATCGGAGTTCTACTTTCCTCTTGGGTACCCCATGGGGGCCACCACCGTGACCACGGAAAAGGTCATTGCATCACGGGTCTACCTGAGGCCTGACGACCCAGTGGACACGTCGAAGGATGAGCCGATTCCCATCGACCACTGGGGCCACGGATCGCACTGCGCCGGAATCATCGGCGGTGTGGCGGGGACCGTGTTCGACCTGGGAGGAACGCAGTCGCGGGTCAGTGGCGTCGCGCCTGGCTGTTGGCTCATGGCCTACAAGGTGTTCTACACGTCCCTGTCGGGTCAGCCAGGCGCCGCATCGCCCGAACTCATGGCCGCGTTCGAAGACGCGGTGGCGGACGGGGCGGACGTGATCAGTAATTCTTGGGGCGGCCCCGACGTATTCGGTAGCATGGATCCATCGCTCGACGTGTACCGCGCTGCGGTGGAGGCAGGCTGCGTGGTCGTGTTCGCGGCGGGAAACGACGGCCCCGGCGAGGGGAGCACATCGTCACCAGGCATGGACCCACTGTTCATCACGGTCGGGGCCACGTTTACGGGCCGGCTGTTCACGAATTACCTGGAGGTCACTGGGCCTGTGCCCGTTCCCTCGACGTATCGAGTGACCTCCATGGTGGTGGGAAACATCAGCGCGAGCTGGCATCGAGACGTTGGGCCCGCGCCATTGCGTTCGTCTCATTTGGTCGACGGTGGCTCGAACGAGGATGGGTGCCAGGCCTTTTCCGCTGGGGCGTTCGACGGTGCCATTGGATTGGTTCTCCGTGGCAACTGTTCGTTCACGGACAAGGCGACTCATCTGGCGGACGCAGGAGCCATTGCCGCGGTGATCCAGGACAACAAACCGGGAGAGGTAGCCTTGGTGATGGAGGGCGACCAGGTGTCCATCCCCGCTGTCATGGTGACCTACGAAGATGGCAACCGGCTGCGCACCTGGATGGAAGCGCACGCAGCCGCCACGGCCGCCCTTCGGACCGGACTGGTGCCCTACGACGTGCCGGATCAGACAGACGCGGTGGTGAGCTTTTCGTCCATGGGACCGACCGCCTGGGCTCATCTCAAGCCTGAAATCGTGGCGCCGGGAGCCCTCATCCTTTCCGCTGGGGCCGCCGCGGTAGGGCACAGTTCACCTGTCTGGGAACTCAAGTCTGGGACGTCCATGGCGACCCCGCACGTGGCTGGTGCGGCGGCGTTGGTGGTTCGCGTCCATCCGTCGTGGGGACATCGGGCCATCAAGTCGGCCCTGGTGAACCAGGCCAAACAGAGCGGCATCCACTCATGGACCGGGCAGGGCAGAGCGGGTACCCTGGAACTGGGAGGTGGCCGGCTCGACTTGGGTGGCCTGTCCCATGTGACCATGCTCGCGTTTCCCTCGGTGCTCGATCTCGGTGAAGTGGAAGAGTCTGGGACGTTGGACGCCACGGTGCAACTCCAACTCGTGGATCCGGATCAGGATGGTTCGGCCCTGGTGACCCTGTCCTGGGACCCTTCGGATGCGGCTCTGCCGTTCGATCCTCCTTCCCAATCAGTGGTTTCCTTCGATGCTTCGGGCCTTGGCGATGTCCATGTCCAGGTTGCCGTGCCAACCGGGACGCCGTTGGGTGATCATTCCGGATCCCTTGTCATCGTGGGCGACGACGTCGAGTGGGCGCACGTACCCTACCTCCTGCGCGTCACCGCGCCGGTGGCCTCCAAGGACCTTCTGATCGTGGACATGTCGTTTGCTGCGGACAACAACACGGTGGATCCCGTGAATGTGTACGAGGAGGCGGCCCGGGATGCAGAGTTGTCGTATGACGTGGCGCCCACAGGGCAACTCGCCGTCTGTCCCACGCTTGCCGTGTTGATGCGGTATCGGGCGTTGCTCGTGCTCACCGGTGACGACCAGTGGGTGCATGGTACCTACAAAGGGCGCGGCACCCTGGACCGGCTGTCCACGTATTTGCTGCGAGGCGGGTCGGTGATTGTGGCTGGTCAGGGCCCCCTGCGTTCTTCGTCCCATGATCGCTTCACCGCCCTTGTTGGGACGGGGACGAGTAGCGGCATGCCCCTCTATGATGACTCCACCGGCGGTCTTTTGCATCTCGACGAGTATCGCGTCACGGTCAAGGGTTTGCCTGATCTGGTCACCGCGGACCTGATGCTCGATCCTGGTTCCGGTCTGGGGGACCTGCAGCTCCTGGGTGAATTGGCTCAGACCGTGTCCGGAGACGTGACGGAGCCATGGCTGGCGGATCCTTGGTCGCGGCCCGTGCTGCGGCTGACTGGGGGCAACTTCGAGGGCGCTGGGAACGTCGCGATGGTATACGATCCCTACGCATTCTATGGAGAGGATCGGCTCGCCGAGGCGCATCGGCATCGAGCAGTCGTGCTCGGATTCGGACTCGAAATCGTGAAGGACCCCACCCCTCTGGCCGACGGCACGCCTGCTCCTGGGAGTCGAGCCGAACTGCTCAGTCGTGCTTTTGCTTGGGCCACGGATCGGACGTCGCTGGATGTGATCGTGGAGCAGGATCTGGACGATCCCTTGACCGTCCAGGTGACCTGTCAGGCCGCTGCCACGAACTCGGATCTGGCCACCTATGAGTTTGATTTTGGAGACGGCGCGGACGTGGTTTTCGGGGCCGGGGCGCAGGTCCGGCACCGGTACCCACGCTACGGCGCATTCCCCTTGCAGGTGATCGCCCGCAGCGATCTTGGGTCGGCTGCCATCGATCGCGAGTCGGTCCTCGTGCAGCCGATGAGCGAACGATCGGACGCTGGTCTGTCCGATGGGGGACACCTACCTGGGTCGGACGGCGGCCCAGATGGAGGACCTGAGGTTGATCCGCCTGGTCCGGGTGGCTGCTCGTGCCACGTGGGGCCATCGTCTCCGGCCCGGTCTCCCTGGCTTCCCGCGCTGTTCGTCCTGCTCGTCTCGGGCCTGTGGTTTGCGAGACGAAAGCAGTAGCGGCCGTTTCGGCCGTTCGGTGCCGTTTTTTCGCACAGAGTCAGTCATCAAACGCAATCAGGGGATAGATTCCGAGTGCGGATCTTTTGGCCCGACGGAGAAGGGAAGAATTTTTGTTGGGGTGAGACAGGCACTCGATGGGTGAGTCGAATTCGCGAAGATAAGTGACGACACCCTGAGTAAATTTGAGGAAGAGGTGTCGCATCGAGGTCCGTCATTGTTGCGGAAATTGCTGCAGGCATACGTGGACCTGCAAGCGTTTATGGAGAAACCTGCAGAAGTGATCGGGGCGGACGCTGTGGCCCACAATGGGGCCCACCGCACTCAAGCAAAATAGATCATCCGTAGGAAAAACGCCCCATTAGGATAAAGGAAAAATCAGGAAAAAAGACAGGCAGTGGACAACAGGTCCTCTGACGAGGACCCGTCGCCCGGACGTACGGAGTTACCGCCTCCTCCTCCTCCGAATGAGGGGCAGACCGAGCAAGAGTACGAAGATCCAACCCAGGTCGCCAGCGCCGCCGGATGCCGAACAACCGCAGCCGCTGTCGCTGCTCGACCCCGAACCATCACAGACATGGTCTCCGTCTGCATCTTCGCAGCACGAAGAAGGCTTGCCCATGCAGGCCCAGCCGGCCTCGACCGCGCAGGTGGCGCTGCAGCCATCACCACTGAGGGTATTGGCGTCGTCACAGGTCTCCCCCTTTTCGAGTTCACCGTTGCCGCAGACCGCGTTGCCTTCGTTCTGGCAGGTCGCCGAACAGCCGTCACCGTCGGTGGTGTTGCCGTCGTCACAGGTCTCCCCCTTTTCGAGTTCACCATTGCCGCAGACTGCGTTGCCTTCGTTCTGGCAGGTCGCCGAACAGCCGTCGCCGTCGGTGGTGTTGCCGTCGTCGCAGTCCTCGCCGTCTTCCACGATGCTGTTCCCGCACACGGCCGGTTCGGCGGTGCAGGTCGACGAGCAACCGTCGCCATCCGCGCTGTTGCCGTCGTCGCATTCTTCGTGACCAGCCCAGACGAATCCGTCGCCGCAGGTTGGCGCCACGCAGGTACCGGGGCAGTCATCAGTGTCGACGCTGTTGCCATCGTCGCATTCCTCGTGACCGGCCCAAATGAATCCGTCGCCGCAGGTTGCCGCCGCGCAGGTACCGGGGCAGTCATCAGTGTCGTCGCTGTTGCCGTCGTCGCATTCCTCGTGACCAGCCCAGACGAATCCGTCGCCGCAATTTGCCGCCACGCAGGTACCGGGGCAGTCATCAGTGTCGACGCTGTTGCCATCGTCGCATTCCTCGTGACCAGCCCAGACGAATCCGTCGCCGCAACTTGCCGCCACGCAGGTGCCAGGACAATCATCGGTGTCGTCACTGTTGCCGTCGTCGCATTCCTCGTGACCAGCCCACACGAATCCGTCGCCGCAACTTGCCGCCACGCAGGTACTCAGACATGCATCAGTGTTATCGCCGTTTCCGTCGTCGCATTCCTCGTGACCAGCCCACACGAATCCGTCGCCGCAACTTGCTGCCACGCAGGTACTCAGACATGCATCAGTGTTATCGCCGTTTCCGTCGTCACATTCCTCACCGGCTTCCGGCACACCATTGCCGCAGACCGCTTCGATGGCACAGATCGAAGAGCAGCCGTCGCCGTTGGCGGTGTTGCCGTCGTCACATTCTTCGTGACCGGCCCAGACGTACCCATCTCCACAGACAGCGGGCTGGCAGGTACCGGGACAGTTGTCCGTATCGTCATTGTTGCCGTCATCGCAGGTCTCGTGACCAGCCCAGACGTACCCGTCGCCGCAGGTTGCCGCCGTGCAGGTGCCCGGGCAACTGTCGGTGTTGACGCTGTTGCCGTCGTCGCAGGTCTCGTGACCAGCCCAGACGTACCCGTCGCCGCAGGTTGCCGCCGTGCAGGTGTTGAGACAGTCATCAGTGTTGGCGCTGTTGCCATCGTCGCAGTCCTCGTGACCGGCCCACACGAATCCGTCGCCGCAACTTGCCGCCACGCAGGTGCCAGGGCAGTCGTCCGTATCGTCATTGTTGCCGTCATCGCAGGTCTCGCCATCTTCAACCACACCGTTGCCACAGACAGGGTGGCACTCGGTGAAGTTGAGTTGGTAGTCCCCACGGTCCCCGAAGTACCCCGAGACGATGACGGAATAAGTGCCAGCGGAATATTGTTCACAGTCGAATCCAGATTGGTAGCTGCCGTTGTAGTCGTCGTTGTAGCGACAGAAGGTATCGCCTTCCGGACAACTGTCCACCACAGCCATTTTCGTGTCATAGTCCGACCCCTCCAAGGTAATCTGGAGATAGGTATCCTGGGTAAGGGTGAACGAATGGAGTTTCTCTGCGGCTCCGCTGAACCTCCAGCAAGATACTTCGTGGACCTCATCGATGTCATCGGTGGCATCACTGGTGGTTCCGGAAACCGTCATGGTTTGGCCGCTTTCCGGAGTCAATGCGGAAAGGTCCACTGCGTCGCCGGGGCAAACTTCATTGGCCGGACAAGCTGTCTCGCACTCGGTCAAATTCAATGCAAAGTTGCCGACATGTCCAGCAAACCCAGACACGATGACGGAGTAGTCTCCCGGCTGAAAGACCTGGCAGTCGAACCCGGACTGCAAGGATGAATAGTCATCATTATATATGCAAAAGTTGCCACCGTCCGGGCAGCCCTGCACGATGGCCATTTTGGTGTCGTAATCAGACCCTTCCAAGTCCACCTGAAGGGCCCGCGCAAAGTCGAGATGGAACGAGTAGACACGCTCAGGCGCTTGACTTTGGTCCCAACAGGACACCTCACTGGTCTCGTCGATGTCGTCCGTGGCATCGACCGTAGAGCCGGCCGCCTGGACCGTGGCTCCGCCGCAGGTGTGGATGGACGACATGTCCAAGGCTTCACCAGGACAGAAATCATTCTCGCTGCAGCCCTGCTCGCACTCATCGATATGGAGCACGAAATCACCGGTGTGCCCATTGAAACCGGACACGATTACCGAATACGTACCCGCATCGAAGTACTGGCAGTCGAACCCGGACTGGAAGGTTGATGAATAGTCATCATTAAATATGCAAAAGTTGCTACCGTCCGGGCAGCCCTGCACGATGGCCAGTTTCGTGTCGTAGCCAGAACCCTCCAGGTCGATCTGGAGCAAACGCCCGTAATTGAGAGTAAAAGAATAGACCACCTCGGCGGCATCACTTGCCCCCCAACAGGACACCTCATTGCTCTCGTCGATATCGTCGGCAGCCCCTGTCGTGGTGCCGGTTTCCGTCACACCGTTTGCAGAACAGCGCCCCAGGCTCGAGAGGTCGACATCCTGCCCGGGACAGGTCTCGTTTTGCGCCCTGGCGCTAGACGCCCAAAGGAACACGCCCAAGACAACCCCACCCATTAACATACGATTCATTGCATCCCACTCCTTTCAAATGCCCGATTGGCTCGGCAGATAGGCAAACACACGAACACACCTTGCGCCCTGGTTCCCTTTTGTATTTTTTGTAAATTTTAGAATAGGTCCTTTTGCGCACTTGTCAAAGCAAAATGGACCATCCGTAGGGAAAATATCCCATTATGATTTATGATTATGGAAAAATCAGGAAAAAAGACAGGGAGTTGTTTTGAGTGCGCCTCTGGACAGATTTGCCTTCGTGGAGTATCCCTGCCGCGATCGGTCCGGCAGAATTCTGCATGGCAGGCCTTCTATGGGACGGCTGTGAACGGGGGCGCCGGGCAAGAGGTTGAGGGGAACAGAACCTCGACGTTTGAACATTTCAGTGGTCGATTCGAGTTGGAGGCATGGGTGGTCATGGGATCCAAGGGAGGTGAGATTGGTCGGACGCAGCGAGATCCCTCCTTGGAGGGGCGACTGGGTGTCGATGGAACGGACGAGGCGGACGAGGCGGCCGGCGCAGGTGGGCTCAGGGATGTCCTGTACCTGCACCTGCTCGAGCACTGCATCGAGACGTCGGCGCGTCATGCGCATCGCGCCTGCATGGACCGGCTGCTCGTCGAAGAGGCCGACGACCTCGATATCGTGGACGACCAGGATGGACAGGATGCGCGGGACGTGCAGGACGACATGGATCGGCTCGGAGCCGAACTCGAACTGCTCGAAGCTTTCTTGAAGAGTCACGATTTTCGCGCCTTGCGGGCCGGGGATGCAGACCTGGCCGGTGGTCGCGATGTGTGGGTGGCCATTGGGTACGGGCCAGACGGATCAGCCACCTTCGAAAAACTTGCAGGCCCTCCCGATGGCCATGACACGTTCAGCGCAGACGCGGATGAGCGAGGTGGTTCGTCGGAACCACATCTTCCCTGTGAACGGGAATAGTCAGGTCGGTATGGGAGTTTTTTCACGTACGTCGGTTCGTGGCGCTTCGGTGCATCCGGTTTCGAAATTGGTATGTCAGATTTGGAAATCGGTGCGTCCTGCTTGGAGAGGAGATGATTGGCCAAGATGACGTGTGATGGGACAGGATCGCGGTCAAGGTTCCGTTTGATCGCGTTGCTCGTTACGGTCGCAGGATCCGCCTGGGGAGGCGGGTGCCATGGGAAGGCATCAGGACACGATCGTGTGCCTCGTCTGCCAGCGATCAAGGTCGTGGACGGGGCGGGGCTCTTGTTTACGTATCGGACGGGCGATTCGTTTCAGACGGTGGACTCGGTGGACAAGGTTCCGGCCTGGGCAAGGGGCCTGGTTCGGGTCATGGACCCGAAGGTACGCAACGTGCCGGCTGGGTGGGGTTATGTGGCGGACCTCTGCGGCAAGGCGAAGGATGGCTCCTATCCGTACAGGGCCATGAGGCTGAGTCGGTTCGAGAAGGCCCAGGCGAGGAGTTGCACCGGAGCGACCACGGCCCCAAAACTCATCGCGTACGTATCGAGCACCTGTCCGGTCTGCGCCCAGGCCGAGGCTTACCTCAAGCAACGAGGGATTCCGTTCATTGCAAGGGTCGTGGACAAGGATCCATCTGCAGCAGCGGAATTGGCCAAGAAGGCCAAGGCGGCTGGAGTTCCGATCCACGGAGTGCCCGTGTTCGACATCGCTGGCAGGCTCGTGTCCGGGTTCGATCCGAACGCCATGGCGGCCATGCTGCGTTCCGCTGGCATCACGGCGGGCCGGTGACACCCTTCGTGTCTGCCTCGTGTCCAAGACATCGACGGCGTCTGGTTTCGTGACCGTGCGTTTGCGCGTTCGTCGGGCCGCCTTCTTGACAGGTATGACCCAAAGGGGAAAAACAGGGGAACCGGGTTGGTCGAAGGGCCCAGGAGTTGATGGATGCAGGTCGTTTTCGTCATGCTGTTGGCACTGTTGTCCGGAGGGCCTTTGGGGCCTTCGGGGCATCGGCGTGCTGTCGAAGCTGTCGATTCCAGGACCGGCGCTGCCGGCGATCGGCCTTTGGTTTCGTCGAGCAGAGCGACGACGAATCAGGCCGTGCCGTCGATGTCAGCCGGCGCCTGCCACCTCGGTGACCTCCTGGCATCCTTGATGGACCCAGGCAGCAGACGAAAGGTGGCAGACGATGTTGAGCAGAGCACGCAGGCCTGTCGGACTGAGATGCTCGAGATGCTCAAAACGGCTGCCATGGGCCCAAAGGAGTACGACGCGGTACGAAGGGTCCTGGCGAGGGCCGGCGTGGCTATGCCACCTTTTTCCGGTTGGTTTTCGGTCCCCAAGCTCAAGCCCGGCCAGGTGCCCGCCTATCGCCGGGTGGATCTGCTCAAGGCGCTCGTGGCCATCTCCGAGCCTCGCGGATCGGACATGCGCAAGGCCTATCGGGATGCGTTGAAATGGGCCTTCGTGCTGCGGGGCCTCAGTGCGCAGCGCTCCACCGCCGTGGCCGAGCCCTTGGTCCGTTTCACCTTTCGACTTGTGGGATTTGCGTTTCGGGTCGAGGTGAACCGAGGTCTGGAGAACCTGGGGGCCTATGCCGTCCCAGGTCTGCTGGCGCTGGCCTCGCAGCGTCAGGTGGACTGGAAGCGGGACCGTCGCCGCTACCTCACGAGGGCCTTTGCTCGATATATCCTCGGCGTCCTGGTGGAGGGGGATCCTGTTTCCGCCCTGGCCTCTGCCGACCATTCCCTCAAGTTGGAGCTGCTGGCTGCATACGGCAGGTACCATGTCGCCGATGCGGTGCGGTCGCTCATCGTGTACACGAACGAGGAGGACCCGGCGCTGCGTCGTGCGGCTCGCAAGGCGCTCAGTGCGTATTTCGTGGGACCTCGGCCGCGGGTGCATCGTCGGCGTCTGAAACTGCCCGGCGGGCGGGAAACCACCGATCGGCGTTTGTTGTTCATGACGTATCGACAGCGAGCGGTCTACGAAATCCGCAAGGAACTCGATCGGCTCACGGGCGGGATCTACGATCGGGACGCCAGGGGCGCAGGCCTGCTGGCCGTGCTGTTTTCCGCACAGAATCGTCAGCGTGCCGGGCGACGCGATCGGGCCTATGCAAAGGTCGAGGCCCTTTGGGCGGCAGGAAAGAAGAAACAGGCCATCTGGCGACTGGAGCGATTGATCTCCAAAGGCGTTGGGCCGGTCGTGGGGCGTCGGGCCAGTACGATGTACGCCTCCATGGCCATGGAGGCCCTCGAATCAGGCCGAGTGGATGCATCGATCCGGTATCGCCTCGTGTCGGCATTGGTGACCGGAGAACCCCTTGCATCGGCCTTGGCGGACGTGGCCTACCTAGAATCCTTGAAGGATCAGGCAGGAGGTCGACGGGACGATGCGCTTGCATGGTGTCGCACGTCCCTGCTTTGGAACAGGGACTACGAGGGTTGCTTCCGGGCGGTGGTGGCCTTGTCCGGGGCCAGGTTGGAGACGGGACAGGTTCTTTTGGCTCTGGCGGTCGTGTTTGGCCTAGCCCTTCTTTGCCTCTGGGTCTCGGCCTTCCTGCTTCGACGAAGGCGAGGGTGACGCAGATGGCCCGACGGTCGTCGCCAGGACGACTCGACCTGATCGTATCGCGATCCCAGGACGGCCTGCGTCTCCTCGACGTCTTGATCGGCATCGCCAAGTGGCCTCCGGACGAGGTCGTTGCCATGGTGAAATCAGGTCGTGTCTGGGTCGGGGGAAAGCGGGTTCAAGCTCCTGGGCGTCTGGTGGCATCCGGACAGCGGATCGTCATCCAGCCTGCGCCTTCGCGACCGGCGCTCGATGTGGACCTGCGTGGGCGCATCCTCCATCTGGACGAACACGTCGTTGTTTTGGACAAGCCAGCCGGCATGCCGTCGGTGCCGACTCCTGGCACCGATCAGGGGGTCGTGACCACCGAGTTGGCTAGGACCATGGGTTGGCCCGACCTTCCGATTCCTGTCCATCGTCTCGACCGAGACACTTCGGGTGTCATGGTTCTGGCCCGGGATCGGAGGACGGCGCGGGTTCTTCAGGACCTTCAGATGGATGGCAGGGTGCGCCGATGGTACCTGGCCATCACCGTGGGGCGCCCCAAGTCGAACGAGGGGCTGTGGCGTTGGCCCATCAGGCGGGCCCCGAAGCAGACAGGGCGCTTCGAGATCCACTCAAAGGGCAAACATGCCGAGACTCGTTTTCGAGTCGAAGGTCCACTTTCCGAGGCGAGCGATGGTTCTTCCGACGCGAGCGATGGTTCGGACCCAGGCCTTTGGCTCGTCAAGTGTGTGCTCGTGACGGGCAGGACCCACCAGATTCGTCTCCATGCCAGCCAGGCCGGATGCCCGATTTTCGTGGATCGGTGGTACGGGGGGCCGATGTTCAAACGAGGACCCATCGGGCGTCTTCGGATCGGCGCGGGTTTTCTTCCCGAGCGTATCGGCGGTCTCTATCTCCATTCGACCGGATGGTCGATTTCGGATGGTCCCATCCGTCTGGACATGGTCCAGCCTCCTGATTGGGAATCATTGTTCGAAAGAAAGTGACCGGCAGGTGGGTTCAGGCGGGGGCTATTCCTGGGCTTGGATCCGGCGGAGCAGTTCTCGGATGCGTCTCGAGCCGCCTCCGTCACGGTAGAGGAATTTGATCCCGTTGCCTTGGCCCGACAGGGAATAGGCGACTTTTCCCGCCAGGGTGACCGGATTGTGGACGCCTGGGACATCCATGTCCAAGATGACCTCGGTGCCCACAGGCAGGTCCACGGCCGACAGGAGAAAGGCACCTCCCAGGCTGATGTCGTGGATGCCGCCCTTCATGTATTCCGCACTGTCCTGGGGTCGCCAGCGAACGGGAAAGTCGACTGGGATGCGGACGTGGCGCCGTTTGGGATACTCTTCCTCCTTGCCCTGGACCACGTTTCTCAGGAATTGGAGCTTGTCGGTTTCCGTTGCTGCGAATTCTACCGTGGCGCCTGCGCGTACACGGAGTCTCGGTAGGGCCGGCCGCCAGGTCTGCACTGTGCCTAGGATCATGACCCGGTTGGGCAAGCCTGGGAATTTGAGGTCGATGATGACCTTCTGTTTTTCGGTCAGCCTCGAGGTGGTCGGACAGAACAGGGCGCCCGGGACCTCGGGAGAAAAACTGTCGAGGAAATCGTCCATACGCCTGAAGCGGGTCTTGAGTATCAACATAATTCGCTCACTGTTCCATTCGTTTGGCCTTGCACGGCGTCACCACCCTGCTAGCATCACACAGCAATTTTGTAGTATAGTTGATTTTATTTTTCCTTCAAGCACCGTAAATGTTTTTGTGGAGAAGTTTTTTGGTGGCGCTTGGGACAAGGCGATGGAGGGCGGTCGTGGGCGGTGAGAAACAGGTGCTTTTCGGTGGTGTCTTCTGGTGGATCCCATCGTTTGTGTTCATGGGGACCATGTCTTCGTTGGGGGCTGCATGCAGCGGGACGGATGAGCCCACCGGGTCCATGGAACAGCATGGCGACGTGAAGATTGTGCATCTGCGGGGAACTGCGTACCAGATGGGCCTGCAGCATGGTCGGCTGCTCCATGACCAACTGGTCGCGGGGGCTGCCTTTATCGATGATTCTTCTCTGTGGCTCATGATGGATTGGGCCAAGGACAACGGATTCGTGGATGATGCCATTGCGAATTCGTATCCCGATGTCATCGACGAATGCCGGGGTATGGCAGATGGAGACGAGGGCGTGTTCACGTTCGAGGAATGCATGACCCTTGCCTACGGAGATGTGATCGTCGAATTCATGGACCATCCTTCTCTGGCTTGCAGTCAGTTCATCGTGATGGATGGCGCCACCAAAGATGGCCGCCTCCTGCATGGCAGGAACTTGGATTACGACCGGATGCCCTTCATGGAGGAAAATCCGGTTCTTTTCGTTCGGGAGCCCAAGGGAAAGATTCCGTACGTGGTCGTGGGATTTCCTGGGAACGTGGCACCCTACACCGGGATGAACGCTGCCGGTCTGTCGGTGGCGTCCAACGAGGCGAATGCGGTCGATGATATCGATCGGACGGGACGCAGCCACGTGCAGATGGTTCGCGAGATTTTGCAGGATGCACGGTCGCTCGGTGATGCTGCGTCGTTCATCGAGTCGCAGGACCACATGACCGCGGAAATCATCGTCGTGGCGGACGGCAACGCGCACAAAGGGGCTGTTTTCGAAATGACCGCCAATCATGTGGCGGTGCGCCATGTCGATGGTCATGGGCTCGTCTATGCGACGAATCATTTCGTGGACCCGCAGATGCTGGACAAATGCGAGCCCGTCGGGCCAGGGGACAGCACGTGGAATCGTTTCGAACGACTCGGACAACTCCTCGACCCCGACGGGAGCGATTCGTTGTATGGGAATTTAGATATTGCCGCGGCCATCTCCATCTTGAGGGACACCTACGACGTGGTGACCCAAGAGACCCTCGATCCGAACCAGGCCATCGATGGCGCCACCCTGGCGAACAACGGTTGTATCCAATCAGTGGTGTTCGATCCGGCTGCTGGCATTCTGTACGTGGCCCTCGGCTCGGTGCCCGCCATGCGTCACGAATATGTGGGATACAGCATCGGACAGCTTCTCTCGGATCCGCAGGCCATGGCCCCGGAACCAGCGTCGTATCCGTAGCGCGACGCTTCATGGACGACTCGATGCGAGTCTTGAGATGTGAATGGAGTCTTCATTGACACTCTTTGTGCGCTGTGGCAAAAACGGCGCATAATGTAGACGCGCTGGATTGTATGGTTTTGTGGGATCTGTTTTTCCATGGTCATGCTTGCCTGTGGGGCTGTCGAGATCCCAGGTCTACCGAATCGAAGAATTGCCGGGACGATGTGCTGTCCATTTCTGGTGGGCTGGGCTTGGTGGATGTTCCGGTGCTCATTGCACAAGGAGAAGATGATGAAGACAACCAGGACAGTGAAGGTGTTTGCAGTGGCGGCGTTGGCGATCGTCGTGTCCACGGCGGGATGCAAGAAGAAGTCGTCCAAGTCGGAGGACAAGACGGCGAAGAGCACAACGAAGGCGGACAAGAATCACCCGGCCGCTCGTGGTGCAGCAGCAGCCCGGCCCGGTGCCCGGCCAGTTGCCGCCACGGGGACCGTGTCCAGCAAGGCGTCCGGCCCGTTGGGCTTGGTCATGGGCCTGAACGTGTCTTCGGTGCGCGGCACGCCTCTGTGGGCCTTGCTGCTGAGTTCGGCCAAAGTCAAGAAAGCCTTGGGCGACAAGAAGTACAAGGCATTTGCCGCGGCCTGCAAAGTGGATCCGGTCAAGAGCGTGAATTCGGTTGAACTCGGCATTCTGGGATCGCTCGGTGGTAAGGGGAAGCACAACAAGGTTGTCCTTCTGATCAAGGGCACCTTTGACGCTCCCAGCTTGGTGACCTGCGTGAAGACCTTCATCGCCGCGGGCGGCAAAAAGGTGGCGGACGTCACCGTTGGCGGCAAGAAGGGGTTTACCTTTCCAACGAAGGACGACGTCGTGACGATCGTTCCGATGGATCCGCACACCTTGGGGTTTGCTTCCAAGGACGCCACCAAGGCTCTTTCGGCGTCTCTGCTTGATTCGTCGCCTCGTCTCAAGGCGCTGGGTGCCACGATCGACCGTTCCAAGTCGGTGCTCTGGGGCGTGTTTGGACGCATTCCCTTGCCCTCCATGAAGGGGAATCCCATGGGGGCCATGCTCAAGGGCGTGACCGAGATCGCCGGTGGGACGTTCACGGTGCAGCGGACTGGTACGTCCAAGGTCCTTACCGTGTCCGTGGACATGGGGTCGCCTGCTGCGGCGAAGAAGCTGTCTTCGGTCGTCAACTTGGTGAAGCCAATGATCGCCATGCAGGCGGCCAAGGGTGGCTCTGCTGGTGGCCCGAAGGCTGCGGCGATGGCTCTCCTGAACAAGCTTCAGGTTTCGGAGGACGGACCTCGACTCAAACTGTCGCTGAGCCTGGATGAAGGCATGATGAAGAAGCTGACCAAGTCGGTGGTCAAGTAAGGAACCTGCGTTGGTCCCCTTTTGAGCGACCCTTTCTGACCGCTGTCCGTTTCTCTCCCGTTCTCTCCCTTTGACCAATCGTTTGAATATGAGGAGACGTGCCTGGTGGCTGGGCCGTCATTCCACGTTTCCTAACCTCCTGTTGAAACCGATGTGTTGGATGCAAAGTCAGAACCAGTCGAGACGGTGCACGAGGACCGTGAGTTTTCGTTCGAGGCGATCGGCCATGACCTTCGCGCCAGCGGTTCGAAAGAAGGCCCAATGGACCACGAAAGCCAGCACGAAGCCTGCGAGAACGTCCATGATGTAGTGCTGCTTGGTCAGCAGGGTCGAAATGCCAATGGCGAGGGCCACGAGGAATCCATAGGTCCCACGAAGTTTGCCCTGATCCCAGAGTACGAGGGCCGACATCATGACCATGGCGCAGTGGGAGGAAGGAAAGCAGTTCCATGCAGGGTCCGCTCCATGGAGCAGTCCGATGGTGAATCGGGTGAACATGGGGCCGGCTGGCTTGGGATGGGCGAGGGCGACTGGATAGACGAACATGGTCACGTATGCAACGATCAAGACGGTCAAGAAGGCCCCGGTCGTGCGCATGGCTCGGTTCAAGTCGTGTTCGAAGGCGAACGGGAGCAGAACGAACGGATAGACCGTGACGTAGACGAAGACCATGGTCGGCATGTAGGGAATGCGGTGGTCCAGGGAGAAGCCGAGGGTTGCATGGTGTTGTCCCGCTGTCAGGGCGCCCACGAGAAAGTATCCCGCCGACCAGAAGACAAACAGAACGAGGCCCAGCAGCATGGGGATGTGTTCTTGGATCTGAGACCGCTCTTCGGGGATGCCCATGCGTCTGCGCCACAATCGATCCAGAACGAGTGCCCCTGCCACGAGGAGCAACGGCAGACCCCATGTGATGATGTGGACGTGGAGGGCAACCGGAGGCGATACAGGAGAAACGGTTTCCAGGATAAAATACGTCTGGGTGATGGTGATGGCGGCGAGCAGATAATAGGCGACGACTTTTTGGCTGGTGTTGAGGATGCTCGTCAGATGCGCTGCGAGTCTCGTGGTGCGATGGGGAAACGATTGCGTCGTTGCGCCGTTTCGTTCGGGTACCGAAACGTATTCCCGCTGTCCGCTCAGACTTGTTTGGTCGCTTTGGTGCGGATGCAGGGCCTTTTCATGTTTTGGTCGATGAATCATTAGCGTTGCATGTTACAATGAATTGTCTAGAAGAGCAATCGCAGGGAGTGCGGCTCTTTTTCCCCGAGGCGTCCGACGTCATGCGGCCAGACGTAGGGCTGGCATTCCGAAACGCGCTTTGCCACTGAATGCGAGTACTTGCCCGCTGGCAAATTCAGCTCTCCGTCCAGCGGACAAAGATTCGCCACGTGCTGCCCACTTTCGTACCGACTTCGTCCCACAATTCCTTGTATGTTCATCGCATCGATGCCTTGCATCCCTGGGACATGGTCGATATCATACGTTTCGACATGGATCACAATGTTATGGACAAGCCCAAGGCTTTGGCTGGATTCTGGCGACGATTTTTGGCAGGCATCGTGGATGTCCTGCTGGCCGGTGCTTTGTCTGCCGGGTGCTTTGCCTGGTGGGCGGCCACCGTGGATCTGCGGCTTCCCAGTCTTGAGGTTGGCTGGATCGAGTGGCTCGTACAGATGCCCTTTATGGGGGATCCCATGATGCTCCCAGGTCTGTTTTTGTCGGCCCTCGTTGGTTTGAGCTTGTTGTATTTCGCCACGGTGTATTGGCATGCGAGTCCGGGTCAGATGGCGTTGGGAATGATGGTGGTGGGGCCCACGGGAGAGCCGGTGGGCTGGGCCAGAGCGGCCGTTCGCTCTGTTTTGTTGGGAGGCGGCGTGGCCTATTTGGGGCTAGGCGTCCTGTGGATTGGATTCGATCGACTCAAGCAGGGTTGGCACGACAAGCTTGCGGGAACCTACGTGGTGAGAAGCAGACGCCGGACGTGACATCCCGTGTTGGGCGGGATTGGCATTCACTGCTATGATGAAACTATTTTTTTCGGGAAGAGGCTGGTTGTGGCCACGTAGGATGAACGCTGGCTGGTAGGATCCACGGAAAGGGTCGGGAATCATGGACGCCGACGATATGCGGGAGAAGGGAAATTCTTTACAATTGCGTTGTTTTCGCAAAGAGTAACATCTCATATGGCGGGTGACCGGGGTCGCCCAATGACGCATCCGTGAGGTGCAAGGGAGGGAGTGCTCCTCCATGTCGAGCAAGTTGAGTTCACTGCTGGTTCAGGCCGGTGCCGTGACCGTCAAGCAGATTGAAGATGCCTTCCAGCGGCAGGTTATCTATGGCGGCGACCTGGATACGGTCCTGCTCGAAATTGGGGCGGTGGACGAGGTGACCCTCTGTCGTCACATGCATGTGGCGGCCGATATGCCTCCTGCGGATCTGAGTGGGGTGTCCTTGGAGGAATTCGTGCCGGCGGCCGGTGAGTTGAAGGCTGAGACGGCCGATGGGTATGGAGTGGTCCCTGTGAAGCGCATGGGAGGGAGGCTGCACGTCCTGGCCAAGTCTTCGGTGACGAGGGAACACCTCGAGGAACTCAGCTATCTTTTGGGGGCGGGCGTCGTCCCGTACGTGGTACCCGAGGTCCGGCTGGCCCAAGTTGCACATGTGGTCTACGGGAAGGACTTGGATTCTCGGATGGCGGCTTTGGTCGACCGTCTCGGTCCGCCTCCGGCCCTCCGGGATGCTGGGATTCCTGCCGTGGCTCTGGGGGGAGACGATCTGTTCGAAGTGGAAGCCATGCTTCCTGGAGAGGGAGGTCAGGAGTCCCCGGCCGTCGCGATTGGGGGCGACGCTCAGCCGGTCACGGCGGAGTCTGTGGTCGAGGAGCAGCCTCCAGTTGCTGAGGTGGAACCCGACGATGCGGACCGGATCGTCCAGGATGAGTACCAGAGACGAGGAACCATCAAAGGGATGAGTGCCGATCACGGCATGCTGTCGGATGGGATGGTGGCATCTGCCGCCGAGGTGGATGCCGCCGTGGGATCGGTTGCTCCTCTTGATGCGCAGTCAGCCTATCAGCGGACCGAAACCCTCCAGGGGGTTGTGCCGACGACCATGTCCCAGCCGGAGGAGCGCAGCCCTGGGAGCGAATCGTATGAGCGACGAGGAACCATCAAGGGGATGGCCTCGGACCATGGCCCGCCCGAAGAATCGAGGCACCCAGGTGATACCATTCGCATGCCCGCCGCCGTGATGCGGTCCGCCATGGCGGACTGGCCCGCAAGCGAGGCGCACGAACCTGGGCAGGAATCGGATGCGGGACAGACAGGACAGTCGCAGGGGATGAACCTGCAGGACAGGGATCTCGGACAGGACACGATCGTTTCGGATCCGGAATCACTCGATATGGCTTCGGGGGGATTCCCATCGTCGTCGGGTCCAGGGGACACAGGTGCCGTCGTCGCCGGTACGAGTGGCGCAGAGTCTGCTTCTGGAGTCCTGGCGGGGGAGATTCAGGCGGACACGGGGTTGCGAGCCGCCAGTTCCATGAGTTCTTCGGCAGCCTCTGTTGGGGGCGGAGAGCCCAAGGTCGTGGCGGACACAGCATCCTTTCATGAAATGGCCAGGGCGGCCAAGGGGGAGATCGACGTCGAGCATGTCCCTCAGATGGGCGCCGTGGAATCGTCTGGGCCATCGGTGTTGGTTCACCTCGAAGTGCCGCAGGGCCCAGTCGAATCGCCCGGCAGTGACGACGACCGACTCGAACCGGGGCAGGCGGCCGAGTTGCTCGGTGGGGTCGTGGATCGCGACGAGATTTTGGATTTTCTGGCGCGGGGAGCGGCCAGTCGATGCGAATTCGTGGCGGTGTTCGTGGTGTATGGGGAACATGCCGTGGGCCGTGTCGCGGTGCACGACGGTCGGGTCGATCGTCGTGCCATTGCACAGGTCCAGATTCCACTCACCGTGGCTTCACTCTTTCGGACGGTCATCGAGACGGGGACCCAGTATTACGGCCCTGTTCAGGATGAGGGACTCAACTTTTCCGTGCTGACGCGGCTCGATCGGCTCGATGCGGGGACCGTGGTCGTGCTGCCCGTTCAATTGAAGAATCGGGTGGTTTGTGTGCTCTACGGGGACAACGGGAGCGAGGGAATGGACCCCTCGGTGGTCGCCGACCTTGCCCTGCTGCCTGCCGCAGCGGGCAATGCGTTCCAGCGCTTGATTTTGGAGTCGAAGCGTCGAAGATATTCGGAGGCCTCTGAAGGGGCAGCGGTCAGGGTATCGTCTGAACACGCGCAGGAGACGACTGCCAAGACCGGTCAGCAAAACGCAACGGGGTACGCGGCGGCCGGGAATAGAGACGATGCAAGGGTGGTCCGTGCCGAGGAACCGGTATCGAGTTCCGAGGTGACCAGACCGATTGCCGTTCATGCGGAGGAGGCGCCTCGGGCGCTGTCGGAAGCGGCCATCGAGTTGATGCTGGACCAGTTGGAGGCGGGGGGGGAACTCGGAGAACGAGCCGAACGGGTCCTTTCCGAAGGCGGCGAAGCTGTGGTCAATGCCTGCATGGCACGGTTTCCTGGCAGACTCTGGGTGGATCGGCACGTCCCTTGTGAAATTTGGCCACCTGTCAGGGAGCACGGGCCCCTGTTGAAGCTGCTTGTGGACATGATGCCTATCACGGCGCCACGGGTCATGACATCGCTGTCCGCTCAGGATGCGGACGTTCGTTTCTACGCCACGTATTTCTTTTCCGGGGTACGTTGGCAGGAAGCGGTTCCAATACTTTATCAGCGGATGTTCGATGGAGATGCCGGGATCCGACGGGCCGCCATGACCGCCGTGGCGTTTTGCGCAGTGGGACCGATGCGTCAGACGGTACTCGAGTATCTGCACGGCGTGTTGCAGCAGGGGGTGGAGTTTCACATGGCCTGCGCGGCGGACGCCGTTGGATTCTTGGACGATCGGGTTGCCGTTCCCATGCTCATCGATATGGTGGACCACGGCAATGTCGAGGTGGGTGAGGCTGCCCAGCGGGCGTTGTTGCTCATCACGAAACATGCCTTTGGTCGGGACAAGGACGGATGGTGGGCGTGGTGGAGGCAGCATTCGAACGAACATCCAGTCGAATGGATGCTCGACGCCCTGGACGAGCAGGACCTGGAATGCCGTTTCGTGGCGGTGAGAAAGCTGACGGCATTGGCCGATCAGGATTTTGGCTACCGTTTCGATCTGGATGATGCGGAACGAGCAGAGGCCGTGGCACGATGGCGGAGTTGGTGGGAGCAACAGGCAAACGCACAGCAGTGAGGTCGACCGCGTCGCTGTTTCAGTGAATCATGGATTGGGGGATGCGCGAGGTCAGGATCGACGGATGGTCTCGATGGCGTTCGTCATCGCCTGTTCCAAAAGGCCTTGAGGCATCTGCTTGATGAAGCCTTCCTCCATGAGGTGCGTGACCAGGCCGCGGGAGAAGTCGATGTCTCGTTGAGCGATGGCTCGGACTTCGTCGGGCGTCTTGGGCGTGCGGGCGACGCCGTCTTCGATGGCCTGGGCCGCCACGGCCGCTGCTTCATCCGGGAAGACGCCAGGCTCATCCATGAGGGGGATGATGTACTCTGGGGTCAATCCTCTCTTCTCCGCGGTCGCCGCCACGGATCGGGCCGCCGCGACGGCCATGGCATCGGTGACCTTCTTGGCACGGACCGTCAGGCTGCCCTTAAGGATGCCTGGGAAGCCCAGTGAGTTATTCACCTGATTGGGAAAGTCGCCACGGCCGGTGGCCACCACGAATGCGCCGGCTTCTTTTGCCGCGTGGGGGTAGATTTCCGGCACCGGGTTTGCACAGGCGAACACGATGGCCTTGTCCGCCATGGATCGGATCCATTCCGGCTTGACCACGTCGGGGCCGGGCTTGGACACGGCAATGAGGACGTCGGCACCCTTGCAGGCCTCTTCGATGTCTTTGACACCCTTCGGGTTCGTGTTCTCGCAGATTTCCCATTTGCGATAGAATCGTGGGTCGCTGCGGATGTCCTGTCGGTCCTTGTGGAGACCTCCCTTACTGTCGAACATGATGACTTTTTTCGGGTCTGCACCCGCCTGCATGATGAGTCGGGCGATGGTGGTGTTGGCCGCTCCTGCGCCGTGGAACACATACCGCACTTCCGAGATAGGCTTTTCGGCGAGCTTGAGCGCATTGATGAGACCGGCCAGGGTCACGCTTCCCGTGCCTTGGGCGTCGTCGTGCCACACCGGGATGTCACAGGCATCACGGAGCGTGTCGAGCACTTTGAAACAATTGGGTTGGGAGATGTCTTCCAGGTTGACGGCTCCAAAAGAGGGCTGGAGCATCTTGACAAATTCGATGATCTTGTCCGGGTCGTTGTGTCCCTGCGCGTCCCTGCTGTCCACACAGATGGCCGTGGCGTCCACACCGCCCAGGTACTTCATCAGAAAGGCCTTGCCCTCCATGACTCCCAGGCCGCCCGATGGGGTGACGTTGCCGTCTCCGAGGACTCTGGTCGAGTCGGAGACCACCGCCACCGTGTTGCCCCGGTTGCTCAGCTCGAAGGAGAGGTCGTTGTCGTCGCGAATACTCGTCGAGATCTTGGAAACTCCGGGAGTGTACCACACGTTGAACCAGTCGAAGCCCCAGACGCCCGCTTTGGGCACGGACATCATTTTCCCGCCGTAGAACTTGTGTGCCAGAAATGATAGGCGCTTGAGAAATTCGGTTTGACCGGCCGCCACCTGGGCGGGGGAAAAATCGTCGGGGAACGCCTCGTGGAGGTTTGAAAGGTCCATTTTGATCTGTGCCATGTCAATATGCTCCTTTTGTTCAAAACCTAATCACGGAAAAAATCGACTTTCGTTGCTCGAGACGACTGTTCGGTTGCAAAAAAACGCTTCTTTGGAATGGGTGCACCCATGTCCACAGGGATTTGCACTTTGACCGGGGGTTGTCCAGGAAAAATGATACAGGGGCTGGGCCCGGCATCGTCAGGCCACAGGAGGAGGGCGCGTCAGGCGACCACGCGGGCCTTGGCTATTTTTGCCTTGGCTTCTCGTTGTTGGACGCGTTCTCGGAGAACTTCGAGGTCCGGCTCTCCTTCGAGGTCGAGAAAACGCTTCACCGTGAGTCGGAGATACTGCGGATCCAGGTCGCTGCCGATGTATCGACGGTCCAACAAGGCGGCGGCGATGCCCGTGGTGCCTGACCCGTTGAAGGGATCCAGGATGAGGTCTCCTGGTTGGCTGGCCGCTCGGATGATACGATCCAGCAGGGCGATCGGCTTTTGGGTCGGGTGTTTTCCGAAGCGTTTTTCCGCTTTCCTGGGCGGCATGATGCTCCATAGGCTGCGCATCTGTTTGCCTGCGTTATCCAGCTTCATCGACTGATAGTCGAAGAAGTGCTTGGATTTTTGGTTCCGGGCCGCCCAGATGATGGTCTCGGTGGAATGAGTGAAGTACCGGCACGACAGGTTCGGTGGTGGCGTGACCTTGTACCACGAGATGTCGTTGAGGAGCTTGAAGCCCAGTTGCTGCATGGCGAATCCGACACTAAAAATGACGTGCCTCGTGCCGGTGACGAACATGGTGCCATTGGGGTGGAGAGCGCGCTGACAGAGGCTCAGCCATTCCATGTTGAATTCATGGATGTCCTCGGGGCTGCGTGCCCGATCCCATTGCCCCTTGTCGACGTTCGCGCGTTTGCCCGATTGGCAGGTCATGCCCCCATTGGACAGGAAATAGGGAGGGTCCGCGAAAATGAGGTTCACGGACCCTTGGGGCAGACGGGCCAGGACATCGAGACTGTCCGCGTGGAAGAGGACGAAGGTGTCGTCCTGGTTGGTAAAAAAGGGCTTGTGTTGGATCTGTGTGCGTTTGATCATCATGCTTTCAACGGTAAACAGAGTTGATCATACTGGCAAATTTTTGATCATCTCCTTGAAATCCAAGGGAAACTGATCGTTCGATCAGGCCATTCGGTGAGGCGTATCGGGAAACATCTGGTGCTTCGGATCGTGTGGTTTCGGTGGGCGGACCGTGGTGGACAGATTCGTCAGACGATCACGCATGGAAGGAATAAAGTCAGTCAGGAGCGGTTATGCTCAGGGTTTGGGCTGTTGTACGATGGCGATGGCTGTGGTACACGTTCGGGCCATTGTGGCTCTGCCGGGGGCGTTTTCCCGGATTCGGAGTCCCGGCAGTTCGGTGTTCACGGCAAACTTGGAAAGGGAATGAGATGCAGTACGACGTCAAGGCTATCAACGACATGGTGCGCCAGGAAAGTGGGTTCGTGGACGGTCTACTGGCCGAGGTGGCCAAGGTCATCGTGGGCCAAGAGTACATGGTGGAGCGGATCCTGATCGGACTGCTCACCAATGGGCACGTGTTGGTGGAGGGCGTGCCTGGTCTGGCGAAGACCCTGACGATCAGCACGATCAGCAAGGCCATCGATGCCCAGTTTCAGCGGATCCAGTTTACGCCGGATCTCCTGCCTGCCGATATCGTCGGCACGGAGATCTACCGGCCGCAGACAGGTGAATTCACGCACAAGAAGGGGCCCGTGTTCGCCAATCTGGTCTTGGCCGACGAGGTGAACCGTGCACCTGCCAAGGTTCAAAGCGCCCTGCTCGAATCCATGCAGGAGCGGCAGGTGACCATCGGGGACAAGACCTATCCCTTGCCGGATCTGTTCCTGGTGATGGCGACCCAGAATCCCATCGAGCAGGAAGGAACCTATCCGCTTCCCGAGGCGCAACTCGATCGGTTCATGCTCATGCTCAAGGTGGGTTATCCCACCAAAGAAGAGGAGCGGACCATCATGGACCGCATGACCACGGGGCAATCGGTCGACGTGTCGATGGTGGTCAAGCCGGAGCAGTTGCTCAGTGCCAGGCAGGTCATCTCGGAGGTCTACATCGATCCCAAACTCTGCTCGTACATCGTGGATTTGGTCTACGCCACCCGTGCTCCCAAAGAATATGGAATGGCGGAACTCGCTGATTTTCTCGAGTACGGGGCGAGCCCCAGGGCGAGCATCTTTTTGAACATGGCCTCACGGGCCCACGCGTTCCTCAAGCATCGGGGGTACGTGACGCCAGAAGACATCAAGGCCATTGCGCCCGACGTGTTGCGGCATCGGCTGATTTTGACCTATGAAGCCGAGGCGGAGGAAGTGAGCACCGAGGATATCGTCCAACGTCTGTTGGAACAGGTCGAAGTGCCGTGAGGAAAGGGCTCAGATGATTCCCAGAGAGCTCATTCGCAAGGTCCGTCGGATCGAGATCCGGACGAATCGCCTCGTCAACGAGATGCTGGCGGGTCAGTACCAGAGTGTGTTCAAGGGGCGAGGCATGGCCTTCGAGGAGGTGCGTCAGTACTTCCCCGGAGACGATATCCGGCTGATCGATTGGAACGTGTCTGCCCGCATGAACGACGCCTACGTCAAGCTGTTCGTCGAAGAACGCGAGATGACGGTCATGCTCCTGGTGGACATGTCTGCGAGCGGCGACTTCGGGTCCGCCGAGCAGGTCAAAAGAGAGCTGGCCGCCGAGATGGCGGCGCTGCTGGCCTTTTCGGCCATCAAGAACAACGATCGGGTCGGACTGATTATCTTTACGGACCGCGTGGAGAAGTTCGTTCCCCCCAAGAAAGGGGCCAAGCACGTCCTGCGGGTGATCACGGAAATTTTGAACTTTCGTCCGGAGCACAAAGGCACGGACCTGAACGCTGCCCTCGAATTTCTCGGGTATGTTTCCAGGCGCCGTTCCGTTGCTTTCCTGTTCAGCGATTTTTTGGCCTCCGATTACGAACACAGCCTCAAAGTCGCCCACAAGCGACACGACCTCGTGCCCGTGGTCATCACCGATCCCGTTGAAGAACGTGTGCCCGACGTGGGCGTCTTGATGGTCGAGGACCTCGAAACGGGCAGGGTAATGGCATTCGACACCTCGGCGCGTGCGGTCGGGGCGTATCGTCGACGCGTGGCGCAGATCCGCGAGTGGCGCGAGGCCATGTTCAGGAGACGAAAGATCGATTTCATCAACGTTCGCACGGACAAGCCGTACGTCCAGGCTTTGGTTCAGTTCTTCAGGATGCGGGAAAGGAGAATGAGACGATGAGGTCGGCCGGTCCATGGTCCATGGCCCTGTTGGCCTGCTTGTGGGTGGTCGCGGACAGGCCTGCTCGAGCTGAGTCGGCGGGTCCACCGACCGTTCCTCGATCGGCCATGAGTCCTCGTGGCGGACATCGAATGGCGTCTCGATCCATGACTCGAGCACGTCCTGGTCAGCATCCTGCGCCGCGGATCGTGGTGCATCCGCGACCTGCGCAGCCGCCGACGGGTCAGGCTGCTGGCGGGACGACCGCTTCGCCACCGACGCCTGGGAACCAGACGACTGGTCAACCGGCCTCATCTGGCGGAGCGGCTCCTCAGCCAACGCCTCAGGATGCCGAGACGGCCCGATGGAAGCCCATGGTGGGCAGTCATGTCGTTGCAGGTGACGCGGTGCACGTTGGTGACCGGTTTCAGCTGCGCATCGACGTGGTGCATCGTCCCCAGGTGACGGTCAATCTGCCTGCGCAAATCGGTCTGGGCGACGATGTGATGGTGTTCGGTTCGCAGAAAAAGTCGTCCGAGACCCTCGACGACGGAAAGATCAGAGAGGAGTACGAACTCCGATTGACCTGCTTCAAGACGGGCAACGTGAAGTTAGGCCCGATCGAAGTGACCTACAGTTTTCCGGGCAAGGGCGGTCATCCGCAGGTGGCTACGGTTCAGGTCGAACCGGTGACCGTCAAGATCGTCAGTGTGACCGCCAACGAGCCGGACCCGAAGATCAAGCCGGACCAGGGTCCTGTTTCCGTATACGAAGAGAATCGGACGGCGAAATACGTGGCCATTACTCTCGTGGCCCTGCTGTTGGGTGGGCTGTTGGGTTGGCTTTTGTATGCGTGGCTTCGTCGTCGTGTCAAGAAAGAGAAGCCAGGGCCGCCGCCTCGGCCTGCTCACGAGATCGCCCTGGAGAAGCTGGACGCCATTTCGGAGTCGCCCTATCTGGAAGAAGGCCGATTCAAGGAATTTTATTTTTCGGTGTCCGAGGCGATTCGGGAGTATTTTGGAAATCGGTATGGGTTCGATTCCCTCGAACTGACCACCACGGAGCTGTTGGCGCAGATGAAGCAGGTGGCCTTCGAAGGGGTGACCCTGGAGGAACTCACCGTGTTCACCGGTGACTGTGACCTGGTCAAGTTCACCAAGTACGTGCCGGATCGCACTGATGCCGAGGACCTGCTTCGTCGGGCCTATGGGATCGTGCATTCCACCATGGTCGTGGCTCCCGTCGCCCATGATGCATCCGGTGTCGAGACGGCTGCATCGCCTGGGGTCCAGGAATCAGCGGCCCAAGAAGCGGTGAAACCGGACGAGTCATCACGCGCGGTGCATGATGCCGCCGAGAAGTCAGCGGAGGATGTCGGCGCAACGCCCGAGCCATCCGTCGAAGCGTCGGAGGTCGATCGGTCCCAGGATCCGCCTTCGGATGGAGGGGCACCATGAGCGCAAGAAGACGTCGCCTCATTGCTCCGCCTCCCCTTCCCGAGCGCCGGGAATCCGACTGGGAGCGCCGTTTGACCCTGTGGCTTCCGTACCTGATGTTGTTGGTGGCGGGGTTGCTCGTGACGGCCTTGGCCCTGCATCATTTTCCTTGGTCCCAAAAGAAGCTGGTGCTCACCCTGCCGCGGGGGACCTGGGCGATTGGGGTTCGTCGGTTCCTGGGTTGGTACGTGCTACCTGTGTTGACCGTGGGCCTGGCCGTCTGGGCGGGCCTCGTGTTGTGGCAGCGCCGCACGCCCACCATGAAGTTTTCGCGGGTGTCGGACCTGGCGGCGCTGGGCCAGGGGATTCGCGCCAAGATCGTCACTTTGCCCAACGTGTTGCGTTTGACGGTGATCGGCCTTTGGTCCTTTGCCCTGCTTGGCCCCCAACTCAAGACGAACCGCGTGCTGGAGGATACCAGTCGTGGAATCGACATCATGGTGGTTTTGGATGTCTCGGGCAGCATGAGCGCCAGGGATCTTCTGCCGAATCGACTCGATGCTGCCAAGCGTGTGATCGACGACTTCGTGGGCCGACGGAAGCACGATCGGATTGGCCTCGTTTTGTTTGCCAAGGAGGCCTACTGGTGGTGTCCCTTGACGCTCGATCACACCGCGCTGAGGACCATGCTGGCGAACGTGCAGCTCGGCGTGATCAACCCGAGGGGCACGGCCATTGGAGACGCCATTGGAACGGCGCTGAACCGGCTGCGGCGATCCAAGACCAAGTCGAAGGTGATCATTTTGCTGACCGATGGGGACAACAACGCCGGAATCTTGATGCCGCGAAAGGCCGAGCAGTACGCGAGGACGCTTGCTGTGCGGATCTACACGATTCTGATGGGTCTCAAGGGGCAGCAGTCTTTGTTCGGCATGCGGAACCCGGTCAACCCCAAGCTGCTCGCAGAGATCGCGACCACCACGGGCGGTGTGCCCTATCTGGCGGGTGACACGCGATCGCTTAGGAATCGGTTTCATCGTATCCTGAATCGGCTGGAGAAGGACAAGCTTCCCGCTCGGTACATCGCCAAGTATGAACCGATCCAGCAGTGGTTCGTTGGGTTCGGGTTGTTGCTCCTGTTGTTGGAATTGGGGTTGTCTCTGACCGTGCTCAGGCGGTTTCCATGAGGAAGGGAGCGTAATGTACTGGGGTCACATCGACAGTCTCTGGCCTCCCACGCACCTAGGATTTTGGCTCGTGGCGGCCGTTCCTTTGTTGATCCTGGGCTTGGCCCTGGCGGCCCATTGGCGTCGCCGCGTGCTGGAAGCCATCGGCCACGTGCCACAACTGCGACGCATGGCCGAGTCGGTGTCCCTACCCAGGAGGACGGCTCGGTCGGTCCTGGTGGTGGCTGCCTATGGCCTGGCCGTGGTGGCCTACATGCGGCCCCAGAGCGAGGGGAAAGCCGAGTGGGCCAAGAAGCAGGGCCTCGATATGGTGTTCGTGGTGGATTTTTCCAAGAGCATGTACGCTCGTGACATTCCGAGAAGCCGCCTCGACAAGGCCAAAGACGAACTGAACCATTTCATCGACGGTCTGGATGGAGACCGGGTCGGGATCGTGGCGTTTGCCGGAACGGTCAAGCAGTTTCCTCTGACCACGGACTACAACGCGGCCAAGATGTTCTATCAGGATCTGACTCCCAACGACATGCCGGTGGGCGGGACCGCCATCGGTAAAGCGGTGAGCGCGGCGGTTCGCATTCTGCAACGGGTCAGACGACCCGGGCGGGAACGGGACCAGGTCATCATCCTGCTCACCGATGGCGAAGACAACGCCTCGAATCCGATTGCCGCGGCGAAGATGGCGGCGAAGTTGGGGATCAAGATCTACGCGTTGGGCATTGGGTCTCCCAGCGGAGAACTGGTTCCCATCGTAGGAGATGATGGGGCCGAGACGGGAACGGCCAAGAACAAGGACCACAAGCCAGTGGTGAGCCGTCTGGACGAAAAGACGCTGCTCACAATGACCGACATGACCGGTGGTGCCTACTTCCATGCGACTGCCGCCAGCTTCGGCATGGCCAAGATCGCCAAGGCCATGAAGGACCTGAAGCGGGCCGCCACCAAGGCCCGAATTCGGCATCATCGCATCGAGGAGTTTCACTGGTTTCTGTGGCCGGCACTGTTCCTGTTGCTCCTGGAATTGGTTTTGGGCGAGCGGCGGCAGACATTTGCAAGGCGGGTTCGACAAGAGCCTTCCCTGTGATAAACTGCCCCGGGATGGACGATGAGACGATGATGACGAGACGAGCCACGACGAAGATCGCAGCGACTCCTATGCTGGCCGTGATGGTCGGCACGATGGCATGGGGGGGCTGGAGTTGGTTCCAGCGGAAGAACGAGTCCGTGCAGAAAGGAATGTCCCTGCTGCGAAAGGGCAAGTCGGACAAGGCGCTTTTGGCTTTCAAGAAGGCGCAGCGCAAACTTGGTGAGCGGCCTGCCGTCACCTATGATTTGGCTGTGGCCCTCTCGGCGGCGGGAAAACTCGAAGATGCGGCCAAGAAGTATCTCGATGCCTCGATGAGGGGCAATCGGTCTTTGCGGATCAAGGCTCGGTACAACCTGGGGAACGTCTACTACCGTATGGCAAAAAAGTCCGCAACTCAAGGCAGTAAGCAGCTTTCGGCGGCTTTGGCCGCTCTGAAGAAGGCCGGCAACGTCGTGACGGCGCCTCAACCGACCAAGGAACAATGTGCGGCTCTTGGACAGGCAGCCAAGGCATACAAGGCGGCGGGAACGAGTTTCGGGCAGGCAAAAGAGCAGTATGGAAAGGCTCGGGGAGAGTATCGTGAGGTGCTCATTCGGCACCCTGCATTCTTTTCGGCCAAGTGGAATCTCGAATTGGCGCTCAAAGGAATCGACCAGGCAGACCATGTCCTGTCCGAGGCGAAACGCATTGGATCGCTCTATGCGGCAAAGTGCCAGAAGAAGAAAAAGAAAAATCAGAAGAATAATCAGGGCAAACAACCGAAGAATCAAAAGAAGCAGCAACCCAAGCAGAAGCAGCAAAAAAAGCCCAGTACGCAGGACATGAGGCGGAAGGAGGCCAAAAAGGCGCTCGACCGCCTGGAACGAGAGCAGCGAGAGAAGAGAAGACACCGGGCCAAGGCGGTTCCGGTGGGAGGACGCCCTGTCGAGGATTGGTAGGATGACCATGACGAACAGTCACCCGCTCGTTCGAGTCGCGGGGCGGCATTTCTTTGTGTCTTTGGCGCTTTTCCTGGTGGCAGGAGGCCACGGGGTCGTTGCGCGAGCACAACCGGCGGCACGATTGAAGAGGGCGTCCGGTCGAGTCCGTGTGGAGTCGCGTGTTTCCAGACGTCGGTTTGCCTTGGGGGACACGGTGCAGTTGACCGTCCAGATTCACGCAACGCAGCCGGTACGGGGGGCGGTGCGGTTCGGGTCTGCGTACGACAACTACGTTCGTCCCTCCATGCCGGACTTCGACCTTTTGAGGACGAGTAGTTCCCAGTCGATCAACCTGTCTTTTGGGGGCGGATCACCGCAGCGCGTCTCCACTGAAACCTACCAGTACCAGATTCGTGCGCGACGCGCCGGAAGACTGGCGATTGGGTCGGCCCGGGTTCGAGTGGGCGGTCGGATCATCAGTTCCCGTCCCATCACGGTGGTCGTGACCTCTCAAGGCGCGCCTGCGGTATCACCAGGGGCGTCCGGGTTGCCCGCGGCCCCTTCTTTGAGTCAGGACGGTGTGGCCCTCACCGCGTCTGCGGACAGAAAGACGTGCTACGTGGGGCAACAGGTGACCGTGACCTGGTCCATCTATCACACCTATCCTTTGACTGTGTTGCGTCCCGTCTCCATGCCGTCTGCATCCGATGCACTGGTTGAGGACCTGTTCCAGATCGGCCCCCGGACCATGTCTCGGCGGCAGAATATCAATGGCCGCGTGGTCTATGTTACGCCTTTGTATCGGAAGGCCTTTTTTGCCACGAAGCCCGGGACCCTCAAGGTTTCCCCGTTGGATGTCGACGTGGAGACGGCTCGCTTTCCTGGCAGGATGCGCAGGCGCTCTCCTCAGGTCGTGGTCACGGTCCTGCCCCTGCCCAAGAAGGGCAAGCCGACGTTTTTCCCCAAGGAACCAGGTCGGAACGTGGGGCAGTATCGGATCACGGCCTCGCTGGACAGGACGAACATCGATGCCGGCGAGGCGGCGACCCTGACGGTGAAGGTTGCAGGCACGGGCCATCCGGATCTGGTGGCCCTGGATCCCTTGACCCATGTCGAGGGACTCAAGGTGCGGGCATCGCCTCCCAAGAGCGACGTGCGCCGTCAGGATTCCATTGGTGGGACCAGGACCTACGAGTACATTCTGATTGGCATCAAGGCCGGCTCACACGAGATTTCAGCATTCAAGTTTGCATACTTCGATCCAAAGGACCACGCGTATCACGTGGTGCAGACGCGGGAATTGGCCGTGACGGTCACCGGAAGTCTCCAGACGTCGGGGAGCGCCGGGGCGACTGGTGGCCCGGCCAATGTGCTTTCCATCGGGATTCGGCCCATCCATGGCCGGGTGGCTCTGGTGACCAGGATCGGTCCGCGATTTTACGAAACCACGGTTTTCGAAATCCTGGTCGCCCTGCCGCCGCTAGTCCTGCTGGGCCTTGGGCTCTTTGTTTTGGTGCGGATTCGGTTGTCTCGTGAAACCGATGCAGGCAGACGACGCAAGGTGCTGGGCAGGGCTCGAAGACGACTGCGGGCGGCGAGGCAGAAACTTCAAGAGGACGACGCTGCCGGATTTTTCGGCGAGGTGGCTCGGGTGATCGAAGAAGTCCTCAGTGAAAAGCTGTCGAGGCCCGTGTCGGGCATGACGAGTGATGAGTTGAGAAAGACCATGACGCAGGCCGGACTCGACGACGATCTCATCGAACGCGTGTTGCGGGAGCTAGGCGACTGTGATTTTGCCCGTTTTTCTCCAGCAGCGGCAAGCCGACAGGAGATGGAGCGGGCCTTCGACCGGGTGCGCAAATTGACCGGGCTCATCGATCGCGTCAAGCTTGCGGAGCGTGTGTCATGAAACGGATTGGATTGGCAAAGGCCCTGATCGGGTTTGCGATCGTGTGGTTGTGGCCTGTGGCCGCCTCGGCCACCACGGCGCAGGAGGCGTTCGACCAGGCCAATGCATCCTATGAAAAAGGCGACTTCGCCGAGGCTGTGCGACTGTACGAAAGCTGCCTATCGGGTTTCCACGTGGTCAACGAGCATCTCTACTACAACCTTGGAAACGCCTACTACAAACTCAGCAAAATGGGGCCGGCGATCTACAACTACGAACGGGCGCTCAAGGTGGATCCCGGCATGGAGGATGCGCGGCACAATCTCAAGGTGGCCAGGAAGGTGACCAAAGCCAAGGGAATGGTGGACGTGGTGGTGGGGGCGGCGCGCGAGCCGTTTTGGGTGCGGGCCGTGACAGGCCTGACCCCTGGCGTCGAGTCGGTTCTTTTCCTTGTCTTGTGGTACGCGACTTTCGTGCTCGTCCTATTGCTCTTCTACCTCAAGCGTGGTGCCTGGCGTGTGGGAGTCATCAGCGGCGCAGGGCTGTTTTTCGTGGCGAGTCTGCTCTCGGGTCTCCTTCTCGGGGGCCGGGGGTACTACGATCGAAAGCTACCCCAAGGCGTGGTTCTCGATGATGTGACCGTGGTGCGGGAGGGCCCGCGGGAAAATGCGGCCGCTGCCTTTCGTGTGCACGCCGGGCTCAAAGTGCGTCTGTTGGAATCCGACGTGGAATGGTATAAGATTGCTCTGAGAAATGGGTTGGAGGGTTGGGTGAAGCGTCGCCAGGTTGGCAAATTGTGAGCATCTTCGGAATCGTTCCATTCCTCGTGGTCGCAACGGCCGTGAGTGAACCAGCTCTTGCAAGGAGACCCGTCGAGAGGGGGGATCGCCATTCGTTCGTGTTGGGGATTCGGGGCGTGATGCCCAAGGCTCAGTCCGGCGGGCAAGCAGGTTCTGGCGGTACCGGGCACACCCAGCGGGCGGCCGCTCGGGGCACTGGTTCCAAAGAGGTCGTCGATGGAGAGCCAGGCCCAGCGTCTCCCCGTGCGGCCCGCCCGGCTGCTCGGCATCCCGATGCACGCCGACTCGGTCAGGATATCGAAGACGAGGAAGCCGCCCGACATCCGCCCAAGCCGGGCAAGGGACGTGGTGGTCCCTGGCTCATGAATCTGACGGTGGGCGCTGTTTTTCCGTTGAAGGCCTCCAAGGCGCCGGCCAAAGCAGGATTTCTGGTGACGTTGATCGGTGGTCGGCGCCTGTTCCAGAACGGAAGGCTCATGTTGGACGTGGGCCTCGCGGCGAGCATGCTGACGATCCGCGCCAAGGACGAGGCGGTGCTCAACCCGGATGTCGCAGAGTCCGAGCGGGTGACCTGCAAGGACTACAAGGGCTTGAATCTCTGGACGGCCGAGGCGGCGTTGGCGGTGAGTCTGCATTGGCCCAGAGTCGTGGTTGGCGTGACGGCGCTCGTCGGTGGCGGGTACGGCCAGTATCGCCAGGTCAAGAGACATGCCACGGGCGAGGTGCTTGCCTGTGGTTACGATGAGGTTGGTGCCTGGGTTCCCACGGTTGGTGGGTCTCTTCGCGTGGGGTGGGTGTTTTCGAAAGCTGTGGAACTTTCGATCGTGGGAGGGATCCGAGCCGTGTTTTCGAACCGGCGGCTCATTTATGAGAACAGCGATGGCACGTCCGCCTCGGTGGCCGTCTTTTTCCACACGGCTCACGTGGGGCTGTCCTTTGTGCATCGCTTTTGATTTTCACTTTCAATCGGGGTAGAATTTGCCGATGCCGTCAGGGCGGGATGGAGGTGGGTCGAATGGATCGTAGGTTGGTGTCTGTGGCCGGGCTGGGGTGGATCGCGGCCCTTTCGTCGTGCCTATTCCTTGCAGTGGGAATCGCTCATGCGCAGGGGCATTTTGAGGATCAGGGGCGCCTGGGACCGGGTGAGGCGGCGGTGTTCGAAATTTTGGTGGGCCCATCCAAGGTCGATCGGATCGCCGAGCACCCACGGGCCCCCACCTGGCATGTCACGGACGCCGCGGATACCGCCGCTGCGTTGGCGCCGGCCTGGGTGCGCCCGGCCCTGTTGGACAAGCTGGGGCAGCTCGACGACGACGTCCAGGATGCGCTTGCCGCCGTCCTCGTCGAGGCTCATGGCGAGGACCCTCGGTTCGTGGACGAAGTCGCCTTCGTGATGGCGCATCTGTCCGTCGCGGATCTCACGTACGTGGACGATGGGACGGGAACCCGGTTTGACCCAGAGCTTCTGCTCGACAATGCAAGGCTCATCTATCAGGCGGACGCCCAACTCGATTACGTGACCCTCATCGACGAGGGCGACCCGGCCACGGACGACGACTACGACACCACGGCTCGGTATCGGATCCTGCAGGACGGGCAGGAGACCACGGTGACACTGACGCCCGAACAGTACTATTGGTGGGTCGTGCATCCCAAGATCAGCGCGGAACCCGTCTTGTACATACACCCGCCCGATGACCGAGCAGCGGCGAAAGCCGATGGAGGACGATTTTGGCGGGAGTACCTGTTGGCGGATCGAGGCATGGCCGATGACTTCAGTCGGCCCTTCGTCCTGAGGTCGCCCAACCAGGTGGACGACGGTGATCTGAACGGTTGGGGGCCATCGGCAGCGGGGTATGTGACCTCTCGGATCATCGATCCGATTCGCGAGATCGTCCGGACGTCGGACGGCAAGGCGGTGCTCCTGCGGTATGCTTTTCACCCCGAGGGGACGAATCAGGGATACAACGGCACGATCCTGGCCACGACCATGCCCATGGAGCAGGCCTACGAATCGGGCAGACAGACCCTCTTCGAAAATCTGCTTTCCCTTGGTGACGGGAACGTGAAGATTCGCGCAGATTTTTCAGGGAACCGATTTCTGGTCATCAAGGACCGGGATCCTTTTGGTCATCCAACGGTGGAGACGGCCCTGACCGCGTTGGGATATGACTTCGACGTGATCGATTCGACCGCTTTTTCCCAGATGACCGGCTGGCAGGACATCGAAGATGGTGGGTACGAAAAGGTGGTGGTGCCATCGGATCAGCCCAGGCAGCTCTACGAGCGTCTATCCGCGCACAAGGACATCATCGAAGGTTGGGTGGGTCGTTCGGCCGTGGATGACGACATGGTGTTTCAGTTCGATGGGGCGGTGGCGCCAAATCATCTTCCTGCAGACGACTGGTCGGATCTTGAGATGCCCGGCGGGCTGCATGGCCATGCTTTGGATGAAGAGACGGATCAGGTGCGACCATTTGGCTATCCCAAGCTGATGGACGTGATGCAGGGCTGTTCGGATCTCTGGGATGGGCAGGTGGAACCGGACCTGAGTGGCGATCGGTTCTTCGATCCGAATTCGTTTGCCCTCGATCGTCTCGGGTACCTGGTGTCCCAGAATCTGGACGATAACGTTTCAGAGTTGCCTGGCGATTGGGCGGGCCCGGACGGGGATTGTTGGAAGTGCGTGCCTCGTTCGGTCAATGCGGCCAGGATCGCATATGGCCATTACGAGAATTGCGGAGGCATTGCCATTTTGCTGACCGCCATGTCCAGGACGGCCCTGGTACCCGTTGCCAAGGTGTCGGGTTTGCCCGAGGATCATGAGTGGAACGAGTTTCTGCTTTCGGATGCGTGGCATTCGTATCAGGTGGACTGGAGCGACGGAGCGACTCGGATTGACCGGCCTGGGAACGCCCAGGACAAGGATTACGGCGGAGGCAAGGATCTGTCCATGGTGTTTACCTGGCGTGGAGACGGCCTGGCCATCGACGACATGGATCGGTACTCGAAGACCGTGACTGTTTCGTTGGACGTCACGGACGCGTCTGGATTGCCCGTCGACGGGGCCTCGGTTTTGGTGGCGACCGAGACCTACTACAACCCGGATTCTCTGATGGTCGCCACGGTCGAGGTGACCGATGCGAGCGGCCACGCTGAATTCCCCGTTGGAGATCATCAGAACTACTTCATACGGGTGGACAGTCCAGCCGGAGTCTGGCCGGACCGGGACCACGTCCAGTGGGTCGCCTGCGCTGAGCCCGGGGCATCGGGCCCAAGCGGCCAGGTTTGCCCGGATCATCCCGGTTGGGATCCAACGCTGGACATGCCCACGACGGACGAGACTGGGGCGCGGATCGACGTGCCGGTCACCCTCGATGGTACCGGCGTACCGGTGTTCGATGCAACCGCCCAGCAGGTGGCAGATGGTTCTGCGTCGGGTCATCTCGTCGTCCATCTGTCCGCCACGCAGCAGGTTCGCTATCTGCCCTCCATGGGCATCGCGTCGGAGATGGAACAGGGGGGGCGGCTCGACCTTTATCTGTTGGACTTCGACAACATGAACCGATTCGCTCAGAAGCAGCCCTTCGCATACCGCGATCACGTGGTTGTCAGAGACGCTCCATCCGATGTATCCCTGGACATCGATCTGCCAGACGATTCGGATGCCTGGTATTTGCTCGTGGCCAACGACCATCGTGTTTCCACGGCGACCTACTATGACATGGCGCTGGATGTGAGCGGCGGCGAACAGCAGGACGCCGGTGTGCCGGACGGAGGGCTCGAAGGTGGCGGGGGACGGGGCGGTTGTTCCTGTCGCTCGTCTGGTTCTTCTGGTTTCCCCTCCTTGCTTTGGCTCCTGTTCGTTGTCGTTTTGCGATCAAGGAAGTGGCGCGACAAGCGAGGCGATAGGTCGGGGACGCCTGCCTGATGGATGAGTGCCCCGTGGGTTGGTCCTGCGGATGAAATGGGACAGACTTGGGGACATCGGGCCGTTTCAGAATTCTTTTTTCTGGGGCCGTCTCATTGTTGCGTCTCCTGTCGAGCCTGGTATTATCCAGAGCCGTGGCTGCAAGATGAACGTACCAGTCGTTCGGTACGGACCGAGTTGCCGAGACAGGAGTCGCCGTTCATGTCCAAGAAACAGGAAGCCAGGAAACACGTTCGTTATGAGGTCGATGCGTACGTAGACTACACGGGCACGGACGTTGGGTTGTACCACAAGGTGCAAAATATCAGCCTTGGCGGGATTTGTATCCAATCCTCGAGCGTTGAGGATGTGGGTACCATCGTGGATCTGGTGATCAATTTTCCTGATTTGGATTCCACGATTGCTATCAAGGGCGAGGTCGTCTGGGCGAATCGGCACGAGCCCAAAGATATGGGTATTCGGTACATGAATTTGGACGATGGACGACTGGGCACATTGAAAAAGTTCATCCAAAAAGTAAAAAAATAGCAAATAGATCGTGTTTGCTTGACCTGGCAGAAAAAGTCGCCTAACATTTCCGGCTACAACCATGTGATCGTTCGGTTGGGGACGTGCCCCGAAACCTGGAAAGTGGTCAATGTCTCAATTCGCACTGCGCTTCATCTCAGGCAAGTATCAGGGTGGTGAGTTTCCTCTCCGGATGAACCGAGAGATCATCATTGGCAGGAGCAGCGATGTGGACATGGTCCTCGTGGAGGACATGGTGTCTCGGCGCCACGCAAAAATTTCGACGATGGGTGGCGAGGTCGCCATCGAAGACTTGAATTCCACGAACGGCACCTTTGTCAACGGCGAGCGGGTCAAACGGATTCATGTCAAGGTCGGAGACCGCATTCTGATTGGGACTTCGATCATCAAGCTCGTGTCCGTGGAGCGAGAGAGCCAGATGATCTCAGATGGGGAGGCTCGCAGCCGCATGGCCGGTGCTTCGGCCCGGAAGTCCACGACTTCGGGGCGCCCAATGTCGGGGACCATCGACGAGATTCCCCTTCCGGATCTTTTGCAACTTCTGTCTGGGAGTCGCAAGTCCGGAGTCCTGGCCGTCCGCAGCGTGGATGGCTTCGGCAAGGTGTACCTGCGTCAGGGGCGTGTTTACTACGCATCGATCGACGACAGTTTCGATCTGAGTCCACTCAAGGCGTTCTATCGATTACTCATCTGGAAATCGGGTGCTTTCGAACTTCAGGCTCCCGACGACAAGGAGTTCCTCGAAGAGATCAACGAGAGCACCGAGGCCCTTCTCATGGAGGGTATGCGGCAGATGGACGAGTTGTCTCGTCTTGAGGATGAGAAGCCGGATCCCAACGTGATCTACGGCCTCAGTTCGCCGCTGGTGCCTCCGCTCAAGGACCTCGAGCCGGAGCGGCTCGATATTCTCCAACTCGTGCACAACTACGGTCAGATCCAGACGGTCCTGGACAAGTCTCCCCTGGCGGATCTAGAAACGTACGAGCATCTCATTGCCTTGATCGACAAGGAATACATCGTCCTGCTGGACTGACGTCCTGACTGAATCAGACGGGAAACATCATTGCATCGGCGGGGAAGTGGTCGCACAGCCATGCCGTGGCTGGCGGGGCTATGGTTCCACGGTCAGTCCTTCTCTCGCCTCGACGAGGGTGATGGATTGGCCTCCGAGTTCGTCCAATCGTCTGCGGAGTCGAATGAGAAGATCGGCCACCGTGGCGTCGTCGTAGTCCTGGTCGTAATGGAAGGAGGACAGACTCCGAACCTGTGCCCGGACGGCCGCGGTGGCGGCCTGGTCGAATGACGAGAATCCACGTCCTGCTCGTCCCTCGTAGTCCTCACTCGAGTACGTGGTGTCATGGATCAGCAGGTCGGCCTTGTCGAAGAAGGCCACGGCCCGGTCGAGCACCTGGCCGTTCGGGTACCCCACGTCTGGGGCATAGACCACGGACGTATCGTGCTCCTCGATGCGGAAGGCGATGATGCTCGTCTCTCCATGGGGGAGTTCGATGGTGGAAACCTGTAGGTCATCGACGGCGAACCTGGTCCCATCGCTGACCTCGTGGACCTCGATGGTGGCTCCCAGGTTTCGGAGGCTCTGGATGGGCGAGAAATGGGGATTCATCTGACCTTCCAGGATGTCTTCGAGCCTGGAAGAGGCTGCTCCGAGGCCGTAAATGGTCAAGGAGTTGCCTGGCACGTAGACGGGCGCGAAGAACGGAAAGCCCTGGATGTGGTCCCAATGGGAGTGGGAGAGCAAGATGGTTGCACGACCCTGACCTTTACCGAAGGGGCCCGACATGAGTTCCCGGCCAAGGACGGTGATGCCGGTCCCCGCGTCCAGGACGACGAGTGTTCCCGAATCGCCCGTGATTGTGACGCAGGGCGTGTTTCCCCCGAAGCGGTTCGTGTCGGGTCCTGGCGCGGGTATGCATCCGCGTACTCCCCAGAACGTGACCTTCATCGCTCCTCCTTGTCGTCTGTGGCCCGTCCAGTCTTCGTGTCCACGAGTTCCCCTTCACGGGCCGCCGTGATGCGGAGTCGGCCTTGGCCCAGTTTCCTGGCCTGGTCGACGATCCGATCCATGTCGTCGTCGTCGTGGTTCGGTGCATGGTGGAAGAGACAGAGTCCCTTCGCCCCTGCTTTCAGGGCGATTTCTGTTGCGTGTTCCGGTGCGGAATGACCAAAGTGCGGATTTGCTCGATATTCGTCCATGGTGAAGTGGGTGTCGTAGACGAGCAGATCGACGCCGGTCGCGAGCGCGACGAGACTCTTTTGCATGGTTGCGAGTCGTTGGCGGTCCTGGTCGGTCAGATCCTCTGGACCGGGTGGAGCCGGGATGAACTCATCGCCTAGGAGCATGTCGCAGAATGGGGCCGTGTCGCTGGCATACATCACCGAGCCAAGCGGCCCGTCGCAACGATAGGCCGTTGCGGCAAAGGGATGATTCAGGGGCGATGTCCGGACATGGACCGCCCCAATGTCGAACTCGGCGTTTTCTTTCAGGTTGACGAATTCGACCGTGCTCTTGAAGTCAGAAAAGCCGATGGGAAAGTAGGGTTGTGCAGCCGTCTGCTCAAAAATACGGCGCAAATGGGCATCACCGTGGGCGCTGGAGTAGATTCGGATCCGGTTCTGTGGCTGATGCAGCGGACTAAAAAACGGAAGTCCCTGCACGTGGTCCCAGTGCATGTGACTGAAGAGGATGGAGACGGTGCAGGAAGGCTGAGCACAGCGGCCGGCCGCGAGTCGTTGGCCGAGTTTTCGGATACCGGTGCCAGCGTCGAAAATGATGATTTCCCCGGTGGAAGGTTGGACTTCCACGCAGGACGTGTTGCCTCCATAACGGTTCGTCGATGGCCCCGGAACGGGGTAGGAGCCGCGTACGCCCCAGAAGCGAACCTTCATGACGAAGGCTCCCCGAGGCGGCATGAGACGCGGTGCGATAGCCTCTTCAGCAGGGATGTCACGTACGTCCGGTCCGAACCGGTCAGGACATGATGATAGATGCGTGTGGCCCGTTCCAGACATCCACGGCGGATGAGACAGACCGCCTGATCCACCTGTTGGAGTCTGTTCGGATTGCAGGCGGGATCCATCTGTCGGAGTCGTTCCGTCAGGGCCGCCAAAACTTTAGGACGCCGGTCCCACGTGTTGAGGGCGCGATGGAGACGTCGTTCGAGCATCGTGCTGGCCCCGGGCCGTCCTGCCAACCAGTTTCCCAGGGCGTCTTCCGCCACCTTGAGATGATCAGGATGCGCAGATGTGCTGCGAAGCACCAGATCGGTCCCGGCCAACGAGGTCACAACGACGAACCCCACGATGAGGGCCCATCTGTTCCTCTTGCCCGTATGCCCGCTCGTCTTCATACAGCAGTACCTCGCATGGTCTGGAGCCGCCAGAATTCTTTGATTATCTCCGCAGGGGGATGTTCACACAACTTTTTTGTGACCGAGTGTTTCGTCTTGTGAACGAACGACGCAGAATGGATGTTTTCCATCTACAGGTGAGAGATTTCGAGCAGGGGTCGTTGGAATCAAGAGGGAGACGGTTGGATTAAGCCTTCCACAATCCATGGAGATTGCAGTAGGCACGGACCGTGATGGGGTCGTCTACGACGTCGAAGACGGCCTCGGGCGCGTCTGCCGGTTTGAGGAAACGTCGATAGGATGTGCCGCCGGCAACGAGCTGGATCCACTCGATGTAGTGGTTGTCCTGCATGGGGTGGGCCACGCTGCCCACGGTCACCTTGACTTTGCTCCCTGTGCGTTCCACCACGGGGACGTGCTTTTCTTGGGCGGCATCCGTACGGTTCTCTTCGATGAGCGTCATGGGCTGACCACAGCAGACCAGGGCCGGTTTTCCTGCATGGACCACTTCGATGATGTTGCCGCAGATGTCACACTTGTAGATCTGCATCGTCTTGACTTCCATGATGTTTCTCCTGAGTTGTTTTGGGCCTGAGCGTTTTCGCTCATCCCGCATGTTTTTTCAGATAGAGCGCCACGCCGTCGTGGGTGGGCTCCATGGCATCCTGTCCCTTTTCCCAGTTTGCGGGGCAGACTTCACCGTGTTTTTCATAATGTTGCAGCGCATCCACCATTCTGAGCGTCTCGTCGATGCTGCGTCCCAACGATAAGTCGTTTATGACAGCATGGCGAATGATGCCTTCTTTGTCTATGAGAAATAGGCCGCGGAGCGCAACGGATTCGTTGAAGAGGATTCCGTAGTCCCTGGCGATGCTTTTGGACAGGTCCGAGACAAGGGGATAGCGAATCGGCCCGATGCCACCGTCTTCCCGTGACGTCCTTTTCCAGGCCAGGTGGCTGAACTCCGAATCGATGGATACGCCGATGACCTCGACGCCCCGCTTTTGGAACTCGTCCAGCTTGGCATCGAAGGCAATAATTTCAGTTGGGCAGACAAAGGTGAAATCAAGGGGATAGAAAAAGAGCAGCACGTGCTTCCCCCGATAGTCGGCAAGGGTGATGGGCTGGAACGAATCGTCCGACATGACGGCGGTTGCAGTAAAATCGGGCGCTGGTTTGGTGACGAGACTCGGCATGATTTCCTCCTCGGATATCGCTGTTCTGTTCAGACTTTTTGTCACGAAGTATTTCTAGTGCTATCTGTTCCTAGTATTGTTTGTCTGGACTGTCAAGAGGAATTCTTGAGTGGTATACAAGAAATTTCGTCACAGGCTCATGGAACTGGTTCGTCGGGTTCACCTCGACCCGTTTTTGCGAAATGGTCCCAGCCTTTCCGGCTGACGGCAGACATCGAGTGGTTCACGGAGAGTCGGATCACGGATTCCTCGCCCGTGGTCCAGCCGATGGCCGAAATGGGGATATCCAGATCACGTCCAACAGCGGTGACAGGAGCCTCATCTTCTGGTGCCGTGCAAAACACGAGGCCGTAGTCCTCGCCTCCCGAGATGGCCCATTCGAGTGGGTCGAGCCCAAGCGAATCCGCCAGGATGCGGGTCGGTTCGCAGATGGGCAGGGCCGTGGCTTTGATGACGGCGCCCACGCGGCTCTCGTCACAGAGGTGGCCCAGGTCGGACAGGAGTCCGTCCGACAGGTCGATCATGGCCGTGGCCAGATGTCGCTCGGCAAGGGTTCGCCCCAGGTCGACCAGGGGCCGCGGTTCGAGATGGGCGCGAATGAGTTCCTGTCGGCTGTCGGCGTCCAGCCCGCCTGGGCATTCGTTGCCTTCCAGGAGGAACAGACCCGCGGCGCTGGCCCCCAACGTTCCGGCCACGAAGACGCGCTGGCCGGGCATGGCTCCGCTTCGTCGCACGACATCCTGCGAGGGCGCGGTTCCGATGAGGGTGATCGAAACGGCGAGCCCGTTCGTCGAAGCCACGGTGTCACCTCCCAGGAGATCGACGCCGTATCGACGCAGGCAATCGTCGAGCCCGCGGCGAAAGCCGGTCAGGTCGTCCATTTTCATGTCCGTCGGAATGCCAATTCCCAAGAACGCCCCAGACGGCGTCCCCCCCATGGCGGCGATGTCACTGATATTCACGGCAGCGGACTTCCAGCCGAGTTGTCGAGGCCTGGCCCAGGACCTTCGAAAGTGCACGTCCTCGAGGAGCATGTCCGTGGTGACGAGCAGGGAGCGCTGGCCATCCATGTCCATGACCGCGCAGTCGTCTCCGATGCCGACGGTCACCCAAGGATTGGCGCGACGAGCATGGGAGCGAAAGAGATCGATGATTCCGAATTCTCCGAGCAGGGACAGGTCGTTGTTCATGGTGGAGGCTCCTCCTTCGTATCCCGATGGATATCACGGACGATGCCGCCTGGTCCACAGGGGCTTGTTGCTGCCATGAACTTCATGCTCCTTGTGGACCTGGTCGTGCAAAACGCGTATCTTTGTCGGAGGCGTGACGAGTGACGCAGGACCCAGAAATAGGGAGGGGTTATGGTGGAAGGGATTGATCGGCATACGAGGACAGGATGGGCGTGGACGAGGATGGCCATGGCGGCACCGCTGTCGGTGCTCATTCCTTCGATGACTCTGATGTATTTCACGAACTCGGGATGCAGCAAAAAGAAGACCTCAAAGCACGAACCAGTCCCCGAGCACCTCGTGGATCAAGGCAGGCTGGCCAGAGTCACCAAGGCGGTCGATGCGGTTCTGGCCCGCCATCGATCCGGAACCTGCGCGTCCTGGATCAAGGCGACTCCTTCCTTGTCACCGAGACGCCACCAGGCTGCTGCGAAGAAGCAGCAATGCTCCCCCCTGGTGCCGGGGCGGCCCAATTGGAATGACCGGCTGGTGCTTCGTCAGGCTGTTGCCCATGCGCGAGCCGTGGTTGGAGGTCGGGGGATCGGGCCCGATGTTTCGCCTGCGTCGAGAGCCATGGCGATCATCGATGCTATCGACGTCCTCGAGAAGCTGAGGCACGGCCCTGTTTCCTGGTCGGTGTCCAGGTCCATCGCGACCGAGGTCGTAGCGTTGGTCCAGGCGTTCCGTACGCTCATCGATCATGCGCATTTGTCCAAAAGCGTCTTGGCGGGGCTCGCGCGGCGACTTCGGCGCATGGGCCGGGGATTGCCGCCTCCGTGGCTGTCCATCGAAGGGGAGTTTTTGGCGCGGGTCTGCCACGCTGGTCTCGTGGGCGGTTGCGGCGGCGGATCGGCATCGAAGGCCCCCGACAAGAAGGAGGGGGTCGCGAAGGCGAGCAGGAATGAAGCTGGGAAGCAGGCGTCCGGTTCTGTTGGCAGTGAGCCGTCCGGAGCGTTGGAGTTGTTTCGTCTGCATCGTCCCCTTTCGTCTAGTGGTGCGGACCAGCGGGCCTACCGGGATCTGCGGGATCTTGCCCTCGTGCTCGCTGCAACGATTTCGGGACAGGCGCTCCGGGACTGTCGCTCCGTCACGTTGTGGAAGTCCTGTCTCGGTCGACTGGAGACCTTGAACGACCGGGTGGGCGAAAAGGTCGGAGATCTGCACCGTGCTTTTTTGGCCGGGGTTGTATCCTGTCCGGCTCGTTTGCGGATTGTCGAGAAGGAGGCGCCACGGCACGGAAAGGACCAGAAACCAGTGGGCAGCGGCAAAGGCGCCGCCTCGAACCAGGTGGCCGGTCCCGAGGCGGCGGCTCTATGGACGCGACTCGTTTCCTGGGCCACGCCCTTCGGGCGACAGGATTTCCGGATCGTGTCTCGCATCGGGTTCTACGTCGCGGCCATGAGACTTCACGTGGCCATTGCCTCCTTTGCAGCCAGGCATCCCAGGCGTGCCTTCTTTTCTCAGGTCGCCGGGCTCGCCTTTTCTTTCCAGGATCCGTTTTCGGGCAATCCCCTTAGGGTACGTCGGACCCGCGGTGGCTTGGACATTCTTCCCGCGGCGTCTTCTGCGGAACTCGGAATCGGCGAGCATGCGTATTTCGTGCATCTGCGGAGTTTTGGACGGAGTCGATAGGTCGGGGTGCATGGTGCAATGGGAGGCGTCGAGATGCGTTTCGAACATGTGGATGGTCGCGTCATGGTGACTCGATGGACGACAAACATGCTGTCCCGTCTGACCGTGTTGGGGAGTTGCATCGTCTTGGTCGGCAGCCTGTGCTTCGGTTCTTCATCCGCCCTGGCGGTGGGGCCGAGATGGTCGTTCGAGGATGCCTACGACAACGTGGCAGGCGGTGACTGGTACCGGTCAGCCACGAACGAAACAGCGACCCTGGCCTGGGGCGAATCGTACGTGATGATGTCCCTCGCCTCCATGTATCGCGCCACGGGCGATGTCACATACCTGGAGCGGTTGGCGTATCATGCAGATGAGGTCCTTGCGAATCGTGATGATGCCCGGTCCGTGATCGACTACCGTGGCGTCTCGGGCGCCTGCTGGCAGGACCAGCATTACCAGCCCAACAACGAGCCCTATTGCTACGTGGTCCATTCGGGCATGATCGCCTACCCCATTGCCCAGTTTGCGGCCCTCGTCCGGCGAGATGGCCTCGAAGCGGAACGGGCGCCCGACGGGGAGACCTTCGGCGCCAAGGCGAGCCGGTACGTGATTGCCTGTCAGCAGGTGGTCGCGTTCCACGATGATCAGTGGAATCCGGCTGGGTATTACGTCTTTCGTCCCGATGCCTCTTTCCTGGCCTATCCGGGCAGAGACCTTCCGTTGAACCAGTCGAACGCCATGGGCAGACTCCTGTTCCTGCTCTACGACCTGACCAGTGACAGCCAGTATCTGACCAAGGCGACGGCCTTGGCGGTTCGATTTCGGCAGCAGGTGGACCTCGCAGCGGATGGCGCCCTTGAGTGGAATTATTGGGGTGGGGCCTACAGTGCGCCCGGAGAGGACATCTCACATGCAGGCATCAACGTGGGGTTCGCCGTTTTGGCCGCCGAGCATGGGGCCGGCTTTTCGACTGGGGACACAGCCGCCCTGACAGCGACGTTCATGGACCATGTGTATCGAGACGACCAGACTTTTTCGGATCACGTGGGTGGCGGTTCGGTCAACGGGTCGTCGTATCTGCCCCAGGTGGGGCGCTGGCTCGTTTTGACGCCCTATCGGACCGGCGTCTATACGGCGGTTCGCGACCTGTACGAGAGTCACTATCCACCTGCATCGGTCACCTCTGGATCTGTGCTCCTTGCCTGGGCCATGCTGGCCGAGTTCGAGCCGCCCCATTGCGTTCATTTTTTCTATTCCGTGGACTGGAGCGACCTGGGCGATCGTCGCCAGGCGACAGCCTACGGTGCGAACATTCTGACCGTTCCACCGAGTCTCGATGCGCCCTGCATGATTCCTGTTCAGGTCAATGCGCCCAGACAGGTGCAGGTGCAGCAATGGGATGGCTCCGACTACCACCGCGTCGCGGAATGGCAGCCCACTGGAGGCATGGTGAGTCGATTGATTCCGTACGAGCCTCGTTGGCCCTTCGTGTATTGGAGGAGCGGCGTCCTTTTCCAGTTCAGTGACAGCTTTGTGGCGGGGGACGGCATTGTGGTGGCAGAGCCGGACAGCCCCATTGTGCCGCAGATCACCTCGTCGCCGCCCACGACCCTCGAACGGGGAGCCACCTTGGACTATCAGCCCACTGCGACCGGCGATCTCCCCCTGTGGTGGGGGCTTGCCCAGTTTCCCACCGGGGCGCGCATCGCCGCCGATACGGGCCGAGTCATCTGGACCGCGGATGAGGCTGGATCTTTTCAGTTCGACGTCACGGTGGAAAACGACTGGGGCAGGGACCATCAGCCCTTCTTTGTCGCTGTGTCCGGTCCAGGCGAAGACGCCGGTCCAGACGCAGCGTCCGATCAGGACGCCCGTCCCGGCATGGACGCGCAGTCCGATGGTTTCTTGTCCGGCGATGCCGGTTCGGACAGCAGTTTTCGGGACGCCTCGGTGGATGCGTCATCAGCGGCAGGCTCCACGGGTGGAGGATGCGGCTGCCGGTCCTCGGGTGGACGACCGCCTGTGGGCCTGATGCTTGTTCTGATTCTGTCTTTGGTCGTCGTTCGCCGGCTTCGCTGACGTTTCATTCACCTGGGTTGCTTGTCCCCGGTCATAGCAATGGAAAGACCTGCGCCTGCCTCCTGATATCCTTGGCCTGTCGTTATGAGCGGTTCGCCGACCATCGCTCTCCAGGTTTTGCCTCAAGCGGCAGATGCCGTGGCAGTTGGATGTTGGGGGCCGATGGTGCTGTTCTGTGGCTCTACGGTTGGACGATCTGGCCGAAGAACAGGATGCTGTTCGTTTTTTGATCCTTGATGAAGAACAGGAAGGGGTGATCGAAGTGGACCACGATGGGCGTCGGTGGAGGCGGCCCCATGCCGGCGTCTGCCTTCATGACCACGACCGTGGTTCCGGCTGCTTCGGTGTGTTCCTCGTCCACGTCCAGGAAGGTCTGATGGATGACCTCTTGAATCTGGAGTTCCTCTTTGGTGGTCATGCCGGAAAAGTCGGGCGGAACCTCTCGATTATCCCCGAAGGGCGTCACCATGCCCATGGTTTCGAAGACCTTCTTCAACGTGAACTTCGATTCCACGTGCGTTTTGGGCAGGGTTACGTCCAGGCGCTTGGTCCGGAGGCTGGCGACGAGACCGGCCAGGCTGCTCGCATCCAGGGCGTTCACCTGGGCGTCGAATTTGGCCGGGTCCGGCATGACCACGACCATGGAGAACTGGTTCCCCTTGTAGGGAAATTCGACGACCTTCATTCCGTCGACTTCGTTGTAGCGCAGGTCGGCCACCAGGTTCATGGTGGCTACGTCTACCTGTGACCCATCGAAGAGGAAGAAGGGCCGATTCTGGGTGTTGGTTTTGTCGAAGGCCTGGGCCCAGGAGGCGTTGAAGTAGATGGCGTTGACGAGCACCAACCTCGTGGTCCTGGGCAGGGCCTCGGCATCGAGCATGTCCTGGATGCGATCGTGGGTTTCCTGTTCGATCCAGCGGTTGATCTGGTCGGCTGCCTGCTGGGGTACGTCGAAGTTTGCTTCGTAGACGCCGGTTCCGTAGTCCAATGCCAGGGTGTCCAGAAAGTCCTGTTCGATCGGGTAGTCCGGTTTGCTCCAGATGCTGTTGGTCATGGACCAGTCGAAGTGGGAGTCCACGGCTCGGGCCTGGTCTGCAGCAGCGGCCAGATCCAAGGTGAGCTGGTCGAAAGCCGGGTGGAGTCCGTCCTGCCCCAGGTCGAAGTGGAGGGTCGAGGCGATTTCTTCCGCCGTGGTGCCCCTGGCTCCTGCATAGGTCATGGCCAGGGCCACCGAGATACTCAGAGGTGACAGGAACAGGTTGCTTTCTTTGGCCCTGAGTTGCTGGAACAGTTCCATGGCGAATTGGCTGTTGTCCGCCACGAGTTGGTCCAAATCCTGTGCCGGGATCGCCGGGCTCAGGTTTCGTTGGAGGGTCGATCGCTGTTCTGCAGGGTGCCACTGCTGGTCCGGTGTTGCCTGACTGCATGCAGTGAGGGCCAAGGCCAGGCTGCAGGCCGCCAAACTCCCAAACCATCCAAATCGTCGAAAGAAATCGGGATCTCCGTGTCTTGTCGAGCCTCCAGAAGCCGCCCATTGGTTTTCGTCTTTTCGTGCCATGATCGGAATCCTCCTTGTTTCATCAAGCGGAGGGCGCCACGTGGATCCTTGTGTTCGGCTGTCCTTGTGTTCGGCTGTCCTTGTGTTTTTGCGCCGTGGTGCCTTCCTTGTTGGTTGATCGTCTGCTTCATGTGACCGGACTCGCCTCCTTCGGGCTTCAGGCTTCACCATCGTGCTTCAGAAGATGAATCCGAGCGTCAGTTTGATGTGGGGAAAGGCCAGGTTGCGCCAGTTCGGACTCACGTCGTGATCCGCCACGTGGATGTATTGGAGTCCGCCTTCCAGGCCCAGGCTGAAGACCTTGCCGAAGATCCAATCATAGCCGATCACCGCGCGGGCGATGACGAGCTTGAAGGCGTCTCGCCACTGTCCCGAAGCTCCCATGACCCACAGACCGAGGCGTCCGCCCATTCTGAGTCCGGTCAGAGTGCGGCCGTGGAAGTAGTAATCCAGTCCGCCCATCAAGCCCGCGTACACCTCTTGGGATTCATCGTCGCCCGCCATGACGAACAGAAAGGATGTGCTGAGAGAAACGTGATCCGACAGGCGAAGGTCGATGGTGAAAGGAAACAGGTCCAGGGCCATGCCGAAACGGACGTGATAGCGTTTGTGCGCTGGCTTCTTGGCCACCCGCACCGTGGGCGCCGGCGCATCCATGTCGGTTGGAACCTCGGGGGACCCTGCGATGGCGGACGGAGTCGGCGGAGGCTGGGCGGCGGGCGGCGCCGGTGGCAGCGTGGCGTTCGGACAGCCCACGTCCACCTGGACCGTGATCTGCCCGTTGCATGGTTGGGCCGGCCTGCGGCCGGTCGGTTGGGCGAGCCCCTCGTGGCCGAGGAACAGGACGGTGATCGTCACAGAAGCCATCAGGTACGTCTTCATGGCTGTCGCCTCCGTGGGCCTGGGTGTTTCGTTCGTGTCGTCTTGGTGGAAAGCAGGATGGATGCCAAAAAAAAGCGAATGGAATGAAAGAGTTGTATTGCATTGCTTTCGGTCGGATCCGGGGACATCAGGGAATTCGGACAGAAATGTCACGGTTCGTCCACGTTTCATCTCGGTGGGTTTGGTGGGTCGTCGGTCTCGTCTTCGAAAAGCGGTGGGGAGTTCACGTAATGCTTACATTGTGCGGTCCCTGAGTGGGACGCGTCGATGGTCTCGTAGCGGTCGCCCTGCTACTCGCCGAGTCGGTCTCCCGTCGAATAGATGAAGTCGTAATCTTCGTCGAACGGTTCGTCGCCCGCGTTCATGTCGTAGAACGCATACTGGGTGCCTCCGCTATTCCGATCCTGTGGCAGGACGGCCGCTTCGCTCGGCTCGGATCGCCACGAAGGCACCCTGGCCCGAGCCGTCTCTGATCGCATCCGTATCCGTCAGGTCCTCCGGGTCTTGCATCAACGTCTGCACGACCTTGGTCACGACGAGCCCTGCCTCGTCCAGTTTCGTCACGATGTCGTCCGTTTCGTAGAACCTCGCCGTGCGATAGAATCGACTCTGATCGCGGCGCTGCTTGTAGCGCCGACCCAGGGACGATCCTGCGTCCACGAACCCGACCACCAGGCTGCCTTTCGGACGAAGGACCCGCGCTGCTTCTGTGAGCGCCAGGTGCAAGTCGTCCAGGAAGCAGATCGTCGTGACCATGAGCAGGCCGTCGCAGGACGCCTCGGCAAGAGGAAGGAATTCACCCTGACCGAGCACCACCTCGATGCCGCGTCCTCGGGCGCGGTCCGCCATGCCGCGAGAAGGTTCCAGCCCGAATCTGATGCCGAGCGGCGCGGCGAATCGTCCGGTGCCCACGCCCACCTCCACCACGAGTCCAGCGGGCAACAATCGTCGGATCGCTTCCAACTCCGACAGGTAGGCCCAGTGGTTCCGCTCGAACCAGGCCTCGTACGCGTCTGAAAATCGGTCGAATGGTTCTGTGTTCGCCACGACGGATGCTCGTTTCGATGTTTGGTCGTCCCGTTCTGATTGCCCCATGCGGTGCGCAGCGCCAACCGGTCGTTCGTTTCAGCGCGCCGGTCCAGTATAGAAGAAAGTAGGATCGAAGTCATGACCCTATCTCGGCGCCCGGCGGCCACTCGTGCGTCAGCGACGCCCGATGATGCGGACGGTTGTGCTTTGGGGTCAATCTCGCTATGGTGCATCGCAACGCGCGGACGTTCGAGGTCCGTCCAATGCGATGGAGGCAAGGCGGTGGCAGGCATTTCGAAGGGGGTCCAGACCAACCAGATGAGCGATGGAGGGCGGCGTTCTTCAGAGTCGTGGCGTGCGCATGCGGCGTGGTGGCACAGTTCCATGATGCGGACGTCGTCGGTGACCCTGTTGGGTGTCGCGACCCTGCTTCTGTCTTTCTGTTTGCAGGGTCAGGCCAGGTCTCGCCGTGTGGCGAGGCGCGGGGCTGCGAGGCGCGGGGCTGCGAGGTCGGGGCGTACGCAGCGGTCATCTGGTGATGTGGGAGCGTCGGCTGAGGTGAGGCGTCTCATGGATGGGTTGCGGCGGGATCGGCGTTCGCCTCGGGCGGCGGTGTATCCCATGCAGATGATGGACGTTGCTCTGTCGCCGAAGCGTGTTCGTGCGCTCCATCACCAGGCGGCGTCCCTGGGCGGGCTCGACCCGCTTGCCCACTTTTGGGTCGATCGATTTTGGCTTCGGTCTTTGTTGGATCAGGGCAAGAGGCAGCGGGCGCACCAGGTGGTGGGACGCCAACGATTTGCTCCCGCCGGGTTGGTGCTGGGGCCGTTTCCGGATCCCGAGGCCGGTGGGCTGGGCAAGCAGTTCGGCCCCGACCGGGACGATGGAGTGATTCCGAAACGGCGGTACCAGGCAGGCAGGAATCAGGTGATGTGGCGGCCCATTCGCGTGGCTGACACGGGCTGTTTCCGGCCCGCCAGGCTGCTGCGGCCAGTGGGGCAGGGCGTGGTGTACCTGGCTGTGGGGTTGGTGGTTTCCAAGCCGGTGAAGGCGGCGTTTCGGGTGGGCAGCAACGGGGACTACGAGCTTTTGGTGGGCAGGACCCTGGTGGGGCGGCGCACGGTGCACCGGCCTTTGGCACCCGATCAGGACGTGTGGCCGGTTTCGTTGCACCGGGGCTGGTACGTGGTGAAGGTCAAGCTTGCGGCTCGGCAGAGCGATTGGAGCGTCTGTCTCAGGGTGACGGATCTGTCCGGGCGGGTGTCGTCTGGGCTGCGCTGGTTTGCAGACCCGGTGAGTCTGGAGCGGGCGAGTGCCATGATGGGCCCTGCCGGTTCGCCTCTGTCCAAGGTGGCGACGGGCAAGGCGGTCGGCACGGCGTCGAGCGTGGGGTCGGCGCTGGCTGCGGCGCTGAAGCGGACGCCGGGAGACTCTCGCGGCATTCGGCAATACGTGGAATATCTGCTGCACGTGCATCCCAAGGATCCGAGGAAGGGGGCGGGCCGCAGTTTTGCGCTGCGTCTCGTGGCGGCACATCCTTCGGCTGAGGCGTATCGCCTGCTCGCCGAAGCGAGTCGCACCAGAAGCGATCGAGTCAATGCCCTGAGTCGGGCGGTGGCGCTCGATGCTCGAAATTGGAGGTCCTGGCTCTCCCTGGCCCGAGAGTCTCTGGACATGGGACGTTATCGGGATGCCATGAGGCAGTTGCGCAAGGCGTCGGCCTTGGCGCCGGGCGGGCAGGCGGTCCTGCTGGCGCGGGCCGAGTTGCTCAGAGCGCTTGGGCTGACGGTGGACGCCAGGAAGTTGCTGGCGCCGCTCGTCCGTGCAGCGCCCTGGCGTCGCAACCTGGTTCGACTGTACGCATCGTTGGCCATGGACACGGATCACCGCGCCGAGGCCAGGCGTGTCCTTCAAGGCCTCGTGGCGCAGTATCCGGCCGACGAGGGAGCCCGCAGATTGCTCATCGGCCTTGCGAAGAAGCGGATGGACGCCAGTGCGGTGGTGCGCCATCTGCGTGCGCTTTTGACGATTCGACCCTGGGACACGCGGCTGGTGGTGGAATTGGCCGATGTCCTGTCGGCCAACGGCTGGTCCGGTCAGGCCGTTTCGTTGCTGCGTCGGACGATTGGCATGGTACCGAGGGACGCCGCGCTCCATGCAGCTTTGGGAAGGGCATATCTGGCAAGGGGTAATCGGCGTCTGGCGGCTCGGGCCTGGAAGCAATCCTTGCGCATCGAGCCCAACGACGAGGGGATCCGGCGGCGTCTGGCCATGCTGTCGGGCGACGGTCAGGACCAGGTGGCCAAACGCTACCGCATCCAACCGAGTCGAGTGCTCCGCCGGTCCATGCGCAACGGCGTGGATGCCGAGGTGCTTTGGGATCGGAACGTGTACGTGATGCGCCCTGACGGCAACGTCTATCGGTTCCGTCAGCGATTCGTCCGAATCGGCACTCAGCGTGGGGCGCAGGACAACGCCATCTGGACCGTGTCGTATCAGCCGGATTCGCAGAAGCTTACGGTCTTGGCTGCGCGCGTGCACCGCGCATCTGGAGGGGTCGAGGAGGCCACGGCCTCCTACGATCAGCAGGTGAGTGATCCGTCCGTGCGTATCTACTATGATTGGAACCTGCATCGGATCCAGTTTCCGCGGCTCAGACCTGGCGACACCATCGAGGTCTGTTATTCCCTGTCGGACGTGGGCAGCTACAACCCGTTCGCCGGGTACTTCGGGGTCGTTTTGCCACTCGAAGAGCGGATTTCGAGGCGCCACTTCGAAGTGGTGGTCGAGGTACCGCGCACGAAGAACATCTACTTCAATCGTCCCAGCCATTTTGGAGGCTCGGGAGCAATTCGATATTCCAAGCAGGTTCGTGGCACGACATTCGTGCATCGTTGGACCCTGTCGAATGTGGAGGCATACGCAGAAGAGCCCTTGGCTCCTGGTTGGTCCGAGATCATTCCGTATTTGCACATCTCCACGTTTCGATCCTGGGATGAGGTGTCTCGATGGTACTGGGGTCTGGTCAAGGATCAGTACCAGGCGGACGACGCCATTCGGCGGACGGTTCAGCGGCTCACCGCAGGCCTCAAGACCAAGGAACAGAAGGTCGCAGCCCTCTACCGGTTCGTGACCCAGAAGGTGCGCTACGTGGCGTTGGAGTTTGGCGTGCACACGCACAAGCCCTATTCGGCTCCTCAGGTTCTGGAGCGCAGGTTCGGGGACTGCAAGGACAAGGCGATGCTGCTCGTGGTCATGCTCTCCCAGGTGGGTATCAAGGCCTATCCGGTGCTGGTGCGTTCCAGGTTCAACGGCTCCATCGGCAGAGAGCCTGCGTCCTTGGCCGTGTTCGACCATGCCATCGTCTATGTGCCTGCGCTCCATCGGTATTTGGACGGAACGGCCGAGTTTACCGGCAGTCGGGACCTGCCCTACATGGTCCAGGGGGTCTCGGCCCTGGTGGTGCTGCCAAGGGGCGGACGGTTCGTCCGACTGCCCGTGTTGTCCGCCGATTCGAACAAGATGGACCGGCAGATGGACGTGACCCTGCGGGGTGACGGATCCGCCGAGGTGTCCGAGCGTCTCAAGATGACGGGACAGATGGCGGCGCAGTGGCGCTATCGGTACCAGACGCGCGCTCGGCGTCGAGAGCTGTTCGAAAAGGCATTGGGTCGTATCTTTCCAGGCGCAGTGGTGCGTTCCTTGGTCATGAAGGGTATTGGCCATCCCGATGAGCCCGTGCTTGTTCGGGTTCGGTATCATGTGCCGCACCTGGCGAACCCGTCGGGCAAGCAACTCGTGGCGGTGTTCGCCCCGGCCCAAGGAAAGCTTGTTGCCAGGTTGGCCCCCCTGGGCGAGCGGAGATACGACCTGTACCTGGATTTCCCGTTCGTGACTCGTGAGCTCGTGCGGGTGCGTCTGCCCGCCTCGATCCGGGTGCTCCAGACGCCTCGTACCATGCAGCGCAAGGTGGGGCAGGGACTTGACCTCGTGTTTTCGCAATTGGTGCAGAAGAGCAAAGGGCGGCTCGTCCTGGCCAGGACGCTGCGTTTCGGTGCCCTGCGGGTGCCCAGGAGTCGGTACGCACGGTTTCGCGACTTCTGCAGTAGAGTGGACAATGCATTGGGAGATTCGGTGGTCATGGAACGAAGGAGGCGGCCATGACTGGGTTGATTTCCAGACGATCGTTGGGGCTGGTTGCCGCCTGGATGGGACTTGTCCTTGGTGGAGCCTGTCATCCGGTGCATCGTTCCACGACTCCGATCGGGGGGGGGGCTGTGCAGCGCTTCGATGTTGCGGCGGCGGTCCGACGGCTCGAAGGCCGGCTGGCCCAGACCAAGGATGCCTGTGGTCAAGCAGCGTTGCTCAGCCGTATCGGGTGGCTCCATCTCCTCCACGACGGAAATAGCCGGGCGGCGGCCAAGGCCTTCGATGCGGCGTCCAAGCGGCATGCCGGAGCCTGGGCGGCCCTGGGTTCCGCCCTGGTTCGGGACGACTCGTTGCAGCGGACCGCGGCGGCCAGAGGATACGTGGAGACGTTGGCGGCGCTCGAAGCGGTCGGTCAGTCCGCCTGCGGCGCCAAGTTTCCCCTTGCCGGTGCCCGATGCTACCTGGCGCGATTGGCCTCGGCGCGGCTCTCGGCGCTCGTGGACCAGGACGTGGTTTTGCCGAATCTGGAGTCCCGTTTGACCCGATTGGCGGATCGCATCGCCTGTCCGTGGGCCGGCATCCAGTTGCGGCGGGCGGCGGGGCGTCTCGCTCGGCGACGCGGCGACGCTGCGGCCCTCGATGCCATGACGAAGGATTTGGGCTGCCCCACGAAGTGGCGGAAGAGCCATCGGTTCGGCGCCACGGGGGAGTCCGACTTATTGAGGCGATTTCCAGCCGAGGGTCCGGGGGGCTTCGTTCGGACGGGGCGCTGCGGTTTGAGACTGGCGGGCGAGGATGGTCATCCGGGGTTGAAACGCGCAAAATTTGCGTTTCGAACCGACAAGGACGCAAAAATGATCGTCTGGATCGATGCAGGACGCAGAAATGTGCGTGTGACCCTGGACGGAGTCGAGGTTCATGCGCCGGCGGGCCGTTTCGACTGGCCGCCTGCCCTGGTCCGGGTCTGCGCGGAATTTCGGGCTGGGCTCCATCGCGTGGCGGTGACCATGCCCGTGGGCATGGCGGATCACGAATTGTCCGCGTATCTGATGGGAGCAGGCGGGCGGCGGCTCGCTGTTCGCTTCGTGGACCCGCAAGGAGTGGCCGCCCCTGCCCAGAGTCATCTGTGCCAGTCGCCGGCCTGGCCGGCTCGTCTGAAGGCGGGGCCAGGGTTCGACCTGCTGCGGAACTATCTCGTCATGGTGGACGAGAGCCTTTTCGGACGTCGCGACCGAGCCGAAGCCGCGGCCAACGAACTGTTGGGGAGCCGGTTTGTTCCCGGGCTCATCGGTGCCGCCCTGCTCGACGTGGCGCCTTACGGGCTGTCCGAACGGGAGCGGTACAACAGGGGTATCGTCCTGCTGAGTCGGGCCCTGCAGGTGGACGAGCGGGCGGCCCGTGCTTCTTGGCTGCGATCGAAACTTCGCATCCTGGCCGGGCATCCGGACCGGGCCCTGGACGAGGCCAATCGGTGGTTGGCGCGCTCCAAGTCTGGGTCTGGTTCGGGCCTGTGGTGGCTGAGGCGGGCGCGGGTGCTGCGGGACAAATCCTGGCTCGCCATGGCGGATCAGGCCGTTCGTGAAGGGACGCGTCGGCTTCCCAGGAGTCGTTCGGCCTGGCGGCTCATGATGGAGATTGCCAGACAGCGTGATGACCTGCCAGGTCAGAAGGCCGCTATCGAGCGGTTGAGTCTGCTCGACCGGAGCAGCGATTTGAAGGCCCGGTTTCAGATGCGGGTGGGGCAGCCTCGCAAGGCGGCCGTGACCTTCAGGCGTCTTTTGCGGCTCGAACCCTCGGCTCACGATTTGATCGAGGGGCTGGCGAGGGCGGAGGTCCAGGCCGGGCGATACGCCAGGGCCTACGGCCGGTACCAGGGGCTCATGACCCGTCAGTTGTGGAATCCGGATCTGAGGCTGTCGGCAGCGAACGCGCTGCTCGAACTCGGACGCCGGGCCGAAGCACGTCGTCTTTTGGAGACTGGGATGCGGTATCGTCCGTCATCCATCGAACTGCGTCGCTCGGTCATGGGCATCGACAAAGGCCTGTTCATCGATTCCTTTCGGGTGGACGGCGCAAAGATCGCCATGCGGTTCGAGCATTCGGACCAGAATCGTGAGCAGGGCCGTGGCGCGCTCATGACCTTGGACCGGACCGTGGATTGGGTGCTCGAAGGCGGCGGTCTGGTGGAACTGAGCCACCAGATCGTCAAGGTGCGGTCGTCGGCGGACCTGTCCCGGTGGGGCCAGATTCAGGTGCCGTACGGGGTGGTGGTCCTCCGGATGAGGGCCATCAAGCCCGATGGTTCCATCAGGCAGCCCGAGGAGCCCTCTGCAGGCGAGCCGGTCCATCTCGTGGGCCTGGAGGTGGGCGATTACGTGGAGTTGGAGTCCATCACTGCCAGGCCTCCCATTGCCGTGTTGCAGGGTGGTTTCATGGGGCGGCGCTTTTTCTTCGCCAGCCTGGACGCGGCGACGGCTGGGTCCGAGTACATCCTGATCACGCCGCGAGCCATGAATCTGCAGGTGGACCGACGGGCCGGGGCGCCCAAGGCGACCGAGCGTAGCAAGGGCTCTTGGCGCATTACGACCTGGCATGGTCGGGCCAGGCCCAGGTTCGAGCGGATTTCCCATGCACCGCCCTACGTGCAGATTGTGCCATCGGTGCGGGTCGGTGCTTCGGTGACCTGGAAGACGCTGTCGGGACTGGTGGCGTCGAGGCTGTGGACGCTCGATCGTCCCAGCATCGAGATGCGACGGATTGCGAAACAGATCTGCTCCTCTGGTTCAGAGATGGATCGCGCCAGACGAGCCTATCGTTGGGTGCAGGACCATCTCAATCAATCGGGTACTCTGTACGACACGGCGGCCGAGGCGGTTGCCAGGAGGCGTGGGTACCGGCTGACCGTGTTGCGTGCCCTGCTGGGGCTGTGCAGAGTCCGCACCTCTCTGGTCATGGTGATGCCCAGGCACAGGGAGGCGGACCCAGGCGCCGTGCCCGACCTGACGGCCTACCGATACCCGGTGTTGGAGGTGGGCGACCCCCACAGACGCACTTTCCTGTTTCCCTTCCTGCGCGAGATGCCGTTCGGGTTCTTGCCGTCCATGCTTCGTGGGGCGCGGGCCGTTCGAGTCCTAGGTGGCCCGGTCGAGGAAATGAAGACTCCGCGTGATGCGGGCAGGGACGAGGAAACCATGAAAGTGGCCGTGCACTTGGATCGGTCGGGAGATGCGGTGGTTACGGTGCGCGAGTCCCTGACTGGTTGGCCTGGCATCCAGATGCGTCGGGCCATCCGGAACCTGACGCGTCGGCGTTTCATGAATCTGTTCGAGTCGCGGAGGCTTGCGGCTCATTTTCCCGGCGCTCGCTTGTCGGGAAAACCGGTCGTCTCGATGGACAAACGGCACCGGGATCGGGTCGTCCTGTCCTATCGGTTCCGAGTGGCTGGCTTCGCCCGTCGGCTGGGCGGCCGATTGATGATCCGTCGCAGTTTCTATGGATTGCGTCTCGCAGCGACATTTCTCCGTGAGCGTCGCAGAACCGTAGCACTGCAGGTCGGCGCCTTTCCCGCGTTCCGATTCGACCTGAACGTCGTGGGGCCGGTCGGTTGGAGGGTCGAGATGTCCGGCGGGAGCCGGAAGGCTTCGTCTCGATGGGGAAGCGTGGTGCGGCGGCTCGCAAAGAGCCGGAAGGCGGGCCGCCCCGTGGTCTCCGTGCAGATCGCGCGGCACATTCCCTTGTCCTGGGTCCCTCCGGACCAGTACGACGCCTTTGCACGATTTGCCCGGCGCAGTGGCCAGGTGGAACAGATTCTCATCATTTTTGGAAAGGGAGACCATGGAGACCATGGGGTACGTTGACGGCGATACGGGCCGTGCGGCTCGACCCAGGGGGATCATCGGACTCCATCAGATTCCGAATGCCATTTCCATCGCCCGCGTGGCGGTCATTCTCCTGGCCATGGAGCGCATCGTTGCTCTCTACCGCCAGACCGGGGATTGGCCGGTCCTGTGGCTGTCGGTGGCCACGGCCGCCGCCCTGACGGATCGCCTCGATGGCTTTCTGGCGAAGCGATATGGCTGGGCGAGTAAGCTGGGTGCGTATCTGGACCACACCTCGGACAAGGTCGTGACGGCGGCCATGTACGTCTTCCTCGCTCAGTTGATTGCTTTTCCGTTCTGGGCGCTCGGGGCCCTCTTGTTTCGTGAACTTTTCGTGACCGGGCTCCGCACCACGGGCAACGCCGTGCAGGTGGAGGTTCGTACGAGCCAGGCGGGGCGGCTGAAGACCTTCGTCCAGCAGTTGGGTGCCCTGGTGCTCGTGGTGGATTGGGGCGCGACGTCTGCCATCGCGGGTCACAGTGTCATGCAGTGGATCGTTTGGGCAGGGGTTGGCGGTTTTTTGATCGTGGTGCTCGCCTCACGAACCATACGCAGCGGGCTCAGGCGCGTCTATTCGGTGCGTCTGTCCGAAGAGAACGTCTCGGTCAGTGACTACTACGTCGTGCTGATCGGCGCCGTGATCGTGTTGGCGCCCATCAGGCACTTTGGGCCCGTGGGAATCGTCTATGCCACCGTGGCCACCGGGGCAACCTACCTGTGGAATTTTTTCGTCGTCGTGCATCACAAGGGCGCTCAGGCATCCCGTCAGGCTTGGTGGTTGACTGGCGCCAACGTCCTGCTGTCTGGCGTCGTGGCCGCAGCGGCCTGCTGGGCGCTTCATCTTTGGCCGATGTCCCTGTGGGTGGTTCGTTCGGTAACCGGTGGCCTTGCGTTGCTGTGGACTGTGGCGCTCGTGGTCAACTACCGGACGAGTCCATGAAATGCGAAGTTCGTTGGTGAAGATCAATAATCGCGGTGATGCGTGCAGGTC
>JAGGXR010000062.1 GCA_021162935.1 Deltaproteobacteria bacterium
ACCCGGCTGCCATCAGCTCGGGCCAAACGTGGGATCTCCCGGCTCCCGCACAAGGTGCTTGGGCGCATGCTCCGGGTCTCTGACCGCGCGGGGTCCTGGGACATCTCGCGATATCGATATCCCAGGTGTGGCCTTCCCCAATCCTCCAATGGGTCGGCACCCCGAAGTTTTACATGTCTTTCGCGGCTCAATACCGGACCTACGCCTCCCCCTGTCAACGCTTCGCGGCCGTGGTTGCCCAACGGACTCGCACATGACTCGGGGTCGTTGTGGGTCGCTAATCCTTCAACGCATGAAACTTTCATTCACAACACCTTGCCGGTTTAGCCGGCGCACGGAGGACCGCATGAATCGACGTCATGTTGCCCTGTTTCTGGCCGGCTATGTGAGTCTGCTGATCCTGACTCCCATCAGGCAGCTCATCTCCTATCCCATTCCCTTCCCGGACGTGGTGCTCCTGGTGGTCATCTACCTGGCCCTGGCGGTCAAGGGCAGTCCATCGGCGGGTGTAGCGGTCGCCGTGGCGCTCGGCTACATGGCGGACCTGTTCTCCGGCGCCCCGAAGGGTGTCTACAGCCTGTCGCTTGGAGTCTGCTATTTTGCGGTTCGGGGATTGAGTGCGCGGCTCTATTTTCGAGGCAAACTCTCCCAGGCCATCGTGGCTCTGCTGGTTTCCGTCGTGACCGCTTTGATGCAGATCGGGCTCGTAGCCTTGCTGGGTCCTTACTCGTTCTGGACCCTGCTCACGGCCGCATTGGCCACTGCGGTCGCCACAGCGATCGTGGCCCCTCCCGTTTTCTGGATCCTGATCCGCCTGGACCGCCGAGTGGCCCCTGAAATCGTGCTGGAAGGGCTCGCGCGATAATGTCCCTCGGTAAGCAACAGACCGATTTCGGAAAACGATTCAAGTACCTGATGTGGATCGTCGTAGCCATATTCGCAATCATGGTCGCACGGCTCTTCCAACTCCAGATCGTCGAAGGAGCCACCTACCAACGCAAGGCCGAAAACAACTTCCTACACAAAAGCATCATCGCCCCGGTCCGTGGCCTCATCGAAGATCGCAACGGCAAGGTACTCGTTCACAACCGCCCTTCGTACAATGTATACATCATTCCTAGATTCTTCACGGAAAAGTCCTATGCCAAGCTCCGATCCCTCCTCAAACTGGATGACGAGCAGATCCACCACATCGAAAAACGCATCATTGCCGCCCAGGGCGAACAGCGATACTTCTCTCTGCCCGCAGTCCGAGACATCGACCGGAACCAACTCGCCATCCTGGAAACGAATCTCGCGCAGCTCAGCGGTGTACGCCTCGTTGCGGAAACCAAGCGCATCTACCCCTATGGTCCCTTGGCGGCCCATGTCCTCGGCTACCTCAATGAGGTCTCTGCCGGTGAGGTGAAACGACTGAAGGGATACCACGAAGGCGACCGGATCGGCCGCTACGGGGTGGAACGTCGATGGGAATTCTACCTCCGCGGCATTCCCGGCCTGGAACGATACGTGGTGGACGCCCGCGGAAGAAAGAAGTCGGAAGCCATCCAGCGTCGTCTGTTGGGCTCTGTGAAAAAACGCCGCTTCGATCCTCGTCCCGGATACAATCTGGTCCTCACCCTGGACGCGGACGTCCAAAAAATCGTCGAGCGTGCCCTGCGTTGGCATCGTTCGGGGGCCGCCGTGGTTGTTCAGGTCAACACGGGCCGAATCCTCGCCATGGCGTCCAAGCCATCCTTCGACCCGAACATGCTCAGTGGGCGATTGAGCAGAGAACAAGCCCGCAAACTTTACGACAATCCGTACCATCCCATGCTCGACAAGGTGCTTCAAGGATCCTACTTCCCAGGATCCACCTACAAGGTGATTCCCGCGGTGGCAGCCCTCGAAGAGCGTCTCGTCGATCCCTCTGAGATCATCTACTGCAAGGGATATATCGAATTCGGAAAGGCATCGAAGTTTCGATGCTCACACGTCCATGGCCCGGTCAACCTCCATTACGCAATCGTCCGATCCTGCAATGTCTTCTTCTATCGAATGGCTGAGCGCATCGGCATGGACCGTATGGCCCGCTATGCCCGAGACTTCGGACTCGGCACGCCGACGGGCCTGGGACTCAACAGCGAAACCGGCGGTTTTATCCCCACCAAGGCCTGGTACAACAAAAACATGCCTGGGGGATTCCGGATCGGAAACACCCTCAACTCGGGCGTGGGCCAGGGCAATGTTCTCGTCACCCCCCTGCAACTTGCCATGGTATATGCTGCCATTGCAAACGGGGGAAAGCTCTACCTGCCACAAATCGTGGATCGCATCGAAACCCCAGACGGACAGGTCGTACAGGACTTCCCCCAAAAAATCCGCCGACGGGTCCAGGTCTCGCCCAAAACGTTGAATATCATCCGAAGCGCCCTGCACGAAGTGATCAACGACCCATTGGGCACGGCGTACGATGCGCGTATTCCAGGCATCGACGCATCGGGAAAGACCGGAACCGCCCAGGTGGCCAAGCGTGGCATGAGTGCAAAAAACCGGAGCGACTGGTGGCGCTTCATGGACCACGCGTGGTTCGCCTCCTACGCTCCGACCAGCCACCCACAGATCGTCGTGGTCGTGCTCATCGAACACGGGGGAAGCGCCGCCCGCGTGGCGGCTCCTGTTGCACTCAAAATCATTCGCGACTACTTTGCCCTCATGAAGAGTCGAGGACACTGATGAAACTCGAAACGCATGACGCACACCGAAAATATCGACCAGCACCGAAGCGCATGAGAAACAGCGAAGGCACCGACCGAAAACAGACTCAAAGGAACCTCATTCGGAGACGGCATGGAGCCGATTTTTAGAAAAATCCGCGTCCAGATCGACTGGACGCTCCTGCTGGTGATCATGGCCATTGTCGCCGTCGGTCTGATCAACCTCTACAGCGCATCCCGCACCGCCGTGCCGGGCATGTTCACCCACCAGATTTACGGCCTCATCCTGGGATTCTCCGCATTCCTGGTCATCACCACCATCGACTATCGCCTCTACAACCAGTACGGCTACCTCATCTATGGGCTGGGCATTGCAACGCTCGTCCTCGTGCTGTTCGTTGGCAGGACCGTCAAAGGCTCGACGCGATGGATCGGATTCGGGCCCTTGCAGATCCAGCCTTCCGAATTGATGAAGGTGGTCATGGCCATCGCTCTGGCCAAGTACCTGCACAACGATCCGACTCCCGAAGGCCGCACCCTGAAGCAAATGGCCGCACCGTTCGCCCTGGTGGCCCTGCCCGTGGCCCTCATCCTGAAGCAGCCCGATCTCGGCACCGGCATGCTCGTCCTGCTCATGTTCTTTTCCGTCATGCTCTTCACCAAGCTCAAACTGCGGTCGCTGCTCACCCTGATATCGACGGGAGCCGTGATCCTTCCCCTGACCTGGAGTCTGCTCCTCAAAGGCTACCAAAAAAGACGCATCTTGGCCTTCCTGGACCCAAGCGCCGATCCCACCGGAGCTGGCTGGCACTTGCGACAATCCATCTATGCAATTGGGTCCGGTCGCATCCTGGGCAAGGGGTTCTTGCAGGGAACGCAGCACCAATTCCAATTCCTACCCGAGCACTGGACGGACTTTCCCTTCTCCGTCTGGGCCGAAGAATGGGGGTTCATCGGAGGCATCATCCTCCTGGGCCTCTATCTCTTCCTCGTTCTCTGGTCCATCCGGCTTGCCGCGAACGCCAAGGATCGCTTCGGTGCCCTGCTGTGTCTGGGAATCGGATCCATGTTCTTTTGGCACGTGGTCATCAACATCGGAATGGTCACAGGTCTGTTGCCGGTCGTGGGGGTCACGCTTCCTCTGTTCAGCTACGGCCGATCCTCGGTGCTCACCTTCATGCTCGGAGCGGGCCTTCTGATGAGCGTCGCCTCCAGACGCTACTGGGACTGACACGAGACACCTCGTCCTGTGCGTGTTCGCTCAAGGGGGTCAAGGCGGCCAGACACAGCGCATTGAAAATCGAAGCAGCCATCCACCGACGTTCCAGGAACGCTCCCGGAACGATCAGCCATCAGGGGTCACGTCTGCATCGACCTCGCTTCCGGTTTTCCCCTTGACAAGGAGCACACATCCTGAAGATAAGGACCACGATCCGTTGTTGCAATGGATGGACAGTGTTCGCGTAGTTCGATGACTCGTGGTCTCATAGCGACTCCGCCATGGTCGGGCGCAGACCCTGCCAAACCGGACGCTGCGACACGAGGCTCCCAATGCGTCGTGCGCGCGCGGTCGACAGCGGCCACCAGGCCGGAGACGTCGACGTCCATCCGGTCCGAACCACCAGGAACGCGTCATGATCGACGAATCACGCAACGGTCATCCGCTCCTTCCCGACGACTGGGACGTGCGCCGCGCGGACCTCTCTGACCCCCTCCGACTGGCCGTGCTGGCATCAGGGGGCGGCACGAACCTGGAAGCCATTCTGAACGCATGTGACAAACGCCGCATCCATGCAACCGTAGTGGCCGTAGTCGCCAACCGGCCAGGCGCCGGTGCCCTCGATCGTGCACGCAAACACGGGATCCCTGCGATTTTGGTGGACCATCGGCGATATCGTAACCGTCGAGAACACGAGACCGCCATGCTGCTGGCTCTTGCCGGTTATCGGCCGCAACTCGCTGTCCTTGCCGGATACATGCGCCTCGTGACTGATTTTTTTCTTGCCGCGTTCACAGATCCGAGCATTCGAATTCCTGCTGTCATCAACATCCATCCGGCGGATACCCGTGCATACCAGGGCATCCACGGCTATGAATTCGCCCTGGGCTTGTTGCCCGAACACCCAGACCGCCTCAGTGAAACGTTCATCACCGTTCATTGCGTGGACCAGGGTATGGACACGGGCCCCATCTTGGCGCAACGTCGGGTCGAAGTCCGACCGGATGATACGCTTGAAACACTCAAGAAACGCGGCTTGGCCATCGAGCATGCACTGTACCCAACGGTCATCGACCAATTGGCGGCGGGACGAATTTCCCTTGCTGGAAGCAAACAGGAATAGAAAGGGCGCTTTGGTGCTCCTGAAAGACCCGTTGGTGCTCGTAACCATGGGGCGGTTCCAGCCCCAGAACAACGAGGACCGCCACGCACAATAACGACGGACCATTCCAACCAGACGGAGGCCCCCAATGGCAGGTAACATCGTAGAACGCGTCGACGATCTCGTTCCCATCAGAACGGCCCTGATCAGCGTGTCGGACAAATCGGACTTGGAACGGCTCGTCGAAGGACTGGTGAGCGCTCGTCCTGATATTCACATCCTGTCTACCGGAGGCACGTACGCCAAAATCGACGAAATCTTGGCAGAGAGGGCCTCGCGCCACCTCCAAACCGTCTCCGAGTATACGGGCCAACCAGAAACGCAAGGCGGGCTGGTCAAGACCCTGGACTTCAAGATCTACCTTGGCCTGTTGACCGAGACCTATAACGACGCGCATCACAAAGACCTGGAACGCACCGAGGCCCTCCCCATCGACCTGGTCGTCTGTAACCTCTATCCGTTCGAGCAGACCATCCAAAAAGCGAGCGTCACGGTCGAAGAGGCACGCGCCAATATCGACATTGGCGGGCCAACCATGATCCGGGCGGCCGCCAAAAACTTCTTGCGCGTCTGTGTCCTGACCGACCCGGACGACTACAGCCCGTTCCTCGAAGACCTCTGTGCATCCGACGGAAAACTCAGTCTGGCGCATCGTTTTCGACTAGCCCAAAAGGCGTTCCAGCATACGGCGCGGTATGACGCAGCCATCTCCAAGTTCCTTGGAGCGCAAAAGGACGATCGACTCGCCGCATACGAACTTGCCCGCGATCAGGAAGGCTGACGGCGCCTCTTTGGAGGCTGCAACGTCGAGCCGAAAAGAGCCATTTGACCCACAGACACGCAACCAGCCCAAGCAGGATCAAAGGAGATACGAGCATGGCCGAAAACCTCAAGAAGGCATACAAGACCATCATGGAAGACCATCTCCCGCCCAAGGTGGAGGTGCGCTTCCGATATGAGGACCATGACACGACCCTGGTCTATGAGAAGGTTTCCTGGATCGTCAATGGAGTGGAGAAGGGGCTGCGATACGGCGAAAACCCAGGCCAGGAGGCCGCCCTGTATCGACTCGCCAAGGGTCAACTTCGTCTCGGAAACGTAGAAACGATCGAGCCGGGCAAGTCTCTTGTTACCCGAGTCGAACTCGTTCAAGCAGGTAAGCACCCGGGTAAGATCAACCTCACCGACGTGGACAATGCGCTCAACATCCTGCGATACCTGACCCAGCAGCCCACAGTGGCCATCATGAAGCACAACAACCCATGCGGAGTGGCCAAGGGGAAAAGCCTCGAAGAGGCATACCGAAAGGCCAACATGGCCGATCGCGTGGCAGCCTTCGGGGGCGCTGTGGTCTTGAATCGGCCCATGGACAAACCCACAGCCGAAGCCATCGCGGAAAACTATGCGGAGGTGGTCGCTGCCCAAGAATTCGAAGAAGGCACCATCGACATCCTATCAGGCCGCAAAAACCTGAGAATCCTGCGTATTCCGGCGATGGCCGATCTGGATTCATACGCATGGGACCGGGTCATCGATTACAAGAGCCTCATGGACGGTGGCCTCGTCATGCAAACCTCCTATCTCCCCATGGCTCGAAAACCCGAGGACCTCAAGCCGGCCGAAACCGTCAAGAAACACAGAACCTACCGAATCGAACGCCTGCCCACCGATCGGGAAATGAACGACATGCTGTTCGGCTGGAAGGTGGAAGCCGGCGTCACCTCCAACTCGGTCATCTACGTAAAAAACGGGGTCACGGTGGGAATCGGCACCGGCGAACAGGATCGAGTCGGGGTCGCCAAAATCGCCAGGGACAAGGCCTACACGAAATTGGCCGACCGAATCTGTTGGGAGCGCCATCACACACCCATGAACCTCATGACGGACGAAGACGCAATCGCGGCCGTCGAACATGAAGTTGCCGAACAGCATGGTGGCCTGCTGGGAGCCGCCATGATCTCAGACGCCTTCTTTCCTTTCCGCGACGGCGTGGAGGTCGGAATCGATGAGGGCATCACGGCAGTGTTGCAGCCCGGAGGATCCATCAACGATCACGAAGTCATCGAGGCCTGCATCGAGATGAACGTCACCATGATGTTCACTGGGCAGCGATCCTTCAAACACTGACCCGATTGCGCAGACACTGAATCCATCACGCAAAGAAAATATTCGGAACAGATGGCCTTCGGAGGCGACTGCTCGTCGAACGATCTGGAGCAGACCATCCGTCACAGGTCTCCTCCCAATATGGAATGACCTGTCAATACCAGCACCAACCCGACGATGCGCCCACGGAACAGAACCAAGGCCAGCAGGCCGATCCAAGGCAGCCAACCGATTGGAAGCCCGGGTTCCCCACGTGCCGCGATCTGGCAGTTACATCCATCGTGAGACGCGTCCACACAATGACCATCGCGGCAGGTCATGCCGTCCGCACAGGTTACCTCGATGCGGTCGAGGCAATCATCCCCATCGCCAACCTCGCCACAGTACCACACCGCCGGACGACCGTCTGTGACCACACAACCGCCCTCGGATGGACTGCATTCATCCTGACAGCGGGCCACACAGCCCCCGTCTCCACAGGTCGATCCAGAGGGACAGTCCACCATGACCTTGTCGAGACAGTCATCCCCGTCGTCTGCATCTCCGCAGGTCCACCGTCGCGTCGCGTCTGCGCTACAGCCCTGCTCCTCCGATGAACATTCGTCCACACAACCAGCCACGCACTGGCCCTTGTCACAGTGGCGACTCGAACCGCACGCAGCAACCACGCGATCGAGACATGCATCGCCATCTTCAGCGTCCCCGCAGGTCCACACCCGCTGACGATCATCACTGCAGCCCCGCTGCCCGTTTGTACATTCGTCCGCACAACCAGCGAGGCACTGTCCCGACTCACAGTGCCGCCCACTGCCGCAGGATTCGAAAATGCGGTCGAGACAATCGTCCCCATCGCCAGCCTCCCCACAGGTCCATCGTGACTGGGCATCTGCACTGCACCCCTGCTCGCCGCTGTCGCAGGCATCCCTGCAGCCAGCCACACATTGTCCAGAATCACAATGCTGGCCCGGTTGGCAGGTCGCCACCACTTGGTCGAGGCACCCGTCCCCGTCGCCGGCCTCTCCGCATGTCCATTGCGACTGACCGTCCTCACTGCAACCTTGCTGCCCCTTGCCGCACTCGTCGCTGCAAACCGTGTCCAAACAGGCCATTCGGCCCACAGTCTGATCCAGACTACAGGCTTGCGTCACCGAGCACCGATCCGCTCGCAAGTAGCCATCATCACACCACACGGCGAACAACCGGCCGACGGAACTCCGACAAGAGCCCACTGCTGTCACCGAGCCACAGCCGGCACCCACACAGTTGATGTATCCATTCACGTCGTCCCAACCGCAATGTTGATTCTGGGGATTGCAGGCATCGTCTTGGAGTGCCCCACTGCTATCGCAATACACCGAATGGTCTGCCACACACAGGCCTGCAAAGTCGATGTCACCGCACCCTGACGTGCAGCCCCAAGCCCCCGAACAGAGATATCCTACCTGACTTTGGATCCGACTATGGGTGGCCACCGGGCGTGTCCGTGTCACGCAATGAATGGCCCCACCATCCACAATGATGCCGTCCGATGCAATCCCCATCACGGTTTTGGAGGGCAGCAGGGTTCGGTACACATCGAGAGCATCAGCCTCATGAACGGGGGCCTGTACGTAGGTGGGCACCAACACAAGACTGTTGACGATCACCGAGTTCGTGTAGGTCCGCCAGACCGTTCGACTGCTGTTCGATGGCATGGGGATCCGCTCCACATCGAGAACCTGCCCGGCCAGGTTGGACTCCACCGCCAAATGGTTTGCATTCTCGTCCAGAATTTGGGCGTTGATTCCATCGTCGCTCGGGTCGTACTCACCGACGATGATGGTTGTTGGCGTCACGAACTTGGCAAACATGTCCACGTGTCCAGTCTGCTCGTCCTGCAGCGGTCTCAGCCAGATCATCTTGTGACAGCCAAGATAAGCATCGAGGTACACTTCCACCTCGTCCGGCGTGAGGGGGAGATTTCGAATGAGATGGTCCGTGGTTCCGACGCACAAACCCTGTCCGTCACTCATGATGTTTCCGCCCTCATAATCAAGGTCCGGTCTGAAATCATTGACACCGAGGAGGTCGGCCAATTTGTACGGAATGGCGTCATCGTTGACCCGGTCGAAATAGTACCGAGGATCGACGGCAGCCAAAACTCCGGCCCCATCTTTGACCCAATAGGGACCGAAATCCAGGATCCACACCGAGTCCAAAGCCTGCCCGCCGTACATGGGCCAACTCGACATATCCAGATAGGTGGGGTGGTCAGGGTCGCCCCCATACGCATGAATCAAACTGCGAAGCTGTTGCGTTTCATTCGCCCCCTGGACGAGCAACCCCACCTCAACCCCCGGCTCATATTGGGACACGGCCTGTGTGATGGCCCAAAAGAAATCATCCTCGAAACCAGGAAACCAAGCAAAATAGATGGCATCGACAGGATCATACTCGGCAAAGAACGTCACCGGTCGTATCGGGGGGGCCGTAACCCCGTACATCTCGGGATGGCTGTTTCGAAACTGAGCGTTCTTGAACCCATGACGACGGAACCGATACGCCTCACGGTCGGTACGCCATACGGGCAGAACCCCCCTCCCAGGTTGGTTCATCCTCCCAGGTTGGTTCATCCTCCCAGGTTGGTTCATCCTCCCAGGTTGGTTCATCCTCCCAGGTTGATGCACCCTCCCAGGT
>JAGGXR010000100.1 GCA_021162935.1 Deltaproteobacteria bacterium
CCTCCAAGACCGTGCATCCCCAGGATCAGCCCCATCACGATGGTCCATCGTCTTTTCCCCATGTCACCCTCCTATTACCAAATTCGGTCCCTATCACCAAAGTCGGTCGCCCGGCAGGATCGGCTCTTCTGCTTGTTTTCAATCGTTGAATCGGTTCTCGCCCATGCCCTGGACCGTACCACCGCGGCCAGGAACAGGCAACGAGAACGAAGAGGTCGGTCTCTCCCCTGCTGCAGACTGGTTCAGCGGTCGTCGGGCGGGGTCAACCGGAATTTTCGTCCTTCGCCATCCGGCGTTCCGGCGTCCCCATCCACTGCACCGCGATCGTCATCCGCCCCACCCGCATCGCCTTGCCGAAAACCTCTATCGTCTTGCGGACTACCAGCATCGCCATTCGGACCTGTGGCATCACCGCCTTCAGGTTCAGAACCCGAAGGACGCCCGTCGGACAAAGGACGGCCACCAGACAGCAGGAGGTCAAGGTCCTGTTCCGACAGGACCGCAACCCCGAAGGTTCGAGCCCGCTTCAATTTGGTCCCAGGATTGCCCCCAGCGACCAAGTAGGTCGTGGCCCTGGACACGGCCCCCACGACTTTGCCTCCGGCCGCCATGATGCGATCTTTGATGTTGCGTCTGGGAACGGACAAGGTGCCGGTGATGCAAAAGGTCTTCCCAGCCAATACGGAACCCACATCCTCATCCTCTTCTTCTTCGGGATGCACGCCAGCCTCGATGAGCCTTCGCACCACCTGCCTGTTGTGCTCCGCGCCGAAGAAATTGCGTATCGAGGCCGCAATTTTCGGGCCCACGCCCTCCAGTTCCGTTAGCTCCGCCTCCAACGCCTCACCATCCCGCTCCATGAGAGCGTCCAAGCTCCGGTAGCGTTTGGCGATGGCGCGAGCAGCCACCTGACCCACGAGCGGGATACCAAGACCGGTCATCAACCGGGACAACGTGGCCGTCCGGCGACTCTCGTCGATGGCAGCAAGGAGCTTGACCGCCGAACGGATCCCGTGCCGATCGAGATCGGCCACGTCCTCGACCGTCAGGCTGTAAAGGTCGGCAACGTCTTTCACGAACCCGCGCTCCACCAGTTGGTCCACGACCTTGGCCCCGAGCCCCTTGATGTAGAGAGCGTCCCTGGCGCCGAAAAACAAAATCGCATTCTTGAGCTGTGCGGGACACCCCAGACGGTTCGGGCAACGCAGGGCGACTTCTCCTTCGACGCGGATCAGATTTGTCCCACAGGCGGGACAGACCAGCGGCTCTGGAACCGGTTCCGCCTGGGCCGCCCGCGCGGCGACCACCACGTCCACGACCTGAGGAATGATCTCTCCCGCCTTTTCCACCACCACCAGATCTCCCAGATGAATGTCCTTGCGACGGACCTCGTCCCAGTTGTGCAACGACGCCCTTCTGACCGTGGTTCCAGCGAGTTCAACCGGCTCCAATTCAGCCACCGGCGTCACCACTCCGGTACGACCCACCTGCGACTCCACGCTGCGCAGCCTCGTGGTCGCCTGCTCGGCGGGAAACTTGAAGGCAATCGCCCAGCGAGGATACTTGATCGTGGACCCGAGGCGTCTCCTCTGCTCGTAGTCGTCCACTTTGACCACGAGCCCGTCCACGTTGAAGGGCAGGTCGAACCGCGCCTTTTCCCAATGTCTGCACAGTTCGAGCACCTCTTCGAAGCGGGTCACGGTCCTGGCATGTGCGCTCGTGGGAAGCCCCAGTTTCTGCAGCCAGGCCAACGTCTCGCTGTGGCTGACCAAGGGCGAGTCCAGTACTTCGTATAACACGATCTTCAAAGGACGTTTGCGCGCCTTCACGTACTCCTTCTTTTTGAGCTTCAGCGACCCGGCCGTCGCATTCCTTGGATTCTTGAACTCGGCAAGCCCTTGTTCCGTGAGGCTTTCGTTGATCCGATCCAGACCAGCCCTGTCCATGTAGACTTCGCCGCGAACCAGGAGATTCGCCGGTTCGGTCAAAAGCCAAGGCAGACCTCGAATCAAGCGAATATTGTGCGTGACGTCTTCACCGACCCGACCGTCGCCCCGCGTGGCCCCCCACAGCAAGCGCCCCTGCTCGTACTTGAGTTCGATCCCCACCCCATCGACCTTCAGTTCCACCGAATAGGTCGGCCCCACCCCAGCCAACCCCTCGAGCACCCTGCGATGGAACTCGGTCAGCTGCGCCTCGTCATATGTATTATCCAGACTCAACATGGGCACGGGATGTTCAACTGGAACCACCTCGTCGGATAGATCCGCCGGGGGCTCGACCCGCTGGGTCGGAGAAAAGGGACTTGTCAATTCAGGATGGGCCAGCTCGATGGCGACCAGCTTCTTATAAAGTCGGTCGTATTCGAAATCGGAGATGATGGGTTGGGCATCGATGTAGTAGCGTCGATCGTGTTCCTGGAGTTTCCGGACCAGATTCTCGTACTCTGTGCGCAGCGCCTCGTCCGACATGGAAATCCGCAACCCTCAGTCGTCGCCGTCGGAACGTCGGCCAATGGGACTCATTTGCGGCTGCATGGTTGGGGCATCGTCGTCGATCTCGTCGTCACGCGAATCAATCGAAGCCCCGTCGCGCAGGTTCTCCGTAACGAGCGCCCCGAGGTCATCCTGGACGGTAGCCACCACACCACGACTCAAAAAACCGTGGTTCTTGGACAACTTCTTCCGATTCGGACTCGTGATGCGTTCTTCTTCGGCCGTCTCCATAGTGTCCGTAATCTCTTCGTCACCCTCGTCGTCATCGTAGTTCTCTCCGAGGTCGACCTCCTCGACCACGGAAGCCTCGTCCACCTCGTGAAGTCCCGACAGTTCCTCGATGACATCAAACCCGGACACATCGTCTCCCGAAATATCGATTCCGACGCCGTCGTCGTCTTCCAACGGCTTGGTGCCGTGCAGACAGGCGGCCAACACGGTCACGGAAAAGGACGTGCCACCGAAATAGGCGTCGATTGCCTCCTTGATGTACCAAAAAATGTCCTGCATGACCTGGCCCTTGCCGGCCAGACGCTTCCAGGTCCGCAGGGGGCCATACTCGATGACGGGAGCAAAAAAGAACTCCCTGGCGCTCCTGAACAGGAGACGGAATTCATCCACGTCCAGGGACACGTCTCTCAAACCGACTGCCTGCGCAGTGGCGATCGCCTCCTGAGGCGAGGGAAATCGAAGGGCGTAGTCTTCGAGATGCCCCAAGATCTCGTCCAGGTCGTGCTTGATCAGGACCTCCCGGTAAATATCCAAAAACTCTCCCCAGGACCCTTCCATGGGCATGGTCACGAGAACCTGCCCACCGGGCTTGGTCACGCGGACCAACTCGGCAAGAGCCTCCTGCCTCGGAACTTCCAGATCTTCCAGTCCAAGGTTGCTGCAGGCGACGTCGTAGACTCCCTCGGCAAAGGACAGCTTGCCGGTCAGATGTTCGGTCCGAAAAAAGATCCGCCGACCACTCAGGTCGCCTGCCTTCTCCCGGGCCACATCCAAAAGGGGACTCGACGATTCCAAGGCAATGACGCGACTTTGCTGGTCCATCTTGCGGGCCAACTCGAGTGCCACGTGACCGGTGCCGCAGCCCACCTCCAAAACCATGGCCTTGGGCGGCACATGCACGTTGCGCAAGAGTAAACGGGCAAACCGGCCCGTCCACACCGGGAGAATCTCGGCGTCGTAGACCTTGGCGATCTTGTCCTGTCTGAGGCTACGTCTGCTCATGATGCTTGAGCCTGCCTTTTGCAAGGTTTTAAAGGGTAAACGTTTTTCGGTCAATGAGAAAACCAACTGCGGCCCGTTCCATTTTCACCTTGGCAATGCATCAGGTGGAATTGTATCGTCGCCGCATGAAGACGATACGACTCCTTTGTATTCTCCCATTGTCGCTACTTCCCACCCTCGTAACCTGCTCTGCGGGATGCACCGTGCAGAGGCCGAACAGTGCGTCTCCCAGGCCTGGGGCCTCCCCAGTCGCCATGCCCGCCCGCGTCATCTACCTCGTCCGCCACGGACGGAGCGGAGCCAACGCATTGGGCCAGGTCAACGGGGCAACTGTGCCCGACGGTCTCGATAGCGTTGGATACCAACAACGGGTCGGACTCTACGTTTTGCTTCGATCGGCGCCCATTTGTGCCATTTTTACATCCACTCTGGCAAGGACTCAACAGACCGCCCTTCCCCTGGCGCGCCATTTCGCTCTCCCTTTGAAAACCACCTCGGACCTGGACGAATTCCACGGCGGCGTGTTCGAAGGTATCTGCACCAGCATCTACCGTCGCCACAAAAGACGACGTCTTCCTGTACAAAAAATGAGCCCTGCAGAATCGCCGGATCGTACAGCCGTACTCGATTTCGTTCGCCGTGGATGCGTCTCATCTGCGACCGATTCCCTGTCCCGATCCGGCGCAACGTTCATCCGCGATCAGGCTCGCAGGGCGGCCCAAAACCCTCTCGGCTACCGGGCTCCCGGCGGCGGAGAGAGCGTGCAGGACGTAATCCGTCGACTCAGACATTTCCTGGGCGAAGTCCCCGCCAATCTGCACGACCGGACCATCCTGATCGTGGGGCACGGAGGCACAAATCGCTTTCTACTCGGACTCCTCATGCATTGGCCCGCCATGTCGGCGCGATCGGTCCGACAAACGCCCTCTCAGGTTTTTCGGATCACTCGACAAGCAGGACGCGTGCCCAAGTTGCAGGTCTGGACGGGCACCCGATGGCGTCTCTGCCCCCAGCCACCGAATCCGCACCGAGGGCTGAGGTGCCTCAAACCTGTGACGCGACCGCCAGCCAGGCCGGTCGACACCACCTTTCCGACACAATGATCGCAGCAGTGAAGAAATGTCGACAGAACTCAGAATGCGTCGGATGAACCGACCCTGGATTGGACCAACCTGAAAAAAGATACCTGGAGATGGCCGACCTCGACCACGTCCGACTCACTCGTTAGGCCGGGTATCTCGTTTCGAACCGCTTCCCACGCCGACGCGGTCAGGAGGATCTCACCAGGGCCTGCCACGTCCTCTCCCAGTTTACTGGCCAGGTTCATCTCGTCCCCGAATACATCCTCGTCACCAATGAGCAGCACGTCCCCCCACCCAATCCCGATGCAGACCTCCAGACGACTCGCCTCGACCCGGCCCGCGTTTGCAATTGCCACGTTGGCCTGGATGGCCAAAGCACTGTTCACCGTGGATGCCGTATCGGGAAACACGGCGTAGATGTTGTCCGCTTCGGCCCAGAATGTGATGGCGCCGTTGGATTCGAGGATCGGCTGGAGTCGTCGCCGCAGGTCATGCAGCAGCGCCAAAAAATGGATAATCCCCTGCTCCTTGGTCCGGCGGCTAAATCCTGATGAATCGAGCACGAGCACTGCGCAACGCGACTCGAACCGAGCCCGAATCATGCGTTCCAGTTCCTCTGTTTCTTCAACACCGATACCCCGCCGGGCGAGCAGTTCCCCCAGTTCTTCCGTCGCCACGCCGCGGCCACTGATCAGGCTTGGTCGATTGCGCTCGAATCTTCCAGTGACCTCCCGGGTCGCGCCTTCCGTGTTCCCCGATAAAGGCTGCTCATCGACCCGTAGGTTATGCGCCTTGAAGAAAACCTCGTAGCGCTCCATGACCTTGGCTCGCGCCTCGCGGCGATCCAACCCAAACTGCTTCTGATACAGGCCCATCAGATCGCCAAACATGGCGCGCCGGATCCGTCCTATGCGACTCAAATCGCGGTCCGACCTGAGTCGTTCCGCCAAGGTCGCCCCACAGCTACAATTGCGTAATTCGTAATAGACGTGATCTCCCTCATCCGAGGGCATATTTCCGTTCGGATACTGGGGGTTCGCCGTCAACGGCTTCGTTTCCAAAAGATACGTGCGACGGTCGGGATACACCCGCCCACATACCTGGCATCGTTTGTACGCGGTGCCGAGGGCAAGGGTCGCATGCACGCCAGCGGCGTCACCCGAATCATCCGGGTCCTGCTCTGCGTCAGGCGGGACCATTCGAATAGTCTTGTCAAACTTACCTGTCATATTCTAGGCTTACACTAAACACCCTCAAAGCGCAATTCCTGAGTACATCAAATAGGATACGACGAAGGCGAAAAAAGTCTTACGGCATGGAGGTGCAATCCGCGCTGCAGCCGTCGCCACCGGCCTGATTGCCGTCGTCACAGACCTCACCGGGATCCAAAATGCCATCCCCACACCGTGGAAGCGTACAATCAGCGCGACAGGAAACCTGCGTCCTGGTCGCCTCGATGTACAGGTCCTTGTCCATGTCCAAAGAATGGAACTGGTTCTGATCGTCCACCCAGACCCACTCGTCCAAGCCGTAGTCCCAGGACGGGTGGATCACGATCAGCCAGTCAGATGGGAAGGCGATGTCACTGACCACCCCTCCGTCCGTGTTGTACCGGAACCACCACTGTCCCTGATACGACGTTGAACTCGTCTGGGTAAACTCCCCCGCGTCGTCGGACCGATTCAAGGTCGTACCGGACGGAAAGCCGGTCAGGTCGAAATGGACCTCGGCCGTCACCTGTACCTGCTGCGTCGAATCGCGATCCACGCCGTGAATCACGAACAGACTCAAGATTCCCGTGTCGTAGTCTCGATACAGGAAGGCCACAGACCGCCCTGCCGCCTCGTATCCCGTGTGGGCGCTCACCGAAAGATACGCGTAAAAGGCCATGGCGTTCGTCCATCGTTCCACCGGCAGCACCGGCAGGTCGAGCCCCCCCTCCTGCCAGACCCTGAGACCGTAGCGGTCCTCGTTGATCGCACCAGCGTCGCATTCCTCACCTTCGTCGAGTTGCCCGTCACCACAGGTTCCGCAGGACACCTCGATGCTAAAACGCCCCGACGCCCCGTTGCGACCGTCGATCACGATGAAATAGACGTGTCCCGCCTGCGCGTGGAACGAGACCTGGTCGTCACCAAACGCAATGCATGCCTGGGGGTTGCAACCGCCGAAGCCGTCCAGCACGAACACATCCAAATCCACGGACATATGGGAAAGCACAACGGTGACATCCTTGTCCGCCTGGCTCACGAATCGATAGGCATACTCTGGTCCCGATTCATTCCAGGGAGAACAGGAATACCCAGGCACCTGATTCGTGGCCCCGGTCCACCTGGTGGACCAGTTGTCTGCATCATCGCAATGGAACGACCAACGAGGCTGACAGATCGTGCCTTCGATCCGGCAATCCGCGCTGCAGCCGTCGCCATTGACATGATTCCCGTCGTCGCACTGCTCACCTACTTCGAGAATCCCGTTGCCACAAACCGCCACCTCGACCTGGCATTGCGCGCTGCAGCCGTCGCCATTGACATGATTCCCGTCGTCGCACTGCTCACCTACTTCGAGAATCCCGTTGCCACAAACCGCCACCTCGACCTGGCATTGCGCGCTGCAGCCGTCCCCATTGACA
>JAGGXR010000040.1 GCA_021162935.1 Deltaproteobacteria bacterium
CCTCCACCCCTTCCTTCACCCCATTGCCACAGTCCGTCTCCAGCTTGCACTGGCTCGAACAACCGTCGCCGTCCGCCACGTTCCCGTCGTCGCACTCCTCGTCCGCCTCGATGGTCCCGTTGCCGCAAACTGGTTCGAGGGTGCAATGGTCCGAACAGCCGTCGCCGTTCTGCACGTTCCCGTCGTCACACTGCTCGACCCCTTCCTTCACCCCATTGCCACAGTCCGTCTCCAGCTTGCACTGGCTCGAACAACCGTCGCCGTCCGCCACGTTCCCGTCGTCGCACTCCTCGTCCGCCTCAATGGCCCCGTTGCCGCAAACAGCCTGTGGGTGGTAGTTCGGATTGTGACTCGTACAACCAGGTCCGCCCCACGCGGCCAACCCGAGCAGACAAAAAGCCCCCGACATCCACAAGGACTGTCCACGAAACAGGTGCAGCCCCACTCTCTTCCCGTCCGATTCCATGATGACCTCCCAGCCAAAACAATGGTGCTCGCAAAAAGCCAAAGCAATGGTGCTCGCAAAAAAAGGATGGGCCCATTTTCCCATTGTCCGCCCCTCATCGGCGATCTATGATGCGCGCGATTCAGCCTTCGGACAAAGCACCGTAAAGAGCACCGTAAGAAGCACTGTAACAGGAAGAGACCATGAAACTGAACCAATGGAAAGTCAAGTCAGACTCGATGGCCAAATCAACCTGGAGCCGCCCTCCGCAGGCGCACCGACGGTTGCAAACGACCCGGGCGATGCGAACGGTCTGGATCGGAGCGGCCCTATTGGCAGTGCCTCTGATGACTGCTGTGACCCGGTTTGGAGCCAACCCACACGAAAGAGTCGGTTTTCTTTCCGGGCTCGGCGTGGCCAATGCAAATCCGCCGCCGGCCGGCGCCTCTGTAGGCTCATCGCCAGGCCTCGCTTCTGCCACCAGGGCCATCTCGTCGAAAACCCTGGCCAACGGCATGCAGGTCATCGCCGTGCCGGACCACGATCTTCCTTTGGTCACCGTGGAGATCGCGGTGCACAACGGAGCCTTCACCGAGCCTCCTGAGATAAACGGCCTGTCGCACCTCTACGAACACATGTTCTTCAAAGGAAACCGCGGATTTCCGAACCAAAAAAGCTTCCTGCACCGAGTGCATGCCTTGGGCATGGTCTTCGATGCCACCACGGGCGAAGACGTGGTCACGTATTACTTCACCATGAGGCGATCCCACCTCACGGACAGCCTCGCCATCATGCGCGACGCCCTCCTCACGCCGAAATTCGATCCAAATCAGCTCAACAAAGAACGCAAGGTGGTTCTGGCTGAGTACGATCGCGCCGAAGCCAGGCCGATGTTCCATCTGCGCCGCGCCGTGGACCATGCCCTTTGGTACAAGTATTGGTCACGAAAAAACCCGCTTGGGAATCGCACGGTGGTGTCCACTGCCACGGTGCAGCAAATGAGAACCATCCAAAACAAGTACTACCAACCGTCGAACACGGCCCTGATCATTGCCGGCGATGTGACTCCGAATGAGGTCTTCCGCCTTGCACAGAAAACATTCGGCGGATGGAGGGGCCACCCGGTGCAGCTTCCCACTTTCGAGCACCCTGCCCTTTCGGGCCACAAAGTCCTGTTCGTCCCTCGTCCCGTCAAGACGGTCACCATCCTCATCGGCATGCAGGGCCCAGCCCTTTCCACGGATCGGGCCTCCACCTATGTGGCCGATGTCTTGAGCTTTGCGGTGAACCAACGAACGAGCCTCTTCCAGAAGCGCCTCGTCCGCAGCGGCCTGGCGCTCTACGCATCGCTCATGTACCTGACCACATCCCACAAGGGGCCCATTTATCTGTTCCTGCGGGCCGCGCCGGACAAGGCGCGCAAGGCGACGGCCCTTGCCCTCTCCATGCTCAGGAACCTGGATCGGCCCGACATGCTCACCGATCGGGATATCGCCACGGCCAAGACCCTTTTGGCTGTCCGGGAAATCTACAACCGCGAGAAAACCTCTGAGTTCAGCCACCTCCTCGCCCACTGGTGGGGCACCGCCGGACTGTCCTACTACCTTCATTACGTGGACAAGCTCCGTAAAGTAACGAGGTCCGACATCACCAGGTACCTGACCCGCTACGTCAAGCATAGTCCCAAAGTGGTGGGCGTCATGGCGTCCAACGAGGTCCTCAAGAACCAAATGTGGACCCAAAAAGCCGTCATGTCATTGCTCGCACCCCTGTCCGTTCCAAACGGAACAGAATCAACTGCCAGGACCAAACCGGCTCCGGTCAAGACACGCAAAGCGAGGTCGAACCCATGAATGGATCACAGACATCGAATGGATCGGACAATGCGCGTCCGTCGACCGCACGTCTGAACCGCACCGCGCACCGAACCCTGCCCGGAAGCGTATCACAATCGAGGCTCGGCCATGCTCCACCACTCCTCCTGGTGGCCACAATCCTCGGCTCGCTGCCCATCTTCGCTTTGCAGCCGGCCTGCAAACCGAACCCGGTCAAGACGCCCAGAGCAACCACCAAGCCACTGGCGCTCGTGGACTGGAACGTCACGGCCTTCAAAACGGGAGGCGTTCGAGTCCTGCTCAAACGGGCGCCAGGAAAGAAAGTGGTGGCCATGCGTCTCTACTTCCAGGGAGGCTGCCAAAACCTGACCGACGCCAACGCCGGTATCGAAAAACTCGTGCTGTCTACGACCGAAATCGCCGGATCTCGAAAATACCCGATGGATCGACTCGCCAGGTTTCTCTACTCACGGGGCATCCAGATCTACACGGGGACCGGCCAGGATTACTCGGTCCTGGCGGCTAAAGCAATCCAGTCGCAGTTTCGAGCGGCCTGGGACGTCTTGGTGGATCTCGCCCTGCATCCTATTTTGAGAGGTCCCGGACTCAAGGTCCAAAGACAGCGCCAAATGTGGGCGGTCCGCACCCAGTACGACGAGGCGGATCAGCAGATATCCCTCAAGATCGAAAAAGAATACTTCAAGGGGCACCCGTACGAGCGAAGACAAATGGGGACCGTCGAAAATCTCAAACGCTTCACGCCTCAGGATCTCGAACGGTATCACCGAACCATGCTCCAGGCCGACCGGCTCCTGCTCGTGGTGACGGGAGACGTGGACCCGGCTGAACTCAAGACCTTGGCCATCGCAGCTTTCGGAAATTTGGCATCGTCGTCACAGGAGTTTCACGCAACGCCGCCGCCTCGACACGAGGCCCCGCGACTCATCCACGTGCCGCGCGACCTGCCCACGAACTACATCCTGGCCTACTTCGCTGCGCCCACCCCAGGCCAGCCAGACTATGCAGCGGCTCGCCTGGCGGCAAAGTTGCTCTCGAACAAGCTCTTCGAGGACCTGCGGACCCAGCGCCGCCTCTGCTACGCCGTGTCTGCAGGTCTGTCCGTCCGTCGCTCAAACGTAGGCTACATCTACATGTCCACCCGATCGGCGGACCAGGCGCTCCGGCAGACGGTCCGAATCATCGACGAACTGAAACATAAAGGCGTTACAGCCAAGGAACTGGCAGGTCTCAAGGCCGTCTTCCTGACGAAGCGACTCATGAAACTCCAAACCCAGTCGGCCCAGGCAAAACTTCTGGCCCGCTCCCTCCTGGTGGTGGGAAACTGGCGCTGGGCGGGTCGCTCACTGGCTGCAATCGCCGCGGTCACCCGTCCACAGCTCCAAGCCGCCCTCAACCGATATCTCAAAAATCTCCAGGTGGTCGTCCTGGGCCCCAAATCTCCCGGCCAGGTCCAGATTCCCTGACGTCTCTTGCTTCCAGGTGATGGACCACTGCAGCAAATACGGAGAAGGGGTACCCAGCCCAACCACGCCTCCTGCAGCGTCGCCCCCTGTTCCAAGCCAATCCTGCTCCATCCCGCTCCGCTCCAACCAGCCCCTGATTGTTTCAGGACCTGCCAGCCCAGATCAGGTCGAAGATGATGTATCCCTGGATCCTGCCAGGGACTCACCTTCCGATCGAGCCAACACGACAGCAGCGCTCAGGTCGCCGGTCACGTTGACTGCTGTGCGAAACATGTCGAGCAGCCGGTCCACTCCGAGGACGAGGGCGATGCCCGCCACTGGCAGACCCACGGTCTCCAAAACCATGGCGAGCAGAACAATGCCGGCGCCCGGAACGGCCGCGGCTCCAATGGAAGCCAACAGGGCGGCCGCCAAGACGGAAAGCTGTTGGACGAGACTGAGGTGGATACCGAACACTTGGGCAATGAACACGGCTGCCACGGCCTGATAAAGAGCCGTCCCATCCATGTTCATGGTGGCCCCCAATGGCAACACGAAACTGGAAATTGGCTGGGACACGCCCAGATCGTTTTCGGCGCACTCCATGGTGACCGGTAGGGTCGCGGCACTCGATGCGGTGGAAAACGCCATTAACTGAACCGGCCGCACCAGACGGAGAAACCGAATGGGGGACATCCTGCCCAGCCAGGCCACGGCAGCCCCATAAGTCAATACGCCTTGAAGCACCAACCCCACCAGGACCACGAGACTGTAGATTCCCAAAGCAAGCACGACGGACATCCCCGTCGTTCCCACCACGTCGGCCAAAAGGGCGGCAACGGCAAAAGGTGCCGTCTCCATGATCAGCCCGACCGCCCGCACCATGGCATGATCGAACGTGATCATCAAATCCACGAACCGATCCGGCCCCGACCCAGGCACCTTCCGCAGGACAATCCCCAAAAACAGCGCAAAAAAGATGACCTGCAGCATATTGCCTTTGGCGGCGGCCGCAATGGGGTTCTTCGGCACGATCTCCACGAGCCAACGAGACAGACTCTTGCCCGCTGTTCGCAGATGCACGGATCCGCCCGTCTGCGCAGAACCATGGCCATCGCCCTTGGCCCCCTGGCCGCCTCCTCTACCAGCATCCCCCGCCGGTGCAACCATCTTGCGGTCGCCCCTGTGACCACGGTGCGCCGTGGCCGATCCCTGACTGGACTTGAATGCTGGGTGGGACGCCGAAGACGCTAAGAGCATCTTCCTGTCGCTGCTGGGCACGAACCGTCCGGGTCTGACGACATTGACCAGGACCAATCCGATACTGATGGCAACCGCGGTCGTGGCCAAGTAATACAGTAAGGTCTTACCGCCGAGTCGACCAAGCCGCTTGCTGTCCCCCAATGAATACACGCCCACGAGCAACGACGCAAAGACGAGGGGAACCACGATCATTTTCAAAAGCCGCAGAAAAATCGCACCCACCGGCCGAATCCAGGCCATGATGCTCCGACCGACCGAAGAAATCGGTTCGGTTGCCAAAGACGCGTCGAACCAGCCACTGTGGCCCACCCCGTCGCTGTGCCAGGCAATCCGATACCAGAGGTGACCTTCGACCTTCCGACGGCCCACGACACGAACCCGACCAGGAGCCGACAGAGTCACAAGAGGCCCATTCGGACGACGATGAACCTGTGACCGAGCAGCATCGGGAATCATGAGCAGATCCCGCGACAACACAACGGAACGCGGCCCAACCAGAAATCCGAGCACCACGCCCACCACCATCCCGACGATGATGCGCCGATGAATGGGAATCAGAAACCAACGTTTCCACAGCCCCACGGACGCCTCCATCCGATCCGTTGTGTTTGCATCTTGATGAGCCACCGACTCCTCCTCGAAGTGCTCGCCATAGTATCACATCACAGCGGATTTCGTGATGCTTGACCGAACTGCCAGGACCGAATATGTTGGGCCCCGCTTGAGGCGATGAAACCACAATCGAAAAGCAAGCCACCCTTTCAGGGAGAAAGCCAAGGGACAAAGTCAGTATGTCAAAGGAAGATCATATCGAAATGGACGGAGTCGTCACCGAAGTATTGACGGGCGGACTCTTCAAAATCAAAACAGACGATGGACTCGACGTCCTCGCACATCTCGCGGGCAAGATGAGACGATTCCGGATCCGCGTCGTGCTCGGGGACCGGGTGACGGTTGCCGTCAGCCCATACGATCCCTCCAGAGGCCGCATCATCTACCGTCCCCGCTAGCACGCTCTCTCCCTGCGACGTCCTTCATCGGCAGACCGACGGCGGTCGCCAGATGCGATACGGCCATCTGGCTCTCGTAAGAGACTCGGACCAAGTTCATGCGCGCCTTGAAAAAGGCCCTCAGCGCGTCGGCAACGTCTTTGGCCCTCGCAACACCCATGTCGTGTTTCTGGACCACGGCCGTCAACCACGCCTTTGCTATCTTGAGGCCACGCTCCGCTTCACGCTCCTTGCGCCGTGCCGTCACTGCTTCCCGATACGCATTGGCCGTTTCGAAGCGAACCTGCCGCTCCAAGGCGGACTTAGCATGACTTGTCGCCCGCCGCATGGCCTTGGCCTTGCGGTACTGCGTCACCTTGGTCAGGATATCCAGATCGAATCGAAGCTGGAGCCCAACGAAAACCGAATTCCCATGCAGGCCGTCACTGGCATATGCACTGAGGGGATCGTCTGAATTCGAATGCGTGTATCGGTACCTGGTCGCCAAAATGAGGTCGGGCAAGAACGCCATCTTCCGCAACCGAACCAAAACGCGACTGCCCGAAAGCATGTCACGAACGATCCGCATTTCGGGTCTGCGCCGTACCGACGCTCGTTGATACCATTCCAGAGTCTGCAGCCGCCCGCGACTGCCGATCAGGGGATCGGCGTCCACATCGCACGAGCGCCCACCCCGGCCGGCCAAGGCCCGCAGACCGTCGAGCGCCGATTGCTCCACCTGCCTTGCATCCAGCACCCAACTACGGATCTGTGACTGAAGGAGTTGGAGGCGAAACTTATCCTCCAGGCTCACGTCTGAATCATCGTCCGAATCCAGGTCGTGGACCACCTTCTTGATGGCCTTGTCCAAGAATGGCTTCCCTTCATCAATGGTAAACAAAAGCTCACGAGCCAATTTGACGCTGAAGTAGGCTTTCCTCGTCAACTCGTCGAGCTGAGCGCGAACCTTGTCCACTTTATGGAGGCTCACGTTCCGTCGCGCCCGTGCGGCGGCCATGAAATACTTCATCTGCCAAATGGCGGACAACGGAATGCCCAGGTCCACCTGAATCCGGAAATAGAGTCCCTGGATACTGTACTGGTCCACGTTCGTGTCCTTGTCCGTGGTCACGCAATACCGGTCCCGATTCGTCACGCCGTCGACCTTTTGGGCCATCCACTGGTCTTTTTGCGCCTGACTCCAACTATCGGGCAGAAACTCAGAGGGCACCACACAATGGTAATTCGGCATGGGGGCAAAGTCCGCCTTGACCCGAAGCCGCGGAACCCATGCCCACTTGGCTGCCGTCACATCGGCGTCAGCGACCCCGACTCCGGCCTGGGCAGCTCCGATGAGAGGATTGTGCCGATGCACCAGATTCAACCACTGCGTCAGGTTCAGCCGCCGCGTCGATTGCCTCGGCGCAGCATGTGCCGCGCCACCCCGGGGAGCGGCAACAGCATCTCCCCAAAACAGGGTCACGGCCAAACCACAAGTGGCCGCAAACCAACCGCAACGAACATCTCCCATCGTCATCGTGTCACCTTCGTTTTCACCATATTGTGTCACCTTCGTTTTCTCGATCACTCCACGAAAATGTTCTGCCGCCCCTGATGATACTGCCACATCCAACCTGGATGCCGAGCAAGACGTTCCGACCGGAACGACAATGCGACGACTCCGTCGCCAGAAGCATACCGCCAGAACGGAATTCAAAGCTTAAGATATCCGACGCGCTTCCCAAAACAAAAACGTTTCAATTGAAACGATCAAGAACTAAAATGGTCGTGTACGGATTGTATGGTCCCAAAGAGCGAGTGGCCCAACGATTACGAGAGCCGGAGCATCTGTGGGTCTTGTTTGGTCAATCGGGAGAAATCGTCATGTCTACAACATATCGACTTGCATTTGGTCTGGTGGCTCTTTCGATCCTGGCGGTCCTGTCTACCTGCGGATCTTCGACGCCGGGACAGAAGACAGGCGATGTCTGTACTAAAGATGAGGACTGCCCGGACCATTGGTTCTGCGACACCCTCGACACGGGCAGATGTCGTGAAATCGTGTGCACGAGCGACGACGAATGCAAGCCCAACCAATTCTGCGACCAACAGAACACCCATGACTGTCAGGACTCGGCCTGCTCCAAAGACCAGGACTGCCCGCTGTTGTGGCTCTGTGACTTGGACAAGGGGACGTGCTACGATCCCGACCCGACCACCACATCCTGCACGACGGTCGTTCCAGGCTGCCCCTGCGACCAGGACCACAAGGGCGACACCGTGGGCTGCAGACCCCAAACCGTGGACCCAAGAGTGGATACAAGTTGTCACACTGCCATCTCCGAGTGCAATGGCGAACGCTGGGGTGCCTGCCATGATGTGTACTCAGATGCATGCGACACTCTTCATATGGGAAGCGGTTCCTTCGTCCCCACGGAGGACAACTCGCAGAACGTGGATGTGGGCATGGACGGTGAGTTGGTCCTGGACCCGGATGAAAAGCAGCTCGATTTCGGATACGTGTGGATCGCAAACTCAGGAGAAAACACGGTCTCGAAAATGGACGTGGCCACTGGCAAGGAGGTGGCCCGCTATCCAAGCGTCATGGACGGCATCCCAAACCTGCCGCAGATCACCGTACCCTATCCTGCCTCGGACCCGTACAACGACTGCGCCAACTGTCCCTCACGGACGGCCATCGACTTCAATGGAGACGCCTACGTGGCAAACCGCGCCTTCGGCTATCAGGGCTCGGTGACCAAATTCGCCAATGTGGAAGAGGACTGCATCGATCGCGACGGCGATGATGCCATCACCACGTCCTGGGACGCCAACGGAGACGGCCACATCGACATCACGGACCCGGTGGAATTTCCCGGATTCGATGATGAGTGTCTCTTGTGGACCGCTCCCGTCGGCGGCAACAACGGGGTTCCCAGGGCCCTGGCCATCGATGCAGGCGGATCGCCAGACCTCTCTCCGAACGGAAACGTGTGGGTGGGCCTTTACAACGAGCAGAAGGCCGTCCAGTTGAACGGCATCGACGGCCAGCAGGTCCTTTCCGTGGACCTCCAGGGCGTGCATCCTTACGGCGCTGCCGTGGACGCGGGCAGCCGCGTCTGGTTCACGAGCATCAGTGACGGCACCATGGCCGAGGTCGATACCCTAACCGGCAGCGTCATCGATATCATCGATGTGGCTGCAGGAACCGGCTGCGTAGGGTCCTACGGAATCGCCGTGGATGTGCACGGTCGCATCTGGCTGGGTGGCTTCTCCTGCAATACGGCCATCCGCTACGACCCAGCCGACAAGAGCTTCGCCACCATTGACTTTTCCAATTCGGACCGCGGCCCCCATACGAGAGGCATCGCCCCGGACCTCCAGGATACGGTCTGGGTGGCCCATACCGCTGGCTGGGTCACGCGATTCGATGCCAACACCATGCAGGAAATCAAGGTCTTCCAGGTCCAACACCACACGCCTGGGGAACAGGTCGACAACACCATCGGCGTGGGCATCGACCGGAACGGCGCCTGCTGGGTGGTCAGTCGGAACGACGCCTACCCGAACGGAACGGCTACCAGGATCCTCCCCGACGGGACCCAGGACGCCTGGCCCGTGGGGCTCATGCCATACACGTACAGCGACTTTACGGGCTTTGGGATGCAGACGGTGGTCCGTCCCTCAGGTTGGTACAACCTCATCGTGTCGGCATGCGAAGACCCTGATCCCAACCCACCGGACCACACGACCAGATGGCACACCCTGTCCTGGCATGAAGGTGAGCCAGGAGGGTCGAGTGTTCGTCTGAGATTCAAGGTCGGAGACGACCTGGACACCCTGGAGGACCAACCATGGTTCGGCCCTTACGACACGCCGCCCGTGGACCTGGCAGCCGAAGGTGTCCCCAACGCCCAGTACATGTTCATCCAGATCCTCATGTCCGCAGCGAACGTAGACATGACCCCCACGTTCGGAGGGCTCACCCTCGACTTCGACTGCAACCCGGGCAACCCGGAGAGTTGAGTCAATTCCACCCCGCCACCGCCGATTTCATTCATGGACGAGACAGAAAACTTGGCCGCACGGCCGGCTCTGTCGAGCAGGCCCGTCTCGGTGCCAAAAAACCAGAAGCGAACTCTGCGAAGCGAGAAGATCAACCACGCCGGGACTGCAGGTACTCCCGCACTGCGGCGTGCTGGCCCTCCGCGGCGGCAAGCAGCACCCGATCCACGCGCGTCTCTTCGAGGTAGTCCGCTGCCACGAACGGCTTGCCGTCCAGGTCGAGCAGTTGCCCTCCAGCCGCCTCGAGGATCACCTGGCCTGCAGCCACGTCCCACACATGCACATTGCTCAGCACGGCTCCCCATGCAGCGCCGCGGGCCACATAGCAGATGTGAGCCACCGTGGACCCCAACGATCGAACCTTGCCGGGAAAGGTCGTGGAAAAATCATTGTGGAACCGCGAATAGGTGAGCATCAACGATTCGTTGTCCAACACCTCGTCGAACCGAACCGAAATGCGGTCGTCGTCGCACAGGACCCGACCGCCGGCGATGGCGCTGTACATCTCCCCCGTGACGGGCATGTGGAACACGCCGACGACCGGCTTCCCCTGAAACAGCACGGCGATGGACACGCCCCAGATGGGATAGCCCTTGGAAAAGGCAGAGGTCCCGTCCACCGGGTCCACGACCCACAAAAAATCACTTTCTCCCTCACCCCGTTGAGGCGATTCCTCCCCAAGGAAGCAATGCTCTGGATAGGCTCTCGCAACCTCGCTGCGCAGATGCTCCTGCACCGTGAGATCCGCCTCGGTCACCAATGATTCGTCATACTTGACCTGCGGATTCGCATGGCCATAAAAAGGCAGCGCAATCCGCCCCCCCGCTCGCGCCAATCCCCGAGCAAAGGTTTCGATGTCCGACAACATCTGTCGATCCAACTTCTGTGCTTGTGTCATACTCACCTCCAAAACCTGAACCGGACGCCCAACACGGTGTCCGCCGTCCCGGTCGACTCCATGATCCGTCACTCTGTCATCCCGTAGGAGCTACGTGGTCGCTTATCAGCCGAAGCCGTCGAGGCCGTCGAGTATCGGCTCAACCTCCCAGCCGACTCAAGTGATCCGTCAATTTACTCTTCTCATCCTGGAGATCCGCAAGTCGAACCCGCTCCTTGGCCACCACGTCGGCTGGAGCCCGGGACACGAATTTCTCATTGTGCAGCTTCGCGTCCACCTGCTCCAATTCCTTGGCCACCTTGGCCAACTTGCCGGCGACCCGCTTCCGTTCCGCATCGAGATCCACGGCTCCCGCCAGGGGCACAAAAACCGAAATTCCGTCGACGACGCCGACGCCAGCGGGACCAGTCGGACGGTCCTCGCCACGCTCCGTGAACAACAAGGTCTCGATCCGCACGAGATTCTTGTTTCTCAAGTGCGACTCCGACCGACGCAACTCGTCCCCCATCTCTGAACTGGGCGCCACCAGCACCACGTCCACCGGCTTACCCGGCGGGACGTTGTTCTCGGATCGAACGTTTCGAATGGCAACGATGACCCGCTGCAGCCTGGACATCCGCTCCTCGAGATCCACATCTCGAAGCACCTCGTTGTATCGGGGGAATCGAGCCAGCATGATGCTCGAAGGCGCGTCTACCCCCTTGGGGATCCGCTGCCAAATCTCCTCGGTCACAAACGGCATGAGCGGATGCAACAGACGCAACGACTGATCGAGCACGTACCGCAGCGTGGCCAATGCCGCCGCACTGCCAGGATCCGACTCGTCCTTCTGGTACAGAACCGGCTTGGACATCTCAAGGTACCAGTCGCACAACTCCCTCCAGAAAAAGGTATAGACCGCCTGGGCGGCATCGTTGAGGCGGAACGAGTCGAACCCCTCGTTCATCGCCGCGGTGGCTTCCTGCAGGCGACTCAGGATCCACCGATCGGCATCCGACAGCCCGACCAATGTTCCGTCTTCGATCTGGGCGTCGAGTGCTTCGATACCCTCCAGGTCCTTGAGCAACGGCAGGGCAAAACTCACCGTCGCCTGCCACACCTTGTTGCCGAAACGCCTGAAGGCCTCCACCTGGGGATACCGCGTCTCCCCACTTTCATCCTTCTCCTCGATGAACCGGATATTGCGCCCCTGGGCGGCGAGTGTAGCCAGGGTCATCCTGAGGGGGTCGGCTCCGTATCGATCGATGATGATCACGGGGTCGATCACGTTGCCCTTGACCTTCGACATCTTCTCGCCGTTCTTGTCCACGACCATTCTGTGGATGTAGACCCGACGGAAGGGAACGTCTCCCATGAAATGCAGGCCCATCATCATCATCCTGGCTACCCAAAACTTGATGATGTCGAAACCCGTTTCCATGATCGAATTGGGATAGAAAGCTTTCAGATCCTTGGTCTGCTCCGGCCAGCCCAGGGTGGAAAAGGGCCACATCGCCGAACTGAACCAAGTATCCAGAACGTCCACATCACGGTGGATATCTTCGGATCCGCAATGCGCACACCTGGTGGGGTCCTCACGCTGGACCGTCACCTCGCCGCAGGCACCGCAATGCCAGGCGGGAATCTGGTGTCCCCACCACAACTGGCGCGAAATACACCAGTCTCTGAGGTTGCGCATCCAGTTGAGATAGTCCTTCGTCCAGACGGAGGGAAAAAAATTGGTCTTGCCTTGCTCGACGGCCTCGATGGCCGGTTTGGCCAGGGACTCGACCGCGATGAACCACTGTTTGGACAGGGTGGGCTCGACGATGTTGCCGCAACGGAAGCAATGCCCGACCTCGTGCTCCACCTCTTCGACTCGCACCAAAACGCCCTGCGCATGGAGGTCTTCGACCACGAGTTTACGGGCTTCTTCCACGTGGAGGCCGCGGTACCGCTCGGGCACCGCATCGTTGAGATGTGCATGCTCGTCCAGGATGGCAATCTGCGGCAAGTCGTGTCGTTTTCCGCACTCGAAATCGTTCGGATCGTGGGCAGGAGTCACCTTGACGGCGCCTGTGCCTTTTTCTGGATCCGGCAGGATGTCGTCGGCGATCACGGGAATTGTCCGGTCCGTCAGCGGGAGATGGACCTGCTTTCCGACGAGATGCCGGTATCTATCATCGTCGGGATGTACGGCGATCGCCGTATCCCCCAACATGGTTTCGGGACGAGTCGTGGCCACGATGATGGTCTCGTCCGAGTCCACCACCGGATACGCGATGTGCCAGAAGTGGCCCTTGACGGAGCGATGGTCCACTTCGAGGTCGCTGAGCGCCGTCATGCAAGACGGACTCGGACACCAATTAATCAGCCGATAGTCACGATAGATGAGACCCTCTTCGTAGAGATGCACGAAAGCCTCACGGACCGACTTGGACCGAATCTCGTCCATGGTGAAGGCCTCGCGCTCCCAATCCAGCGAGGCGCCGATGGCTTTGTGCTGTTCCCCAATGCGTCGACCGTGCTGGTCCTTCCACTGCCAGATGCGCTCCAGAAACTTCTCGCGCCCCAGGTCATGCCGGCTCAACCCTTCTTTGCGGAGTTGCCGCTCCACGACCACCTGGGTCGCGATCCCCGCATGATCCGTTCCAGGCAGCCACAAGGTCTTGTCCCCGGCCATCCGTCTCCACCGGACGATCGAATCCTGGATGGTCGCCGTCAACGCGTGCCCCATGTGGAGAGCCCCGGTCACATTGGGCGGCGGCAGCACCATGCAAAAGGCAGGCTTGTCCTCATCGGCTGCTGGATGGAAATAGCCTCCCTGCATCCAGAATTCATACCACTTCTTTTCAATCTTGGTTGGTTCGTAGGTCTTTCCCGCTGGATCCATTTCAACCGTTCCTCTGTTCAAGCAAGTATTCGAAACGCGGCACCGCGGACAACCGATTCGAACACGGTCACCGCACGACGCCCCCGGTCTCGTAATGTGGAAGGGTTATGCCAATTTGTTCAGGGATGTACAAGGGGAAACCGCGGGAGCCGCACGGATACGGCCCCCAGGAGGGAGCAAGGGGCGCAAAAAGGAGGCAGGCAGCTAGCCCTTCTTCGCCAGTTCCTCGATGTGCTCCTTGATGATCACTTCGGCCAGGTCGGGGACGACCTCCCACACGATCTGTTCGATCACCTCACGACTCAGCTTTGCAATTGCCTCGTACTCGGGCCCCTTTTCGGCTGCCCGATCCAACACCTGCTGCACGGCTTTCGAAACCACGGCATCGGCAGGGCCCGATGGCGCCGGAGCGGCGGGCTTCGGCTCCGCCGGCCTTTGTGCGGCCGGCTGCATCGTGGGCGCCGCAGGCTTCGGTTCCATCCTCGGCGTTGCCGGTGGATGCGCCACCATGGGCCGCGGATGCTCCACGGGCTTTGGCTCCGCTGGCTTTGACTCGGCGGGTTTCAGCTCAGCAGGCTTCGGCTCCGCTGGCCTTTGTGCGGCCGGCTGCATCGTGGGCGCCGCAGGCTTCGGTTCCATCCTCGGCGTTGCCGGTGGATGCGCCACCATGGGCCGCGGATGCTCCACGGGCTTTGGCTCCGCTGGC
>JAGGXR010000033.1 GCA_021162935.1 Deltaproteobacteria bacterium
CTGTGCCGACCAAGAAGGAACCGTGCAATGCGTTGTTTCCGAGACCTGCCAGGACGGCATCCGCAACCAGGACGAGTCGGATGTCGACTGCGGTGGCACATGCGAGCCCTGTCCCGAAGGAGCCGAATGCGGTGGGGATGATGACTGTGTCAGCGGCTTGTGTCGGGATGGTCACTGTCTGCTGTGCGAGTCCGGAGAGTATCGCTGTCAGGGTAATTCGCTCCAGGTGTGCGCATCGGACGGCACGGCCTGGAACGAGCAGGAGCATTGTGACTTCTCTACCGGTCAAGCATGTGATGTGGACGCGGGCCAGTGCCATCGACCCAGTGCCATTGGAAACGGGTCGAGCAATCCCACAGGACGATAGAGGTCGTTGGACCCAGGTCAACCTGTTCCAGTACAATCAGCCCCAGGCCAAGGACGTCGAAGGCATGGGCTTTGGAGCATTCAACCATTTTTGGATGGCCGGCCGTGACGCGCTCTACGAGGTGGGAGGCGATGACCTGTCTCGGTACACCGATCCTACGCATCACTGATGTTTCGCCCCGACCTGTTTCGGTTTCGGCTCATTTCGATGGGCGGTGGGGATCAGCGCGACCATTGTTGGTGAAGATTTTCTGGCTCCGTCACAGCCGCGCCCCCCATCCTTCGATCGCTTGCTGGTACTTGCTGGCTTTTTTTACGAAATCGATCCGACGATTGAGGTGTGCCCCGTCATTTGAGCGTCTGTGTTGCCAAGCCAAGTGGTTGACGGGTTGGCCATGTCAAGGCATGCTGCGCTTGGTATGGTATTTCAGCTCCAGATATTGGCGTTGAGCTGGCCGGGCAGGCTGTCCGCAGCCGGTCTCATGTCGGTTCTCGGCGAAGTGATCAGCTTCATCATGGTGCTTCGCATTTTGAGTGAACGTCGGGATGCGGCTGCCACGCTCGCCTGGATCCTGGCGCTGATCCTGCTGCCGTACGCGGGGCCCCTTCTGTATGTGCTCATTGCCGGAAAGGTGGAGCGTCGTCGGATCCAACGGCGGAGCCGTGCCCTTTCCAGACTGGAAGGCGGCCGTCGTGAGGTGCGTCGCCACATCGAGGAGCATGCGTCTTCGGACAACGAGGACGTCCATCCCGATCAGCGAGGGATCATGCTCCTGGCAGAGGAATTGGGGGCTGGCCCCCCCACGATCGGCAATTCGGTGGAGTTTTTGGCCGACGGGAACGAGACGTTCGATCGCATCGAAGAGGCCATTGCCGAGGCCAAGTACCACATCCACTTGGAGTACTACATTTTTCGTCCCGATCGGACCGGAGGGCGTCTGCTCGAACTACTCACCAGAAAGGCAGCCGAGGGGGTGCGGGTTCGGCTCCTGTATGATGCAGTGGGCAGCGCCTCCCTTTCGAAGAGCCATCTGCGCCCTTTGGTGGATGCCGGCGGTCGGGCGGCGGCGTTCATGCCATTGTTTTCGTTGCGGCGGCCCTTCGGGGTGAATTTTCGGACCCATCGCAAGATCGTGGTGGTGGACGACCGGGTGGGCTTCGTGGGCGGACGGAACGTGGGGGACGAGTATCGAGTGGGCGATTCGGAGTACGGCGAGTGGCACGATGCACACTTGAGGATCGAGGGGCCGTCGGTCCATCGTCTCCAGGAGATTTTTGCCGAGGATTGGATTTTTGCTACTGACGAGGATCTCATGGTGACTGCCCATTGTTTTACTCCCTTCGAGCGCCCTGGCCACACCAGGGTGCACATCTTGGATTCCGGCCCTGATGGCGGCCTTGGTACGATTTATCGAATTCTGTTCCAGGCGATGGTGACCGCCAAGAAGACCGTGGATATCGTGACTCCGTATTTTGTCCCCGATCGTGGGATCCAGACCGCCATGGAGAATGCAGCCATGCGAGGGGTGCGGATCCGGATCCTGGTGCCGGGGAAATCCGATAACCCATTGGTGAGTTGGGCGGCGCGATCGTACTACAAGGATCTCATTCCCGCCGGGGTGGAGGTCTATCGGTTTACGCCCGGGATGCACCACGCCAAGATCGTGGTGGTCGACGGTCGTTGGGCATACGTGGGCACGGCCAACATGGACGTGCGCAGTTTTCGACTGAATTTCGAGGTGGGGACCGCGCTCTATGATCCGGATTTGGCTCAGCAGATCGAGGCCTCCTTCGAGGCGGATCTGGAGCGGGCCGATCGCATCGAGTTGTCGCCGTCCACTAGGTTGGAGCGGCTGGCCGAAGGGGTTGGGCGGGTGCTGTCGCCCGTGCTGTGAGCGGCCGTTCCAGTCGGTAAAGGATGTCAGGTTGGTGCGATGAAGAGCTTTCTTGAATCGAGGGTCCTCAAGGCGGCAGCCTGGTTGCTCGTGGGCGGACTGCTCGGGCCTGCCGTGGCCACCTTCGTCGTCGGAATTCTGGTCCTGGTTTTGTGGCCGCACGCGGCCGGCATCGCCCTGGGAGTGCTGGCCATCTGTTTTTCCGTGTTCCTCATCGTCGGGATCGTGTTGACCTTGGTCCTTCTGCGGCGTCAGCAGTATTTGGCCATGCTCCAGATCGAATTCATGGGGCGCGTGTCCCACGAACTGCGGACGCCGATGGCTGCGGTGCGCATGCACGTGGACACCCTGCGTCTGGGCCGGTACGATACGGTCGAAGCGATGGCGCAGTGTTTGGCCGACCTGGACAGGGACACCCGTAGACTGGAGGTCCTGGTTGCCCGCCTGCTCGAGTTTCGCAAGGCGCCGGTTCCGGACGAAGATGAGCCTTCGGTTGCGGTGGATTGTGCCGAGTCGGCTCGTACCTTGGTTTCGTTGCTTGCCCCCGAGGACGCCGAGCGGGTTGAACTGGAACTCGTGGATGTCGACGAATTTTCCCTCGTGGAGGTGCCCAGGCAGTTTTTGTATGACGCTTTGGAGAACCTGCTCCAAAATGCGCTCGTGCATGGGGGAGGCGGCCGGGTCTTGCTGCGGGTTCGGTGGGAACATGGAGGGATGGCCTTCGATGTCCAGGATTGGGGGCCGGGTTTGGACAAGAGGCAGTTGAAGAAGATTTTTCGTCCGTTCTATCGGGCTGCTCGGGAGAAGGTGGCGGGTTTGGGTCTGGGGCTGGCCATCGTGCGACAGTTCGCTCGGCGCAATGGAGGCAAGGTTTCCGTCTCAAGTGCTCTTGGAGAGGGCAGCACGTTCAGTTTGTGGCTGCCTGCAGCCAAGGAGGGGAACGTCAGTGACGGGTCCTCGCACGACGGTGAGCAGCGGTCCGACGCGTCGCCGAGTGACGACGAGCTGCCGAGCGATGACGAGCTGCCGAACGATGACGAGCCGCCGAACGATGACGAGCTGCCGAACGATGACGCGTCCTAGGCCGATGATGCGGTTGCGCGTGGGAGATTCCGTGGTTGGTCGGTCGGCCTGGATGGCGGAGCCGCGCATGATGGTGCGACCGAGCAC
>JAGGXR010000011.1 GCA_021162935.1 Deltaproteobacteria bacterium
AACAGGCAGGTTTGTTCGAGTTGTTCGTATTATTCGTGTTGTCGCCCCCCCCCCGTACCGCTGTCACCGCACCCGGCCGCCATGACGAGCAAAACGACCGACCAGCCAACTCCCCAATGCTTCAACCGCGAAATCGTCGCCCCTTCGATACCGTTACGCATTCCAGCCCCCTCCTTGCAACGGGCGTCCGTGGTGGGCACCCCGTTTTCCTCTCAACTCCCAAAGTTTCGCATTTTTCATTCCACGTGTCCATGACAGCAACCGGTCTCGAAACTGTCAACCTCAATCGTCGGGTCGACCTCGATGTTGCCTCGAATGGATATCCAGGGTAATAATTCCGCCATGACGATCTCGGATCTGGATTGCAACCTCGGCTGGATTGCAACCTCGGCTGGATTGCAACCTCGGCTGGATTGCAACCTCGGCTGGATTGCAAACCCCGAATCGAAGAGTCGCTGAAGGCATCGGAATAGAGCCTCCTGGGAAAATCCTGGCTATCCACATCGAATTCGAGTTGAAGATTGGCATCGGCACACGACGAGCAACCACCACCTGACGCGACGAAACTGGCCGCCCGATTCAACCGGGCCATGGCGGGCGACGAAGCCATCTGCCGACTCATGGAGGCAAGAGATCAGGCTGCCAGCAGAGACCGAGAACGCACGTCGGACCTGGTGCTCGTCCTGACACTGTGCCCTGCCTGCGGAACGATTCAGCCCAATCCCCACCACAGGCTCCTCCCTGGTCAAGGGGTGACCCGGTTTGCGGACCTGGCTGATTTCCTGGACCGACAGAGCATCGGTGCGCTTGGAGGTCCAGCCGCCATTGGAACCAAGTCGTCCACGGCCAAAAGCATGGTGGAGGCCAACAGGTCAGTGATGGACAGAAACGCGGTGAAGGTGGAGGAGGCAGGAGAGGTCTGCAGGCACTGTCATTTACCCCTTCGTGCAGACGCGCCGACCCTGCACGTGCTGTTCGTGTTCAGCGCCGCCTTGGCGACGGATCTGGTGCTAGCGAAAACCGCAAACTGGCTGGGCTTCTACCGGCGCAGAATCGGATCCAGTCAACTGACGCCCATGCTCCTCGACGATCGCAGGGCTCTGTCGCCCTTCGTGGCGGAGAGCGCCTTTCGGCTTGCGCTGGGCCATGCGGCAAGGAATGCGCGTGCCTATGATGCGGCGATCCGGACCTGTCTCCGACTGGTGCCCCAGCATCCGGCTGCACTCGAGCTCCAGGCTCAAATCGCCCTGGGACAAGGTCGATTGCTCCAGGCGGCGGCCGGATTCAGACGCGTACTCGGCCTGGATCCGTCGCGAAGCGCGTCCTGGCATGGGCTTGCCCTGGCGCAGATGGAGCAGTTCCGCAAGGAACCGAGCAAGCAGCATCTGCCGCTCATGGAACAGGCTGGCCATTATCTGATCAAGGCCCTCGAACTGGAGGACACGGCAGCCGTCCGTCGTTCCCTGGGCGGCTTCTTCCTGTTCGTGGACAAGGCGGCCATGGCGCTCGAACATCTCGAAGAGGCGCATCGTCGGGGATCAGAAGACCCGACCACGATCTTTCATCTCGGGCTTGCCTTGCTTCTGGACAATCAGTTCGAAAGCGCCCTATCATTTCTGGACAGAGCCCGGGACAGCGACCCGGACGACATGCACGTGGCCTGGCGCAGGGCGCAGTGCCTGGCCGCACTGGACCGACGGGAGGAAGCCTGGTCCGAAGTAGACAGAGCGAAGCGTCTCGGCCTGGCAGCAGACAAGACTGAGGAACTGACCCAAGCGTTGAGAGACGCCCAGGCCAACGATGAGGCCAAAGCCGAAGATGCAGCGCAGGGAAAGCCGGGACAGGGGGCCGAATCGAAGGGCGGTGCCAAAGCGCGGCAAAAGGCCGTGACGAAGACCAGAGCAAAAGCCAAGGCTGGCGCAAAGGCCGAGACGAAAACCAAGTCCAAGAAAAAAACGAACGCCGAGACCAAAGCGAACGCCGGGACCAAGGCAAAGACCGGGACCAAGGCAAAGACCGGGACCAAGGCAAAGACCGGGACCAAGGCAAAGACCGAGACCAAGGCTGAGACCTAGGCCAGGACGAAGGTCCGCAGGACCGGAGCAAAAACGAGTCGTAACAGCGTGCAGGCGAGCGCCGAAACACTCGAGGACTCCAAAGAGCTGGAGGCTTGATGGAAAACGAACCGACACAGAAAAGGCGAGGGCTGGCCGGCCGCATGCTCCAGACTGCCTTCGGGACGCCGCCATCGGGAAAATTCGGAGCGTTCGCTGGGGTTTTCACGCCGTCGATCCTGACCATCCTCGGCGTGATCATGTTCCTGCGTTTCCCGTGGGTCGTGGGAAACCTAGGTCTTGCCGGCGCTCTGATCATGGTGGTGGTGGCCCACATGCTCACCATCCCCACAGCGCTCAGCGTGGCATCCATCGCCACGAACCGAACGACCAAGGGCGGCGGTATCTATTATATGCTGTCACGCAGCCTCGGACCCGAAATCGGCGGCGCCATCGGCATCACTCTGTTCTTCGCCCAGGCCCTGTCGGTCTCGTTGTACGTGCTCGGATTCACCGAAGCATTTGTGGCGGTGTTCCCCGGCCTGTCTCCGCAAATCGTCAGTCTCGTGACCGTGCTGGCGGTGGCAGGATTAGCCTTTTGGGACACGTCTCTGGCGCTCAAGTCACAATACATCATCATGCTGCTCATCGCCTTGAGCCTGATGTCCATCTTTCTCGGACATGGCGGCCATGCGCCGAGTCACATCGCCCTGTGGGGTGAAACCGTCAAGGGGCAAGCCCCCAAATCGTTCGCCGCCGTGTTCGCCGTGTTTTTTCCGGCCGTGACCGGGTTCACCCAGGGCGTGTCCATGTCCGGCGACCTCCAGAATCCGAAAAAATCAATTCCAAACGGAACCCTGACCGCCGTGGCCGTCGGTCTGGTCATCTACGTCCTGGTGATGGTCTGGCTCGCCATCCAGGCAGATCCAGGCGAACTGCGGCGCCTGGACACGGTCGTAATCATGAACATCGCCCGATGGGGCTTCATCGTGACCCTCGGCATCTGGGGCGCCACCCTCTCGTCCGCCATGGGGTCCATTCTAGGCGCTCCACGGATCCTTCAGGCCCTGGCCCAGGACGAGATCATGCCCAAGTTCCTGGCCAAGGGCCACGGTTCCACGAACATGCCACGAACAGCCACGATTTTCTCCCTGGGCGTCGCGCTCGTCGGCCTGGCCCTGGCCTACACGTCCACGTCCGGCCTCAATGCCATCGCCTCGGTCATCACCATGTTCTTCCTGGCGTCCTATGGAGCCATCAGTCTGGCCTGCGGCATGGCCAAATGGTCGCAACTGCCCAGCTTCCGCCCCACGTTCAAGGTACCAGCCATCATCTCCCTGGCCGGAGCCGTGGGATCATTTTACGTGATGTCGCTCGTCAATCTGCCCGCCATGATCGCGTCAGTGGTCATCATGGCCCTCATTTATTTGGGCCTTCAAAAAAAGAACATCTCAAAGACCTGGGGTGACATGCGCCATGGCATCTGGTCGGCCTTGGTCCGCAAAGGGCTCTACGTGCTGCGCGACGTGGAATACCACCCCATCAACTGGCAGCCCCACCTTCTGATTCTGGGTGGATCGCCCCTGGCGCGACCGCATCTGCTCCAACTCGGCAAGTGGATCGGCGGTCTCCGCGGCATCGTCACCTACTTCGTGCTCCTGCCTGGTGATGCCGTGCGCCAAGGCAACCGGAAAGCCAAGTTACAGGCAGGGCTCCAACGTCGGGTGCGGCGCTTCTATCCACAGGTCTTCACCAAGGTGCACGCCTGCCCCACCGTGTTCACCGGAGCCATGGCCGTCAGTCAGTCGTACGGGCTCGCCGGCTTCGAGCCCAACACCATCGTGCTGGGCTGGTCCCGGGACGAGGCCAAGGCCACCGAATTCGTGGACCTTCTGCGCAGCCTGACCACCCTGGACAAGTGCCTCCTCCTCGTGTCCTACAAGGACACCGATCCGCTGCCCCAGACCATCCAGAGCATCAAGTCGAAGCAGCCGAAGCGACACAGATGGTCCAAACGCTCGTCCAAAGGCGAAAACGATCACAGCGGCGACGAAACCGTAGGCGACTCGCTCCAGGGAAAAACCACGGAAAAACTCGTCGAGGTCCGAGGCTTCGGTCGATGCCGGACCATCGACATCTGGTGGCGCGGGCTGGAGAACAACGGCGGACTCATGCTCCTCATTGCAAATCTCCTGACGGAGAACCAGCCCTGGCAGAACGCCCGCATCCGGGTCAAAATGATCGTCCAGGAAGGCGCTCCACTATCCAAGACTCGCAAGAACCTCGAGCAAATCATCGCCGAAGCCCGCATCGAAGCCGAAGCGGAGATCCTCGTGCATCAGCCGCCGGAAAAGCCTGTGACGGACATCATCGTGGAACGAAGCAACGCGGACCTGGTGCTCATGGGACTACGACCACCCGACCAAGACCAAGATCCAGTTGAATTCGTGCGGCGTATCGAGGCGTTGGTGAGCCGACTGCCCACCACGATCCTCGTCAGGAGTTCGACGGACTTCCACGGCGCCCAGATGCTCTTCGAGCAGGACTGGGGCAAGAAAACAGACACAGCGCCGGCTGGGAAGGCAAATTCCAAGCCGCCAAAGGCAAATTCCAAGCCGCCAAAGGCAGATTCCAAGCCGCCAAAGGCAGATTCCAAGCCGCCAAAGACAGATTCCAAGCCGCCAAAGGCAGATTCCAAGCCGCCAAGAAACAACGACGAACCCGATCAGGCCTGAAGCATCGAACCGTCACCAATCAGGCAATTCCGAATGAATAGAATCTTGGGTGGTCGAGGCAAGGAAATTCAGAAACGATCCGGGCGGAAAGAGTACGTCAGGCACGAAAGAACCCAAAAGGACCTGGAAAATTATGCAGAGGGCCGACGGTCCAGGAAGCTCGCTTCCAAGATCTCCGACTCGTTGTCAACATCGGCATCGTCCTGGCCATCAGCATCGATGCCGTATTCGCCGTAGTCCAACTCCTCTGCATCGAGGCGATCGAACAACGAGGTGACCTGGACGTTCCCCTGTTCGGTTTCCGGCTCGATCTCGATGATCAGGTCTTCGATCTCGACGACGTCTTCGTCGGCAACCGGCAGGACACGACGTTCACCCACCCGGCGCTCCTTGTGAAGGATGCGGTCGTCATCGCCTCCCGTGCGACGATCCCCGTATCGCCGGTCGCGTTCGAGATGCTGCCGGATCCCTTCCACCGACCTGGGCATGGGTGACAGCCTCATGGTTCGTGTGGCACAGATGTGGCACATGGGGAACCAACGCCCGAACAGTTCCACCCGCTGGAGGTTTTCGCGACGGCGGTCGCCGCAGACCACACACCGGGCCCCGACCCCGACGGGCTGAGACTCCTGCCACTTCTGGTAGCAGCCCCAACAACGGCCACGACGCAAGGTGGACACGCGCGCGCCACAGACCTCGCAACGAAGCTGATCCAAAATTCCAACGGCGTCCGCAGAATGGTGCGCATCGTCCTCGTGGCCATGGGCCGGCTCGTCGTGTCCCAGCACGACCTGTTCCTGATCACCTGCGTCCGACTCGCGCTGCGAGGCATCCAGCAACTCGTCCACCTCTCTCGTTTCGTTGGCCACCTTCGCCGCACCGCCACCTTCGGGCTCGTTCGACATGTGCTCGCCTTTGCGCTCGTTCACATCTTTCAGATCGTCCAGTTCATCCGGTTCCACGAGATCGGAGACATCCACGTTCTTCATGTCTACTCCCAGTTTCATATCCACTCCCACTTTCGGGCCCACCAGGTCACGTTCGTTCCATCCGTCCGCTGCTTCGTCGTTCCGTTCCAGGCGCCGCCGACGGCCGCTCATCGATCCGCTGCCCGTCGCCAACCTTTTCCCTGCACCAAGCCGCTTGCTTCCATCCTGGAAATGTCTCGCATGCCAAGCGCACGGATCCACTCTTTTAGATGTATGCGGCCCAAGCAAAAACCGCAAATTTTTGCCCGAATTCCACTCGAAATCGGAAATCGTAAACGATGTCAGGGCAGGGACGGCTTAGGGGCAGTTCTCCGGGACGGGCCCCACGGGCCCCACAGGCCCCACGGGCCCTACGGGTCATGGTTGGCCCTCGCCGCCTCGACGCACATCGCTTGGCGATACACGTGGGCTGTGTGATTTTTCTATCGCATCGGGCTGGGGGGGCATGAGATGGCCGAACACCTGCGCCACAATCTTGCCTGCATCCACGCGGTGCCCATCGCATCGGACCGTGAGGACGAATCTGGGATGGCCGTATGGCGCCCAGGCAATGAGCTTCACCTCGCCGCTGGGCAGCGCCCCGGACAAGGCGGCGACCGACAATCCCGGCACGGACGCCCGCTGGATCCGGCCACGACGCACGGCAAAGAGCGCGCCGAGGCGAATCGCCTCCTTAGCCGGGTCTCCTGGGTCCGCCCGAGCAAGCCTCAGGGCGAATCTCGCCACGTCCTCCATGGAGACGGACAGCCCGCGGCCCTCCGCGTACATGCGCCACCGGTCGATCAATACGTCGGGACGCTTGGCGGCCAAGTGGGGCAGCCCAAGCAGCCGCGCCCCGAATCGATACTCGGCCTGGTTGACCCTCGTGGCCACCCGCACGAAAAAACTGTGACAGCCTTTCGACAACGCAGCGATCACGTCCACGGGGCCGTGGCCTTCGGGCAGACCTCGGTCACCACGACATTGGATCCGCTCGTGCAACCGCACGTGTCCGGCCCGCAGAGCGGCATATCCGAGGATGGCAGATCCCAAAAAACCCAGGTCCGTCACCTTGGGCTCCTGGAGATCCCCCGCCTCTGAATCGACCTTCTTGCCCGTACGAGCGTCATAGAGGATCCAGGCGGCCGGCTCATCGCCTTTGAGCACCTCGGCCACGCGGATCCTGGCCACCGCTTCGGCCATGGCGGGACCTCGCCACAGGCCTTCACCCGCCAGAGGACTCGAGTCCGGCAGCGCCATGTCCGCAGCGGCCGCGCCCGGTCGATGCACCGTTGCTCCCGAAGATCCGCCCCTTGCCCCACTTCGATGCCGGGACGCGCCCTGGTGATGCGATAGGTCCTGACACCCGGTCGCCAGGAGGATCTCCAGGCAAACGGAAATCCAAGCAGAAACCCATACGCGAATCCAAACAACTGGCCGCAGCCACAGCCCACGGGCCATGGTCAGCCTCCCTACCGGAAACTCGGCACAGCCCGACCCCATGGTCAGCCTCCCTGCCAGGAGCCGGCCAGACCAAGGGGACAGCCCATGTGGGTCGCAATCCGGTCCACCACGAAGTCCACCAGGTCTATGACGCATTGCGGCTTGAGATAAAACCCGGGCATACAGGGCACGATGGAAACGCCCAACCGGGCGAGACGCGCCATGTTTTCGAGGTGGATGACGGACAGCGCCGTCTCTCTGGGGGCCAGCACCAGTCGTCGGTGTTCTTTGATGGCGACATCACAAAGCCGATGGACGAGATGTCGCCCGGTTCCGTGCGCCACGGCGGCCAGGCTTGCCATGGAGCAGGGTGCCACAGCGACCGCATCCAGGGCCACGCTGCCCGACCCGAGTTCAGAGGCGATGTCACACTCGTGTACGATGAGCGATCCGGGCAAGGCCGACTCGGTCAACGCACTCGGAGGCATCCCCTCGATGGCCGAAAGCCCGGACAGGAACTGGTCTGGGGTGAACCGCGTGCCCAAACGGATCCCTTCTTCGAGTTCCAAAACCCGCCTGGCCGCGTCGCTTGCCACGACGTGCACCGTATGCCCCGCCAGAAGAAGGCCCTGACAGAGCCGCCGCCCATAGATCGTCCCACTCGCACCAGAAAGACAGACAGCAACCTGCACAAACCACCTCGAAGGCAAAAAAGGCCTAGCAATCACTCGGCCCATGAATATAATATCTCAAGGCCGTATCCCGTATCTGCATGAAGCCAACAGCGAGTGTTGCAGGACGGCGGCCTGAAAGTAAAGCCGGATTTTTACAGACCTTTGTAGGTTTGAGGAATTCGGGAATAGATCGGCCCGCCGCATCCTTGAAATCAGATGCGGCGTAGATGCTGCACGCCTCGTGCCACGCACATGCAGAAGGCGTTCGCGGCTCGATGGGCCGTACGTTACGGAATGGAAAAGGGGTATATGCAATGGCGAGAGCATCGACAACCAGTCCTGCCGCAGCAACGGAACGCCGAACCCGGAAGGGCGCCGCTGCCGCCGAACCTGCGGCACGAGCGAAGAAGCCAAAGGCAAAAAAGCCGGCCAAGAAAGCGGCTCAGGACGACCTTCCGTTTTCCGTTGGAGACAAAGCCGTCTACCCGGCCCAGGGCGTATCCGAAGTCGTTGAAATTGCAGAAAAAGAGATCTCTGGAACCATCATCAGATTCTTCGTTTTGAAAATCCTCGACACTGAAATGAAGATCATGGTGCCGGTGTTCAAAGCGACCCAGGTCGGACTGAGGCCGCTTGCCAGCGACAAGGACATCAAGTCGGTCATGAAGATCATCAAAGACAAGAGCGCCTCCATGGACAAGCAGACCTGGAACCGACGCTACCGGGGCTTCATGGAGAAGATCAAGACCGGATCCCTGTTCGACGTGGCCGAAGTCTACCGTGATCTGTCTCGTCTCAAGAACACCAAGGTGCTCTCATTCGGCGAAAAACGCATGCTGGACACGGCCCGCAACCTTATCGTCAAGGAATTGTCAGTCGCCCAAAACAAAGTTGCCGACCGGGTGGAGCAGCAACTCGAAAAACTGTTCGCCTGAGCCGGATTTGCCGCCTTCCCCCATCGCGATTCTCCTTCCACCGTCTCGATAGCGGTTCGCCGAGGCACAAAAGTGACTCGATCACGCCTTCGGCAGCCCCAAATCACAGATCCCGTCTTGAGAAAAATGGCGGGGACGGATCGCCCCTGTGACACAACGGCTGGTCACGATGGAGCGGGACAGTGGAAGGTCTCGGTCAGCGCCTTGAGCGCCTTGGTGCAGCTCGCCTCGACAGAGGCCCGCTGGGCCGGATCCTTGGCCGACGTGGCCTTCCATTGCGGAGCCGACTGTTTGGCCTGGGCACAGGCCTCCTTGAGGGCCGGATGCGTCCCGCTGCAGGCACAAACGGCGCGAAGATACTGGTCACAAACCGCAAGGCCCGTGGCCGAATCCGGTCCGGCGCCATTCGCTTGGTTCGCCCTCCTTGGCTGGGTGGGCGAACCGGGCCGAGCCGCCATGTGATCCTGCATGCCCGACGGATGGCCGGGCGCCATCGAAGCAGCAGGCCCCGATTCAGAGGAGGCGCCAGGCTGCCCCTTACCGCCGCGATGCCGATCGCATCCCGAGGCGACCATGGTGCAGACTCCCAGGAACACAAAGGCCAAATGGGCAGAAAAGAAATGGAATCCACGATCAAAAGCGAACATCTTCAGCCTCCAAAGAATCGACCGACCGCCTCAGGCCAATCAAGCCGGACGCAGCCCGTCGTCGTCGTGATCCACGACAACGACGGCGGCCCGGTCATGACTTACACCGGACAGTGGATATCGAGCATGAGCTCGATGATTTTCAGGATCCGGGGATCCCGAATGCGGTAGAAAATCTGATTGCCATTCCTCCGGGTCACGAGGATCTCTCGATCCCGAAGCACCCTGAGGTGCTGGGAAATATTGGGGAGCATGACGCCCAAAGCCTCGGCCAATTCATGAACGTTTCGTTCCCCATCCCGCAACAACCAGATGATCCCGATCCGGGTCTCATGAGACAGCGCCTTGAGGCAGTTGCAGGCCTGAAATCTCATTCGAGGCTGCAATTCACTGTGTTCCTTTTCGCCAAGTTCCACTGTTGACCTTCCCTTTTGGTCATTCCCGCAGCTGTCGCTGTGACCATCTTTGGTGGTTTTCCACAATGATTTCCCATATCCCTAGACCAATTCCATCAGAATTGCAACAAGCCGCAACCCCTGCTTCCCAAACCTCGTTGACCAGCCCTGTTCCCTGTGGCAAGGTATGAAAATCTCGTCTCGAAACGGATGGGAAAAAATCCACACCAATCCGTTCGGACACCCTCATCCCGGAGGCCATTCGTGCTCAAGAAACGACTCGCAAACGGCGTCACCGTCATCGTTCAAAAACGCAACCTCACCCCGGTCGTGGCGATCCAGACCTGGGTTCGATTCGGCTCGGCCGACGAGCCGGAACAGCGAGCCGGGGTGGCACATGTCATCGAACACATGCTCTTCAAGGGCTCCCAGGGGCGTCCAGCCGGCGAGCTGGCAAAAAAAGTCGAGGCCGCCGGAGGACAGATCAACGCCTGGACATCTTTCGACCAGACGGTCTATCACCTGGTGGTCCCATCGGCGCGCTTCAACACGGCGCTGGCCCTGCTGGCGAACGCTGTCACCAAACCTGCCTTCGACGCGGATGAGTTGGCGCGGGAAAAGCAGGTCATCCTGGAAGAATTGCGACAGGGCGAGGACCGACCAGGTCATCTGTGCAGCGAACGCCTGTTTCGATCCGCCTTTCGCCAGCATCCATACGGTCGCCCCATCATCGGCTACCGAAACACGGTCGAGGGAATTGGACGGCGAGACCTGGTCGACGTGCACCGGCATCACTACAGGGGCCCGAACGTGACGGTCTCGGTGACCGGTGACATCGACGAAATCAAGGGCTACCGCCTCGTTGCCAAACATTTCGCTGCCCTGCCGTCTGCGCATCACGTGGGCACCAGGCCCGTGGAGCCCGAACAGCGCAGGCATCGCACCGTCTGTCAATCCGCGTCGGTCGAGGAACTCTACGTCATGGCCGGATTTCACATTCCCGGCCTCAAGCATCCCGACACGCCCGCATGCGACCTGCTGTCGGTCATTCTTGGCCAGGGAGACAGCAGTCGCCTCAACGTGGCGCTGAGGCGCCGGGCGCCCTTGTGCACCGCCGTCTACACGTACGCGTATACGCCGAAGGACTCCGGTCTGTTCGTCCTGGGCGCCACGATTCCCATGGCAACCATGGACGGGGCCCTGTCGGGCATCGGCCAGGAACTCTCCCGTGTCGTCACGGAATGCATCGATGCCCACGAACTGGACAAGGCCATCCAGATGACCCTGGCGGACACGCTGTTCCAGTCCGAAACGGTGCAGGGCGAGGCCCGACGCCTGGGATACTATGAAACCCTGACCGGTAATCCGGAATACGAGCAGGAATACCTCATTCGCATGCGAAGCCTGACCCCGAACGCGCTTCTCGCCGTGGCCAGAAAATATCTCCATCCGGGCAACATGACCATCAGCATCGTGCACCCCAAACAGGTCGTGGTCGCATCGCCCAAAACGGGTAAGCCCATCCATAAGAAGTTGGCAGGCCGAGTCGTCACGACTCAGATCCGCGACCGACTGACCGCAGCCCTCACGGTCAAATCCAGGCCCTTTTCCACCAGACCGCCCAAGAGGACGACGTCGGGCATCTATCGACACGTCACAAAATCAGGCGCCACCGTGCTGCTCATGCCCACCGACGGTGCCCCGGTGACCTCCATGCGAACCACATGGCTCGGCGGACTTCGGGCGGAGACGAGGGACCGAAACGGCATCTCGAACCTGACTGCCGAAATGCTCACACGTGGCACCAACGCCAGGCCGGGAGACGCCGCCGTCCGCCAGATCGAATCATTCGGGGGCGCCATCGACGGGTCGAGCGGACGCAACACCATCGGGCTTCGGACCGAACTGCCGTCGGAACATTGGCAGGAGGCCCTCGACATCCTTATCGATTGTATGACCGACCCGGTCTTCGATCCATCCGAATTCGCCTTGGCACGCGAGGCGGCTCTCCACGACATCGAAGCCAGACAGGACGATCTGGCGACGGTAGCTTTCGATCTCTTCCGGAGCAAACTCTATGGATCCCATCCATACGGCATGCCCCTTCCGGGTCGAAAAGAAACCGTGTCCGCCCTGACCGCCAGGCAGGTGCAGCTCTACCATCAACGCCTGTGTCGGCCGAAAAACCTCGTTCTGGCGGCTGCCGGCGACGTGGATCCGGCCGCGTTCTTCGATGCGGTCGAGCGTCTCCTCCCGTCAAAACGGCTCCAGGCTCCGAAGTTACCCAGCAGGAAAATCCGCTTTCCAAAGAATCCAATCACGGCCGAAGCACACAGGGACCGCCAACAGGTGCATCTGGTGCTCGGCTTTCCAGGCACCACGGTGGACTCGCCGGACCGATACCCGTTGCTCGTGATGATGAGCATCTTGGGCGGCCAAGGGGGCAGGCTCTTCGTCAATCTCCGCGACAAGAAGGGCCTCGCCTACCAGGTGGCCGCCTACTCGGTCGAAGGGCTCGACCCGGGATTTCTGGGCACCTACATTGCCACCTATCCGGACAAGGTGGAAGTGGCCGTCGCAGGCCTCTGGAAGGAACTGGAGCGACTCAGGGACAAACCGGTCGGCAAAAAGGAACTCGAAGAGGTGCAGAATCACCTGGTGGGCAATCATCTCATCGCCTTCCAGCGTCGCGACACCATGGCGACGAGCATTGCCCTGAACGAACTCTACGGCATCGGCTGCGACGAACATGCAAAGTACGAGCAAAGGATATTGAATGTCTCTGCGCGTGATGTAAAACAATCTGCACAGAGATACTTGGACAGGAAACATTCGGTCCTCGTCCTGGCCGGGCCGAACAGGCCACATCGAGCCGAAACATCCTTGTCGAACTCGAAAACCAAAAAGTAGGCGCACCGACTGCAATGGACCCAAACGATCGAAAGCCGTCCGTCATCGAAGACCTGACGTCGGAAGTCGGAAAGCACGGGTCCAAGCCGGACGGCAAGCCGGACGCACAGAAAGGCCGCGACTCGCAATCCGCCAAGGGCTCGATCCAGGTGAACGGTAGGGAGCGCGGCAGCGGCAAGCAGTCTCCATCGCCCATTCATCCTGCGTCCGAATCCCGAACCCAACTCGCCCCCGGCGACGTCTCCTGGGACGGTGCTTCGCAACCAGCGACCAAGGCCATCGTCCTGGAACCGAAACAGAAGACAGCCCGATCCGAACCGAGGCGCATGCTCTCGGGCGCATCTCTGACCGGCAGCATGCTTGCCGAACGCTACCAGGTTGAGGAACGGATCGGCGAAGGCGGCATGGGCATCGTGTACAAGGCGACCCACGTGGGGCTCCAAAAACCCGTTGCCGTCAAAGTCCTGATGCCCGAGTTGAACTCCATTTCCGGCATCGTGGAACGATTCGAACGCGAGGCGCGGTCCCTCTCCCGTCTTGACCATCCGGGCATCGTGCGGGTCATGGACTTCGGAAAGAGCGGAAAGGGACTCCTGTACCTGGTCATGGACTACGTAGACGGCATCCCTCTCAGTTCGCTCATCCGACGCGAGGGTCCCTTCTCCGCCGAACGGGCCGTGGCCCTGACACGCCAGATCCTCCTCGCACTGAGCCACGCCCATAACCTCGGAGTGGTCCACCGAGACCTCAAACCCGACAACATCATGGTGCTCGATGCGGGCTCTGTGACAGAACACATCCGTATCCTGGACTTCGGCATCGCCAAAATCGTCGAAGAGTCGGACAGCCCAAATTCCGAACCCTTGACCAAAGCGGGCATGGTCTTCGGCACACCCGAGTATCTGTCGCCCGAACAGGCGGCGGGTGAAGCCGAATCCGTGGATGCCACCTCGGACCTCTACACGGTGGGCATCATCCTCTACGAAATGCTCACCAAGAGACGGCCGTTCGAGTCCACGAACCGCATGGCGCTGCTCAATCAGCATATGACCAAGAAACCGTGTCTCGTCAGCGAGGTGGAGGGCGCTGCGACGATACCCACCGAACTCGATCAGATCATCATGCGCGCGTTGGAAAAGAAGCGCGAGGATCGATTCGCCTCGGCCATGCAATTCTACGCTGCCCTCTCGGCGGTCCCCGTGGAGCAGCGGCCCATGACCTTCTGGCCCGGAGCCGTTCCGCCCATGAACACGTTACCTCCGGTCCAGGTCATACACAAGAGCCGGTTGCGTCTGTGGCACTACATCCTGATGGCCGCCATTTTGGGGGCTGGAGCCGCAGGCACCTACTTCATCCTCCGCCACACGACGCGGCCGGTCCCACAAAAGCGACTCACCGACCTCGAAGACGAAAAGGATCTGCTCAAGGGGCTGGACAAATCACTCATTCCGGATGTACGGGCGGCAAGAGGCCATCTCGTGGCCCTCAGGCCGAAGAAGGCGATCCGGATCCTCAAACCCCTGACCGAAAAATATCCGAATCAGCCGGTGCTCTTCTACCTCATCGGTCGAGCCTATTTGATGACCGGAACGAGAGCGAACGACATCCGCGCGCTTGACGCCTTCACCAAAGCCATGCAACTCGCCCCCTCGTACCGGAAGCACAAGCGAATCCACGAACAGATCGCCTCGCTGCTCCGATCCAAGTACCGGTCCGTACGCAAGGCGACCATCACGTTCGTCGATGAACAGCTCGGTGCAGACGCGGCGGACATCATCGAACGCACGTCCAAACAACATCCCGACTACGAAGTGATCCGCGAACTCCTCGTGGTTGCGGAAAAACACGGCATTGGAAAGACCGTGGACAAATATCGTCTCTACCAACTCATGCTTCGCGACTCTCCGCTATGCATCGAGCGTCGCGAGGCCGCCCGTCAACTCATGCTCCTTGCCGACCCGTCGGCGCTGCCCTTCCTGAAAAAAGCGCTGCATCGCAAGCCCTGGAGGTACGGCGGACGAAAAAAATCGAACACGTGTATCAAGCCCACCCTGGAACAGGCCATCCAGACCTTGAAAGCACACAAGAAAGCCGCCCAGGACCACCCAGAAGACATGCAGCAGTAGTCCCCTATCAATCCAATCCTGCGCAAGATGGTATCAAAGCTGTTCGCTTTTAGGTTTCGTCCTCGGTCCCCGTGGATCGATGCAATTTCCTCCCATAGGCCCACTCGATGCTCTTGCCAACCAGATACCCAATGATGGCAAAAAATAACGCCCACGCGATCAAGGGAAGCTTCAGTGACCAAAAGAACACGTAGGTGCGGACCTGGTGGGTGTTCTGAAAGAACAGGACCAGGCCCAACGCGACGCCGATGGCCACGGCCGTGCCCTTTCGATGCGTCTTCAAGAAATAGACCAAACTGGCCCACATTCGCTTCCGTCGTGCCGCTTTCAACCCGTTGGCCATCTGTCGAACCTCCTGTGCGATCCGCGCGAATTCCGTCGCTCATCGGGCCGGTGCTGCACCGGTCACGCGCCCAATGCCATGACGTAGACATCATAAATCGCATGGGTGTACGCAGCGACGCTCAGACCACGATAGTAGTAGACCACGGCGAACAGCATCCCTGCAAGGGTTCTGTAGGCCAGCGGCCACAGAGCCAGCGGTTCGCCCGAAGGTGGGATGTGGTGAGCCAGGGCGAACAAGACGGCGGACACGGGCATGGCCGCCGCCACAGCCGCCCCCTTGGACCACCCGTCGCGATCTTGAAGAAAATGAACGAGACCTCCAAAAAGAAAAAGCCGAAACACGAGTTCTTCGTACAGGCCAGCGCCTGCTGAAACCTGGACGATCCACAGCCAGCCGCCGCTGCCAGTGGGTCCCATGGTGGGAGGATGCATGCGAAAAACACCAGTCAGAACGAGCACGATGGCCGACCCAATGGTCACGGCGTACACCGCACTTTCGACAAGCACCCTGCCCATCATTTTCCACCCGAAGTGCTCCTGTTTACGCGCCCAAAAATACAAGACGACAAAGGCAGCGAGCACCGAGAATTCCAGGCCCAACACGACGCGAGGCCAATACCGATCCAAAAGGGAAAGACCCAGCGAAACCACGTCCACGCCGTTACGCACGCCGGTGATATTGGCTCCGACGTGATACAAGACAGCCAAAGGAAACAGGTAAAGAAGCTCGGCTCTCAGAGTCGGCCTGGTGCGGAAGTACAGCCAAAAGTCGCGGCTACGGCGGCCTTCCGCCATCCGTTTCGTTGCAGGGAACTGGGTGGTTCGCCGTGTTCCCAATGGGTACCTCTCTGACTTCCAATGTGGATCGACCGTTTTTTCGAAGCGCTTTGCCATCTGACCGGCCGACTTTGCCTGCAGGACGCTCCGTCTTGCATCCAAACAATCGGCTTTGCCTTTTGACCGCTCGTTTGAAAAATGGCAGACTGCCAGGAATCGTCAAGGACGAACGCACATGCGACAAGCCAAGGGCAAACGCCTTGCCGGACCCAAGGTTGCGGCAGGCACAACAGAACCACCCGATCCAGAACGTCGAGGCGACGACGGCAGAGACGAAGCCGCCGTTCAATTGGGTCTGGCCGGCGTGGACCCCAAACTCCTCGAAGGGCTCAAAACCATCGAAGGGGCCGTCGCAAAAATCATCTTCGAAAATAAAGACAACGCCTACAAGGTGCTGGTCATCGAACCGGAGGACGGCCTACCCACCACGGCCACGGGCCAACTTCCCGGGGTTCACGAAGGTGAACAGATCAAGGCATGGGGCACCATGGTCGACCGCCCCAAATATGGAACACAGTTCAACATCAAGCACTTCGCCGTGGTCAGCCCGGCGACCGAGCGAGGCATCATCAAGCTCATGGCCTCGGGGATCGTGGACGGCATTGGTACCGGTCTGGCAAAACGTCTCGTCGGTGCCTTCGGCGCCGAGACGCTCAGGGTCATCGAACACGAACCGGAACGGCTCAGGCAAGTCGAAGGAATCGGCGCCAAGAGGAGTGCCCAAATCCGTGAGGCCCTCGGTCAGCACAGTGCCATGCGGGACGCCATGGTCTTCCTCCAGGGCCACGGCCTCGGCCCGGGCCAGGCGCAGAAGGTCTTCAAAATCCACGGCGCCGATACCATCGAAGCGATCCACGAGGACCCTTACCGACTCGTTCGAGAGGTCCGAGGCGTCGGATTTTTGACCGCGGACCGCATTGCCGCAAGCATCGGTCTGACCCACGACGCGCCGAGCCGCATCCAAGCCGGCATCCTCCATGAACTTCAGCGAGCTGGCGAAGAAGGCCACTGCTACCTGCCCAGGCAGGAACTCGTCGCTCGGGCCACAGACCTGCTCGACCTCCCGGCCGACCTGGTCGAGCCGGCCATCGAACCGATCCAACGACAAAGATACTTGGTCGTGGAATCCGATCCATCCTCGGATCAAGACGACCGGGTGTACCCGGCCGGCCTCTACTATGCCGAAACGCAGGCGGCGAGGCATCTCGTCCGTCTCCTCGAGGGTGAGCCCAAAGAATTCCGGACCATCCGAGCCGACGATGTGGAGGCCTTCTTACATCGCCAGCTCGGACTCGATCCGGGACGATCCCAAAAACGGGCCCTGTCTCTGGCCATGCAGTCCAAGGTCACGGTGATCACGGGTGGACCGGGAACGGGCAAGACGACCCTGACCCGCGCGATTCTGGCCCTGTTCCGGTCCAACGAATTCGAAGTGGCCCTGGCAGCCCCCACGGGCCGGGCTGCCAGGCGGTTGAAGGAAGTCACCAAACACGAGGCCCAGACCATCCACCGATTACTCGAATACTCGCCCCGCACCCACGGCTTCTTGAAAAACGAGGATCACCCGCTCAACGTGGACGCGGTGATCCTGGACGAAATATCCATGGTGGACGTGGTGCTCGCGCACAAAGTGCTTTCCGCCATCCCAGACCATGCCCGCCTCATCCTGGTGGGGGATTCGGACCAACTTCCTTCGGTAGGACCAGGCTCGATCCTCGCCGACCTCATCGCCTCGGGGGTCATCCCTGCCCACCACCTCACCGAGGTGTTCCGCCAGGCGAGACAGAGCCAGATCGTGGTGGCCGCCCACCAAGTGAACTCGGGTCGGATGATCGACGTGGGTACGAGCGACGCCGAAGGACAGCTCTTTCTCATTCAGGCTGAAGATCCGGAGCGAATTACATCCATGATCCTGACCATGGTCACTGAACGAATCCCCGCCAGGTTTGGTCTGGACCCGAAAACCGATGTGCAGATCCTCACGCCCATGAAGCGTGGGCTCCTTGGAACCGAAATGCTCAACGAACGGCTTCGGACCGCCTTGAACCCGCCACTCGATTCACGCTGGACGGACCTGCCCTTCCGCCCCGGGGACAAGGTGATGCAGATCCGCAACAACTACGACAAAGACGTGTTCAACGGCGATATCGGCCTGGTCCGCAGCATCGACATGGAAAGCAAGGTGCTCACCGTAGACTTCGAAGGCCGTGCCGTCACCTATGAGCGCAACCAAAGCGACGAACTGATCCTGGCCTATGCCACCACCGTGCACAAGAGCCAGGGCAGCGAATACCAAGCGGTCATCTTGCCCATGACCACGTCCCATTACATGATGCTGCAACGGAACCTGCTCTACACAGCCATCACCAGGGCCCGGACGCTCTGCGTCCTCATTGGATCGCCCAGGGCCTTTCGTCTTGCTATCTCGAACAATCGGATCAAAAACCGCTATACGAATCTGTCACAGCGTCTCCGCCAACTCGCCGAGCGGCGGCCCGTTGGCGTCAAACAGTGAATTGGACGACCGAGACCAGCACTCCATGCACGAACCAGACCGAAACAACGAACCCGCCATTTCATGCACGAACCTGGTGCGGCGTTTCGGCAAGGGTCGCCACCTGGTCACAGCCGTGGACCACCTCGACCTGGCCGTTCCCAAGGGCAAAATCTATGGCTTGCTTGGCCCCAACGGCGCCGGAAAAACCACGGCGATCCGCATGCTCACCGGACAAATTCGTCCCACCGAAGGCCGCGCCACCGTGGCGGGGTTCGACACGATCACGGACCGACACGCCCTTCATCGAACCATTGGCGTGGTCTTCGACGTGGCCAACATGTACGACCCACTCAGCGGCCGACAGAACCTGCTCTTCTTCGGCTCCCTATACGGAACAGGGGCTGACCGCGTGGACGAGCTCATCGACCTGGTGGGCATGAAGGACGCGGCCGACCGCAAGTTCAAGACATACTCCAAAGGCATGAAACAACGCATGGTCCTGGCTCGCGCCCTGCTGCACCAACCGTCGATCCTGTTCCTGGACGAACCGGTCCAGGGTCTGGACCCAGCCTCGCATCGCCACGTTCGAACCATCATCGAGCGCATCGCCCAAACAGGGGCCACGGTGCTCGTGACCACCCATTCCATGGAACTGGCCGATGAGCTGTGCCACCACGTTTTCGTCATGCACCAGGGAAAGCTCGTTGCCTCGGGCAGCCCGAGCGAACTCAAGCAGGCACACGGCGACATGGAACTGGAGGCGGTCCTCGCAGACGGACGGGTCGTGACCATGCCTATGTCCGGCGATGAGTCCGCAGATCGACTCGCGGCATTCGTGCGTTCGGGTGCCATCGAGGAGCTGCGCACCAAGCAACCGACCCTCGAAGACGTGTTCCTCAAACTGACGGGAACGAGGCTCACGTGACCGGATCGGCATCACCCGCCCCTGACGGCAATCGGGCACGATGGACCATGGATAAGAAACCGTCTTCGAACCAGCCAGAACAAACGATTTCATCGAGTCGTTCCGTCTGGATCCTGTTCCGTAAGGAGGCGACTGTTTCCTTCCGCTCAGCCGCCATTTACATGCTCGTGGGCCTGCCCCTCGTCCTGTCCATGGGCATGAAATTCCTGATCGGAGGCGCTGAGCCCAAGCCGGCCAAACTGGCCATCGTGGGAGAGAAGAACCCGGCGGTGGCGCGTCTCGTCAAACTGGTGGGAAAACTGGGCAGAAAAAAGAAACCGTTCAAACTGATCACTGTTTCCAGTGAAGCGGAAGGACGCAAGCGGCTCAAAAGGGGCAAACTGCATGGACTGCTCGTGCTGCCCCACGACTTCGACCAACAACTCGCCGCTGGCAAGCATCCAACGGCCACACTCTACTTCGACGAGAGCGCCGGCGCCACCGCCTTCACCATCAAGACCATCTTGCGGGAGTTGTTTCGGCTCCAGGCGGGCCAGCAGGAACCGGCCACCATCAAGTCGGTAGGCATCAGGCGTATTCCCATGTGGAAGGCCATGCTGCCCGCCTTCGTGGTCATGGTACTCCTGTCCTCCATCACCCTGATGCCCGCAGGCATCGCCACGGAACGCCAGGCCAAGACCCTGCAGGCCGTCCTGGTGGCCCCTGTTCGACTCTGGCACTTCGTCTCGGGCAAGGCGCTGTTCGGCATCGCCACGGGCGCGGTGGGAGCAATCCTGGTTCTGGCACTCAACCATTCGATGCAGGGCAACGTCACGCTCCTGGTGGTGGTCATCCTTCTTGGAGCCGCCGTCTCCACGCTGTTGGGCCTCCTGGTTGGTCTGCTGGTCGAATCGGCTCAGGCTGCCTCGGCCGTGGCCTCTCTGCTCTACGTGCCCCTCATATGGGGCGCCTTCTTCGCAAACCTATCGGGGGCCGTCGGGTCCGTCTCTCGGTTGACGCCCGGCTACTACATGGCCAAGCTCATCAAGGATGCGCTCTTCGTGGGACCGCACCTGTCCGATGCGCTGCCGGCCCTGACTGCCCTGACCGGCGCCATGGTCCTGCTGGCCATTGCCTGCATCTGGGCGCTCCGTCGTGAAGAAGAACGCACGTAGGAAGCACACAGCAAACAGATTCCTACTGGATCGTGGCCACGCAACAGCCGGTCAGACAGAAGTATCCTTCCGGACAGGGGTCGTCGCCCGGCTGGCCGCAGAGTTGCTGTCCATCAGGGCAGGTCTGCTGGTTGTTGCACTCGGGCGGCAGTTCCGTCTTGCCGAGACAGATCTCGCAGACTCCGCAATCGTTGAGACAGGACGGAACCGGCGTGCAGGCGGTGCAGGCGGAAAAATTGTCTCGCGAGCAGCCAGGAGATCCGATGAAGCGCCAATCGTCGGTTGCGAACTCGCAGCAGCCAAAGCAGTCACAGCCGTTGGGGACGATGGGCAAGCAGAAGTCGAGACAGGTCTGCGACTGGGTGGATTCCCACGAATCACACTGGCAGTTCGAACAGGTCTTGGAGTAGTCGCACTGATTCAATTCGGCAGGCTCGAGCGGATCACAGTGGTGATCCCAGTAGCAGTCGTCGTTGCCCGCACCGGTATCCTGATCGAAGTAGCATTCCTGACGGCAGGGAGCATTGTTTCCACCTGGAATCTCTGTGTTGAACCCGGTCTCGTTGTTGTCACATGGCCCGAGGCAATCCGGATCCCGAGAATCGATCTTGCCGTCGGAGTCGTTGTCCAGGCAGTCCCCGCAGGCATAGACGTGACCGGCGCATTCCGTCACGTGACACACGTCGCTGTTCCAGCCACCATCTACGGTTCCGTCCGACACCTGGCCATCGCCCGTGACCTGGCCGTCACCAGGCACATGGCCATCGCCCGTGACCTGGCCATCGCCCACGGTGCCATCGACCGTGCTCCCGCCGCTGTTGTGATCCCCGCAAGAGCCGGCAAACAGCGCAGCAGCCACGATGGCCACAGCAACCAACATTCGTTTCATACACATCATGCACCTCCCTGGGCAGCGCCACAAAAGCGACGATCCCGATTTGGTTGATGATTTTATGATATCATTTAAAATTTCATAATGGAAGAATTGGAACCAGCGCGCACAATGTCTTGCCATGGCCCGAGCCGAGGTCTACATTGACTCCTCGGCTGACCGCAGAATCAGGTCCCCCTTCCAGCTTGGGCGCGGACAGAAACCCGAAGCGTCGAGGCCATGGACGATGTGGACCGTTCGTCGCTTGGAGACGAAATGCGGTCCTGCCCGATTGAGGGAGGGAAACATCATGGCATGGACGACTCCGACGGGTGACACACGTCATCCCAAGTTCTATTACTTGAGCACGGCTCTGCCGCGACGCTGCGGCATCGCAACCTACACGGCCGACCTGACCAAAGCAGTCGAAGGAGCAGTGGGGCCAGACAGCTACCGGCTCATCGCCTTGTCCGACCAGCCCGAAGGCTACGACTACACGGGCCCAGTGGACTTCGAGGTCCGCGAAAACCGGCTCGACGACTACGCTCAGGCCGCCGAATACGTCAATTTCTCATCTGCCGACGTCCTGTCCCTCCAGCACGAATTCGGCATCTACGGAGGCCAGGCTGGCAGCCATATCCTGGAGCTGCTCGACCGGCTGAAAAAGCCCGTGGTGTCCACCTTGCACACGGTGGAACGATCGCCGTCTTCCCAACGGCGAGAGGTCCTTCAGGCCGTGTGCCAGCGCTCGCAGCGCATCGTGGTCATGAACCCCATTGCCGTAGACATGCTCGAATCCACCTACGGCGCGGACCGGGACAAAATCGCCGTGATCCACCACGGGGTCCCCGACGTCCCATTCCTGGACCCGGCCTACTACAAGGACACCTTGGCCATTGCGGATCGGACGCTCCTTCTGACCTTCGGCCTGCTGCACCCAGGCAAAGGTATCGAAGTGGCCATACGCGCACTGCCCAAGGTCGTCGAACGCCATCCGGAAATCGTCTACATCGTCCTGGGTGCCACGCATCCAGCCGTCAAGCGACAAAGTGGTGAGTCGTATCGAATTTCGTTGGAACGGCTCGTCTCCCATCTAGGTCTGGACAATCACGTACATTTCGTCAACCGGTTCCTCAACGCCCAGGAACTCTACGAGTTCATCCTGGCGTCGGACATTTACCTGACTCCGTACCTGGCTGAAGACCAGATGACTTCGGGCACCCTTGCCTATGCCGTCGGCATGGGCAAAGCGGTGGTCTCGACCCCCTACTGGCACGCAAAGGCCCTGCTGGCCGATGGGCGTGGCGTCCTGGTGGACTTCAACGACACCGACGCCATGTCCCAGGCCGTGGTCGATCTCCTGGACAACGACGCCAAACGCCACGCCATGCGCAAAAAAGCGTACAAGTTCGCCCGAGACATGGTCTGGAGTGAATGCGGAAAACGATACGCCGACGTCTTCGAACAGGCGGTCGTTGCATTCCACGCCATTCCTCGATCTGGCTCGCGCCCGCCCACCATCAGGCCATCGGCCCTGCCCGAGGTGAAGCTGGACCATCTCATCAGGATGACCGACGACACGGGCCTGCTGCGCTACTCTGCCTGGGGCATTCCGGACCGCCGCTACGGCTACGCCACAATCGACGCCGCCCGTGGGCTCGTGGTCATGGTCCGATACAATCGTCTGTTTCGCGATGCAACGTCTGAGACCCTCATGGATCGATACCTGAGCTTCCTGTCCTTTGCCCAGCGAGCCGATGGGACCTTCGAGTCCATCATGCGCTACGACCGGACTTTCGAACCTCATGACGACACGGCCGCCGTGAGGGCCCACTGCCTGTGGGCGCTCGGCTACTGCGTGGCCCGCGCCACGCAACCCAGGGTCCAAGCCGTAGCCAGACAGTTGTTTGAGCAAGCCATGAGGGACTTCCACCCTGAAGACGTCCGAGACACCGCCATGGGCCTGCTCGGACTCCTGTCCTACCTCGACCGATACGACGGAGCCACCGAGGTCCGAAAGCGAGCCGTCGTCCTGTCCGAACGGCTCACCGCAGCGTACGAAGCCCATGCCAATGACCAGTGGCGCTGGTTCTCGGATCGGATCGAGGTGGGCGATGCAAGAATCGCAGAAGCCTGCATCCGATCGAGCATGGTCCTGGAACGACCTCGAAACAAAGAGGTCGGCCTGTCCGCCCTGAGCTTCCTCACCGAGATCGTCGATCGAGGTGAATACCTCGACCTCATCGGAAACGACGGCTGGCTCCAGCGAGGCGGCGACAAACCAGTCTTCAGCCAGCAACCGATCGACGCAGGCGGCTTCGTCGAGGCGTACTTGACTGCCCGTCAGGCCACAGGCCTACCCACGTATACCCCGCTAGCGCTCAAAGCGTTCTGGTGGTTTTTGGGAACGAATCGCCTCATGACCCCGGTCTACGATTTTGCCACTGGAGCCTGCTACGACGGACTGAACCCGGAAGGAGTCAACCAGAACCAAGGGGCCGAGGCAACCACCGCCTTTCTATTGGCCATCCTGGCCCTACTCCAGCATCGCTCGATCCCGGCCAACAAAGGCACCGAACAGCAATAAGAAAAAGACACCGAACAGCAACAAGAATAGGAAAAGAACCCTTCGACCAAACACCCAACGCTTTGGAGACGACTCTTTCCATTGGACCGCCAATCGGTGACCGGCTTGACGAAACAGCCACGATGCGCGATGACCTGGGGAATAGTGGTATTGACAGGTCGTTACATATCAGGAGTCGACGATGCACAAACCAGCACCGCGCCTGTTCAAGAGGCATCCGGCAAACCCACTGCTCCATGCGGCCCTGTGGCCCTATCCGGTCAATTCGGTGTTCAATGCCGCAGCGGCCCAGGTGGGTGACGAAACAGTCCTGCTGACGCGCGTGGAGGACATGCGCGGCATCTCCCATCTGAACGTGGCCAGGAGTCCCGATGGCGTCGGCGGCTGGCGGATCGATCCAACCCCGACCCTGATGGCCGACCCGGACAAGCACCCAGAAGAAATCTGGGGGATCGAAGATCCCAGAGTCGTATTCCTCGAAGAAATGAACCGATGGGCCGTATGTTACGTGGCCTACTCCCGGGGCGGACCACTGGTTTCCCTGGCTTTGACCGACGACTTCCGCACCTTCGACCGCGTCGGTCCCATCACACCACCAGAAGACAAGGACGCTGCGCTCTTCCCAAGAAAGATCGGGGATCGCTGGGTGCTCGTGCACCGGCCCATCACCTCGTTCCAGGGTCCTGAACAGCACATCTGGATCTCGCACTCACCCGACCTGAAGCACTGGGGCGATCACAAAATTCTGCTCCATTCACGGAGCGGATCCTGGTGGGATGCCTATAAAATTGGGCTGGGCCCCCCGCCACTCGAAACGGCCGAAGGCTGGCTCATGATGTATCATGGTGTCCGGGTCACCGCATCGGGCGCCCTGTACCGGGCTGGCTTGGCCCTCCTGGACATCGACGACCCGACCAAGGTCCTCCGTCGAACCGACGAATGGGTCTTTGCGCCCAGAGAGCCGTATGAGCGATACGGCGACGTGGGAGACGTGGTGTTTCCCTGCGGCTGGATCTACGATGAGGATCAGGACCGGATCCGGCTGTACTATGGTGCGGCTGACACCTGCCTCGCCCTGGCCACCGCCAAGATGTCGGATGTCCTGGACTACATCCTTGCCTGCCCCAAACCTTAAACAAACTCCAAACGAAACACAGCCAAGTCGTATCGATAACATCCAAGGAGCATGGAGCAATGACCAAAACACGATCGCATCGAAGTGAATCGCTTATTCGCAAAAACCGGTGGACGATGGTCGCCGCGACGGCGGCCGTCTCCGCAGCCATAATCGCGGCCTGCGGGCCCAAGAGCGACCAGGGCAAGGCGTCGACTCCACAGTCCCCGAGTCCGGCAACTCAGGCGGCCCAACCGCAACGAGAACCAGCGCCTGCTGTTGCCCAAGCCAATAAGGTCGAGGAGACGACCCTGAACAAGGTCGGATTGGACCAGACGGCCATGGACACGAAGGCAAACCCCTGCCAGGATTTTTACCAGTACGCCTGTGGCGGCTGGGTGGCGCGCACCAAAATTCCGGCAGATCGGACCCGCTGGATGCGGAGCTTCAGTGAAATCTACAAGCGCAACGAACAGGCCCTCAAGACCATCCTAGAGACGGCTTCTTCCAAGAAACAGACCAATCCGATCATGGACAAGATCGGCCGCTTCTACAAGGCCTGCATGGACGAGAAGGTGGTGGAGCAGGCGGGGCTCAAGCCGCTCAAACCTTTGCTGAAAGCCATCCGACGCGTGCGCAGCCGCTCCTCGCTCGCCAAGGCGATCATGCTTCTGCACAAGCATCGGATCTGGGCGCTGTTCGACATCGGCGCCACCCAGGACTTCAAAGACGCCACCAAAATGATCGTCGGGCTGGACCAAAACGGTCTGGGTCTACCGGACCGGGGCTACTACATTCGCAAAGGCGCGAAGGCGGACGCCATCCGCAAAAAATACGTGCAGCACGTGGCCGCCATGCTCAAACTCTCCGGCCTTTCCCAGCGCGCCGCCACCAGAGGCGCCAAAGCCGTCATGAAGATCGAAACGCAGATTGCCACTATTTCGAAGACCCGTGTGCAACGACGCGACCCCAAAGGCATCTACAACAAGGTGGACCGAGTCGGTCTGAAGAAACTCATGCCATCGTTTTCCTGGGCATCCTACTTCAAGGCCCTTGGCTATCCACACCTGACCCAAATCACCGTAACATCGGTCCCGTTCTTCAAAGGGATCGAAAAGCTGCTGCATCAGACCAAGGCGAATCAATGGCGCGTCTACCTGCTATGGCAACTCCTGCACCGCATGGCGAACGCCCTTCCCAAAGCCTTTGTGCAAGAACACTTCAAGCTCGTCCAGGCCCTGACCGGGCAGAAGGTGCAGCGGGCTCGCTGGAAACGCTGCGTGAGCATGACCGATGGCGCGTTGGGCGAACTCCTCGCCCAGCCTTATGTCCAGCAGCACTTCACCGTGCAGGCGCGTCAAAACGCCAGGCACCTCATCATGGCCATCAGCGACGCCTTTGCCCAGCGTCTGACCGAACTGGCCTGGATGGACCAGGCCACAAAAAAGAGTGCCGCCATCAAACTCCACAAGATGGCCTACCTCATCGGTTTCCCATCCAAGTGGCGTCACTACGACTACGCCATCACCGGCACCTTCGCCGCCAACGTCCTGGCGGCAAAGGCGAGCGATCTTCAATGGAAACTCGGCCAGGTGGGCAAACCAGTCGACCGTACCCTGTGGGAGATGACCCCACCCACGGTCAATGCCTACTACGAACCCACCAAGAACCAGATGGTTTTCCCTGCGGGCATCCTGCAGCCGCCCTTCTACGATCCCAAGGCAGCCGTGGCCGTGAACCTGGGTGGAATGGGCATGGTCGTGGGCCACGAGTTGACCCATGGTTTCGATGACCAGGGATCGCAATTCAACGCAGACGGCACCCTGGCCAATTGGTGGACAGCAAATGTCTCAAAGAAATTCAAGGTCAGGACAGGTTGCATCGTTCACGAATTCGGCACCTACCAAGCCGTGCCAGGAGTCAAGTTGAACGGAAAACTCACCGCTGGTGAAAACATCGCGGACCTGGGCGGCGTCACCCTCGCATTTCGGGCCTACCGCGCCCTGCGCGCAAAGGCAGCCAAGCACCTTAGGGCAAATGGCTTCAATGAGGACCAGATGTTCTTTCTCGCTGTCGCACAGGTCTGGTGTTCGAAGGTGCGGCCGGCCATGGCCCGTCTGCGCGCCCGTACCGACCCGCACTCCCCGCCCAGATGGCGGGTCAACGGCACGCTGCGCAACGTGCCTGCCTTTGCCAAGGCCTTCTCCTGCCACAAGGGCACCTTCATGAACCCAAACAAGATCTGTCAGGTCTGGTAGCCCGCGACTCAAGCCCCGGTTGAACGAAAACATTCTCTCTTGTCCGGTCTCCTGATAGAATCGGCATGATTGTGGGGATCGCCATGAACCATGACGCGCCATCGACACGACAGGGAAACGAGTCGTCCATCGGGACCGCTCCAACCGATCATCAGTCGGAGTAGGAATGACCATTACTAGCCACCCCCTCCACAGATCCCAGCGAGCGGAGTTACCGCACTGGGCTCCTCCCTCGGGTAGTGACGATCAGGCGCTGTTCGGGATAGGGGTGGAAAATCC
>JAGGXR010000017.1 GCA_021162935.1 Deltaproteobacteria bacterium
GCGATGTTCGGCATTGCAGGCCTGACCATCTTCTATACGTATCAGCACATGCCCACCATTGGGCTGTTCGTTCTGGCTGCATTCGGAGCGGCCCTTGGAGTGGAATTGCTCATGCGCCTGTTGACCCGCCGAGTCGTCAGGCGAATGACGGAGGAACTTGTCAGCATCGAGCACGAAGTCGAAGATGTCCTCAAGAAACTGTAGCGCCCCGTGAGGCGATGCGACAGGATGCAGAAAGCCACGGAGGCGGCACGGTCGGAGCACAGAGGCATGCAGGGCCGACAAACAAGACTTGATCAACGAGCCTGGTTGTGCTCCGATGATTCGATGAAACGACGGATTGGTCTCGACCGAAGCGGTCACCACGAAATGCGAAACCGTCATACGCATCAAACAGAAGCGGAACGTGTGCAATGAGGACGGAACGCACCACATGAGGACGGAACGCACCAGAGGAACGAACATTCGGCTCTGGGCCGAACTGACCAACATCCCCAACATGCTCACCCTGTTGCGGATTGCGGCTATTCCCCTGGTTCTCTACTTTATGGCCCAGCGCGATCCAATCCACAGTTTCTACGCGGCCTGTGTGTTCGGCGTGGCATCCATCACGGACGCCCTCGATGGCTATCTGGCCCGAAAGCTGAACGTGGTCACCGTGTTGGGCAAGTTCCTCGACCCTCTCGCAGACAAACTCCTGGTCATGGGCTGCCTCGTTTATATGGTGCAAATGGGACGGCTCGCCGCCTGGCTGGCCGTGGTCCTCGTCGGCCGAGAGCTGGCCATCACCGCGCTTCGGGCCATCGCCTCCAGTGAAGGTCTGGTGATCGCGGCCTCAGCGGGGGGCAAAAACAAGACCGCTTTCCAACTCGCCGGCATCTCGGCGCTCATCCTGCATTATCCCTATCCAATTCTGTGGACCAATGAAGTGGTCAACTTCCACGTCGTGGGCACCTATCTCGTCTACATTTCACTGCTCTTTTCCGTCTTTTCCGGCATGGAATACATTCAACTTTTCGTCGAGGCGTCCGACGACGGCGAGGAAGCGCCGACATGATAGACAGGAGCGGACCATCCGAAAATGCCGCGTCCTCTGGGAACCGGAAAAAAAGACGCTGCAACTCTATCGCCAGAGCTTCCGATGGAATACCCCTTGCAATCCTACTGGCCACATTCATTTGGGCCCTGATCCTGCCGGACTTGGCTCAGGCCCAGGAACGGCTCTCCACGGGACGCATCAACCAGGTCATCGTCGAGGCGGTTCGACACCGCCCCATCTTGGGCCCAGCGAACGCCCCCATCACGATTCGATACTGGGTCAACCTCTACGGATCGTCGTCCTCCCTGGTGCGATCCAGGATCAAGGCACTCAGAAACCGATTCCCCGCGAGCACCCGAATCGTCGCACTGCCAAGCTTTTCCTCACGTGGATGGAGCCGCACCATCCAGAGACTCGCATGGGCCGTCTTCCGTCACAACGGCAACACACGCTTCTGGGAATTCCTCGACGCCATGTGGAGCACACCGCGCAACAAGTTGACTCGGCCAACGGTCAAGAAACTCGCCATGGACCGAGGCGGTCTTTCTGCAACCGTCGTGGAAAGGACCCTCAAGCAGATCGATCCAGTCAAGGGAAGTCTGGCCGCCAGCGTGCTGCTCTATAATCTCACTGGATCCGTTTCCACAAACGTCCGCCAATGGTTCCTGGTGGCCGACAAGCTCATGCAATTGACCTACCACAACACGTTCAACGCATGGGAAAACTTGATCGCCGCTCGGCTCCCCAGAGCCCGCGCCAAAATGAGGCAGGGCATGTCGGCGGACGACGTCGCCAAATGGCACCTCGGTCGTGCCCTGGCCATCACGAATCTCAATAAAACATGGAAAAACCTCTCGTGGCGGCGCCGACAGTCCGCGGTCCTCGATGGGCATGCTCCATTAGCCCGACAGGCCATTCCGCCCTCGGGTCTTCCCTCCAAAGGACCGGCCAGCCCGGCGGTCACGATCACCATCTTTCTGGCGCCCATGCGATGGCGGACGATTGCCGCCCTTCGAATGGCACAGGCCATCCAGAAGACGCATCCACACCAGGTCGCCATCAACGTCTACCTCATACCGACGGCGGGACAGATCCGATCGCTGAAAACAATCAAGCAACTCCTGGCGGCCCACCTCCAGGGCCAATTCTGGACCGGAATCCACCTGCTCCTCAAACGAGGACGGCTCATCCCGCGCTCCCTTCGCCCAAGATCTTCCATGGTCCCGACATCGATCGACTGGAAACGTCTCGTCCGTGACGCAAAGGGAGCCAAAGTCCGGCACCTGCTCCAGAAACACCTGTCCGTGGCCCATCATCTCGGCGTGTTCTGGCCCGGCGCTGTCTTCGTCAACGGCATTCTCGTACCAGGCAACACGGCCATACATCCCACCGACATGACCCTATTCCTCATCGCCCTTACCAATCGGGAACTGCGCGGAGGATGGCTCTCGCGACTCACGTCGCATGGAGTTCCCTGAGCAACGATCGGCCGACCAAAACCAAAAGAGAGAGAATGACCAGGGCCACTGCAGAGTCGAACCGATGCTTGAGTGTCGTTTTGGCTCGATGCACCAAATGCCTCGTGGAAAGATGAAGCAAATTATGCAATAATTACGTTGTTGCGTTGCGTGGTTTGCACTGTTGCGTCGGGTGGTTTGCACTGTTGCGTCGGGTGGTTTGCACTGACGAAGCACAGAAGGTGGAAATGCGGGAACCTCGTTACCGTCTTGAACTTCGATACCGACCGGCCCATCGACAGGCTGCTGCAGCCATCCTGTCGATGGGCGTTCTCGCGTTCTTCTTGTCGGTCCTGTCGGGCATGGCTGGCTGCGAGGGTCGAGTAACCTCATCGGGTTCCCTTAGCGGCTTTTCCATCTGCAGCCGGTCGGCCGACTGCCGCAACGGCGACCAATGCATCGATCACTACTGCATCGGAGCCGGCTGTTCACAGGAGTGTCTGCCCGGTCAGAGACAATGCCAAACCGATGGCGTGGTCATCTGTGAACGAGACGTGAACCACTGTCCCTTCTGGACGAAGCCGCAGCCCTGTCAGGACGGCGAGCGATGCGTCGAAGGCCTATGCCAGGACGTGGGGTCGTGCCAGGACGCGTGCACCCTAGATGCCACCACCTGCTCCAACGGTGGGAATACGGTCCAGGTCTGCTCCGTGGGGCCTGGCGGCTGTCTGTCCTTTGTGGATCAGACCCCATGCGACGAGCATCAGGTGTGCAACCAGGGCGCCTGTGTCTGTAACGACTCCTGCCAGGCCTCACAGCAGCGGTGCAACGCAAACGGGCACCTCGAAACCTGCCAGGGCCCCGACGCCGATGGCTGCACCTTCTGGGCTGAGGAAGTGACCTGCGGCGAACATCAAACCTGCACAAACAACGCCTGCACCTGTAGCGAATCCTGCCAGGCGGGACAGACGCAATGCGGACCGGGAGGAGGACAACAGACCTGCCAGGGCCCAGATGCCGATGGCTGCACCTTCTGGGGCGCGGAGGAAGACTGCTACGACACGATGCAATGCGACGCCGACCGGGGGAAATGCATGCCCCACACGTCGGACGCCTGTTACGACGTCAACGAATGTCTCTATTACGGACAAAAAATCTGCCAACCCGACGGCGTGAGCTATCGGCAATGCAGCTACGGTGACGACGGCTGCCTCCATTGGGACTGCAGCACGTGACCCAGCACATGGCATCAGTGCCCGGGTGGCACTCATTGCGTCCAACATGCCCCGCCCGAAGGCGACGCCTGCGAATAGCCCTGACTGAACGCCCCCATCACGAACGCATCATGGCTGCATCAGCAAGGACGATCGTTCAACGCCCCGAACCGCCATCCACCTCGGATCACGGATGTCGCTTCGGCCACAGGGGACCTTCGAAGAACCGATCGGAACACGTATAGGGAATTTCGTCCATGCGCTGATAGACCTCGTTCAGTCTGGAGAACGTCGATCCGCAGAGTCCCTCCACGATGATGCTGCCCGCCGCGGAGGCAAGCCGTGCCGATTCCATGACGCTGAAACCACCGGCGAGGGCGAGCATCATGGAGGCTGCGAACGTGTCACCGGCACCGGTCGGATCCACCGTCGCTCTCGGGGGAAACACCCCGACCTCGGCCTGCTCGCATCCGTGGAACAGAACACAGCCCCGACTCGCCTTCGTGAGCACCATCAAAGGAACGGCCTCGACGACGGTCTCCAACAGTCGAGGTGACTGTCCACGTATATCTTCATCACTCGCGAACACGATATCCAACTGGGCAAGCTGCTCCTCGTTCGGCTCCCACGGCTTCGGACGCACCAGCCTGCGCTTCCCCGGACCAGCGACCGGCGCATCTTTGATCAGCCCTTGAATGCCCAGGCCCACCAGACCCATCTGGATCCGTTCACTCCAGACGAAGGGATCCAGCTCGTCGAGCACAGGGGCCAGATAGGTGAAATCAGCCGACAAGAAAGCCTCGTCCACCTGCATGGAGTCCATGGGACCGGCCTGGGCCACGACCCACTGTTCCCGGTCGCGACCAGGCGGATAGATGTTCTCGAAACAGGTGGTCTCGCGGCTCTTCTGGACCAACGCCTCCACAGACTCCACATTCGGCCCAAAGACAAAGTCTTCCCCGACGCTCGTGCAGAGTTTCGCCCGCGCCCCAAGGCCGCGCCAGGTGGAAACCGCGTAGTAGACGCAACCTCCGAGCGCGAGACCGTCTTTGGTGATATCGTGCGTCATCTGACCCACGGCCAACCCGCACAGGTTTGTCAGGCGTTCGGAGCTACGCAAAAAACTCTCCTCCGGAAATATTGTAGGCCTGGCCGGTGATGGCGGACGACTGCGGCGACAGAAGAAATGAAATGAGGTCGGCCACTTCTTCCGGCTGGACGAATCGCCCGAGGGCAATGGTATCTGTGGCGCGCCTCCGTTCGTCTTCGGTCCTGGTGCCGTGGACCGCCGCCGTCCGCTCAAGATCCCTGTGCGCCATGGTCGTGTCCACCCAACCCGGGCAGACTGCATTCACCGTGATGCTCCTTGGAGCCAACTCCTTGGAGAGACTCTTGGTCAGGCCCAGCACGCCATGTTTGCTGGCCGAATAGGCGCTGTAGCCGGCGCGTCCCAATTTTCCCAGGCCGGAGGACAGGGTGACGACGTGTCCGTGCTCCTCCAACTTCGGACTGAGGAACAAAATAGTCAGGTACACCCCGGTAAGGTTGACCGCCACGGTCTCGTGCCAAATTCGAAGCGCACCGGGCTCATCCAGCAACGCCTGCCTGCAGATCCCGGCATTGGCCACGATCCCAGTGATCGTCGGAATCCGTTCCAATGCCTTCTTCAAGGATTCATGGTCGCTGACGTCCGCTGCGATGACATCCACCGCCCCTTTGGCAGCAAGAGCCTGCGTTTCCTGAAGCCGGTCGATGCGACGCCCAACAGCATAGACGTGATGGCCCTGACGGGCAAGCAGCAGCACCGTGGCGCGGCCTATACCGCTTCCAGCTCCAGTAACGACGGTTGTTCGTGACAGCATTGCGACCTCGATTTGCTCCACTCGATGGCTTCGACGAGCACGGATTCGGAAACAGGAATGGTGCAGTCTCCATCCACGGACCAAATGCTTCCGACCTCTTTTACCAGGGCCATGCGTGTTCCCTCAACGAGAAACCGTTTGTTGAAGCGCAGGCTGTCTAGAAGGTCTTCGGTTCGGATGTCTTGCGGTATCCGCGTGGGAAGCCCGTACCGGTTCAGGAGCCGTTCGTGCTGTTCCACCAACGACCGATCGGCGCCCGCCATGAGGACGGAAACCTGCGCCGCCACCATCATTCCGATGGCCACCGCCTCGCCGTGGTAGAGTCGGTATCCAGACAGGTGCTCGATGGGATGGCCGACCGTGTGCCCATATTGGAGCACCATGCCTGCTTGGAGTTCATGGGGATCGTGGGCCATCAGGTCAGCCTTCAATTCGATGTTCTTCTTGACCACGTACTCCAAAAAATCTAGGTGTCGCGGGGACCCAGCATAGTCCATCAGGGTTCGGTAGTAGTCGACGTCCTGTCCCAATGCATGTTTGAGGACCTCGGCAAATCCCTCGACGATGAGACGATCCTCGACAGTGATCAGGGTCTCGATATCCACGGCCACCAGGATGGGCGCATAGTACGAGCCTATCAGGTTCTTTCCGCTCGGGCCGTTGATGGCCTGCTTGTGGCTGATCGCTGCGTCACATTGGGCCATGAGGGTCGTGGGAAAGTGGATCAACGGCAGACCTCGGTAGATGGTCGAGGCAACGAAACCACAGACGTTGTTGACGACCCCGCCGCCCAGGGAAATGAACAGGGACTGTTCATCCACACCGCGAGCCAGCACCTCGGTCACGACCGTCTCGTATGTGGAAAGTGACTTACTCCCCTCGCCTTCTGGCAACACGATGGCACGAATGTCGTAGCCCTGCTCTTTCAGCTTTCCGACAAACCTCTTTCCATGGAGCCCATGAACCTTTTCGTCGGTGAACACATAGATGGGCGACGATGCCGAACTGTCGGGAATGAACTGGAAGTTCTGAGGGTTCTCCACCATCCCGCGCCCCACCCGCACATCGGTCTCCACCGGGATCCCGGTCACGAAATGATAGGGATCCGTCACGAGAAGCTCATGGGAATCCGTGGATCGACGACTGACTCTTCCGATGCGCTTGTGCCGACGCAGAATCGTCTCCGCCCGCACCACGTCGGCGGGTCGGTCCACATCGAGCCAATAGCTCCCCGGGGAAAGTGGAGTCGTCCGTACATCGTGGTGACGCAGCATGAATCGAAGGGCATCGGTCAGTTCCGCCTCCGGAACGAGGTCGGCAGCATACGCCAGAGCCTCTTCAATCGATGGTCTTACCAAGAAGATGCCTGTGTCGATGGCGTCGTACCGAGCGAGTCGGCGACCGATGTCGACCATGGTTCCGTTTCGCCTGACGACCTTCACCGCCGACTCCAGATCGAAAACCGATTCCACCCGAGGGTCCACCACGGCCACGACATCACTGTCCTCGAAGGAACGCCTGAGCAACGCGGGAATCACGCCGGATGAAAACACGTGATCGGCCATGGCCAACAGGAAGGGCCCATCCATCCGGTCCATGCCACACAGCAGGGAATGGGCCTGGCCCTTTTCCCAATCAGGGACATGTACCACCTCCACCGTCATGTCCGGCTCGAAACGAGTGAGGAGCCGTGGACGAATCGTTTCCGCCCCATAGCCCAACGTAACCACGGCCTTCTCGATCCCAGCCTGTCGCATCTGACCGAGCAGCCGCACGATGAGCGCCTGGCCATCCACGTCCACCAACGGCTTCGGCGTATTGGGCCGGTTGAGGCGCAAACCGCGACCTGCAGCGGGAATGAGTGCCTGTTGCACACAAGGCACTCGTCTCTGTTCGTCGCCACCAGAAGTCATTCTACATCCTTTCCAGCTCGCGGCGGGCGCAGCACAGCCCTGCAACAGCGCCCCATGGGCAACTGTCGACAACGACCCTGCGTTGCAACCTCTTCGACTCGAATGAAACAGCAAGTTGGGTGCCAACATCTCAGCGTCCACCTCCAAACGGCCCTATCCGTCGGAAGACGCCCAATGGTAGCCACCACCACGGTCATGACCCCGGTCGCTGACCCCCTCGTTCTTTTCGATCAGAGCGTGATTTCCTGAAACACTGTGGCAAAAAAAACACAGGGGCACCATCCGCCCCAGGGAAAGACGAGCAACGGTCAGATCCGATCGATGATACCGAACCGGGCGTTCACCTCGACCCACGGAAAAACATGCCGATCCTTGGGCGTCTCATAGACCGCCAAACGCCTATCTCGCGCCGTGGTCGCAAAGTCCACTGCATAAGAAAGAGGCGACCAATGATGCGTGCGCTGCACGAGCCCTCCCATGTCACAACGCTGCAGCAGCCGCCCATAGTCACTGCCGACCCAAACCGGATGGCCCACCGCCTCCCAGGCCGTCACCTGCGTGTCGTGTTCCGTGCTGCCGACTTCCTGGGTCAACCAGTTCGCCAACATCTCCAGGGCTTCGGGCAATGTTTCCGGTTCCACGATACCCCGGATGATCGTGGTGGGCACGTCGCCGCGGAACTGTCCATCCCTGCCCAGGCTCCGAACGCCGTCATGCGACAACGAACCGATACCGCCCAATGAATGGACGAAGGGACGCGAGTCCAAGAGCATCTTGATGTTGCGCAGCGCGAAGTCGATGGCCTTGCGGGACAACACCGCCTGATAGTACTTGAGAAATTTGTCTCCCTCGACCATGGCACGCAAAAACTTCCAATCGCCGCATGTGCCGTGTGCCGATCCATTGATCGCGCTGAACAGCAGGTTCCTGGAGCGCAATCCGGACACGATGGCCTGCTGGTCTGGCGAGCCTCCTAGCATGCGAGATTCTGCCATAAGGCCATTGGCACATCCCTGGCTGTAGCCGATATACCCCCAAGGAGTCGTCACCTGCGAGGCCGCCTCTTCGACCTTACGAGCATTGAACTCCAGAGACCTGGCCGTCTGAGTGTCCGCTCGAATGACGCGCACCCCCCGTTGCTCGGTCAACCTACGATAGGCATCCTTGAGTTCGGGCCCGTGAGCGCCCTGGGTGATGACCCCCATGCAACTTACCACCGTAAAGTCGTAGCGGCCCGGAGGCGGATCGAGCAACCATCGAACCAACGGGTCCGCCTTGAGCCGCATCCGGTCCTCTTCGTAATAGTACAAGACGTCGATCACGGCATCGATCAGTTCCTGTTCGTCGACAGGGGCCCGATGTCCCAATCGAGTTTCCATCCAATCTGGCACATCATCCACTTTCCCCTGCACGTTTCGCACCACGGAGAGCACCATCAGTGCCTCATAGTTACGAGCGAAAAACTCTTTGAACCATTCGAGCTGAAACGCCCGTCTGTCCCGAGTCACGAGGGACCGACAGGCATCGAAGGCCGCTTCATATGCATCCGCCACGGCCTTGTGATCCCTGGGATGGTGCAGATCGGAGGCCCGAGCGAGTTCATCGGCATGCAACACCGCCAAACGCGAGTCCTCGACGAGGTCCTCGGCGCCCTCTCCCAAAAACAGCGGAAGGATCGGTGCACGCCGCACCACCTGCAGTCTCTCCTTGAGGGCCATGTACGGCTCTGCCCGGTCCAGCAGTTCATGAGCCGTCTCCGACAGCGCCTCGAAATAGGACTCACGGGCCCGCCTGCCCCCAGCCAGGAACTCTGACAACCTGGGCATCGAGACACCTGTCTTGAAGGACAGGAAATCCACCATGTCGATGGGATCCTGCATGAGATCCTGCTCCAGGTCGAGAAGACCGTACAGCACGCCCGACAACGCACGCGAACTGCGATGGGCGAGTTCCCACAGGACGGCGACCACGAAGCCACTGGGCTGACTCGCCATCAGATCCAACAGGAGGCGCTGATTCACCTGAACTGGGGCTCCCTGCCCCATGGAGGACAGACCGGAATGCAGCAGCACCGCCACGTCGTCGGGACCGAGGAGACCGTGGCCGATCCAGGAGTCGCCTCCGCCGAGGGAACCCACGACGCCCTCCTCACTCTTTCGAATGGCGTCTCCGAGGAACATGGAAATCGCCAAAGACTGCGGCAAAAACGCAATTCCACCGTAGCTAGCGGAAATCGACCGGACCCGGCGCTTGATGCCGAGGACGGTCCGCAAGCGAAGAATGCTGCGATTGGGCCAGTCCTGCCTGGGCGACTTGCACAGATACTCGAGTTGCTCGAGATTCAGATACGAAGCGAGGCCGGCCACCTGCACCGCAAACGTCTCCGAGAGAGGCTCGGACGCATCGATCGCCTCGTATATCTGGGCCGCAGTGGGCAACCCATCGAACAGGGCACGATACTCCTGACGGTCCGCCAGTGGTTCCTCGTCGACCATGTCCATTGGGTGCACTGGTTCGGTCGGGGCTAAAACCCGAGCCAAAATCCTCAGCCCCCGATCCAACTCGAAATCCAGGTCGTGCTCGGGAAGGTATGCATCAAGCAGGAGACGCAGCGCCGGAACGTCGAGCCCCTTGCCGTCCACGACCTGTCGTACGATGGCATAGGCCCGATCCTGCTCGGCGGCCGATCCACACAGGTGTCTCGAAAACACCGCCGCCATCCGATCCGCGGGAAGGAAGTCCGCCATGGACGTGATTCCCTCCTGCTCGAAATCCTCCACCACCCGCCGCATCCATGACTGGGCCCGGACCAAAATGTTCCGCAGTTCCGGGCTGAAGATGGAAACCGCTTCGGTCACGCGATCCATGGCCCGATCATCGCGCAGCATGTCCACCCAGCGACGCGGTTCCGATCCGGGATTGATCAAGGCATTGAAGAAATGTGCATCGTACAAGCCGCGCTCGACCCCCTCGATGGTCACGCCGCCCACCTCGCTGATGACCACACCGAAATCACCCTGACGGAGTTCCTCGACAAAGAGGTCCACATCTTTGTCCGCATTGCCCAAGACCGGCGAACGCCCATCGAGGTCCCATTCCAGCCAAAGGATGCTCTTGCCCACCCCCGTACTCGACAGAGTCGCCTCATCGGCACGAAGTCCAACTCGACTCTTCGCAGGAAGGGTGAGGCGCACGCCCCCCAAGGTGAACCCCGCATCCTGCAAAAGTACGTTGACCTTGCTGCCCCCCATGTCCAGGTCGAAGATCCGGCCCTCGAGCGCCGTGGTTTCCACACGAACGTCCAGGTCCACGTCCCCTGCCAGGTTCATCTTCGCCTCATCGGCGTCGATGTTCAACTCGGGAAACGCCTCCACCGCCACGCCACCCGACAGCCGCATCAAACCCGATGCGCCCCCAACCACCGACAATCCACCTGCTTCATTCGCTCCGAGCCGGACGTGGATCCGTCCCTTGTCGATCGTGGGCTCGAACCAGGACTCCCCCAGAACAATCGTTCCTCCGGACGGACCAACCTGGGCATCCACCGACACGGTGCTATCCGACAGGACGACCGAAACCGGGTTGCCCCTGCCCTGGATGCGTTGTCGACCACCGACCCGCAGTCCATCGATTTGAAACCCGAAGTCAGCCCCACCTTTCAGCAATGGATGGTCGTACCCCACAGTCGCGTCCAGACGAGACAGCCGGGACGACTCATCAATCTCGGAGGACACCTCGAATGACAACCCGTTGCTCCAATGTCCATCGAACAGAGCCTGTACACATCGCGACGCAACGGGTGCATCGCAGTCGTCGATGGCGCTCACCGAAGCATGGGCCGTTAACTCGACCTTCTCATCCCCCTGACGAAGGACACCGGAGGTGAGTTCCGCCGTGAGCTCAGAAGCACCAGCCTTCCCGCGAAAAGCAAGCTCGCCCCCCAGCTTTCCGGGCAGTACGACTTCAGCCCAAAGACGCCCCAAATCCACACCAGGAAAAACGATTTCCACGACAGGCAGACGCCCCACCAGTGAAACGATTCCGTCGAAATCCCCGACCATCCTGGCTAAAGAGATCGACACGTCCTCAATGGCCGCTCGGTCCCAACGGAGATCCGCCGTGGCCAAGGGCGCATTGGAGAACAAATCGTCGAGCACTGCATGGGGGGAAGGTAAAATTGCGTGAGGAAGGAGCACGTCCCGGAAAGGCCGCATGAGACCGCCCCGATAGCCGACGCGCCCTGAAAAACGGAAGTCCAGGCAGGGGCGCCCACGGCGTCTGACAGGTGTCGCCACGGCCCGATCCAATTCGACGATGGGAAGGCGTCCCGCCACGTCGGATAGGTCTTCGGCGATACCACGTACCTGGGTGACCACTTCCTGACGGATACGGCCCACCTCCTGTCGGAGCAAATCGGCCAGACTCACCACGGTATCCGCAGCCTCTCCGGTCTTGGGGGAAACGGTCGACACGCTGCTGCGAAACCAATTCATCCAGTCCTTGCCGACCTGCTTCAAATCCGACGCCAGCTTACTGCGCCGAAACCGCTCCACCTGCCCCAAAATGAACTCCACATCATGATCGGCGAACACGGAAGGCAACCGGTACAGGATGGAAAAAACGTTCGGGAGAGACACGGGACGAGAAAACGTGATTTCGATGGTCTCGACGCCGGTTTTGGGAACACCTTCCACGTCGAGCGAGCCCACGCGCATGGACAGGGAGCACTCAGTTCCCTCGCGCACCTCCACGTCGAGCGCCCCCTCTGCCACGATGGGCAACGAGTAGGTTCCAGGCCCCATGGACACCCTGGCGGTGGCGGTCAACTGACTCAGGCGCTGTCCATCCAGGCCATCCACCTCAACGTGCATGTCCTCGGCCGGGCCCATGGGAACAAATTCGTCCCGCAGTTCGCTGCTCTTCGCAAAAGACACGACCACCTTACCCGGTTGGACAGTCCTCCGGCCCGGTCCCCACTGGCCCGCTTCCGCCTGAACGTCACTGGACTCGTCAATGCTCCGGCCCGCCGAGTCGTCGTGCCCCTTCCCTCTTCCACCGTCACCTGACAATGCGACCTACCTTTCTTGCTCTGTCGTTCCGAGCCACCCAGGAGAAAAATCGTTCGGAACTCCGCTCTGCCAACGTCCCTATCACCATGACCCGTTGATACCATAGGAACCAGCGAATCTCATCCCCAATTACCGATATCAGCTCTCATCCGCCCCCATGACGTCCCGAACGTATTGGTTCCGGAAAGGGGACGCGGCCCACCATCGGGTCGCGTCCCTCTCTCCTTCTTGGTGCCTGTCCCTGGCCAAATGCCTTCATCGAAGCACCTCGCTGTCGCCTGAAAAGCCTTGACCCAAGCCATCCCCACCAATAACGATGGAAGCCATGAATGGCTCAGCAGCGACCTCCAAGGGACATGCAATCCAAGTGTCCGCCGTCGATCCGGATCCGGCCCGCTGGGTGGACGAGCATGGCGACACACTCTACCGATACGCCATCCTCCGGGTGGGCAACAGAGAACTTGCCGAGGAACTCGTTCAGGAAACCTTCCTGGCCGGACTCCAGGGGCTCGCCCGATTCCAGGGTCAGTCGGGCATGCAGACGTGGCTCGTGGGCATCCTCAAACACAAAATCATGGCCAATTCTTCACAGGAATAGCCTGCACGACGTCGTTGTTGTGGCCAATGGATCGGGATCTGTGGATTGCACCACGCAGACCCGTCACAGAAGGAGAAGGAGACGATGAAACAAGCCCTCTTTTCCCGTGGCGCTCCAGCGTTGATCGGCCCAACCTCCCGAGTCGGCTTTGCGATTCCGCGAGTTGCATCGATGAACCGCCGAGTGGTCTTGGAGATCCTCGTCGGGTCGGCCATCCTGCTTGCAACCGGATGTGGCCACAAGGCCATGCAGGGCTGCAAGAAGGACACGGACTGCAAAGCAAACCGCATCTGCGTCCAGGGATCCTGTCGAAATCCGCAACAGGCCGCCGACAAGGGCCATGCCCAAATGACTGCACCAACCACCCAAGGACAGACCAGTCAGAAACGTCCGGCAGCGGGGACGCCTGGTACGGCCAAGGGCGGCCCAAATTTGATTCCTGGCAACATTCCGGGCAGCGGGCCACTGGGTACCCTAGGTGGAAGCGTAAATGGACTGAGTATGAAAATCTGTGTCCACAGCCGCTGCACCACGGTGGGGCCCAAGTCGAGCCCCATGGACATCATGGGCGTCCTGAATCTCCTCATGGGTATGTCGGGGGGCCTCTTTGGCCCGGGATCCACGCCTCAAGACCTTTCCGTGCAGGTCTGCAGCAAGGGCAAGTGCGTCCTACTAGACAAAAACTTGGGCTCCCGTCCCCAAGACATGTTTCAGATCTTCGACCTCCTCACGAATCTGCTTGGATCGGGTGGACTCGGCGGATTCGTGCTGCCTTCCACGAATCGACTGCCACGCCCTGGGGCAACAACTCCCCAGGACCCACCCACCAAAGTGACCTTCAGGAGCATCGACGCCATCCGAAAGGCGGGCCCTCGATCCCTGGGCAAAGTCGCCGAATTGGCGAACCTCACCGTGGGCTCGGTGACCCCATCGAAGCTCGTGCTGCAAGGCGGCAATCTGCTCGTGATCCTGGACGTCCCAGACAACTCGTTGGTCAAGGGGCTCGACACACGAACGAGCCCCATGACCGCCCGCTTCTACGTCACCGCGATCGTGTCCGGAAATCTCGTACGGGGCAAACTCATCAAGGTCCAATTCTGATCGGTCCGGTCAGGCCGACCCGGCCACCCCCGTCCAGACACCGTTGCCCATGGTTTGATAGACCCAGGAAAGCAGCCGGCCCAAATCCATGGCACCTGACACGCGGCCCAACTCGGCCCCACCCTTGAACAGGATCAAGGTGGGAATGGCACGAATGCCGTACCTACCCGCAATGTCGGGACTCGCCTGGGTGTCCACGTTGGCGATTCGAACCTCGGGTTCCAACTCGCTGGCAGCCCTGGCAAGCACCGGCTCCATGGCCCGGCAGGGCGCACACCAATCCGCCGAAAAGTCCACGAGCACCGGCACATCACTCTGCGCAATGTGTTTGTAGAATGCCTGGCCTCCGAGGTGGATGGGGCGTCCCTGGAACAGAGGCTCGTGACAACTCCCGCACTTGGCCTGATCCGCAGGCCGATCGTAGGGAACGCGATTCGTTGCGTGACAGGTGGGACACACGATGTGCCGTCCGTCCGACATGCCTACCTCCTCACTCACTCGGCATCGATGGCTCCTTGTCGACAGGCCGTCGATGCAAACTTTTCGTCCTTCAGCACATGCAAATATAAACATCAATGAACGAGGGGCAACCGATGCTCATCCATCCACCTCTACCGAATCCGCCATCGCCACCTCGTCCCCCGAACACCACTGCCACCTGATTCATAGAATTCATCGGAGCCGAGACGCACATGCTCCACAC
>JAGGXR010000134.1 GCA_021162935.1 Deltaproteobacteria bacterium
ACCGACGCGTGGTTCGAGGGACGGGGCCCGGACCTGGCCGAGCGCGGGCGCACCAAGGAGGGGCTGCGCAACCGCCACAAGGTGGGCATCCTGCTTCTGTGCAACGAACACGGCTATCCGCTGCGCTGGAAAACACTGGCCGGGCGGACGAAGGCCCCCCAGGCTCTGCGCGAGCTGGTGGGAGGCATCGAGGCGGAGCCGTGGGCCAGGGATGTGCCTATCGTGTTCGACCGGGCGATGGGCACGGCGGGCGCGGCGGGCGCGGTGGCCAAACTGTGGCTGAGCGGTCTGCGCTTCGTCACGGCGGTGCACCCCCCCCGCGATCGTGAGCGACACCGACGCCGTGCCGAGCGAGAGTTTTGTGGAGATGGGCGGCGGCGAGGAGGCCGAGATCGCATCGCGCATCCAGCCCCGCCCCGCCGCCTGAGACAGGCCGGGCCTCTTCCTTCTTCGGCTTCACACACGGCCGCCAAGGCGAAATTGTATCGACACGGCCGACTAAAACGCTGGAATTACAAATGGTTGCGATCTGTGGTGGTCAAGATGGGGTTGGACACGCCGAGCAGATCATCATCCTTGGCGGTGACCATGAGTGGTGAAATGTTCACGGCTCGTCCCCCCCCGTGGCCTCGGACCAAGACCAGGACTCGGGACGCCAGCTCGCAGCGTTGCGGGCGAGCACGGGGTCCAAAAAGGATTGGACGGCTGCTGTGACTTCGACGAGCGTGCGCCACTGGAGCCCGTCGTTTTCGGCGATCCGCTCATAGACTGGCGCCCAAGATGAAGGCGGATCGGGCACCGACATTGGCACGGGGTGCGTCGCACGGTGGTCAAATGTCCGGTCTATGGCGGCGCGCAGTGCAGCGCCTTCGATGTCTCGTGTGGAAGCAAGGAGCGCGATATCCGGAAGGTCCTTGACCCGTGAGTTGGGGCGCTTGCGTGGCAGCGTGTATGCGTGGAGCTTTTCGGCCACGTGCGTTTCCAAAGGGTAGATACGGAAGCGACCGGGCTCGATGCCGGCAAAGTCGAGGAAGGAGCTTCCCTCCACCTCCTCTGGCAAGCCGTGCATGGGCTCGGCAAAGGCAACATCGATTCCGATTCGAGGCGTAGCTCGATCACCAGCCCGCCCTTCAGGACCACTGCATCATCGAGGATGCGGAACAGGCGTGCGAGAAAACGATCGAAGACGAAGAGCTGGCGCCTGCGCTGCAGGTCCATACCCGAGGCATCTGACTCGTTGCGAAGCCGCTGCTCGACAGCGGTCTTGAACGCGAGTGGTGTGGCGTAACTTCGAGGCATCACGATTCCTCCGCCTCGAATGACCGCAGGTACTTCGACGCCGATTCGACCATCGCAGACGTGAATAGCCCTCGTTGAATGCCCTCGTCGATCGCCTGCTGCACGAGCTCCGGCGATACCCCGGCCTCCGCGCAGTCGTTTACCGTCCGCGCTGGCGTCGTGACCTGGACCGAACCTACCCAGGTCCGGTCAATGTCCGCGAGGTCGGAGAAGTGAAGGATGACGCCGGCGGGTACTTGAAGGCGTCGCGACTTCCACGAGCTTGGGAGCATCAGATGAGCCTTCGCGGGCAGCACGTCCGAGAGCTGGTGCATTGCTAGCGCCGTCTCGTGGCAGAAGACGCCGGCGCGTTCGGACCATAGCCAGATAACGATGAGATCTTCGTGATCGCCGGGGGGGAAGTGCACCAGCCGGTAGACACCGCGGCGCACACGGATGATCCGTCCGTTCTTGAGGTACTTCGTCAGAAGCTGGGGGTAGTACCCAGCCTCCGCCGCCTGGGCGGTCGTGAATAGCCCTTCCTGGGCCGAAGCGGTCTCGTAGAGCTGGCTCCAACGAGGCCCGTCGCTTCTTTCGGTTTCGTCAGCCATGGTGAACAAGATTATAAACCCAGAGTTTAGTTTCTTGCAAGAGCGCAAAGCAAGAAACGAAACCCTGGGTGGAGGAACGTACACATGTGTCCCCATCCCCGCCCTCCGACGCTTTGCCCTGCTGGGAGACCGATCTCCCGAGGAGGTGCATGTCCATGTCCGAGATCATCACTTGCCCGTCGGGATTGAGCGGGCGCATCCGTGGAATGAAGGTCCGCGAGGAACGCGTCCTCGCCGACCGCAAGCTGGCCAAGAACGGCGGGCAGGTGGACGAGGTCGAGAGCGTCGAGGCGCACGAGCGGCGCAAGTTCATCGAGGAGTTGACCATGCGCGACGCCGACTTCCTGGTCGACGAGTTCGACCGGGTGGACTGCGGCGTGGACACGGCCATCGAGATCGAGTGCCCCGAGTGCTTCGCCAGCCAGGAGATCGACCTCCCTTTCGAGCGGACCTTCTTCATGCCCGGGAGGGAGAGAGCGGCGAGACGCCGGGACCTCGGCAGCTCCTTCCTAGGCTAGACCTCAATGCCTGGCAGGCCTGCGACTTTGCGATCACCCTGTCCCCGCCCAAATCCTCCCTGGACAGCAAAGATGGCACTGACTATCATCGGCTGCCTAACAACGAGGCGGCACTCGGTCTAAAACGGCTACGAATCGAGGTCACCATGAATGGGAGTTCGTCATGAATGCACATGCCATTGTGTTGACTTCGGGAACCGAGTGGCTCCCCCTGGTCGGCGGTCTGACGTTGCCCGAGCGTCTGTGCCATCAATTCGCCAAGTTCGGCGCCACCAAGGTCACGGTGGTTGGAATCGACGACCAGGAGCATTTCCTGACCACGCCGAGACGGCCCATCATCGAAATCGCAACGGTGGCCAACCTGGGCGACATTGCCGACCCGGCCGACCTGAGCGTTGGCCAGGAAGAACGAGTCGTGGTGGCTCGAGCGGACCGGATCTACGCCAACGAACTCGTGGCCCGAGCGATTCGGTTCGATGGGGCGGCCCTGCTGCTCGAAGACAAGAACCGAGCCGACCAGCCCGTGGGACTCGCCGTGCTCCCTGGAACAATCCTTGGACAGGTGTTTTCCGGCCACTCGAATGCTGGTGGAGCGGATTCCGAAGCATCCCAGGCGAACCAGCAGAAGGTCGCGGCACGTGGCCCCAAGGAGGTCTTCGAGGCCATCGTGGCCGAGCTAACAAAGGACCCAAACCTGGAACGGACGGACGTGGCGCCCTTCTTCTGGTGCCCGGTGGAAGGGGATACGGACATCACACCGGCAAGAAACGCCCTGTTCAAGTCCCTGGGCAAACCCATCGACGGAGTGGTTTCCAGGTACCTGAACAGGCCGTTGTCCCAGTCCATTTCGAAACGACTGTGCAACCTGCCGGTGACGCCGAACATGATCTCGGCCGTGGTGTTCATCATCGGATTGGGAGCCACCGCCACTGCCCTGCTGAACACTCGAATCTGGATTGCCGTGGGCGGCATCCTGTACCACCTGGCCAGTGCCCTGGACGGGGTCGATGGTGAAATCGCCAGGGTCAAATTCATGTCCACCAAGTTCGGGGCGCTGCTGGACAGCATCCTGGACCACATCGTCGAGGTGGCCTTCATCGGCGCCATCTCCTTCGACATCTATTGGAACGGTGGGTCCTACGCTTACGTGATCATGTTCTACGCCATCCTCGCGTCCGTGGTCATTGGCAGCGCCCTGGTCAACTACGACCAGATCACCAAAACCTCCACGGGCCAGCCCATGGAACTCCAATTCGCATTCGACAGCGAAGAGGCCAAGGAAAAACCCCTTGCAAAGGCGATCAACTCGGTTCGCTTCCTGGTGGGCCGTGACGTGGATTCCCTGATCCTTGGCTCGCTGGCTGTACTCGGCATCTTGCGGCCCATCCCCCTCATGACGGTCATCGTCACGTCGGTCTACTTCGTGGTGGTCGTGGGGCACAAGGTCCACCAGGTCATATCTCAGAAGGCAGTCTCAGGACCGACGAGCGCCCAATAAGACATGGCTTTCCAGGTGACCGACATGGAGACCGGCAGGGTCCTGGTTCATAACCTGAAACGGGCCACGACCGTCTGGACCCGATTCAAGGGCCTCATGGGACGAAACGGCCTGGAGCAGGACACGGGCCTGTACCTTCGCCCCTGTCGTCAGATCCACATGTTCTTCATGCGTTTTCCCATCGATGCCGTGTTCGTGGACCGGAACTGGGTCGTGGTGGGCCTGGAACCCAACCTGAAACCCTGGAGGCTGTCCACCTACTATCTCACGGCCGAGGCCGTGCTCGAACTTCCCGTTGGCACCATCGCCCGATCCGGCCTGGAACCGGGCCACCGCCTTGTCGGGGAACCAAATCCGTAACAACTCAAGGGCCCACCTGCTGACCGAGGGCCCATGGTCCGGGAGTCCGACATGACCGATCGAACGAGCAGAGACAGAAAACAAAATCCAGAGACCGGCGAGGGTTCGTCGCTGCGCGATGACCACCAGCCATCGAATCGCGGTCCGGATCGACAGGCGGATCAGCTCATCTTGCTCAGGCTGGGAGAGGTCTTCTTGAAAGGCGACAACCGGCCCTACTTCATCCGGCGATTAGCCCGCAACGTCCAGTCGGCCCTGTCTCCATTTCCCGGCGTGCGACTGGAGACGCCCCACGGCCGCATGCTCGTGTGGCACGACGGCAGCAACCAGGAGGCGCTCGTGGCGCGCCTGCAGCAAATTTTCGGTCTGACGAGCATCAGCCCCGCCGTTTCGGTGGCACGCGACATCCAGGCCATGAGCGTTCAGGCCACGACCATGGCGACACAGGCCATGGAGACCAACGCACCGCGATCGTTTCGGATCTCGGCCCATCGCAGCGACAAGAGCTTTCCGCTCACCTCGCCAGAGATCGGCAAGCAGGTGGGCTCCGCCGTCTTCGATGCTACCGGTCTGCCCGTGGACCTCACCCACCCGGATCTGACCATCGAGATCCGCATCACGCGACGGGGCGTTTATCTGTTCGACCGGCGCGTCCGCGGCGCCGGCGGCCTGCCGGTCGGAGTCTCGGGCCGTGCGACCCTGCTCCTGTCTGGGGGCATCGACTCGCCGGTTGCAGGGTGGCTCCTGCTCAAGCGCGGGATGCGCCTATCCGCCGTCACCTTCATCTCTCCGCCATACACGGGCCCCGAAGCACTCGACAAGGTGACCACCCTCACGAACACGCTGACCGAGTGGGGCGGCCCCATCCGTCTCCACGTCATTCGATTCACCGACGTGCAGAAAGCACTGCGCCAGGCTGGCCCGGGCGACCTGGCCGTGGTGCTGTACCGACGAACCATGATGCGCGTCGCCGAAAAAGTGGCCCGCCGTGAAGGGGCAAACGCGCTGGCAACAGGCGAATCCATTGGCCAGGTGGCCAGCCAGACCGTCGAAAATCTGGCGGCCATCGAACAGGCAACCTCGCTTCCGGTCCTGCGCCCCCTGGTCACCTACGATAAAACGGAGACCATCGAACTGGCCCGACGGATCGGGACCTACGAAACATCGATCCTGCCCTACGACGACATGTGCTCCCTGTTCATTCCGAAGCACCCGGAAACCAAGGCGCGCGTGGACATCTGCCAACAGGCCGAGCAGACCCTGGAGCAAGACATGGGCCAAGACCTACAGGCCACCGTGGCCAAGCTCGTCGACGAAGCAGAGGTCATTTCTCTTCCAAGAAAATAATGCGCTGAAGCGTTCAGGATGGGGGGAAACCGTCCCCGGATGAAAACCGTCCAGCCCCTCAGGGACAGTAGGTCTTCTTGATGAAGGGGCTCACGAGGAGTTGATCCACGAATATGACCGACTCCTGGGAAAGGAGGCCATGCGCCTTGATTCGATGCGGGAGTTTCAACTCGAGGGCCTTCCCTTTTGTGCCATGCACCTCGGTCTTGGTCCCTGCCTGCTTGGCGTACTCCTTCGCGAAAAGCAAAATCGCCTTGGGCCGCCAGTACTGATGGTCGGGGCTGGCAAGCACTCGACAGGTCTCGCGCCAATTCTTGTCGTTCTCCACGAGATGTCGCCCCGCCTTGATCCGAGCGATGGCTTCCTTGCGAGAGATCCCGCAAATCTCCTGGACCTTGATCACCGCAGCGTCGCAGGCAAAGGGCAGCTTTTGGGTCTGAAAAACTGCCGCCCAGATCCACCACACGATGGCCACGCCGAAAAGAATGAGGCCGATCCAACCCAACATTTTCAGCCTCTGGCGATGCATGGCATCGGTGAGCCCCTCGAGTTCCTCTTGACGTTCGGTCATCATCCTGTCTCGACTTTCTAACTCCCTGCTCCCTCTCCCTCTCCCGCTCCCTCTCCCTGCGGCGTTTCGCCCGATGATCCCTTCGTTCCGTTCGGAAGCAACGTAGCAGCCACGCGATCCTGGTCAATAGAATTGTGCGCCGAGCGCGTCCAAAACGGACCACGAACCGATCCCCAGGTTCCCCGATTGATTTCCAAAGATTCCTCGATTGATTTCCAAACCGCGCCAGCGCTACGAAATCGTGACGCAAAATGCTCCTTGACTATATGGCCACCGTGACCTCATATACATAAACGCGCAGAGAAAAGGACAATCACGGACCTGTCGGCTACGAGACGACAGGAAAACCGTAGAACCGCAATGGCGAAGAATGGGGCTACAGGAAGCCGATCCGGGCCCACGACAAGAAGGAGCACCGTGGTGAGACGCAACAAACATTCCGTGCTGGAAAAAAAGTACTACAAGCAGCGGGCACGACTGCTGCGCGCCCTGGCCAATGAGTCCAGGCTCATGATCGTGGACCGCCTCCGCGAGGACGAATGCACCGTCGGCGAGTTGACCGAGATGATTGGCAGCGACCAGTCCACCGTCTCCAAGCACCTGGCCCTGCTGCGGGCGGCCGGCATCGTCGAAGACCGCCGGGACGGCAACCATGTCTATTACAGTCTCGTGACCCCATGCGTCCTGAATTTCTTTTCCTGCACGGACGAAGTCATCGCCAACCGATAGGAACCAACACGCCCCCCCCGTGGCCGTCATCGCGATGCGATAGCAGCTCTACATCGTCGCAGTGATCACCCCGAAGTAGCGACCGAACCAGTAGGCGAACAGATAATCCGCTCCCGGCGCGAGCCAGGTCGTCGCCCCGCTGCGGTAATCGAACGCCCCCGACTTCCAGACGTAGACGTCGGCCTGGGGCCGCTCGAACAACGGGTGGCTCCGAATGGACTGGGTCCTGTCTGCGGTGGTCCAATCGTTCTTCCAGGGCAGCTCAGGAAACGGGGACATGCAAAAGGCCGGGTTGATGCTCCAGTCATAGGCCAGGCTCACCTTTGGCGCTGGAAACTCGCGCAGCACCCACAGCGCTTCGTCCAACTCGGGGGGTGGCGTGGTAAAATCGCCTAGGGTGGCCATGACGAGTTGGTAGAGACCAAGGCGCGTGTGGCGCATGATGTCGAGCCCGTTGGCCATACCCTCCTGAACGTCACCGGCGGTGGAGCCGTCGCCGGCCTGGCTCGTTGACTGGTACATGGTCAGCATGCTCTGCAGATGGAGGTGATTGCCCGACCAGTCACTCGTGCCGTATTCCCACGAGGCGCCGTTGGCGTAGTCCACGATGAAGGTCCTCTCGGCAGAAAACTGGGACTGATATCGAAGTCGACAAGACACATCTCCAGTCATCCAATACAACAACATATTCACCAAGAGTTTGTTGCCGGACGTGGTGCCCTGACAGTCCGGATTGTGGTCCTTGAGGTTTTCCAAAATTTGGACCATGCGCGTCTTTTCCTGGTCATATCCGGACAAATCCTTGAGCGCCATATAGGCCCAGGCGAACCCGACGAAATACCCCTTGAGCATGTCATTGTTGCAGCCGGTCTCCCAGTCGTAGATGGAATAGGGGCCCTGGCCCTGGACCCACTTGGGATTGCCGTCGCTCACGTGGAGCCGGATGGTCCTGGCGAACTGGCCGTCCTGGCCCACGATGTCGAAACACAGAATCTCACCGTGCAGGGCCGTGATCATGTTGTCGAGGGCAACCTGCGCACCGGTCACCAGATACCGCAATGCCTGACTGGCCACGTAGACACCGGTCCAAAGCATGGAATCGCCGCTGTGTGGCTGATTGTACGGCGGCGTACCGTTCGGATCGTAGTACACGAGCATCCCTGCCTGGTTGAGATGATGGGCCGGCATGAGGGGCTCGAAGTACTGCTCCTTTTGCGCAAGCGTCTGGCCATAGGCCAGGGCCCGCACCTTGGTCTCTGCGAGACTGATTGGATCGATGACCTTCTGAATCACCCGCAGGGTGTTGGGATGTGCCTGGTAGAAGTCATAATCTGTGGGGTCGAAGATGACAAAATGCATCGCCGCCTGGAACTCGGGCCGGTTCACGTAGGGCTGCACCTCAGGCAGGGCGTGGTAGCTCGCGTAGGTCTGAAAGAGCTGATCCTTCGTGCTCTGAGGAATGGGGTCGTGGCCCTCGATCTCGATCCGTTCGTTGCGCCAGATCGGTTCGGTCCCTCCCGGCCCCTGCCAACTCCAAGTCTCGGTGAACGACAGACTCGCCGGGCCGTTTTGAGGCACAAAGGTCCCGGTGATCGTCCAGCCGTCCTGCCGCGCAAACCGGGCGACGAACGTGATCGGCGTCGCATCGTTCGGGTCGCGGGTCAGGCCGCCGTAGCTTGTCACGAATCCCACCCGATCGAGGGTCACCGAACAATCATAGGGGCCCGTCTTCTCGTCCGCCGGCTCCTGAGCGGTGCCCTGCCAGGCAGAGGCCACCTCGTATCCCTCGAACTGGGCGCTGTCGTATTGCT
>JAGGXR010000013.1 GCA_021162935.1 Deltaproteobacteria bacterium
CCTCAATCGTCGGCTCGTCGGGTAATGGGGTAACCAGATAAGGGGCAAAGAAGCAAGAAGTGTCCATGTGTGGGAAAAATACTGGAGACGGACAGAGATTGTGGCGTCACAACGCGCATCAGAGGGTCGTAGGCACGCAAAAATAGCCGAGTTGCCGAGTTCGTTGGTTGCTGCGTGACCGGGCAAGGCACAGCTGCGCCCTGCAGCCCCTTTCGAGAAGGCTGCTGGCTGGCTGAAGAATTGCGATGGGGCGGATCTAGGCCCGAAGAGCGTTGGGCGGCCTGGCCAAAAGGGAACCTACAACAGTGAGTTTTTTGAGTCGGGCGCGAATGACGCGCAGGTATTTGGCCAGGACCGACGTGCTGTCGAGTTTGACGACCAAACGTCGCGCGTGGGACACGACTCTGGCTGCGACATTGAGCAGGACAAAGCGCAGCCTCTTGGGTTTTGCACGCTGTAGGCCGCAATCAGCAGGCAGTTGTTTCTTGGTCAATTGAATCAGGTTATGGACCATCAAGACGATGCGAAGCCAGGCCGCGTTGGCGCCGAATCGGCTCGTGGGCATCACGCCAGCACCAAGTTGATTTTTTGCGATGTCATGGCCGTGTTCGATGCTGCCCTGTTTGGCCCGATGCCAGCGGATAATCCCGGCGCCGGCGCCGTCCATGTTCGTGACCACTGCAAAGTATCGGTACGTCTTGTCGGCGAACGAGTCTTCGGATTCCTCGAAGAGATCAAGTTGTGTGCCTTGTTGCGCGTCGTCTTGTTGCTTGTCGTCTTTTGGTCGCTCCTCTACCACTCGGATGGCGAGGTAGCGTAGAGGCTGGCCCTGTTTCTTGTGGTTTCTGGCCATATCCGGGACGAAATCAACCTCGGCCCATTGGTAGAGTTTTTCTGGCAACATCACCTTGTCGTCAGCACTCTGGCGGACTGGCCGCAGCCTGCGTCCCTTGGCCTTTTTGCTGGTCTTGTGTCGATGGGCCGCTTTGGGCATGTCATGCCAGTCTGATTCGCTGACGGCAGCAATCGACTTTTTGAGCGACTCGGACATTTTGGCCGAAATGGCGAAATCCACTCCGCGCTTTTCGAGTAAGACCAACAGCCCATCGACGTAACAGGCAGAATCAGCACGAAGCACAAGCTTTTTGTGCGTTGCTTCAAGCCGGTCGAGTACCCTGGCAACGAAAGGCTCCATGGCAAAAATTGCCGGGACGTTTCCATCCCGAAATTCGTCGGCTATCCACAGTTCGAGCTCGGCCAAAAAAGCCATCTGAGGTTGGAATCCTTTGACCTTTTTGTATGTCCACAACGCCGCCTTACTGGCTGCCTCGATGATCGTCGCGTCGATTTCAACCGTCAGCACCGACTCCTTCGTGTCAGCCAGCACGGCCTTCCACACTGCCTGACTGATTCCGTCGAGCGACTGCAGCGCCGGCCCCTCGGGCCGAATCCATGCCGGGCCTTGCTGTGACAAAGCCTGATCTTGTTCGGCCGTCAGCACTTTCCCGTCTGGTCTCTGGCTGAATCGGTACAGAAACTCCTTCAACTGTGTGGCGCTGCTCAACTGCATGCCCATAAGACGACCCAGACCCCCATCTGCCCTCAGCACTTCAATATCACTGATGTGCTCCCCACCACTGGCCATGAGGCTGATCAGGCTCACCAGATGCCGTACGAGCGTCTTCGTGTTTCGAATTCCTATGGCCTGGGCCAACTCTGCCAACTGCTGCCTCGAAACCAATCTGAGAAATGCCTCAACCAGCAGAGGCACACCGGCATATGCCGTGGATGTCGTTTCAGACTCGACAGATTCGACTTGGTAGGATAAAAAGTTGTTCATGTGTGGTTTTGCCTTTTTTGTTTTATATCTCAACGAGGAATACCACACATTCTTCTTATTATAAAGGCACAATGCGCTATTATCTGACAATACACGAAGTGCCTATGGTATAACGCTTGCCGACGTTTCTCAAGAAACAGCATTCCGAATATCATCCAATCAGGTGCACCAGTAGTCATCGATACATCACAGAGGAATAGAGCACAGAATCCTCGCCCTTGCACGCACTTGTCACAAAACGGAGCGTCGTGGCATGCCTCTCCCTCATTTTTCACCCATTGGGTGAAGTTTTCCTGGCCCGCCCACAGCCGTCAATCCCCATCCTTCGATCACTTGCTGGTCTTTTTACGAAATCGACCCGACGATTGAGGAAACACTTGAACTGAATCTCAACAGAAAACTGTTGTTGCTCGAGAACAAGAGATTGCGTAGTCGGCAAGACAGAGAATTGCACTGCGGTTGGAAGCTGTGGAGTTTCGGTAGAAAAAATCAGTAGGAAACGGTAATGGGCTAAAATGCACTCGGTCGGGGGAGATTAGTCACCGGAAGCGTAGATGACTTCCGGAGTGTTTCCGATCGTAGCGTCGACTGAAGCCACCGAATCGTGGAAATTGTAGACGGCTTGCGATTCCTGGATGCGTGCATCGAAAAACACCGCATTGTCGGTAAATTGAGCCCCAAAACGGTAGTCGATCATCTCGGCGGGGTTCAACGTGCGTTGCAACCATGTCTGGCGCACCATTACCACATCGGCCTCGCTGTACAGATCTCCTACGTTCCGGCTGGGATCTACGTCCTGACCACCGAAGAACAGGGAATGGGGGTTCGCGGTGTCATCGATTTGGCCGCTGAGTGGAGTTTCGTTCATCTTGATGCCGTCCACCCAGAGTTCGACCGGATCGTCGTCTCCAGCCCTTTGCATGCAGATGGTCAGCCAGCGTCCGGCCCGCACGATGGAACCGTAAGGGTCTTGCCATACCACATTGACCCACCCACCCTTTTGCAACCAGGCGTGAATCCGCGGCGGATCGGTGGCGATGTTTACGGAAATAGCCACGTCCCCGTCGAGATCTTCCCAAGCACGGCCCCGAAAGAAATGCCACCCGCCTTGGGAGTATTCGGGAACCTGCACGGTTTCGATGATTGCCCACGCCCCGCTGCTCATAAACCCTTCTTTGGAGGGAAAGGCAAAGAAATCTTCGTCGGCCGCGTTCATCAGCATTGCGCGTCGGATGTCTTCTGCGTGGCAGGAAAATTCCGTGTCGTCGACCTCTCCCGCCTGCAGGATGCCGTCGCCGGCTGTTGCGCCCCCGTCGCCGTTGTCGAGGCCCGTTTCGATACGCGTGCCCCCTGCCGCACAGTTTTCTCCCGGAGGTTCGGTGCTGACCTGTGTGAGCGTGGTTAGGCCCTCGCAAACGTAACTGGTCGTGGTGACTTCATTTTCATCGAGGGTACCGTTGTCGTTTTCGTCGATTCCGCTTTCGATCTTTATCCCACCGACAAGGCAATTTTCACCGGCGGGTTCCTCCGATTGAACAATGAGGCTCGTGTTTCCGTCCGTACCGACACCGTCGCAGACATAGCTCGTGGCATTGATTTCGTCCGGCTGCAGCTCGCCATCATCGTTTTCGTCGATTCCGGTATCGAGCCGTTGTCCGCCTTGCGCACAATTGGTGCCGGCTGGTTCTTCACTCACCTCGGCCAAAGAGTTGTGACCGTCTTGCCCGTCTGCGGCAGAACCGTTGCACACGAACTTTTCTCCGGCGACTTCATTTTCCGAAAGCACGCCGTCATCGTCTATGTCCACACCCCATGAAATCCGGATTCCGCCGGCCTCGCAGGTGGCGCCCGGATCCTCGTCTTGGATTTCGATCAAGCTGGAAGGACCGCCTGCACCAGCCGGTCCCTCATTGCCTTTGTCACCGCAGGAAGCCAATAATAAAATGGTGGTAAGTACGTAAACAATTTTGGAATACATGACTTCTCCTTTCGTTGAGTCTCTGAGTCTTTTTTCTTCTGTCAAAAACACCGCCACTGCATGTGGACTGATATGTAACGACCTGTCAATACCATCACCGAACTTTTTCACGAGGTATCGGCAAAGGTTACGCTAAACACAGCAATGAGGCCGGATGCATCGACGTTGACATCTGTGATCTGTTAAGCATTTGCAGCCCTCCTGCTAAGCGTGTGCCGCGTGACGTTGGGGTCCACCATGGACCCTACCAACAGCATGTCCAAGTACTCATGCTTCCAATGTATCCCTGCCTTGCGTAGGACCTCAATGACCAGGACCAACCGATAGGTGTTCCAAGCCTTGAGGAACCGCTTGTGTGAGCACCTCCTCGCCATCACGTATGCCAGGGCGTCGTGGAAGGCCTTGCCCCCGTTCAGCTCTGCGCTGCGGAGCACTCGCTCGCACAGAGTATCCATCGCGACCCGACTTACCCCCAACCGGATCAAGGCCGTGTAGATGAGGACTTCGGTGATGTGCTCCTTCTTTCCATTGCGAAATTTCTTGATGCCGCATTCGTTTTTCCAAATGGCCAAAAGCAACTCCACAAATCAACGCGCCGTGTAGCTGATGCGGATCTGCTCCGGCGTCATCCACTCCCGCCGAACGTTCGTGACGTAAACGTGAAATTCGTGGGTCTGCGGATGGCGTACTCCGACCACGCGCAAGGTGAGCATTCGTTGAATCGTCTTGGTGTTTTTCTTCCCGCGTACTCGCCGTCAACGCTTCTGGCGAAATGTGAACTTCACCGTAACGTCCAGCTCATGTCTCAGCAAGCCCTTCAACGCCTTCTTCACCCTGAGCCCCACCAGTCCCGCGTCCGGCCCGGGCCCTGATGGTGGTCTGCGATGATCACGGGATTGGCCTTGTTCTTCATCCGGCTGACGAAGGAGCCCTTCTGTCGTACGATGTCTCGAACGCCTGGATACCTGAAATAGCCGAGGTCAAACAGCAGCACCTTCCCTTTGATGTCCAGGCTCCCGAGCTGAAGCGACTTGCTTTCTCCGGTCGTGCCCGCCGCGACAATGATCCGCTTGGCCGAAACGCTCAGGACGCTGTAGACGGCGTTGACCTTGGCTCGCGCGGCAGTGATTTTTGTCCGTGGCCCCGCAGAGATCCACGCCAGCGTATCGGCCAACGACACCAAGCTCCTATCAATGCCCAAGATATCCCTGAAGCGCCGAAAGATCTCTCGTCGCATCTCCGCCTGAAAGTCAACTTCCATCGCGCGCTGGGCGCAGGACTTCGCGAAGCTCGCGAAGTCCTACGAAAACCGACCCAGAAAAGAAAAGAACACCGGGCCACCATTTTCCCCGCCATCACGTGCAACAGCCTCTGGAAACCACCGATCGTCAACGCCACACAGGAGGCACGCCCAGGACCAAAGTCCACAACAGAACGACGATCTCTCTCTTTGCAATGCCCTCCAAGCCTTGATGTTACTACTATCTCGTCAATTTTTATATATATTGTTCTAAACTGTCATCATAGTTTTTTTGCTATTTCATAAGCATCTTTAATAGCATCTTGTGCGTTACCTGCTTTTTTTGCATCACCAATAACATGAACCGAAATGCTATTTTTCAATTCATTTTCTAACGGATTAAAGCTTTTCATGCCAGTTGAAACAACAATCATATCAATATCATTAAATTGAATATCTTCCCCATTTTTTTCTGCATAAACCATTTTCCCTCCAACCTTTTTAATATGAGTGTGGTCGCTAAAAACGGTTCCTTTTTCTTTCATCATTTTCAAAGAAAGCGCTTTTGCAATTTTTTCCATATCTCCACCAAAGTCAGTTGTTCGTTTAACAATAACGACCTGATTATTAAGAGGAATTAATGCTGTCGCAATATCAACACCGATAAGGCCTCCGCCAATTATCAAAACTTTTTTGTCTTTAGGTAAATTTTCTTTCAATAAAATTTCCGCCCAATAAAATTTATCTAATCCATCAATTTTTATTTCTGCCGGTTTTGACCCGGTAGCAATAACTACCTCATCATAATTATTTATTAAGTCTGACCTTTCCGCCTCTTTGTGGATTACATTTACATTGTTATCATTTATCTCTTTAACAAAATACGGAACTAACCTTTCCATTGATTTTTTATTTGGAGTAAGCGAAGCAAGATTAAATTGTCCGCCAAGTTCATCTTTTTCGAAAAGTGTTACTTTGTGCCCTCTTTTTCTTAATGTTAAGGCGGCTTCCATTCCTGCCAAACCACCTCCAACAACAGCACAGTTTTTTGATTTTGTGGCTTTTTCAAAGACATCAATCTCTTTGCCTACTTTTGGATTTACAAGACATTGAAGACCTTGTCCTGATCTTACTCCACCAAGACAACCTTCGGCACATGCCAGGCAAGGACGAATATTCCCTTTTACTTTCATTAAATATTTCCCCACAAAATCAGGGTCGGCAATAAGTGCTCTCCCGATTGCAATATAATCAGCCTTGAAATTATCTGTAAGGCTCTTTATATCGTCTTCTGTATTTATCTGTCCCACGTAAATTGTAGGAATATTTGCTTCTTGTTTGATTTTCTTAGCAAATTCCCACGTTTTTCCTTTTGGCACAAACATGTGTTGGAAATACCAAGGAGCAGTATCGCAAACAGTTCCTGCAGAAACATGGATGGCTTCAACGGATTTTTCTTTCAAGATTTTAGAAAATTTAATCATTTCCTCTAATTTAATTCCGTCTGGTATCATTTCATCACCACTAATTCTAACAATAATTGGCAAATCCGTTGCAAATTTTACGGCATCCACAATTTCTAGAGGAAATTTTATTCTGTTCTCAAAACTTCCGCCATATCCATCAGTTCTGTCGTTTAATTTTGGTGAAAGAAATTGAGCAACGAGATAACCGTGCCCAAATTGAAGCTCAATAATAGAAAAACCTGCTTTTTCCGCTCTTTTTGCAGCTTCTGCATATAAATTTATTGCATGCAGAATATCATCTTTATCCATTTGTTTTGGAGTTACATCACCAATTTTACACGCTTTATCTGTTGATGACAAAAAATAATTTCCCGGAATTTTCGGATTAGCCATCCTTCCAGGATGGTTCAAATGAGCAATTACTTTTGTATCAAATTGATGAATTGCCTCTGTTAATTTTTTGAGTCCCTCAATTTTATCATCATTGTCAATGCCAATTTGAGTTGGTATTTCTCTTAAACCCTTGTCAATATACAAAGGCTCAAGTGTAACTGCCCCAATAAATTTACTTCTTGCCTCATAAAAATTGAGATGTTTTTCAGTAATAACACCGGTTTTGTCGCCGTATCCTGTTTTGATAGGAGCAAAAATGAAATTATTTTTAAGTTCTATCATAGTATGTTACCTCCTTATGGTGTGTTCAGCAAAATGAGAAGTGTAGTTGTTAGATCCGTCGATGTCAAGGGGAAAACTCAAAAGCACCTGCACAGGATCCCGGCCCCGGGTTTCAGGCGATCATGAGGGACTCAGGGCGTCCTGTGGTAGTACGGCCATGACCGATGATGAAAGCCTGCTGTCCCGTCTACAGGAAGTTATCTGTTTGCGGCACTACGCTCGAAGCACGGGAAAAAACGTACATGCAATGGGAACACTCCCGGGATTCAGATCCCGCGACTGCACAATTGCCCGATCATCGGTGGCCAAGACCGGCCAGTGATGCCTTACCCAAGGAAACGGTGCAGTGCACCCTTGCCCTTTGGTAGGCGACGGACATGAGCGCGATGTGCCGGGGTGACCAAGATGTGCCGGGGTGACCAAGCCGACTGGGTCTCAAACTGCCAACTCCTCCTTCTCCGTGGTTGCTTGTTCTCTCCGTTTCAACTTCACCGGCATTCTAGTCACAGGACGGCGGACGCTGAGCAACTCCAGCAGCGCACGTAGCGACGCACGTGAGCGCATGCGGTAGTCACCGTTCTGCCGCTTGCGGAACTCTCGGTTCTCACGCTCAACGTAGTTCGAGGTCTTGTCGGCGTTTTCAAATCAGTTCCCTTCATCTGATAACCAGCCAGCCAAGCCTTACGATCCACCGTGTCGCCGACCTCGCGAAACCAATCGCGAAACCAATCGAGCACTGTGCTCGCATCAAGCTTCGCCAGATGGAGCTTGTCTCGGCCCCAGGCAGCGGCCTGCTCCGCCGACATCTTGTAGTCGCGCACCAGCTCGACGACCAGCAATCGCGCCAGCACGCTGTACTGGCCGCCCGTCTTCTAGTCCTCCGGCAGCAGCATGAACCACTTCCTCCCCTCAGGACAATCCGGGGACAAGTAGCAGCCTGCTTGGAGTTCGCCGACGCTTGGATGAAGCAGGTGTAGCTCTCACAAGTGATGAAGCAGGTGTAGCTCTCACAAGTGCCTGTAGGTGCAAAGAAGCAATTGACGCCAGCCATTCAGTATCGTGTAATGCAGCATAGTATCGTGAGAAGATGGGTGGAAGAAATCGCTCACGTTTGAACCATAAGGAGGACTCGTCCAGGCGCACGCCCTGCCTGATAGCCTCTGAATTGCTTTCTGCCCGTTTCTTCGCCAATTCGGACCAAGAAAGGAGCTGTTGTGATGAAAATGGACCAACGTCTGGTGACCGTCTTAGCGTTCGGGCTGTTTATCGGTGGACCTGGGGCTGCACATGCCCAATCCCTGGCCAGGATATGGGCGGTCGACGACGGCGAACGAATCCGCCAAGATGATGTGAACTATCCGTTGGCGGATAGCTCTGACAACGAGGTGTGGGACGGTCATACGATTCGAATCTTTGGCGCCCGCAACGAAATCGTCGCCTTCCAGCTCATTTTGGAAAACGGCCCTGCGGCTCTCGATAGCGTCACCATCTCTCTGGATCGGTTGTCCAACGGCGACAGCGTCATCGAAAATACCGGCTCAGTGGGTGACCCCTTCGACTACCGAGGCAAGCACATCGAACTCTTTACGGAACACTACTCTTCGGTGATCAGCAATACTGCCGGGGCGTCTTGGTGGTGGAACGGAGCCAGACCTTTGGACATCTACGACGGTGAGTACGTCGGTCTCCTTCCGGACGCGCTCATTCCGTTTGAAGCACCAAGCGGACTCGGCGGCGCGCCCTTTTCCATCGCACCAAATGTAAACCAAGCCATTTGGATCGACATCTATGTACCCAGAGACGCGCCTGCAGGAACCTACTCCGGCGAACTCACCGTGACTGTCGGTGGGCAAACAGCTCAGCAGATTCCCATCGAGCTGCAGGTCTATGGATTCAGCCTGCCGGACGAAACGCACTTCAAGAATTTCTTCGTTCTGCCCGAAGGATCACGGGACGGACGAGAAGGCATCCGCACGAAGCATCCCTGCTCGGGCGGCGACGCCGAGTACGACCTGATCGAAGGCCGGTACTACCAGATGGGTCACCGTCACAGAATGGACATGAACACAAACACCGACCTGGATGGCATGGTCGCCCATTTCGGACGCTACATCACCGGCGAGCACTATCGGCCCGCACACAACTACGAAGGCCCCGGAGAAGGCACAGGCCATGGCACCTATTCCATTGGCACCTATGACCAGCCGAACCACGGAAGCAAATCGGGATTTTGGCCGAACACCGAAACGGACTGGCGCAATGCATCGGATGCCTGGGTGACCTGGTTCGATCAGAACGCACCGAACACCGTAATCTTCAAGTACTTCCCCGACGAACCCATGCACGATCCAGACACCCTATTTCCCATTATCTTGGAACGGGCCGACTGGATTCACAACAATCCCGGCCCTGGAGGGGCATTAATGGTGTACTGCACGGTGAAGCTCCATCCAGACCTCTATGGATACGTGGACTTCTGGTCGGTCACCGGACAGGCAGGCTACAATCCTGGCGACGACGTGCTGACCGGTTACGACGTGCCGAAGGTGAACGAACGCCGAGCAGAAGGAGACCGGATCGGGGTCTACAACTCGCAGCGACCTGGCCAAGGCGCGGTCCAGGCAATCGACGCCGATGCGGTCGAGTCGCGCGTGACGCCCTGGATCGGCTTTAAGTACCACATCGACCAGTACTTCCAATGGGAGACCGCGTATTGGAACAACCCGAATGACAAACGCAATGTCTTTCAAACGGTCTATCGGCCGGATGGCAGTCGCAACGGCAACGGATTCTTCTTCTATCCGGGCGAGGAGGCGGACTTCCCCCAAGACGACCGTGGTCTGAAGGGGCCCATCGCCTCGATTCGAATGAAAAACTGGCGCAGAGGGCAGCAGGACTATGAATACCTATGGCTTGCCACGCAACACGGACTGGCCGACCAAGTGACGCCCATTGTCGACAGCATCGTACCCCGCGCCTTCGACGACTATGGCGACGGCTTCGACAGTCAAAGTAGCCAGCCCCTGTGGGCCCGAAGAGGCTATGAATACGAAGCAGCGCGCAGGAAAATCGCTGACCTGCTGGCTTCGGTCATCCACGAAGACGGTGGTACGGCCGATGCAGGGGTGGACGACGGAGCGACCATCGTAGACGGCGGACTGGAAGGAGATGCAGGAAATGAGGCGGATGCGGGTCCTGCTGCGACCAAGGACAAGGCCGGATGCAATTGCCGAACCTCTCGAGGACCCACAAATCCGATTCTGTGGTTGCTGCTGATTGCCCTCATCGCTCTCCTGAAAAGAAGGCGAATGGGCGAATCGAAAGGACGCTCGACGCCTTCATCCTCTTCGTGAATCCTTACCTGGAATGCAGGGGCTGAATTGGATTTTGCCTAGAAAACGATGCAGATGACACGGGAACGGACACAGCCTGTCATCTCCCAAGTTTTTTCCCAAAAAGGACGTCCCATCCGGACAACAGCCCACTGTTGAGGTTCTCCAATCCGTCTGATATCCTCGCTGTGAAAGACGGCGACACAGATGACATCGACGTGACGACTCCAGGAATCACCACCGTCGTGCGCCGTCGGAGAGACAACGACCATGATTCATCGCACATTCATTGCATTGACGCTCGCCTCGATCTTGGTGGCCGCCTGCACCCGCCGCATCCCTGGAGCGATCCACACCAATCAAAACGACAACACGAACCAAAACGACAACACGAACCAAAATCACAACACGAACCAAAACGACAACACGAACCAAAACGACAACACGAACCATGCACCACCGACCTTCTCCTTCAGTCAAACAATGCACGTCTCGGACAGGCCGGCAGTGGACCTTCTGTTCGTGCTGGACAACTCTGGCACCATGGCCAACGAACAGCAGACTCTTTCTGACCAGTTTCCCTTGATGATTGAGCGCATCACCAAAGCCATGGGCGGCATGCCCGACCTGCACGTGGGCGTCGTCACGACGGACCTCGGCGCTGGAAGCTACACGGACTTGGGCGGCTGTCGACCGGTCGGTGGAGACCAGGGCATTTTGGGCATGGCCGAGAACACGAACCGATCCGAGTTCTGCATCGGAACCGGCCAACGATACCTGGTCGACGAATCCCCGAAGGGATGCACGATCCAGGTCGATGCGCCTGGCTCCTGCACATCGGACGCATGCACTCAGGCCGATTGCGACGCCATGGCGGTCAATGGCGAATTTTTGACCCTGGTCCACGATAACAACGGCTGCCCCCGTTGCGTGAACTACCAAGGAACCCTGGCCAATGCGTTTGACTGCATGAGCCACGTGGGTACACAGGGCTGCGGATTCGAGCAGCCCCTCGAAGCCATGAAGAAGGCGCTCGACCTGAACGATACGCCACAGAATCAGGGATTCCTGCGCGATGCGGCCCTGCTCGGCGTGGTGCTCCTGAGCGACGAAGACGATTGTTCCGCCTCGGATCCGGACACTCTGTTCAATCCGGACCCCAACCTGAACACCATGACATCCTCTGTGGGATTCCTCACGTCGTTCCGATGTTTCGAGTTTGGCGTGACCTGTGACGTGAACGACCGGACGGTCGTTGGGCCGAGACAAAACTGCAGCCCCAGGGAGGATCACGACGCCCTGCTCTACCATCCGTCCCGATACACGGCGTTCCTCGAATCCATCAAGGACCCGTCCCACCTGCGCGTGATGGCGCTGTCCGGCCCCATCGCCCCAGTCAACGTGACCCTGGACAGCCAGCAACGTCCTTTGTTGGACCACTCGTGTCAGGATCCGGCCATCCCCAATGAAGGCGCGGCTCCAGCCATTCGGACCCACGCGGTGGTCGCGCACTTCTATGACCAGGCGGACCTAGACACATGGGCCTTTTCTTCCATTTGCAGCACGGATTTTTCGGCTCCCATCGAAGGACTGGGACAGAGTCTCAAACAGGCGGCTGAAACGCTTGCCTGCCTCGATCATCCGGTTGCGGGCTGCTCCCACGGTACCGCGGGAAGCGACTGTCTTGCATGCCTGCCCAAGTGTTCGATCACCTTGCAAACCGACCCTGGAACAAACAATCAGAAGACGTACGAGGTACCATGGTGTGGTGCCCTGTGCCTGTCGGGAATCTGCACGAAATCGGACCTGCAACCCTGCAATGCCGATGCATCGGGAAGATGCCAATGCTTCGTAGGATGGGCGTCCGTCACACTCGACGACGGCACGAAAGGATGCGGACAACTCTTCTACCCACAAGGCCCCGAGGTCAGGGTGGACTCCATTCTGGCAAACGTCCTTCCCGTCCAGGAACCCACCTGCACGGGCACGAGCTGTTCAGCCGACCAGGCCGGACGGGCCTCTGCATGCTGGTCGCTGGTGGACGCAGAAACATGCGCCAGTGGATCGGCTATGACGTTGGTCGTTTCGGATCCAGATTTCCTTCATGAGACCCTGCTTTCGGGCACGTGCGAAACCGTCCCAACGACCGAGACAAACTGCTCCGACGGAAGGGACGACGACGAAGACTGTCTCGTGGATCACATGGACCCGGACTGTGCCCCATGATCAGAAGAACCGACTCCACGGACCGTCAGGCATCCAAAGCCACAACGGCCTTGAGTCGGTCGCGCCGAATTGGTCTACGCGCAGCGTTTCTCCACCCGGTTCTGGTGGGAATCTTGGGCATCAATCTCTGGGTCCTGATGCTCGTGGCCCCCGGATGGGGACGGCAGCAGGCCTGGAATTGGATGCAGCTCTTGGTCGTAGCGGTACCCCTCCTGGCGCTCGCCCATGGCATCGTCAGGTCTTCGTCCTTGATTCTACTGACCGTGTTTCCCCTGCTGCTCGCAGGAGCGGCGCTCAGCACGGAAAGCCTACCGACGAACATCTTGTGGCCCTGGCCCCAAACCGCCATGACCGGCATCGCTCTCGCCGTGTTCTTGTTGACCGCCGCCTCTCCGGCGCCCCAACAACCCCTGACAACGAAACGATCGAACCAACAGCCTCCGGATCCTAGCGACCGATACCTTCTCGATGGTCTGGCCCTCGTCTGCCTCGCCATGCCGGCCGCGCTCATCTGGCACATCCACTCGGGGCTGCACGCATCCATCGTGACGCACTTTGCTGGAAAGGCGCCCGATGTACTCGTGCTGTTCGACGTTCTCTTGCTGGGACTGTGGAGCCTGGTATACTTGCTGATGGTCGCGCGCCCCGTGGCCCAGGCAGTCCCTCGATTTTCAGTGGTCAGGTCCCACGGCGTTCTACGAACAGGGCTTGTCGTCCGAATCGTGGAGGCTCTGGCTGCTTCTTTGATCGCGCTTGCGGCATGGTGGTTGTAGTCGGATTCGCGCGACAGTGTTTGGACATCTGGACCAGGTACTACATGAAGGAACACAATGAAACATCATGGCGAAAAAAGGGATGGCTTCGATCCGTCACCATAATCCTGGCTCTCGGAACCATGGCCGCCATGTGGGAAACGTTCAGCTTCCTGGCGCAAAAAAATAACGCCGCAGGACTCATGAGCCTCGTGGCGACCCTCATGCTCGCTCACACGACCGGCGGCTTGACGCGTCTCGTGCTGGAACGACGCCAATAAACCGAGCAGGATCGCATTGGCTCAAGGCATGAAAAACATGAAGAACCAGGCCTTCACGGTCCACGTCTCCAACGCGACTGGCCAATCGATGGTCATTGCGAGATATACGATGACTCGATCGGCCATCACCATCCAATGGGCCACCATAGCGTGTTTCGTCCTGGCCGGACTGGCGCTGCCAGCATGTCATCATCCCCGTAACAAAAACTGCCAACGCTTCCACGCCGTCCTATACGAGCCAAAAACCGCCCATGCCGCCGCCCTCGTCGATGGAGTTCCCATCCCCGTCGAGGAAGTCAAGCACCAGATTGGCGCCACCGGAAAATCGCCTCGCCAGGCATTGGACGAACTGATCGACTTCCAGGTGCTCGTCGCAGAGGCAAAACGCTTGGGCTTCGACCAATCGCCGGACGTGCAGAGGGCCGTGGCCTCCGCGGCAGCCTACAAGCTCATCAAGATCGCCTTCGAGCGCTCACACTCTGCGAAGGATGTGCCGAACTCACGCCTCAAGAAGGCCTATCAGCTCAACATTCACCATTTCGTTCGACCGGAACTGAGACGATTCAGTCACGTACTCGTTCGCCTCCCCTGGCGACGCTTGAATGGACAGAAGGTCATCTATAAGGATGAAATCAAAGGCGCCAGACATCTCGCTCAAGAATTCCACGACATCGTGGCATCGGAACTGCGACGAAGGAAACTCACATGGCGAGAATTCGAGGCCCTGGCGGACCACATCGAGGATCGAGGTTTCAAGATCCTCGTCGAACGGGGCACCAAAGATCGAGCCGGACTCGCCGAGTCCTTCTCAAATGCATTGTTCGACATACCGAAAGCCGGTGACATCAGCCAAGTGGTCAAGACACGGTACGGCTTCCACGTTATCTACCTACAGAAAATCCTCCGTCCCAAGAATGTGTCCTTCAGCCAGGCCAGGCCACAGGTGCTGGCGCACGTGTATCCTGAGTGGCGTTCCGAGGCCTTTACGAAATGGCTCCAGTCCATTGCAACCCACTGCTCCACCATCGAGCACCCAGAGCGTATCCCCGTCGCAGGAGCCTGCGCAACGCACCGACGAGGCCAGGGTCATGGCTTCTGAATTCGCCGAGATGCTGGCGGCGCTCGTCGGGGGGGTTCCAGGAGCCGTGGGCGCCGTGTTCATCGATTGGGAAGGCGAAGCTGTGGATCAATTCGGCCACATCCCCGAAATGGACATCAAGCTCATCGGCGCCCACTGGGGCGTGGTCCTCAATCTCATCAAAAACATGCTCAGTCCGCAATTGCTGGGAAACGCCCACCAGATCATCCTGAGCAGCGACAAGGCCGACATCATCGTCCAGGTCGTGGACAAGGACTACTGCATCGTCCTGGCCATGAAAGAATCCAGCCACCTTGGCATGGCGCTCCACCAACTCGAACGAACGTCGGTCGAGATCTGCACCCACATGTAGCCGGGTTCGACCTCATTGGAGAACGGCCATCGCCACAGCGTCTGCGACCACTACTTGGAAAGAGCCGACTCCACGGCTGCAGTGGTCTCGGCTGCAAGACGATCCGCTTGCTCCACCCAGGCATCGAGATCGGTGCGACACCTGTCCGCAAACGCCTCGTCGCCCACGGACGGCAGATTCACCAGAACATTGTAGCGAGCGCCAATCAGGCCACTGCGCAGCATCAGCGCCGCCACGCCCACGTCGGTCACAGCCCCCTTGAACGCCTTGCGTGCCAACTCGGGAAGTGGCGCCAATGCCTCGAAACACACCCGAGCCGTTTCCAACGGCACTTCGGCTGCCTGACGATAAGCCTCCATGACCCGATCCTTGTCGTCGGACGCGTCTCGACCAGCCGCGATCACTGCATCGTAGGCATCGGAATCCGCGTCGACCAAATCTCGCAACTGATCCCGATACTTCATGACCGTCTGCTCGACTTCCTCGAAATGGAGGCGCAGCTCGTCACCCATTTTCGAGGCGCTGATCCGACAGACCATCACAGAAAGGGCCGAGCCCATGCTTCCGGCCAAGGCGGCCACCGAGCCGCCACCTGGCACGGGCGCTCGCGACGCCACGTTCTGCACGAAACTGGTCACAGGAAGATATGCGAGTTTGCTTGCATTTGCCCGTTCAGTCATTTTCTTCTACTCCTCGCAGCGGGTCGAGCGGCCCGCCTGTCTCGTTTTCTCGTTCACGACCTCGGTCTTCTCCATCCACCGTCCGGAGACGCACCGTTGGAATCCGACCCGAGTCGTGTCTTTCATTCGTCGATTGTCAAAACCGGCCGTCATGCCCAACCAGCGGCAGCGATACGCCGCTCGATGATCTTGGCATCCGGATCGAATGGATTGTAATCCGACAGCCCTAAATACTCACAAGCGGCATCCACCAGGTCGGCTTCCGTCATCTTCGGTCGCCTGCAATTTTCTTCGAAGAGATGATACTCGGCCGCCAGGAGCAGTGGCTCGACCGGAAGGAGGCCGACCACCTCGGAACCAGTCACTTCGATGCCGCGCTTGTTCGCCTCGAAGCGCACCTCTTCGAACGCCACGTGTGGCGGTGTGATGAGGTAGTTCGTCAGATTGATGGATACCTGGCAAAAAGGCGGTCGGCCTGGTGCGGTCACGGGCACCCCCATCGCGCGGACCATTCTGAGCTTCCCTTTCCTGCGAACCGGCTTGCCGTTCCGCATCACGACCTTGCCTGATTCGTCTTTCATCTTCCCGCCCATCTGACGGACCGCCTCGGCGATTTCTTGGGTCACGTTCACATCTTCGGTGGCCAGGTCCACGTTATAGGCTACCAGAAAAAATCGCGCCCCAGCAGCCACGGCCCCAAACGTCGGAACGAACTTGGCCGGTCCGAAGTCCGGCTCCCACTGAGGGTCTGCCAGCTTCTCTGGAAGCCCCTCGTACTGGCCGGCGCGGACCGTAGCCAGATTCCTACGTTCGGGTCGGCTCGCCGCACCACCGTACAGGTACACCGGAAGGCCCAATTCCTGGCCAACTCTCCTCCCATAGCTCCGCGCCATCTCGGCACAGTCCGCCATGGACACCCCGCGCACGGGCACGAACGGGCAGACATCCAGCGCCCCGAACCTGGGATGCTCGCCCCTGTGCTTCCGCATATCGATCCGCTCGGTCGCCACGATCGTGGCCCGATAGGCAGCCTCGACCACCGCATCCGGCTCGCCAGCAAAGGTCACGACGACGCGGTTGTAGGAGGCATCCGGATCCACGTCCAACAGGAGCACTCCGGGCACCGCTGACACGGCTTCTCCAATGGCGTCCCAAACAGCCGAATCACGACCTTCAGAAAAATTCGGCACACATTCAACGATTCGATCCACGCTCACGGCCTCCTTTCTGGGAACACATCACGCTTCAAACCGTCCAAACGAATCGACAACGACCCGACGGCCAAGCGACAAAAAATGAAAAACCTGAAAGACCACGAAAGACCAACGCAGCATGACCAGTTCAGCACTTCCAAAGATCTTCGCAGGCGTCCGTCGCCATGACACAATCAAGCCTGTCCTGGCCCGCACCCTGTTGCTGACAGGACTCCTCGCACCCCTTCAACTCGTCGGCCGTCGAAGGATCCTGTTCATCGCAACTCTGTCGACAGATCTGGCAGGTGTGCAGACAGGCCTGCCGGCAGGTCGTCTTGTCCTCGCACCCTGTCCAGCCACCAGCGACCACCATCATGGACAAAAGGGCGACCAACACAACCGCCGACTGCTTTGCAATCCAGTGCAACATGGCGGCTATTATAATCATCGCCCCTGGCGACTCAACCACTCATTGCATCCCCTCGCTCTGCTTGTTGTCGTTCCCGCGCGGCCAGATCAGGGACTGAGGGGTCCGGGACATCAGGAGTGGAACTGGGGTCTGCATGGCGTCCATGGCCGCAGCCGCGGCGCGAAAGGCCGCGTTGGAACGGGCAACGCCCGCGCCACGCCCGCAGCGGCCCCTCACGGCCAGGTCACCTGGACCGAGGTGCGTCTGTCGGTCGTGGTGCCGTCGCCGAACTCGCCGTCGTAGTTGTATCCCCAGCACCAGGCCGTGCCGTCTCCCTTGACCACGCACATGTGCCAATAACCGGCGGAGATGGCCTGCAGCGGCCCCTCACGGCCAGGTCACCTGGATCGGGGTGTGTCTGTCGGTCGTGGTGCCGTCGCCGAGCTCGCCGCCGTAGTTGTATCCCCAGCACCAGGCCGTGCCGTCTTCTTTGACCGCGCAGGTGTGGTACATACCCGCGGAGATGGCCCGCGCGCCGGTCAGGCCGCTGACCTGGACCGGGGTGTGTCTCTCGGTCGTGGTGCCGTCGCCGAGCTCGCCGTGGTCGTTGAATCCCCAGCACCAGGCCGTGCCATCTTCTTTGACCGCGCACGTGTGCCAATAACCCGCGGAGATGGCCCCTACGCCGGCCAGGCCGCTGACCTGGACCGGAATGGAGATGTCGGTCGTGGTGCCGTCGCCGAGCTCGCCGTAGTAGTTGTCTCCCCAGCACCAGGCCGTGCCGTCGTCTTTGACCGCGCAGGTGCGGTTCGAACCCGCGGAGATGGCCCCCACGCCGGTCAGGCCGCTCACCTGGACCGGGGTGTGTCTGTCGGTCGTGGTGCCATCGCCGAGCTCGCCGTCGTAGTTGTCTCCCCAGCACCAGGCCGTGCCGTCTTCTTTGACCGCGCAGGTGTGGTACATACCCGCGGAGATGGCCCACGCGCCGGTCAGGCCGCTGACCTGGACCGGGATGTGTCTCTCGGTCGCGGTGCCGTCGCCGAGCTGGCCGTGGCCGTTCCATCCCCAGCACCAGGCCGTGCCGTCTTCTTTGACCGCGCAGGTGTGGTGCGAACCCGCGGAGATGGCCCCCACGCCGGTCAGGCCGCTGACCTGGACCGGGGTGTGTCTCTCGGTCGCGGTGCCGTCGCCGAGCTCGCCGTACGAGTTGAATCCCCAGCACCAGGCCGTGCCGTCTTCTTTGACCGCGCAGGTGTCATACCAACAACCAGCGGAGATGGCCCCCGCGCTGGTCAGCCCGCTCACCTGGACCGGGGTGTGTCTCTCGGTCGTGGTGCCGTCGCCGAGCGGGCCGTAGCCGTTCCATCCCCAGCACCAGGCCGTGCCGTCGTCTTTGACCGCGCAGGTGTACCAATAACCCGCGGAGATGGCCCGCGTGCCACAACTCGCGCAGCCGCTTTCATCGTACTGGCACCCAGCCGTGCATCCCAGGCTGCCATCGTCATAACCTCGGCTCTTGCACGTTGCACCATTGAGATCTGTGCCGTCGCACTGCTCGCCCTGGTCAATCTGTCCGTTCCCACAGTCCGCGGCAGGCACGCACTGGGTCTCGTCGAGCCGGCACTGCTCGGTGCACCCCAACAAACCCGACACGTAGCCTTGGCTCCCGCACGTTGCCTCGCCCAGGTCGACTCCATCGCATTCCTCATCACCGTTCTTGATGCCGTTGCCGCAACTGCAGTCTTGAGGACAATTCGTTGCTGTTTCCCCCGAATCGCACACCTGATTCCCACAGGTCGAGTTAGAACCGGAATCGTCACTGCAGCTCACTGCAACCAATGCAAGCAGCAGGGCAGGATACATCGCAAATCGCAGGTGTCTCATCAATCTCCTCCTTGCAAATTCCTCACAAACCCCTACAAATTCCTCACAAATAATGAATCTCGCCGGGTCTCAACAAGCAACCTTCGCGTCCCACCGACCAAGCCGAATCCACACAAACGATGGACATCATTTTAGTCCTTCATATCCATACGATGCAAAGATTTCTTGGCCAACCTGTGCTTGCTCAGGAAACATGTCCGGTCCAAAATGGAGGGCGTCTATTCCTCAACTCATCCGCCCCCCCCCGGACCAGGTGGCGGCCCCAAGCCTTCGATACAGCAGCGCCAGGAGGCCACGGCTCGAATGACGATCATGTGGGAATGATGGATACCGACCGCTGACGTAGTTCTGATAGTGCCGACGGAAGTCCTCGTAGACCGCGTCTTGTTCCGCCCTGGGCGCCACGCCGCCAGACACGTCCAAAGACGCAAGCTCCCGATCCGACGGGCCTCCGAGTTGGACGCCGAACAGGGCCGGACTGCGGCCGACTTCAGAACCAGCATAGGCCACGAAACGCGAAAGCTGCACCCCATCGACCCACTGCCGATGGGATCGCACGAACGCCAGGGTCTGTCTGGTCTGCTCCATGGTCTGGCCGGGGAATCCGGTCATCAAGAACAGATAGTTCGAAATGCCCGCCTGCCACGAGACCTCCAAGACGCGACGGATGCCCGCCGGCGATGTCCCCTTCCTCATGCGCCGCAGCACATCCTGATCCATGCTCTCGACACCCCACAGCAACAGGTCGAAACCCGCTCTCGCCATGTCCTGCAACAGGTCTGACCCAAAGGCCGTCTCCGGGCGGACCATGGATGCAAAATGGAGTTCACCCAAATGTCGTCCGACAACCGCACGACTGAACGCCTTCGCAAAAGTCGGAGAGAGACACTCGTCTACGAAGAAAAAGTGCCGTACATCAGCCTGTTCCACCGCCTGTTCCACCTGACGCACCACGAACTCGACCCGACGCTCGATGTAGGGATGCACGTTATAGGCCTGGGGACAAAAGGCGCAGCGTTTCCAGTAGCACCCTGCATTCGACGACAGGGGCACCGTGCCGGCCGGAGCGAAGAATGGTCCACCCGACCCATAAAACTTCGGCGACCATTCGGGAAGTTCGCGCAACGCGACCAGGTGAGGCTCATCGATCCCTTCGCCCACCAGGTTCTCCACGTTCGGAGGCCGCCCTCTGCGGACCAACTCGTACAGGCTGGACAGGACCAACTCGCCAGGCCCAGACGCGACCCAGTCGAGGCCCCACGATGTTTTGAGGTGCTCCAACCCCGGCACGTCCAGACCAAGGGTAGGCCAACCGCCTCCCACCGTAGGAATTCGACGCCTGTGTAACTCGCGGATCACCGCGGCGGTGACCGGGTCTGGCGCACCGGGCAACGAAAAACCCACGAGACGAGGTGCTCCCCGGGAAAGAATCTGCGCCAGGAGCCAACGGACCTTGGGGTGAAACGACGGATCGAGCCGATGGGTCTCCTCTTGGAACACGTCCCATGCCGTATCCAGAACGAGATGCGCCGATTCGAAACGATCGGCATCAAAAAAATACTCGGGACGCGCGCAGGTCCAGGTCTTTCGAGCCTCATCGACGATCCGCCGAAAGCCGTCCACACCACATTGCAACAGCCCCGCCAGGTCGTCACGGCCTGGTCTGGCCCTGCCTTTCGCAAGACCCCGAAGCAGCCAGTCTGGATCCCCAAGCAACGTCTGCAGCCAATGATCCGTTCCATCGATCACGAAGGTGGCCTCGGCCACCGAGTCCATGGACGCCAGAATCATGGCGGTGCCCAAGTCGGCAAAAGACCGCACGAACAGACCGCGTCCTGGAAGCCCTTCCTGTCTTTCTACGAGCACGAACACAGGTCACCTACTCCCGCTCGAAGACCACGAACTGCAGCCGCTGATTGTTTCGACACGCGCGTTTCGCGTGCCTTTTCGTCTCGCCTCTTCCTTTCACCTTCGTGCCTTTTCGTCTCGCCTTTTCGTCTCGCCTTTTCGATTGACTGCGACTTTTTCCGATCTATATATAATGCCTCTTGAAACGGATAGTACGCAAGCGGAGTCGGCAAGAGCCACAAACAAGACCCGCTGTTCGGAAAGGAGACACGTTGCCATGGCGATGAAGATTGACCAAGACCTCTGCACCCAATGTTCTGCTTGTATCGACGAATGTCCTCACGAGGCGATTTCCGAAGATGACGACGGCAGCATCGTCATCGACCCCAACACATGCGTCGAGTGCATCGATCAGGATCCACCTGAGCCCCGATGCGTTCCTGCCTGCGCCTTCGATGCCATCCTCAAGGCGTAAAGCAGGCTCTTTCTGTACAACTCGTGCAATGCCGGTCCCCTTGGGCCGGCATTGCTGTATCATGGCCATCATCCAGGGCTCGGCGCCCGCATCATAGGGAGGGATTTCCATGAATAGACGTCATCTCGCACTCATCGTGCTCCTTGGCGCGACCATCTCCATGGGAGCAAGCAAAGGCTGCTCCTGCCATTGGTCCACGGCAAAAATCACCGATGCAGTCATGTCCGCTGGCGTCGACAAGACCGTCCACCCGACAAACAAGACGAACGTCTTCAAACCGAACCAGGGCAAAATTTACTGCATCGTGTACCTCAAACATTGCCCCAAGGGCACGAACGTCAGTGTCAAATGGAAGTTCCTGGGCGGCCCGGCAGGAGGCCCCAAAGCCGGTGACATCGACTCCACCAAGAAGGGCAACGTCCATGGTTCGGGTCGACTCGCATTCAGTCTGACCAAGGCGCCAGGCAAATCCTGGCCCGTGGGCAAATACGCCGTCGAAATCTCACTAAATGGCAAGAAGGATCGAACCGTCTCCTTCGAAGTCAAGCCGTAGAACCTCATCATGTACGAAGTACTCATGTACGAACTGCTCATTTCGTTCCCCCTTGCGGCTCGATGACGCCCCATGAAAGATTCGACGACGGCGACCAAAATATCACCGAGGCGACACAGAACAAACGAAAAAGCCGACGATGCAAGGTGGAAGCATCGGCTCGCAAGGAAGCGAGCAGGCCAGGCAATGCTATGCGGCCAACTCGGCGGCTCGACGCAGATCCACCTGCACCACCTTCGACACGCCCGGTTCGTCCATGGTCACCCCGAAAAGCGCATCACAGATCTCCATGGTGCGCTTGTTGTGGGTAATGAGCAAAAACTGCGTGAACATGCTCATCTCACGAATCATCTCGTTGACCCGATCCACGTTCACGTCATCGAGCGGCGCGTCCACCTCGTCCAGGATGCAGAACGGACTCGGATGGTAGAGAAATACCGAAAATACCAAGCTGACCGCAGCAAGGGCCTTCTCGCCGCCGGACAGGAGTTCGACGGGTTGCAGCTTCTTGCCCGGCGCCTGGGCCACGATCTCGACCCCTGACTCCAGCAGGTTGTCCTCTTCGGTGAGCACGAGCTTCGCCTTGCCCCCCCCGAACAACCGCGGAAACACCTTTTCGAATCGTTCGTTGATGGCGTCGAAGGCTTCCTTGAAGCGGACTCGACTCGTCTTATTGATCTTCCTGATGGCCTTGGACAGTCGCTCCAGAGCGTCTTCGAGGTCCTGGCGTTGCTCCGAAAGGAAGGCATGGCGCTCGGTCAGTTCTTGGAATTCCTTGCGCGCCGTGGGATTGTAGTCCTGCCTCATTCGATTGAGCATCTCTTCGAGGCCGTCCAACTGATGCTGCTGCTCCTCGCCCCACAACGGACGGAGGTGGAAATCGACCAGGAGGCTCTCCAAATCTTCGTCGTGGCGCTGGCGCACCTCCCGTTCGAGATGTTCCAGATCCATGTCGAGCTTCTGGGCGGACAGTTCCCGATCCGTCGTGTCCTTGACCAGGGTCGACAGGCGATCCCTCGCCTTCTTGAGGGTCAGTTCCAGATCGGTGACGGTCGTGCGCAGCCCCTCGACCTTGTTGCGAGCACCGAGCAATGCATCGTCCAGTTCCTTGCTGTTCGCCGCGAGTCGCGCGGCTTCGGCGGTCGCCGCCGCGATCTCTTCGGCCAACTCGACCGAACGGGAACGGCCCTGTTCCACCTGGCGAGCCAAGTCCGCCAACCGTTGCCTCATCTGCGACTCCGCGCGCTCATCCCGGTCCAATGCCGCATGAGCAGCCGAGAAGCGCTCACGATTCTGGGCCACCTCGACCTTCAATTCCGTGAGCGCCGCACCAGCCTCCTCGACCAGCCTGGCCAATTCCTCGGACCGATTGCCCAACGCCACGATCTGCTCTTCGATGCCGTCGAGCATCTGACGCTTCCGCTCAGCGTCCACGACCGACTCGGACACCTCGTGGCCTTCCTGGTCGAGAGCACGACGCGCTCGCTCCTCTTCGGCCAACAAGGTGGCCATACGCCTGGACGCCTCCTCCAATCCGGAACGGATACGGTCGAGGTCCTTTTGGATATCGAGTTGCGCCATCTCAGCACTGTGGGTCTGACGAACCACCAACTCCAGTTCAGAGGCGATGGTGCTCTGTTCGTGCTTGAGTGCCATGAGGGAGGCCAAGCTCTCCTGCTCGGCCTTCTCCAGCTCGACGGCCATCTCGGCCAGCTCGCGGATCTCCCGCTTCTGCCCGAGGATCCCCGAAGACCGATCCTCTGCGCCCATCCCCCCGGTGATGGCGCCGAACGCATCCACCACCTCGCCGTCCAGGGTCACGAGCGGAGTATGGGTCCGCTGCCAGGTGCCGATGGCCGAAGCCAGATTCTCCGCCACGAGCACGTCGCCCAATAAATATTCGGCCACGCCGCGGTACTCGGACGAAACATCCACCATGTCCAACAACGAACCGCGAATACCGTCGCCCGAACCATGCGCATTTCTGTTTCGGCCCCCGCGGGACCGCACATCCAATGGAATGAAACTGGAACGGCCCCGCCGGTCTCTCTTGAGGTACTCGACCGCCTCGACCCCGACCTGCTGGCTGTCGACGAGCACGTTCCCGAGTCGGTCGCCAAGGGCCGCTTCCACGGCCGACTCCAGCTCAGCCGGGCTGGACACGATGTCGGCCACGAGACCGCGAACACCTCGCCACTGCTGCTCACGGCGCTCCATGATCGCCTTGGTGCCCTGCTCGAAACCTTCATAGCGACGCTGGATTTCTTCCAGGGAACTCAGTCGGGAACGACAGCGATGGAGCTGGGTGCGAACCGTCTCCAATTGGATCTCGCCGTGCTGGATCTGATCCGCCAACTCGGCGGACCGCTCTTCGACATGCTTCCTGCGCACCTCGAGTTCCTCCATGGAATCATGACGATCCTCCATGGACTGCTCCAGGCGCTCCTGGTCACGACGGGCCCCTTCGACCCGGGTCTCGAGTTCCTTGCGCTCCGCCACGATCTGCTCCACGCGGGACAACAGATCGAGACGACGCCCCTGCCACGCCGCGGTGCGCCCCTGGGAGGCCGCAATCTCGGTGGCGAACTCCGCCTTGCGCGCCCGAAGTTCGGACAACTCACGACCCACGGCCGTCAATTCCTCGCGAAGCCCTTCGTGCTCCTCACGTCGGATTTCGCGCACCATCCCTCGCTCGCCGGAATCCTGCTTGAGCGTATCGAGGTGCTCCCGTTCCTGAGCGATCCTGGCAACGAGATCCTCCAGGTCCTGCTCCAGCCTGTGGATCTCCTCGTCGGCCCGCTTTCCATCCGCCTCCAGTCGCGTCTTTTCCTGCTTTTTGAAACCAGCCTGGCTTTCCAGGAGTTTGATCTTGTTGTCGACCTCGTAGACCTTTTCCTGCACCGTGGCCAAGTCGGTCTCGGCCTGGGCGAGGTCGAGCCGATGGGCTTCCAACCGCGCCTCGGCAGCCTGGACGGTGTTTTCCACTTCCGCCCGTTCACGACTCAAATCCGACAATTTCTCAGCCACGACCTTCCTGGCCGTGGTCAGACCCAGGAATTCGTGAGCCGTGCGCCACAGGTCCAGATCACGATGCTCGGTGCTGTACATCTCGTACCGCTCGGCCTTGCGCGCCTGTCTCTTCAGGGAGCGCAGGCGCCGTTCGATTTCGGCCACGATGTCACTCACCCGAAGGAGATTCTGCCTCGTACTCTCCATGCGCCGCTCTGCGGACTTCTTACGGGATTTGTACCTTGTGATCCCCGCCGCTTCTTCGATGACCGTCCGCCGCTCCTCTGGTTTCGCCGTCACGATGAAACCAATCTTGGCCTGCTCGATGATCGAATAAGCCCGACTGTGCGCCCCGGTTCCCACAAAAATGTCCGCAATGTCCTTGAGGCGGCAGGGCACTTTTTGGATGAAGTACTCGCTCGTCCCGTCGCGGAACGCCCGCCTGGTCACCTGGATCTCCGAGTAGTCCACGTACCGCGCCGGCACAGTGCCAATCGTGAGGTCGAGCGTCATGGTCACCTCGGCCATGCCCACTGCCCCCCTGGTATCCGAGCCGCCGAAGATCAGGTCTTCCATGCTCCGACCCCGCAGCATGCGGGCCGACTGTTCTCCCATGACCCAACGCACCGCGTCTACGATATTGGACTTCCCGCAGCCATTGGGGCCGACGATGGCCGACAGGCCCTCTTCGAACGTCAAAACGGTTCGATCACTGAACGACTTGAACCCGGAGATCTCTAATTTCTTGATGCGCATCTTCGAAGCCAACCTATCGAGTCACGAAGAAACCGCCTCTGACGACCAGCCCGACAGGGCCTTGCACCACGATGGTTTCGACCACGTTCCCAGGGCCGTTGCCCCTCATCCGACAACACGGAATTTAGGGAGCAGATGTAGCACCAGGCCCCTTTCGAGTAAACCAAAAACAGGAAGACCGACCACCTGCATGATACCCAGACCAAGTAGGATGCATACCCCTGCACAACGACATATTGTGGTCTCCCCGCTCCGGAACGGATCTCTGACACGGGACGGATCCCTCGCCTCGGGACAGATCCCCGATCCGGAACGAATCCCTCACATCGCGGCGGATCCCTCGCCCCCCCGTACTGCCGGCATCCGAAGAACCGAAAGCATCCGCTCACGTTCTCCCCCCAGTTCGCTGACATGACGATTGTCCAGGCGACCTTCCTGCGCTATAGTCGATCCATTGGCCTGCATACGGAGGGTACCTGTGATGTCATGCACCGCGATCGCGACCACGTCCAAGTCACTGCGCTGCCGACCCGACTGTCCATGGAAGCCACCCGATGGCGCGAAAGGTTTGTCCCCCATCCTCGGTGCGTTGTTCTTCCTGGCGGCGTCTGCAATGCTCGCCATCGGATGCAGCGACGATTCCGAAACGACGACCGATGCTGCAACTACAGACGGAAGCGGCCAAATGGATGGCGGTATCCAGGATGGATCGAGCCATGCCGATGCATGGAAACCGCCGCCCCAGGACGGCTGGGTGCCGCCCATCGGCATCCCGCAACCTGAATTCGGCATCGATGAGCATGCGCCCGATGCGCCCAATCCCTGGACCGACCAGGTCCCTGGCTTCTACTATATTGACAACACGAGCCAGGAGGCCACGGACGACAACAACGAATACGGCACACCGAGCAAGCCGCGGATCACCATCCCGACACACCTGCAGGCGGGTGACGTGGTGGAGGTCCACGGTGGACCCTACGATTCGTCCCTCTCGTTTTCCGGTGCCGGCACCGCATCCAAACCAATCTTCGTACGGGGCGCCTCCACCCAGCCACGCCCCGTCCTGTCTGCGCACCTGGACGTCACGGGCAGCTTCTTCATCTTCGAAAACCTCGATCTGAACGGCGCGGACAACGGTCTGTCCGTGCGCACCCCGTCCGACCACGTCGCGGTCCGGTTCTGCGAGGTTCAAAACGGCCAGGGAGGCCCGGCGTCCGGACTCTACACGGGGCGATGGAATCCAGAAGACGACCCGGCGGTTGCCACGCAGATCGTGTTCTACGGCAACTCCATCCACGACAATGGCGACTGGCATTCGGACCATGACGAGGATCACCACTGCGTGGCGGTGGGCCATCATGCCGACCACGTCTGGATCGTGGACAACGAAATGTACCACTGCAGCGGTGACGGCGTGCAGGTCAACGCCAAGAAAGCAGGCCTCGCCTCCACCTTGAACCACGTGTACATCGGCCGCAACGATGCTTGGGAAAATAAGCAAACCGGCTTTTGGAGCAAGCAAGCGACGGACGTGATCGTCTCACAAAACACGATCTGGGGCATGCGGCCCTCGAACTCGTCCGAAGGGTCGGGACTGGGCTGGCAGTATGGCCCCGAGCGAGTCTGGTTCATCTACAACCAGGTCTTCGACTGCGAAAACGGCATCAAGTCTTCGACGAACGTGGGCGACGTGGACGATGTCGCCGGCACGGGCCAAGACATATACGTCATCGGAAACCTGTTCTACGACATCCACAAGTCGGACGGATCAGGCCCCACCAACAACCCATGGCAGTATGGCTCCGCCATTCGGATGACGGACCAGGACGCGGTCAAGCACCTCGTCGCCAACACGGTCTACGACGCGGACGTGGCCATCACGTATGCACGCGGCACAGGCGGTCTGGTGATCACCGACAACCTCCTAGCCCATGTCGCGGGCCATCAGATCATCGTAGAAACCGACGCAGCGGCCCAGGCATCGACCACCGACCATGACCTGTTTGGCGAAACCGCCTCCATTCGATGGGGCTCGTCCAACGAGACGAGCCTGGCGAACTTCCAGTCCGACCAGCAAGGCCAATGCTCCGGCTGCATCGAAGCAGACCCGAAACTCGTCGATCCGACGCAGGACGACTTTCACCTCTCGGCCGACAGCCCCGCCTTGGACCAGGGTGCCGATGCGCCGGAATACGACGAGTTCGAAACGCGCTACGGCATCTCCATCCGCGTCGACATGGACGGCGTCACCCGCCCCCAAGGCTCCGGCTTCGACATCGGCGCCTACGAATAGAAACGGCAAAGCCGCATCGGATTCACCGGAAGCCCGATCCATCCTGCAGGCTCCGTCAGACTCGGATAGGGTTGCAGACCCGGCGCCGTCGGGCTACAAACTTGACCATGAAAACACCCGTTGCACAGAGGATACAGCAATTGGGCGAGTACCTGTTTGCAGGGCTCGACCGCAAAAAACAAGAGGCCATCCAGGCGGGACTGGACGTGGTGGACCTTGGGGTCGGAGACCCGGACCTGCCCACGCCGAGCCACGTGATCGAGGCGCTCGCCGAGGCGGCGCGTCGGCCCGAAAACCACCAGTACCCGTCGTACAAGGGAAAACGCGCCCTGCGCCTGGCCATTGCGGAGTACATGAAAAGACGCTTCTCGGTGGACCTGGATCCGGACCGTGAGATCGTGGTGCTCATCGGGTCCAAGGAGGGCATCGCCCATCTGTCCTGGGCGCTCATCGATCCCGACGACCTCGTATTGGTGCCCGACCCGGCCTATCCGGTCTACGCGGCCACGGCCCGATTCTGCGGCGGGCACGTGGAACGGATGCCCCTGCTGCGCAGCCACGGCTTCTTACCCGACCTGGACGAGGCGGATCGGGTCATCCGATCCAATGAGGCGGCCCGCGCCAAACTCATGTGGCTCTGCTATCCGAACAATCCCACCTCAGCCACGGCGACCTCCTCGTTCTTCGAAAGGGCAGTGACGCTGGCCGCCAGACACGAGATGGTGGTGGCAAACGACGCGGCCTACTATGAATTGTACCTCGATGGGGTGCAGCCGCCCTCGATCCTCCAGGTTCGAAACGCCAAGGACGTTGCGGTGGAGTTCTACTCCCTGTCCAAGACGTTCAACATGACTGGTTGGCGCGTGGGTTGGGCCGCTGGCAACGCAGAGGTGATCGGCGCTCTGGGGCGCGTCAAAACGAACGTCGATTCGGGCGTGTTCGGCGCGGTTCAGGATGCAGCGCTGGCCGCCCTGACCGGAGATTGGTCCCATGTGGTCGCACTGCGCAAGCGGTACGCCAGGCGTCGGGACCGACTCATGGCTGGGCTCGAACGGGGTGGCTGGGACGCCATCCGACCCACGGCCACGTTCTTCGTGTTGGCGGCCTGCCCAAACGGCATGACGAGCATCGAGGCGGTGGAATGGCTCCTGGATCGAGCCGGGATTGTGGCCACGCCCGCCGTCGCCATGGGGCCACACGGCGAAGGATTCGTCCGATTCAGCCTCACGGCCGGCGATGACCGAATCGAAGAGGCGGCCCGGCGACTCGAAGCCATGGACCTGACTGAAGCGACCAGGTCGCCTAGAACGGTCAAAAAGCCATGAGACTCCACCTTGCATTCCAGGGCCCGGGCAATCTGGCCTGCACCGTGGCGGAGGCCACCCTGCGACAGCGCCACATGGTGGCCTATGACACGGATCGCATCCGCCAGTTGGCAGGCGACGTGCTGGACATCCTGCAGCGCGGCAACCAGACGCACAAGCTCACCGAGGCAAACCTCGAACAGCTTCGACTCGTGGGCGAAGAACTCGCCCGTCGCCTCCTGCCGGGCCCGGTGCTCACGGACATCCGTCGCACCATGGGGAACTTGACCCTGGAGCTGGACGAAGAACTCGTCTGGATTCCATGGGAACTCATCTATGACGGCGAACAGTTCCTCTGCCGCCGATTCGACATGGGCCGCATCGTGCGCACCTCGACCCCGACCAGGGCCATGATCAGCCGCAGTCGAAAGCCGGCGTCCCGCATGAAGCTCTTGGTGATGGCCTCGAATCCGGCCGGAGATCTCCCTCAGGTGGAACGGGAAGGCTCCGAGATCATCGCCCAACTCGACGAGGAGGGCAACCTCCTGGCCAGACTCGTCACCGAGCCCGATCTCGGTCTCGTCCGACGCGAAATGAAGGACCACGACATGGTGCATTTCGCGGGCCACGCCGACCGGCTCGAAGATCGGGGACAACCAGGATGGCGTCTGTCTGACGGCATCCTGCCCACGTCCGAGATCGAAGACATGGGCGCCGGGCGCCCCATGCCCCTGTTGGTGTTTTCGAATGCCTGTCACAGCGGCGCCTTTGGAGACCCGACCAAGGGTGCCTTCGGCTTGGCCCATGCGTTCTTGACCGCTGGCGTCCGGCATTACGTCGGCACCCAGTGGGAGGTGATCGACGGCCAGGGCGCCCAGTTCGCCCGACACTTCTACAAAGATTTGGTTCGCGGCGGCTCCATGGGAGCAGCTGTGCGCAACGCCCGCAACCGGGTCATCGCCGAATCCGGCGAAGGAAATCTGGCCTGGGCCACCTACGTGCTCTACGGCGATCCGGACTTCGCCCCCCTGCCCGCCAAGCCGAAACAGGCAGAGCCCATGCCCGAATTGCCGATCCGGCTGGGCGTTCGGGCGACAGCTCCATACAAGGGTAAAAAACGCCGGCCCAGTCCATCATCTGGCGACATGCGTGCCGTGCAGCAAAACCGTTCCAGCCAACTCCTTGCCGGCATTGCGGCCCTGTCCCTTCTCGTGACGGCAGTCATGGCAGTCCTGCTCGTTCTCCGCCAAACGAACCACCACACGACGCACAACGTGACACCGGCTGCACCCACCGAAGCGGTCTTGCTCACCGTGGAAAGCCACACGAACGAGAACGACCGACAGGCAGGAGACGCAGCAGCCCTGCTCGCCGCCTGTCTGTCGGAACGAATCGGCAAAAAGGTGCCATTGGTGCAACAGGCGGCCCCGGGTCAAGCGCTGGCTGTGGTGGCCATCGAACCGAGGCGGCTGCAGGGCAAGCTGCTGCTGACGGTCACGGTCACCAAGGAGGGCCAGGTGGTCTATTCGAAAATCATCCCAGGAGACGGAGGCCTGCTGACCGCTTGCCAACCCATCGCCCTCGACGCACTCAAATACCTCAAGTGAGCCGACGACCAGGACGCCCGTCTGGTGGCAGGCCAGGCAGTAGCTGTCGGGATACGATGCTGGAAATAGCAGGAGGGCTCAATCACGGAATGGCGCCGATGCCGTCGCCCGCATAGACCCGGGCGAGCATCTTGCGTACCTTGTACTGGACGTAGGGGAGCATGCGTCTCGGTCCGTATTCCCAAAATTCCTCAGACCACCAATGGATCGAAAACGGCATGTAGGTCGAATCGGCCAGGGTGACCACCGTGGGGATCCGGCCGTGTCGGCGAAGGAACGTCATCATGGCCTCGACCTCGGCGATGCCCTTGTCCACATGCTGGCGATGGGCGAGCCATTTTTGACGTCGAGCATCGGTCACATCCGACTTGAGGAACTTGTTTCTTCCCTCGTAGTGGCTCGGCGGTGCCTTGCGCGACAGTCCGGGGGTCAGGTCCACCGATCCGAAGTAGTCCAGGTCGATGTCCAGAACGAAGTTTCCCTTGTGGATCGCTGCGAGCAACTCCCGCTTGAGCAGCGCATCCTTGTCCGCATCCTTGGGCCAAGGCAACGTGGTGAACACCGACAGGGTCAGACGCCGCACATGGTCGAAGACGCCCATCTCGGAAGCCGGCCTGGGCAGGCGTAGCCAGGAACTGTCATCGGGCACGGGCGGTCTTCCCGTGGTATCAGTCGATCGATCGTAGTAGAGTTCCCAGTCCTTCGATAGCGCCTTGATACCAGGATTTTCCTTGATCTGCTGGCCATAGAAAAAGGGGCGCATGACCACGTCGCCGAGCCCATACCAGTCGGGCTTGGGCCAGATGAAGTGCTTGAATCCAAGCAGGAGAATGCCGACGCTGCAGGGCACCGCTGGGTCGTTGAGATACTGATCCAGTTCTCGCTCGGCGCTGCGGATGTTGGTTCCCTTCATGATGCCTCGACCCAATTGCAACACACGAGCCGGATCCGCCAGCCCTCTCGTATCGGAATGGGAATCGAAGTGCACCAGTGTATCCACTGGATGACGTCTGGCAGATTCCGCCCACAGGGCCGCGGCGCGATGGTGCCCATTGACGGAGAAGACTGGGATCTTGAAATGACGGGCCAACTCGTTTCGGATGGGGTTGAGCCTCGCCGTATACGTGTAGAGCCATTCCCAAACGGCCGAGTCGTCGTCCCAACGATTCCGTTTGGTCAGCTTCTCCACCAGGTCGGCGTAAAGACGTCGCATCCTGGGAATCGTATCCGAAGCCATCTCCGGCCGGTTCTCATACACCACGATCAGACATTCGAGCTGACGCATCGCGGCTCGAATCGCACCGAGGTCATCGAAGTCGTCTGCCTTCTGGGCGGGACAGAAACCGCCTTTGGGCATGACGCCCCCAGGCCAGCCCGCAGGCTCGGGATGAGACTGCACCTTGGCACAACCACTCGCCACGAAGGAAAGAGTGAACCAAAACGCCAGGACAACGCCTACCCAACGCACTGCGTCTGTCTTGAGTCGAAAAGAAACCGACATAAAAACCTCCTGTCCCCGCAAGGAGACGTCGCTCACCGATTTTCCAGGAGAGTGGGTAAGGAGCATCCACACACTTCAGGCCTCCTGGTCGGCCATCACCGTCTCTTCATCCGCCTCGGCCGCCTCGACGACTTTGCGAAACGATACCTGCCCCGTGGCAACCACCAGGACTCCGATCCCTACATACCACAAAAGCTGCACGCCATGAACGAGCACCACGTAGGCCATCCCCGGACCGGTCACCACCACGGCAGGTAAGAACAGGGACAGACCCAATCGGCCAAATTCGTGAAAATTTCCCACCAAGCCCGGTCCTGCAGGCAAGGTGATCCCGATGACCACCAGTCCGCAGACGGCAAAGGCGCCGGCGATCGGGAGATGGAGATGGAAGGCACGGGCGAGCACGTAGAAGCCCAGTCCGTTGAGGCCCCAATACACGATCGACGCAGCCACGTACCGAACGAGTAATCCAGGCCGACCCAAGGCTCGAAATCCCTTGATGATCCCTTCGAGCACATAGGACATGCGATCCCGAAACCAGACGAGACGCCGCCGCCCCGTGCCGGCAAGGAGCTCCAACAGGCTGAGACGCAATGCCCACCGCACCGCGGCCTCAGGCCGCCACATGGCAAGGACCAAAAAGACCGTGGCGCCACCGAACAGGGCCAGCGCCGACCAGCCCGTCGCCATCATCCAGTCCGTTCCCCGGCCCTGTCGCTCCAACACCACGAAGGTGCCAAAGAGAAAAAGGGAGACGATGAGCCCATCCACCACTCGCTCCACGGCAATGGTTCCCATGGCGGCGCTCATGCGGAGCCGGCCCGCACCTCCCCGAGCACCGGAGCGACCATCTTTCGAATCGGCATCCCTGGATGCCGCATCCCTGCGGTCACCATCCTTCGGGTCTGCAATCAAATAGGGACGAACCACCTCTCCCAACCGGAGGGGCAGGGCGATGATGGCCATAAACCCAACCCATGACACGGTCAAAATGCGCCACGTGGAAGGCATCTTGGGCGCAATGGGCTCCAACAAAAACCTCCAACGCCAGGCGCGGAAAAACTGCACCCCCGCCAGAGTGCCAAAGTAGGGGACGAGCCACCAGTAGTCGGCATCTGCAAACGCCTCCCCCAACGCGGACCAGTTCAGGCCACGAAAGGCGAAGTAGGCCAAGCCTGCGCCAACAGCCAAAGAAAGCAGCAACCGTACCGCGACCTTGGACAAGGAGCCCCCCATTTCCTTTTAGATGCTCCAGACTTTGCCAGCGAACTCGCTGCGGAACGATCCGGTGGCGTTTCTGGTATCCACGACCAACTGAGCCTCCTCGACCACGCGCCGGTAATCGATGTCGCTGTGATCCGTCACGATGATGACACAGTCGTACGACGCCACGTCCGTCAGGTCCTTTCTGGGTATCTCGCGCCCCAGTACCGACAACTCCTCCACGAAGGGATCGTGGTAGGAGATGTCTGCGTGCTTGTGGGCCAGCATATCGATGATGTCCAGCGCCGGCGACTCCCGCATGTCGGAAATGTCCTTTTTGTACGCGACCCCGAGCATCAAAATCTTGGACCCATTGACCGCCTTGCCATGCTCGTTGAGGGCCTCGACCACCCGCTCCACCACGACCCTGGGCATGGACGCATTGACCTCTTCGGCCAGCTCCACGAACCGAGCGGTGTACTTGAGGGTCTTGAGTTTCCATCCGAGATAATGCGGATCGATGGGAATGCAATGCCCGCCCAGCCCGGGACCTGGATAAAATCGCATGTAGCCAAAAGGCTTGGTGGAGGCGGCGTCGATCACCTCCCACGAATCCAATCCGAGACGGTTGCACATGATGGACACTTCGTTGACCAGAGCAATGTTCACGGCGCGGAACGTGTTTTCGAGCAACTTGACCATCTCGGCCGCATCGGTCGATGACACGGACACGAGATGGTCGATGAACCGACCGTACAGGACCTCGACCCGCTTGAGACACTCGGGGGTGCAACCTCCCACCACCTTCGGCGTGTTGCGGATTCCATAGGTGGGATTGCCCGGGTCCACCCGCTCGGGCGAGAAGGCGAGGCAGAAGTCCTTACCCACCACGAGCCCGGTTCGCTCCAACCTGGGCCGCAGCATCTCTCTAGTGAAACCCGGATAGGTCGTGGACTCCAGCACGATGAGCTGTCCTGGATGCAGATGCTTGGCCACATGTTCAGCCGCATCCATGATGAACGACACGTCCGGATCCTTGGTCTTGCGCAAAGGCGTTGGCACACAAATCACCACGGCATCCGCATCGGCCAGGACCGAATCGTCCGTCGTGGCATCCAAACGGCCGGTCAACTCCTTCAGCGAGGCGTCAGACACATCGCCCACGTAGGAATGGGCCTCGTTGAGAGCATCCACTTTGGCTTGTATCTTGTCGAGTGCCGTGACACGAATCCCAGTGCGTGCCATTTCCACAGCCAGAGGCAGTCCCACGTATCCGGCGCCGACCACCACCACCCGCACGTCCCCGGACCTGACCTTGTCGAAAAAGTTCATCTTCACCACCTCCGTTCGACCCGATGCCCGTTCCAACCTTCAGAGGCCACGCCCAAACACCTTCGAAAGTCAGGTCCAAATACCTTCGAAAATAATGTCCAAACCCCTTCTGGGGCCAGGCTCCGGACCACATCGAAGCACCACGGGCGCTCAAGATCCGACAATCACAGCGGTATCACCAATCAACCGACTTCGTCGGCCCGGGTCCAATCCCAAACATCATCCCCCGACCGGATCGGGCAGACGGCCGGCGAGTACCTCGCGCGGATTTCGAACCAGAAACGACTCCAACGCCGACCGCCCCATGCTCTTGTCCACCCAGGTCATGCCCCGTTCCGTGGCCGCCAGAGTCGATGCCGAATGGCTGTCCGTCGTCAGCACCTGCACCACCCCTTCGGACAGGATCCGCTTCGCCCACTTGGCATAGGTGCGCCCCCAGGTTCCACCAATGGTATCCAGGTTGACCGACAGCGCTGCCATCTGTCCCAGGTCTCGAAACCTGTCCAACATCTTCATGTCGATGCCATACCGTTCGATGTGGGCGAGCACGATCGTGTAGCCCTGCTTTCGCCATTCGAACAGCTTCACGCCAAAATCAGGAGGCACCGGCGGCGAGGCGAACTCCACCAAAAACGTCTTCGTCTCTCCGTAACAGGGAATCTCGTTCACGTGCGCCCGCCTCCAAAACAGCTCGTCATAGCAGTTCTCCGCACCAGGAAGGAGATCGAGGTCGATACCCTGCACCTCAAAAGTCTTCTTCAAAGACCGGACACCGGAACGCACCAGGTCGAGGTCCGGCGTAAACAAGCCGTAGCGCTGATGACTCGTACAGCACACCAACTCGAATCCAAGGCGGGCAAGGCCCGATGCCAATTCCAGACTTTGAGAAATCTCGGAAGGACCATCGTCCAGTCCGGGCAGCATATGATTATGGAGATCGACGTAGCCCATGGTATTTGAAAGATTTCATAGAGACTTACGACTCAAACCGCAAGGAGAAAAGGGGGAACCCGACCCAAACCCGCTCGATCACTCGACCGAGGCTCGATCACGCGAGCGAGGCTCGATCACGCGACCGAGGCTCGATCACGCGACCGAGGCTCGATCACGCGTGGCACAGTGACTCGAGTGCGGATCTTTTAGCCCGAGAGAGAGATGAATAAAGACAGAGAGTTGGAGAAGGAAGGGGGAGAAAAAAAGCCTCCAATGCGGTAGATAAGAATGATCTACCAACCAATCTGCCACAAAAGGAGGCGTACAATGAGGCACCAGGCAATGATGGGGGGAATTTTGGAGGAAGAGGGAAATAAAGGCAAGGGAAAGAATTTTTATTGGAGTGAGACAAGAATTCGATGGGTTAGTTGAATTCGCGAAAACAAGTCACGACACCCTGAGCGGATTCGAGGAAGAGGCGTGGCGTCGAGGTCAGACATTGTTGCGAAAATTGGTGCAGGCATACGTGGACCTGCAAGCGTATATGGAGAAGCCTGCAAAAGTGATCGGGGCGGACGATGTGGCCCGCAAATATCGGCGCAACGGGGAAACACGAAACATAGAGACGATATTTGGGGAGGTAGATGTGAGACGAAGTCGGTACGAAAGTGGGCAGCAAGTGGCGGGGCTTTGTCCGCTGGACGGAGAGTTGAATTTGCCAGCGGGCAAGTACTCACATTCAGTGGCAAAGCGGGTTTCGGGATGGGCGACGATGGGGTCATTTGATAACGCAATCGAGACGTTTGAACAGACGTGTGGGACCACGGTGCCGAAACGACAGACAGAGGAATTGGTGCAGAGGTCAGCGGTTGATTTTGAGGAATTTTATCGGGGACGGTCGGTGGAAGAAATTCGGAAAAGTCAGAAGGATTCGACGATTACAGTGCTCACGACTGACGGGAAAGGCGTGCTGGTCTATCCGCAGGATTTGCGAAAAGAGACGCGCAAGAAATTGGAGAAGGAATACGGCGAACAACTGTATTTTCGCAAACGGATGGCCCAAGTGGCGGCAGTCTATCATGTAGAGCCGTACAAACGGTCAGCCGAAGATGTGTTGGCAGGTCTGATGGACAGGACAACGAAGAGGACGAAGGCAGCGCGGCCGAAACCTCAAGACAAGCGGGTATGGGCGGGAATCGTCGATGATAGTGAACAAATTATCGGCACAGCGTTCGAGGAAGCACTGCGGCGTGATCCGAAGCAACAAACGGATTGGGTGGTAGTGGTCGACGGAGCGGAACACCAGATCAAAGTAATCACCGACCAAGCTCGAGCCTGGTCGGTCAACGTGACGATTGTGTGCGATATCATCCACGCAATCGAGTACGTTTGGAAGGCAGCCAAGATGCTCTACACAGATAAGCAACGACAACGCAAATGGGTCAAGGCCCACGTGGATCGTCTGTTGCGTGGCAAGGTCAGCCAGGTGGCGGCTGGAATCCGACGGGCAAAGACCAAACGTGGCCGGAAGTTGAAAAAGGCAGAACGAAAAAAGATCGACGAAGCAGCAGATTATCTGCTGAATCACAAATATTATATGCGATATGACCGGTATCTGAAGGCAGGATATCCGATTGGCAGCGGGGTCATTGAGGGCACAGTCCGCCAGCTCGTCAATGACCGAATGGACATCACAGGTGCCCATTGGAGGTTGAAATCGGCCGAGGCAGTCCTGAAAATGCGTGCGCTGAAAAAATCCGGAGATTTCGAGACATATTGGGCGTTCCACGAACGTCAGGAACTGAAACGGAACCATCTTGCAAAATTTGCGAATGAGAAACTGCCTATGGTGTTGTCGGCCCTGACCCTGGCCGCCCGACGTCGGCGGCGACAACTTCCAGCCCTACGTCTCGTCCCATGACGTCGGACGCCTCGGGGAAAAAGAGCCGCACTC
>JAGGXR010000018.1 GCA_021162935.1 Deltaproteobacteria bacterium
TCTACATCACGGGCTCGTCAGCCCGAATGCTTTCAAAGGAAATCGCCACCCAAATGCGGGGGCGGGCTTTATCCTGGGAACTCTTCCCGTTTTCTTTCAGGGAATTTCTGGATTACAAGCAGATCGATGTCACGGGCCACCTGTCAACAAAGAAACGGCTTCTCGTGCAAAAGGCGTTTGAAGATTACTGGGAAACCGGCGGCTTCCCGGAAGTCATCGGACTTGACCGGCACCTGCGAGTAAAGATCCATCAGGAATACTTTCAGGCCGTACTGTTCCGTGACCTGGTTGAGCGCCATGATATCTCGCATCCCAAGGCGGTAAAGGACCTTGCGCACCGGCTGATAGACAATACGGCATCGCTCTATTCGATAAACAGCCTGACCGGCTATCTGAAGTCACTTGGCCACAAAGCGCCCAAGTACGCCGTGTCGGAATATCTGGAGTGGCTCGAAGACGCCTATTTCCTGTTTACCGTACGGATATTCGACGCATCCCTGGCTCGCAGCAAAACCAACCCAAAGAAGATCTATTGCGTCGACCATGCCATGGTGACCTCTGTGGCATCAGGTATTCTCGTCAACACCGGGCACTTATTGGAGAACCTTGTGTTCGGAGCGCTCCGACGTGTCACCCCCGATATCTGGTACTGTAAGCCAAAAGGCGGTATGGAAGTGGATTTCCTGGCACAGTTACAGGACCGCTCACGCATGCTGGTTCAGGTCTGCGAATCGATGGCCGACCCACAAACCAGGAAACGAGAGATCGCGGCTCTGACCGAGGCAATGGCGGAATACGGCTTGAAGTCCGGTACAGTGGTGACGCGAAATCAAGAGGACCAAATCAAGGTAGATGCAGGGAAGATAGAGGTTGTGCCGGCATGGCGTTTCCTGCTCAATCTGCCAGAATTTTGAGGTAGCTCCATGCGACTCCTGCTGATCAGCGATACCCATGGCAAGCTCGGAATCAGCCCGTTTCTCCGGGGCAAGATCCGTTGAAAACAAGGGGAAATAGAAAACCCGTCGTCCCGGAGAATGACCCCGGAGAGACGGGGTGTCTTTTTTCAAATGGTGGAGGCGCCGGGAGTCGAACCCGGGTCCGAAGGTGGTCCACTGGAGCGTCTACGTGGTATTCGCTGGTTTACATTCGCCGGCCGAACCGTGCAGCGACACACTTTCCGGCAGACTATCCGGCACATGGGCTTTCGCCGCTCTCGCCCCGCTGCCGGCCGAATGGCAGCGTCGCCAGCCTGCTAACATGACGCCCTTGCCGACACCGCAGGCGGAATCTCGGTAGGACGCTTGCTGCTATCTAGGCAGCAAGAGCGTACGAATTATCGTTCGCGTTTCTACTTGTTCTGCCTGTTTTTCGAGGAGGCAGACCTCGCACGCAACCACAGCTTCCTACACCCCCGTCGAGGCCACATCGCCCCCAAGTCAGGATGCATATTCCATTATGAGGCCTACTCGTTTCGGGTCAATGGAAAAGACGGCGCAAGGACGCGCAAAATGACAGAAGGAACTCGGCATGCGGAGGAGAACTCGACCGACTCGTGATTGGTCGGGTGGTTTCGGGCTACGTACCGATGCGTTGCAGGGTGATGAGCGGCAGGTTTGGGTCGCGCGGATGGATCAGATCGACGATGCAGTCGAGCATCCAGTCGTCCTGGCCGTCCATGGATAGGATTTTCTGCTGTGCGATCCATTCGCCTTTGGATGTACGGCGCAAGATGGTGTTGTGGGCCTGACGCGCCGCAGGGGCGAGGTCCACCTCGCCGTAGTCTGCCATGCATGCGCCCATGGCCTGTTCGAGGCGCTCTGAGTCCCAACGTTGGTCCGGGTCGTAGATGAGTTGGAGGGCGTCTTCGATTTTCCTTTGGACGAGCGTTTTGAGGAGCAGGTGGAGTTCGTTACGGACGCGGGCGGCAAAGGCGCGCGGATGTGTCGTCGGGTCGACGGCGGCCCATTGGGCCGAGGTTGCGGCTGGGTCTGGGGAGCCGTCTGGCACGAGGGGATGGATGACAGCGGCTTCCTCGGCCGTTTCGTCCAGCGCCTGGTCGGGCGTTTCCAGCAGGAGACCCCATTCCTGGATGAGGCTGTCGTCGGTACGTCGCACCAGGTCGTGGAGGAAGGCGAGGATGTCTTCGAAGTCTTCGTTCCAGTAGGACGATGGCACGCTTTGGACCGCGGTTTTGTAGACCTGACTCAGGTAGCGGAGCAGGATCCCTTCACTGCGTTCCAGCCCGTAGAGACGCACGTAATCGTTGAAGGCGAAGTAGCCCTCGTACATTTCTCGTGCGACCGATTTGGGATGGATGTTTTCGTCTTCGAGCCAGGGCCGCGTCTTGGCGAAGGTGTTGAAGGTGGCGTAGATGAAGTCGGCGTTCGGTTTGGGATACTCGACCTTTTCGAGTTGCTCCATGCGTTCTTCGTACTCGACGCCTTCTGCCTTGAGGCGGGCCACGAGGTCGCCCCTGAGGCGGTTCACCTGGCGATAGAGCACGTCCCGTGGGTCTTCGAGAATGGACTCGACCAAAGAGAGTATGTCCAGAGCGAGGCTGCCGTGGACGGCCGCCGGTTTCTCGGTGGCCGGACCGTTGGTCGTTGATTCGCCGTCGGTTGATTCTCCGTCGGTTGATTCTCCGTCGGTTGATTCTCCGTCGGTTGATTTGCCGTCGGTTGATTCTCCGTCGGTTGATTCTCCGTCGTTGGTCGTTGCTTCGCCGCCTGGGGTCTGTTGCGTGCTGCCTTGGCCCGTCGGTTCGTTTGCGCCGGTTGGACGGTCGCCGGTCAGGGCGTCGAGCGCCTGAAGGAGATACACGGACAGGGACTGGTGGAGGGAAAAGTCCTTTTGCAGGGCTTCATGGACCACCACGATGCGGCCCTGGCGATTTGGGTTGGATCGGAGTTCGACGATGCCCGCCTCCATGAGGTCGCAAAGGAGTCGCTTGGCGTGGCGCAGGACGGCCGATTTTTCCGATCGACGCATGTGGGCGCGGGAGACGAGTTCGACGAGGCGGCGGTAGCCTCCACCCACCCGGGTCGACTGGGAGGACAGGAGATTGACCAACATGCCGTAGTCCACGTGGAACTGGGGTTCGAGCGGCTCTGGCTGAGCCGCGACGATTTTTCGAAACGTGGTTTCGTCCCAGATGACGCTGCCCGTCGGTGGCCGCTTCTTGCGCAGTTTCTTCTTTAGGTGGGGCTGAACCGCGATTTTTTCCGCAATCTTTCGGTTTTCGATGATCCATTCAGGAGCCTGGACCACCACGGTTCCTTGGTCGTCGAATCCCTTGCGGCCGGCACGGCCTGAAATCTGATGAAAGTCGCGGGCCGTAAGTAGGGCGGTTTTCTGGCCGTCGAACTTGAAGAGTTGGCGCAGGACCACGCTGCGGATAGGGATGTTGACTCCCACGCCCAGGGTGTCTGTGCCTGAAATCACCTTGATGAGTCCGGACTGGGACAGTCGCTCCACGACGCGCCGATATTTGGGCAGGAGTCCGCCGTGGTGCACGCCGATTCCGTGGCGGATGAAACGCTGAAATTCCTTGCCGTAGGGCGTGTCGAAGACAGCGTCGGCAAGCTGGTCGCCGATGCGCTTCTTTTCGTCCTTGGTGGTGACGTTGATGCTCATGAGGTTCTGGGCCTGTTCTGCACAGGACCGACGCGTGAAGTTGACGAGGTAAATGGGGGCGCCACTGTGATCGAGGAGATGTTCGACGGTCTCCTGGAGCGGGGTCTCTCGGTACAGGAATTCCAGGGGAACCGGACGATCCTTGCTGAACACCTGGGCGACCTTGCGCCCCGTGAAGTCCTCTAGGCGTCGGGCGATGTCGCTCGTGTCACCGAGGCTGGCGGACATGAGGAGAAACTGGGTCTGCGCCATGGTGATGAGCGGAATTTGCCAGGCAACGCCCCGGTCCCGATCGCCGTAGTAGTGGAATTCGTCCATGACCACGTAGCCCACGGCCAGGTTGTCTTCGCGTAGGGCCATGTTCGACAGGACTTCGGCGGTGCAGCAGATGATGGAGGCCGATCGGTTGACGCTCGCATCGCCGGTGAGCAGACCGACTTGGTCCGCGCCGAACGCGTCGCACAGGGCGAAGAACTTTTCGTTGACGAGGGCCTTGGTCGGGGCCGTGTAGAAGGAGCGTTTGCCCTCCACCATGGCCTGCAGGTGCAGGGCCAGGGCCACCAGCGACTTGCCCGAGCCCGTCGGGGTGGCCAAAATGACGTGCTGGCCCGCCATCTGTTCCAGGATGGCTTCTTCCTGGGCTGGGTACAGCTCGATGCCCAGATCGGCCACGTACTCCAGAAAATGGGTGAGCAGGTCGTCGCTGTCGGACCATTGCCTCAACTCGCGCAGACCGCGCACCACGCGCGCCAACGGAGGTTCGGCCGGCTGGGGTTCGACAGCCTGGGACGTGGATGTGTCGGACTCGGGCGGCAGCGAGTTTTCGGGATCAATCGGGTGATCGTGTTCGTTCATGGCGCGAGTATGCCGTCAGTGAGCTGAGCAGGCAAGCAGTTCAGGCCGATACTCGAAATGCATGGTGTCGTAGTGATGCCACCTGCCGCCCCAGATGAAACCTTCGGATTCGAAGATGCGGACGATCCGTGCCGGCATGCGATGCCGGTATCGAAGGCGGCGTAGGGGACCATGCAGATCCCATCGCCAGTAATGCGAGCGTGCAACGGCCACGTCGATGGCAATGCCGAACGAGTGGGGAGACAGGCGTTTGGTGCCCTTGATACGGCGCCATGTGAAGGTCGAAGGACGGCGCGCCAGGACGCGGCGGACGGAGGTCGGCAGACGAGCAAGTCGTTTCGAGACTCGTTCGAGGTGTCGTGAGGCGCCGTTGACCGAGGTGAAGAGCAGGGCCGCCGGTCTGCGCGACGCGGTCCAGTGGACGCGCCGCAGGTGCGCTTTGACCTGGCGCTTCGTGGCGCCGTACATTTTCATGAACAGAGGTGCATACCGGACGCGGCCCGGGTCCTGTCCGGCTGGCGGCGATTGGTCGCAAGGGCCTCCCGGTGGGTATCGTTTAGCCATCTGGTCCTGGAGATCGGGTTGGTCCAGTTGTTGGGCTGGCGTCTTGGCCCTGCCGTCGTCGTAGCGCATTTTCGTGCCGTCGCACCAGATCAGGTGGTTCGAGTCAGCGCCGCAGAGGAAGTGGGAATAGGCGACGAGGAGGCACCGGATCCCGCGGGGCAACCGCTTGGTTTGCGCGTCGATCCGTTGCGGTGCACTGGGGGCGGCTGTCGACCCGGTCGATCGGGCCTGGCGTCGTGCCGGCATCCCAGGCCATGCCTGAGCGGGTTTGGTGGAACCAGGAAGGCCTCCCATCGTCAAGGCGATGAGAGCCACGGCGCATGAGATCACGGGCGTTACGGGAGCGCTCATCAGACGACGGTGCCCAAAATATTGGCTGGGATCTGTGAGACCTTTCGAATTCATGACCCCTTGAGGATACCGTACCGTGGTGGGGAGATCCAGCTTCGGCGGAGACATGTCCTTTGCGTCGTGGGCAGGTTGCTTTGATTCTTGGCAACATGGTGAGCAGGTGGTACTTCAAATCTGTTCGCTAGGATGCCGGGCGAAGTCGCTGCCGGGCTGGTGGCCAGCGTGGTGGTTGGCGTCACGAGCAGCGGTTTCGCTGCCGGGTCGTGGTTCCCCTCACGCGTTCTCGTTTCGTGACCAACAGCGAGGAGGTTCGTCGTGTGGCTCGAAAATCTGTTGACCTTCATTCCTCAGGACTGGAGGGGCGTGGTCAGTCACCTTATCATGGTGCTGCTCATCGTTGCTACCGGTTGGGTGGCCTATGGCTTGGTCCGTCGGGCGCTGCGGACCGTCGTCAAGAAGGGGGCCCTGCCGGCACCGGTCCAGGTCGTGCTTCTGCTGTTCGTTCGCTGGGCTGTGATCGTCATCATCGTGTTGTTGGCGTTTGAGGACCTCGGTGTCCTGCACGGTGTCTGGGCGGTGCTGTCCGCCATTTTGGCCATGGTGGCAATAGGATTCTTTGCGGTTTGGAGCACGCTTTCGAATTTCATGTGCACCTTGCTCATGCTGGTCTTCAAGCCGTTCAAGATCGGCGACTGGGTGGAACTCGTGGGCGACGGGGTTCAGGGCAAGGTGGTGGACCTGACCTTTATGTTCACCACTTTGCGCGAAGAGGACGGTTCGGTCATTCGTGTGCCCAACGCGCTCTTTTTTCAGAAGTCGATCCGGTGTCGATCTTTGGGCGGCGAGGTGAAATTGGATGAACAGCTCCTTGCCGATCGACCTGCCGATGAAGGCTCAGACGAGACAAGCGACCATTCGACGAACCAAGCGATCGACGAGGGGGCCAAGAATACGACCAACGAGGCGGACGAAGAATAGAGCGGCTGACGAGTAGGGCAGACGACGAGTAGGGCAGACGACGGCGGGGCGAAGAATTCGACCAAGAGAGTGGCGGATGAATCGCGTGGTCAGCGGGGACCGATTTGGTCGAAGGGGATGGGCTGGAATCCAGGGATGGCCAGCGCCGGAGAGTCGGTTTTTAGATTCAGGTCGCCGTTGTCTTCGTCTACGAACATGGGGTCTTCGTCCTGGAGATTGTCTGAAACGTCGGCGTAGGAGTCCAGGGCGTTTTCTCCGCCCCATGTTCCTTGGGCGATGAATCCTTCAGAGTCATAGATGACGTTGCGTGAGAAGATACAGCCTTCCGGATCCTGCCAGTGGCTGTCCTGGATCTGGTTCCAGTCGTCCGGGATGGCGGCCAAATCCGGATATGCCGATGCCCATGGGTTTTCCTTGTAGGCCAGTTCCGTACCCCATTCGTAGGAGGGAGCGTTGAAGTGGAGCCTGCCGAGCAGGTTCCAGCTATCGGGAACATTGTTGTCGAAGTCGTGGTTCGACGTTCTGGCCCTGCGGTCCGTGGAGTGTGCCGCGCCTTCGATGTGCACCAGGATATTGTTTTCGAAGTGATTGTCCCGGCCGCCGCCGCTCATCGTGCCCGCCCCACGAATATTTTGGATAATGTTGCCAAACACTGAGATTCCCGAGGACGCATCGTCCAGGTACACGCCGTGGACCCCGTGGAAGGCGCCGCCCACGTGATGGATCCAGTTGTACTCGATGCGGTTTCCGCGGTAGCCCCAGTCGCGTCCCGTGTAGATGGCGCCGGCGTCGCTGACCTCCAGGTCCAAACGGGTCAGTTCGTTGTACGCGAACAGATGTTCGTTTCCCGAAAAGAGGATGGCGTCGTCGGGCGCGTCGTGGATCTTATTGTGTTCTACGATCTGGCCGCATCCATTGACCAATATTCCTGACCCATGGGCCCGGTCAAGGCGGCCGAAGAAGCCGATGTCGCAGTCGCGTACGAAGCTGTCCCCTCGTTCCAGGGTCGCCCGATGGCCGCCCTGGATGCGTATGGCGTATGCGCCCGAGTCCCGGACCAGGCAGCACGATAGCCCGGATTTTGTGCCGGTCAATCTGAACGCGGAGCCTGCAGCGGCCAAGAAGGCACAACGGCCAAAGACCACGTCGGTCACGTCCGTGGCCTCGACGAGATGGCCTCTGCTGCCCCAAAACTGGATGCCCTCGAAGGCCACGTGTGCTGTACCGTCGAGTGACAGCAGTGGGCCGTCAAATTGGGTCACGGCCAGGTTCGAACCGGCCAGGTCGCTTTGTGGTAGGTAATAGAGCCGTCCGGTGGAGCGGTCCAAGTGATACTCTCCCGGCGCGTCCAGTTCCTCGACCAGATTGATGACCCGGAATGGGTGCATGTCGTCCATCCCGTATGTGGGTGCTTCGGCTAAGGTCACCCTGCCTTGATCGTCGATGGTTCCAGGTAGGGTGGCGTCGGCCCACAGGTGACGGAACAAGCCGAAGAACCATGGATCTTCGGCCGAGAGCCACCTGTGCCAGCGGGTGCCAGGAAGCTGAAATTCCGTATTCGAGTATGCCTTGGGAAACCAGGCGAGCCCATTCAAGGCGAAATCTTCGGGCCTGTTGTATGCCTGGATCGCCTCCTGGGCACTGCCGGCGAACCGCGTGAGCACCGGGATGGGATCCGTGCCTGACGCCCCCCATGCGGTGATGTCCGATGGCCAGCACTTCGGATTGGTGCGAGGGTCCGCCTCGCTTACCCACCAGTAGCGGGGTAAGGACTCATTGTAAGACCATGTGCAATGGTACAGATAATACGTCGTTCCGTTCACTGTGGCTCGGTAGTTCGGATATCCATCGTTCGCATTCCCCGAGGCCTGGGTTCCGATGGATTCGAATTGCGTGCCGTCGGCGCCGAAGATATCTCCTTTGACCAGGGCAGGCCTCGTTTCATCCAACGGGTCGGACTGGCCCCTGTTGGGCCAGCCAGCCAGTTCGGCGGGTCGGCCGTTCACGAGCAGTTCCGTGCCCCAATGATGGGAACTGGACGAGCCTCGATGTTGGAGGGTTCCGTAGTCGGTGATTCCGTGATCCGCCAGAGCTGCAACCAACACGCGGGAGCGTACTTGGTCGGGGATTCGATCGAAGAGAGGGTCATCCGACGGGACGGCGGAGAACCAGTCCGACTGGATGGCCCTGGCTCCGGTGAGCACCACGTTTTCGCCTGGATAGGATCGCCACACGACCCTGACTTGATCCGAGGGACCCGAGTCCTCGGGGCCGAGTTGCCAGGTTTCTTCGATGGGGTAGCTTCCCTTTCTGAGCACCACGGTTACGTCCGAATCTGGTGGCGCAGAAGACAAGAGCGACCGAACCGCCTCTGCGGCTCGATGGATCGTGGCGAAAGGCTGATCTTGGGAGCCGGATTGCTGGTCATCTCCGTCGGGCGACACCCAAAAAGCCACCTCGCCCAGTTCAGGAATGTGGTTCCAGCAGTCGGACTGAGGTGCGGATGCGTCGGCAGTGTCGGCGTCACCCTGCGATCCCGTCCCGTCCTGGAGCGCCTGTCCGTCACCGAGGGCTCCGTCGGGCCCTCCGTCTCCATGTTGGCGGCCCGAACCCGAATCCGAGCAGGCCCCCGTCTGAAGTATGGCAAGAGCCAAGACGAGGGAGGTCATTCCGAATGGCGTCCGGGGCATGGGAATCTCTGTCTTGCTTTCCGCACATCCATTCATGACGATCCTCCCTGCACCGGGCGAGATAAACTTCGTTGTTGATATCACGCTCATTTTTGCATCAATGATCGTGTGATGTCCAGTCGAAGTTTTCTTGGGGGACTGTGCAGGGTCACAGAAGCGCTGAAGTCATGCAAGGCTTGTCAGTTCATGGGAATGATGGCACCTGTTTGCGGGTGTCTTCGTTCGATATTGTTCAGACGATATTGTTCAAAATATGGACCATGTTTGATTGCGGGTGTCTTTTTTTTTGAGGGTTTGTGGTTGACAAATATGCCCTCTTGCTTTTTTAAGATGACGGCTTCTCATCAAGTTGGGTGGCCGGTCCGTCCAAGGCGCCAAGCCTTGGTGTCGAGTCCTGTGGGCGGTCACGTGGCAGCGCATGAGTCGATGCTCGTATCGAAGAAGCGAGTGCATGCTCGTATCGAAGACAGGAAACACAGAGAAACACCATGAAACATTTGACGTTTAACGGCGGTTACCAGTTCAACTTTCGTGGCGCGCCGTCTGCCGAAGTGGTGGATGTGTCGGTGGGGGAGTCCCTTCGTTTCGACCTGGATGCTGGCACAGTGACCTGGGTGTGCGAGGTGGCTCAAGGAGCGCACGTGGATGCCTTTGCCGTGCTCGCCAGGGCTAAGGATGCGCCTGAAGTCTGCTTCGTGTCCCCAGTGGCCGGTACGGTGGCCAGGGTGGTGGTGGGGGCAGCAGGGTCGGACGAAGGTGGGAAGGTGGCGTCGGCCGAGCTAGGGGCGTCGGACGGGGCTGCTGGCTTCGTCGAAGTGACGCCCGATGACGCGAGCGCCACCACGAGTCCTGAAGGGATGGCGCTGGACGGATCCTGGTCGGATCAGCGCAATGAAGCACGAGCGGCCGTGGCGCGGGCCGGGCTGTGGTGGCGGATTCGCGACGGCTTCACCGGCGCGGTGGCCGGACTCGATGATTCTCCTGAACAGGTGATTGTGCGCGGGTTATTCACCGAGCCGTTTTTTCCCGTCGAGGAGCAGTTGGCCGTTGAGCGCAGTGATGCGCTCGTGCGCGGGCTGGAGGTCCTCGATAAGTTGGCAGGCCAACAGGCACCTGCGCTCGTCGTGGTCCGGCAGGGAATGCCTAAGGAGCTGTCGGAACTCGTCAAGGTCAAATCCGTGGAGATCGTCGAGGCCCCGGCCAGGTATCCGGCGGAAAATCCGCAGTTTCTCGATGGGCTTTTGGCTGGTTGGTCCGGTCGGGGTTCGGGCCGCACATGGGTGATCGACCTCCAGGATGTGCTTCGTCTCGGGGACCTGGCCACGACCGGGGTCTATGACGTGCGCGAGTACGTGGCTCTGGCCGGAGAGGGTCTGTCCAAGCCGAGTCATGCCATGGTTTTTCCAGGTTCGTCCATCAGCCATGTGCTCAGTGGCGACAGGGCCGTGTCGGGCAAAGGTCCGGTTCGGGTGCTCCTGGGCGGCATGCTGACCGGTAAGTCGGTTTCGCTCGATGGTTGGGTGACGCCGGGCACCCGTTCGGTCGTGGTGGTTCCCGAGCATCAAAAACGACGTTTCCTGGGTTTTTTGGCGCCTGGCCTGGACGAGGACTCGTTTTCGTACGGTTTTCTTTCGAATCTCGCACCAGGACATGCCCGAGGCGCGCACGCCGGTCTGCGGGGCCAGGTGCGGTACTGCATTTCTTGCTCGTATTGCGAGTGGGTGTGCCCGGTGGGCCTCAATCCACAGACGTTGTGGAAGCTGGGTGATATTGGTGAGGTGGAAGAGGCCGCCTCGCAAGGGCTGATGCGTTGCATCGGCTGTGGCCTGTGCAGTTACGTGTGCCCGGCGAAGATCGAGTTGACCGCAGACCTGAAACGAAGTCAGGAGCAGTATCGACAGATGTTGGCCGAGGAAGAGGCCGCTGCCGGAGCCGCGTGATCAGCGGTTGTCCGACAAGATGTGGCAGTGGCGGTTCGGGGCGGCCCGGGCCACACGGCATCCGAGGTGTTCGCAACATGGATGGTAGTCAAGCATGAACTTCCTGTTGAAACTGATGAAGAAGTTTGAGCCGCCCTTCAAAGAGGGCCGTCTCAAACGGTGGTACCCCCTTTACGAGGCCACCGAAACGTTCATTTTTGAACCCACGGTTCCCACGCCCGGCGCGCCTCATGTCCGGGACGCCATGAACACGAAGCGGTTCATGTTCTTGGTGGTCATGGGCTTGATTCCGGCGACTCTGTGGGCCTTCTACGCCTTCGGGTGGCGGCCGCTTGCCGTGATCATCGTGTCGTATGCGGTGGGCGGCATCATCGAAGTCGGCTTTTCCATCGCTCGCAAGGAGGAAATCAGCGAGGGGTTCCTGGTGACCGGCCTTCTGTTCGGGCTCGTGATGCCCGCCACGGTGCCTCTGTGGCTCGTGGCTGCCGGGGTGGCGTTTGGCGTCCTGTTCGGTAAGGAAATTTTTGGCGGCACGGGGCGCAATCCGTTCAACCCGGCGCTGCTCGGCTTTGCCTTCGTCTACCTGTCCTGGCCGGTCCACATGGCGCCCTCGGCCTACATCGTTCCCACGATGCATTGGCCTGGGTACCTGGCCAAGTACCTGCATTCGGGCAACATGATGGTGGATGCCTTGAGCGGTGCAACGCCGTTGAGCATGGCGCAGGTCCACGGGTATCACTACGCGCTCGCGCATTATTCTCTGACTGACATGTTCTTCGGGTTCATCCCAGGCGCAACGGGTGAGGTTTCGGCCGTTTTGCTTCTTCTGGGCGGTCTGTTCATCCTGGTGACCAGAGTGGCGAATTGGCGGATTCCGGTTGGCATTTTTATCGGAGTCGGCCTGTTGAGTGGTATCTTGTATGCCATCAATCCGGGCAAATACTATCCACCCCTGTTTCATTTCGTTGCCGGAGGCCTGATGCTCGGCGCGTTTTTCATGGCGACCGACCCGGTGTCGGCACCGGATACTCAGGGTGGAAAATGGCTCTACGGGCTGTTTTGCGGCATGAATATCGTGGTGATACGGCAGTTTGCGCCCTTGCCCGAGGGGGTGATGTTTTCCATCCTGCTCATGAACCTCTTTGCGCCTCTGTTCGACGAAATCTTCCTGCGACGCAGGGCTCGGAAGGAGAAGGCCTATGCCTAAGAAAGGCGAAACGATCAAGACGGTGTCGTTCGCCGCGTTGGTGAGTCTTGTGGCGGGCGTCTTGTTGCTGTGGGCCGGAATGGGGCTGAAGGACCGAATCAGCAAGAACGAGAAGGTCAAGAAGTACTCCTACATCCTAAGAGCGCTTGGGGTCTCGATTCCGGAAAACTGTTCGGCCGACAAGGTCATCTCGCTGTATCATCAGTCGGTCAAGACGGAGGAGGTCAACGGGGTGGAGCGGTACCTCTACAAGAAGGATGGCGCGGTCGTTTCCTATGCCTATCCCATCCAGGGCAAGGGGCTGTGGGGGACGATCAAGGGCTTTTTGGCTGTTGACCCCGACCTGTGCACGGTGAAGGCTGTGAGTTTTTACGAACTGAAGGAGACGCCTGGGCTCGGCGCGGAAATTCAGAAGTCGGGGTTCACAAAGCAGTTCAAGGGCAAGAAGATGATGCGGCCCTGCGGCAGCGGCGACATCATCCTTCATGTGAAGAAACATGGGACAGCCAACAAGAAGATCGAGGTGGACGGGATCAGTGGTGCTACTTTGACGAGCGTGGCCGTTGATAAGATCATCGTCCACGGAATTCAGGCCGTGGCCAAGACGAGGTCGGGCCATGCCGGGGCGCCAGTTGGAGGTGAGCGGCAATGAGCAATAAGCATATCAAGACCATCAAGGATGGATTCTGGGCGGGCAATCCCATTTTCGTACAGACGCTTGGAATCTGTTCGGCCCTGGCCGTGACCACGAAGGTGCAGAATGCTCTCGTCATGGGCTTGGCCCTGACCGGAGTGACCGGGCTTTCCAATGTGGCCATTTCTTTGATGCGGAACGTGATTCCCCATCGGATCCGGCTCATCGTTGAGATGATCGTCATTGCTGCGTTGGTCATCCTCTTCGACCAGTTGCTCAAAGCCTATTATTTCGAGATGTCCGAGCAGTTGAGCGTATACGTGGGCCTCATCATTACGAACTGCATTGTCCTGGGACGAGCCGAGGCGTATGCCCTTCAAAACGGGCCGTTCAGTTCGTTTCTGGATGGCATTGGAAACGGCATGGGCTATGCGGCCGTGCTCGTCACTGTCGCGGTGTTTCGAGAGTTGTTGGGCTCGGGTGGCCTGTGGAATCACCGGATCATGCCGGCTTCCTACGAACCCATCCAGCTCATGGTCCTGGCTCCGGGCGCCTTTATCATGCTGGGGCTGTTGTACTGGGTGTTCCGCGGGCTGAACCCGGTCAAGGAGGAGAAGTAACATGTCACATGACGTGAATCCCCTCGTTATCCTGGTCGCCTCGATCCTGACGAACAACATTCTGCTCGTCTACTTTTTGGGCATGTGCTCGTTCGTGGCCGTGTCCAAGAAAATCGAGACGGCCGCAGGGTTGGGCGCGGCGGTCATTTTTGTGCTGACCGCGACGACGCCCATCAACTGGTTGCTGAACCACTACTTCCTCGAAGACAACGCTCTTGCCTGGCTCGTGGGGCCTCATCTTGCCTCCAAGGTGCACCTGGGCATCTTTGCACTCGTCTTTTTCATTGCGGTCATCGCCGGATTCGTACAGATCGTAGAATTGGTGGTGGAGCGGTTTTCACCAGCCCTCTATTATGCGTTGGGCATCTTCCTTCCGCTCATCACGGTGAACTGCGCCATCTTGGGCGGCTCGTTGTTTATGGTGGAGTGGAAGTTCAACTTCATGCAATCCATTGCATATGGATTCGGTGCTGGGGCAGGTTGGGCCCTGGCCATTCTCGTCATGGCCGGCTTGCGGAAGCGGATGCGCATTTCCCTGGTTCCTAGGGGACTCGAGGGAATGGGCATCACGATGATCGTGACGGGTGTGATGGCCATGGCGTTCATGGCCTTCAACGGAATCGTGCCGGTCTAGGGAGGTTGCCCCATGATGTTGAGTGTCTATCTCGTGGGTGTCGGTTCGTTCATGGGGCTCATTTTGCTCCTGACCGGGCTTATTCTCGTTGCGAACAAGTACCTTGCGGACTACGGCGAGTGCAAGATCAGGATCAACGATGCCGAGCCTCTCGTGGTCGAGGGCGGGTCGAGTCTTTTGCAGTCTCTGTACAACAACAAGATTTTCATTCCGTCGGCCTGCGGCGGTCAGGCGACGTGTGGGGAATGCCGTGTCCGTGTGTTGCAGGGTGGCGGCGAAATTCTGCCAACGGAGACGCCGTTTTTCACCCGCGCCGAGGTGCGCGCAGGGATGCGGCTCGCCTGCCAGGTCAAGGTTCGCTCGGACGTGGCCATCGAGATTCCCGAAGAATATCTGAGTGTCCAGCAGTTCCAGACCGAGGTCATCAGCGCTAGGAAATTGACCTATGACATGGCCGAGGTTCGGTTCAAGCTCATCGATCCAGACACCATCGAGGCCAGGCCGGGACAGTACATCCAGATTAAGGTGCCCGACGAAGAGTCCCCCGATGGATTCGTATTTCGCGCCTATTCCATCAGTTCGAAGCCTTCGGAGACACACGAGGTCGAGGTGGTGGTGCGTCAGATTCCAGGTGGCAAGGGTTCGACGTATGTTCATCACATGAAGGTCGCAGACAAGGTGGAGATCACCGGCCCCTATGGTAAGTTCAAGCTGAACGAAGACCCGGAATGTCACTTGCTCCTGGTGGGCGGCGGTGCGGGCATGGCTCCCATGAAGAATCTCATTCATCACTGCATGGAGACGACACCGCAGCGGCCCGTGGAACTGTACTTCGGAGCTCGGAGCACCGAAGACATTTTCTACCTCGAAGAATTCGAGGCGCTGGCCAAGGAGCATGCGAACTTCAAGGTCGTTTACGCACTTTCCGATCTCAAAGAGGACAGCAAGTGGAAAGGCCCCACCGGGTTTATCCATCTCCACGTGGACAAACTTTATCATCCACCGGAAAAGCGCCAGGTGTTCCTCTGTGGTCCGCCTCCTATGATTAATGCAGTCATCACCGTTCTGGAGGCCAAGGGACTGGCCGAGGACGAGATTTTCTACGACAAATTCTGATGGCGTGGCGGAGTAAACCGGTTTCGGATCGAGTGGCCCCAGGTTGGGGCATGTCGGCCCGGCCCGGCCGTTTGCTCCAGTTGTTCTTCCGACTGGTCTTCGATGTTCGCGGGTTGGGCAAGTCCGCCGATCGCCTGCGCGACGAAGCGTCCAAGGGGGTCGTCGTCTACGTCCTCAGTCATCGTCGGCTCTTCGATGTTCTTTACTTGAATGCAGCGTTGCTTTTCTACCGCCTTCCGGTGGCGTGGTTTGTGAACTCGTTGCGTCTGTGGTGGCTGCAGCCGTTGCGTGCAATGTGGGCCCGTTTGATGGGGCGCTGGGTACAGGACGAGCCGGACCGTCTCGAAGCCTGTGTCCGGTCCGGTAGGGCGAGTTTGCTGTGTTTGCGCGCGGCTCCGGCGGAAGTGTCCGTTCGTTCGGGCGTTTTGGGACATCATTTACTCGCACGTTTGGAGCGCCTTTCGAAGACCCTCGATCGTCCCGTCGTGTTCGTGCCTCTCATGGTCATGTGGGGCCGGCACCCGATTCGGCCTTCCATGAAGACGTCGTTCATGGGGCGTCTGTTCGGTCCTCCCGAGACTCCGGGCGGCATTCGGTCTTTGGTGCAGTTTTTCCTGTACATGCGGCGATTGTCCGTGGTGCCTGGGCAGCCCATCATTTTATCCGAATTCCTGGCGGAGCACGAGCAGGACCGACCGAACTTGAAGGTGGCGCGTCTGCGTTGGACGCTCCAGGGCGGTCTCGAGACCCAGCGTCGCGTCACATGGGGGCCTCGGAGGAAGGGAGCCGCACAGCTTCGTGCCGAGATCCTGCGCGACCGCCACGTCAGGGAAGCCATCGATCGGCTGGCCGATGACGAGGGACGATTCGTGGCCGAATTGAGGAGACAGGCGGACGCGTACCTCAAGGAGATTGCAGCGGATTTCAATCCGTACCTGTTGCGTTTCATGCGCTCGTTCATGAGTTTCGTGTTCAACCGGATGTACTCCGAGGTGGATATTCCCGATGCGGCGGTGGACCTCATGAAACAGACGGGCGCCAAGGGGCCGCTCATCGTGCTTCCCAGTCACAAGAGCCACGTGGATTATCTGCTCATTTCTTGGGCCATGGGCTGGAAGGGCGTGGCGCCGCCCCTGATCGCTGCGGGCATCAACCTGTCCTTCTGGCCGGTGGGCACCTTCTTTCGTGGGTCTGGTGCGTTTTTTCTGAGGCGTTCCTTTCGGTCGAATCGGCTCTACGCCATGATCTTTTCCGAGTATCTCACCAAGGTGCTCGCCGAAGGATACAACTTGGAGTTTTTCATTGAAGGTGGCAGGAGTCGCACCGGAAAGGTGCTGTCTCCCAAGATGGGCATGATCCGCTGGATCGCTCGTGCCACCCTCGAAAACCGCATTCCCGAATGCTACCTGCTGCCCGTGGACATCAGTTACGAAAAGGTCGTTGAGACCCGCGCTTATGCCAGGGAACTGGCCGGGGGAAAGAAGCGCAGCGAGGACGCGACAGACCTGCTTCGGGCTGGCAAGGTTCTGGGTGGGCGGTTCGGTAAGTTGAGCATGCACCCGGCAGAGCCGTTCGGCCTCAAGCAGGCGCTCACCGAGGCGGGCATCGAACCTGGATGTGACGACGCTGCGTTCAACGCCGCAGTGGCTCGGGTGGCACATCGCATCGTGCACGATATTTCACGGGCGGTGCACGTGACCCCGACGGCGCTCGTGGCATCGAGTCTCCTGGCATCGGGCAAGCGGTTTGTCACGCGCGAATACGTCTTGGCGGCTGGTTTGCTTTACGGACAGCGGGTCCTCGCCGGTGGCGGCATCTTGGCCAAGGGCCTGGACGAGGCGGTCCAGTCCGGCACGAAGTGGTCGGATTATGCGGACTACGCTACGGATTTCCTGGTCTCCGACGGACTGGTGGAACGGCATCAGGGCAGTCGCGACCTCTACTATCACGTCAAGGACGAGGCCCGGACCGAACTGGCCTATTACCGAAATACGCTCATCAACCTCGTCGTGTCCGAGGCCGTCGTGGCCAGAGCCGTGTTCGCACTGGAACGGGTCCACGGCCGTGGCTCGGCAATCCTCGTGAAGGACCTGAGGCGTCGTGCCCTGGATCTGAGCCGGCTCCTGAAAAAGGAATTCGTCTTTCGAGTGGGCGCGACCTTCGATGTCATCTTTTCGGACACCCTGGCGGAGATGGTGCCCTGGGGCCTCGAATTGGAGGAGCAGTCGCCCGAAATGACCCTTGTGCGGGTCTCCGAGTCGGGTCGCAGGCATCTCGAACTGCTGTCCACCGCCATTGCGGATTTCTGTCAGGGATACACAAGTGCAACCAGGAGCCTCTCCATGCTCCTCGACGGACCAATGACGAGACGCCATCTCGAAAGCAAAATGCAGGACCGTTGTCTGGCTGAATTCTACCGGGGCGAGGTGACGCGACGTGAAAGTTGTGTACGCACCATGTTCCGCAACGCCGTCGGTCTGTGGTTGGAAACCGACGTACTCGTCTCGGCACCGAGCCGGGGCCGGTCGGGCCAGGTCGTCGCGCTTTCACCGGTCTTCGCCGACCGATCCCTGCTGGAGGAAGCCAGAAAGCACAATAGCTTCTTTGCCTGGTAAGGGCCTTCTTGGTCTGTTCAATACTTGGACGTTGTTCAAGAATTGAGTAGTCGCCAAGGAGGATGGTCGCGCCTTTACACTGTTACGAATCATGGGTCGGCAGGAGGGAAATTTGCCCGGGCCTGGACGACCTGGTATTCCTAGAGCATGGGAGACTCGAACGACCAGGCCGCCCGACGGCTTCCAACTTCATGCAGTCCGTGGTGGCTGTGATGAACGCCCCACCTTGGTGGCAGCGTTGGTGGGCCCTTGTGCTATGGGGGGCCGGCTCAGCGCTCGTCGTGGCCGGGGCTGGCGCCTGGGCGGCCGGCGGGGACCAGACGACACCACGACGAAGTGCGGCCAGGTCGGTTCCGGCCAGGTCGGTTCCGGCCAGGTCGGTTCCGGCTAGGTCGGTTCCGGCTAGGTCGGTTCCGGCTAGGTCGGTTCCAGCCAGGGCTGTGCCTGCTGCACAGCCTGCGCCCCGGGCGCTGTTTCGAGGGCGGTGGTTTGCGCCGTGGCTGGGGCGTCGTGGGCGGGCCGGCAATGCCGCAAGGACGGTGGCCGGTCAGTCGGCAGCCGTGGGGGCTGCAGGGTCGGCTGGTGTCAGCCAGGCACAAGAGAATCTTCAACGGGGTGGCTCGCGATGGCGTTCGTATCTCGTGGGGTCGGCACGGGGGGTGCGTGACCGGTTGGCCGTAGAGGATTGGGCTGGCGCCCTGTCGGTTCTTTCCTCTCTGGTGGGACGAACGGATCCTCTCGAATTCTTGCGAGCTTACCTGCTCCTTCGTGTTGGGAAAAATGAAAAGGCGCTTCGGATATTCGAACGTCTCGACGGGACGTACGGGACGCTGCGTCCCTGGATTCGGCTCTACCAGGCCCGCACCTTGTTGAAACTGCATCGGTATCAGCAGGCGATCGACGTGGCCAAGATGGTGCCAATTCGGACCGTCTGCAGCGCGCCGGCGATTCTGGTCGAGGCAACTGCCCTACGCATGTTGGGGAAGATTCCTGAGGCCATCGTCGCCTACAAGCGATTCTTTGCTGTCAGGCCTGCATCGAATCGGGCCCAGGCGCGCTACTGGCTTGCCTGGTGTCTGGACCGTGTTGCGGCGAAGCCGGCGGCAGTGCTCGCCCAGGTGCGATTTTTGAGGCGCGGGTTTCCCCTTTCCCATTGGACCAAGCAGGGACGGCAACTTGGACGTAAGGCCTTGGCTCGACTTGGGCCGGCGGCCCACGGACAGTCGGCAAGAGCTTCAGCCCGATGGAAGTCTCCCGCCTGTGACATCGCCAGGATGAAACGGCTCATGGCGACCCATCGCTACCATATTTTGTATCGCGATGTGCGCCGCTTGGCGCGAACATGTCGCGGGCAGGATCGATGTAGGGCAGGGTATTTTGCAGGCCAGGCATTATATCGTCTGCGCAAGCGGAGGTTGGCCCTTGCATGGTTTCGAAGGACGGTCTCGTGGTGTGAGGCGTCCGGGCCAGCCATGATCAAGGCCAAGTCTTTGTATCAGGCGGGTAGGAGCGCCAAGGCCTTGGGGCGATATCGTTTGGCCAGGGCCTATTTTCGGCGGGTCGAGCGGGAACACCCCCACCATTCGTACGCGGACGATGCGGCTTTCAAACTGGCGGAGAGCTGGCACCTCCAGGGAAAGCCTGACCGAGCCATGCGTGCGTATCGCCGGATTCTGACCCAATATCCCAAAGGAGATATGCGCCAGGAGGCACTCTGGCGTATTGTCAGACGCCTCTATTTCACCCACAGGTATCGTCGATTGATCGCACTGGTCGCAGGCAAGCAGCAACTCGTGTCCGGAGAGAAGGGCCCTCACGCCGCCTGTCGTATTCTGTATTGGCAGGGCCGCGCCCTGGCCAAAATCGGAGGGACCGGGCGTGCCGAAAAGACCTACGACAGGATTGTGGCCTCCTGTCCGCTCACTTACTATGCATGGCTCTCGTTGGTGCGGCTCGCCGGATCGAAGCCGCAACGGGCCCGGACCCTGTGGATCGCAATGGCTCGCTCCAAGGGTTCTGTGCAGACCACATCGGGGTCTTGGTTCGATTCGACATTCGGCGCCAAGGCTGGTTTTCAGCGGGCCGTGGAGTTGGCGCGATTGGGTCTCGGTCGTCAGGCGCTGTCGGAACTCGACGGACTGGGGCTCCGGATTCCTCGGGGGAAGCCGAAACGCGGTGCGCGCGAGAAACTGACTCCCGTTCGGCGTCATCGTCTGTGGATGGCGGCCGAGGTCTTGGACACGGCAGGCCTTTATTATTTGTCGCATTGGCTGCCGAGGCATCTGCTTTGGGAGTACAAGAGCCACTTTCCTGTGGGGCGGTATCGCGCCCAGTGGCTGCTTGCTTATCCGAGCGCGTATGCCGACCTGGTCGTGCGCAGCGCGCGGGCAGCCTCCGTGCCTTCTGCGTTGTTGTCGGCGGTGATGCGCGAAGAGAGCGCCTTCAACCCAAGGCAGACCTCACGGGCTCGGGCGGTGGGACTGACCCAGTTGCTGGTGACCACTGCCAGACGATTTGCCCGTCATCATCGCGCATCGACGAGGCTGTTGAAGCGGCCGGCGGTGAATCTGAGAATCGGCGCTCGATATCTTGGTTTTCTCCTGCGTCGCTTCAGCGGCCGCTGGGCCCTGGCCGTGGCCGCGTACAACGCGGGGGAGCGGCGAGTCGGACAGTGGCTCAAGCGATTTGCCGGATTGGAAATGGACGAGTTCGTGGAGATGATTCCGTATCACGAGACACGGCAGTACACCAAGCGGGTCCTGGGTTCCGCATTCACCTACCAGGTTTTGTCGGGGCGGGGCGTGCTTCCGACCATCGCGTGGCGGCTTCCGACCAGGGTGCGCAGGTAGCCCATCGGGCCTTCGAGATCCAATGATTCGTTCGAGACTGGGTGGTATGCAACCGAGGAGCGACAAAGCCAGGCGGGATGGATCGGCGTTCCAGATAGCAGATTCATTCTGGCCAGCCTCCTTTACTGCTGAGCCGCCTGTTCCACCTCACAGGATGCCGAGCAGCCGTCGCCGGAGGTGCGGTTGCCATCGTCGCAATCTTCACAGGCTTCCCGAACTCCGTTCCCGCATTCCGGTAGACTGTCGGGATAGAATTCTGCGGTGAGATCCTGGAGGAGCGTGCTCCCGCCTGCGGGAACTTTGGCGCCTTGGTCGCTGTTTCGAAAGACCCACGTCGCCTTGCTCAGGTTCGACAGACAGGACGGCCCTTGATCGTCTCGCAGCATGTGGACCGCGATTTCCTCATAGGTTTGAGCCGGCACCTGCACGCTGGCCGTGCCAGGTCCATCAGCCGTGGCGTTGCAAGAAGCGGTGCGCTCGATGGGGGTGGACTCGGCGCTGCCGTAGAACAGAAACTGGATCTGGGCAACGCCTGCGGTTTGACAGTCGATGGCCTGTCCTGTTTGTTTGTTCTGGAGGTGGTAGACGAGCCTGACGGTCCCGTCGCTTTGGTCCGAACAACCAACCAGAACGCTCGATACCACCAGGGCCATGGTTGCTGATAGGATGGTTGACCTCAACGTGTTGTGTTTCATGGCCGTTCTCCATGGTTGCTCTTGGTTTGGTTCCGAGTGGTCACGACGACCTGCCAGACGCCAAGATCGAGCATCTGCCCGTCAATGACGCGGCGAAAGACCGGAGCCGGCACGGATACCACGCCGGGCGGCAGGGGCGTTCCGTCCGACGAAAGGGCGGACAGACCGAAGTAGTACCAACCGGTCGGGATCCTGAAAGGAGTCGCCCCATAGCCGTCCTTACAGTCGAAGGTGCACAGTCCGATCTTCCCTTCGGCGCAGAGGTCGGTCATCCCTCCGTCGGTTTCTTGCAGGACCTGGATCCGAATCTTCGAGATGCCCACTTCGTCGCAACGTTTCGCGGATTCGGTTTCATCTCGCACCACCCAGTTCACCTCGGACGCGCCTCCTTCCATTTTGAGGCAACCGGACAGGACGCCCAGGGTGGCCGCGCAAACGAGGATGGCGGCTGCTCTCCATGCAGGGATGGCGTCCTGGGGGCGCGTTTTGCTGTGGCCCTTGTCGTCGAATGGCTGTCGCTTCATCGTGAGTTCGAAGATAGGTTTTCGCTTCGTTTCTGTCAAATGGCGTGTGGTACTGTCGCCATTGGTGAGACATTCCTGTTTTAATTTGACGAGTTTTCATTTTTGCGTCATTCTATTCTTGTCTACGACGTGTTCTAATATACAGATTTTTGTGACTATGAAGGGCGGTTGCAACACGATCATGGTTCACGGTCATCCAGGCAAAGGGCACCAGCAAGAACTCGTCGAGCACGTGTTTTCGGTGGCGTCTGTCGCTCGTGCCCTCGGTGCCCGAGTCGGCCTGGCCTATCAGGCTGAACTCGTGGCCTTGCTGCATGACCTAGACCTCTTCCTTCCCGACGCGGTCATCGATCGAGTGTTTGCGGGACAGCCGGGACGATGGCGGGCGAGCCCGGGGTGCGGTCGCAGGAGCGGGTGGCCGGGAGCTGCCGTGGCCCATTGGCTGCACGGCGATCCGATCGTGGCCCAGGCCGTTGCCGCCATGCGTCACGCATTGGGTCCTGGTGAGCGGATGAAAGAAGTGCTGGACGGGCAGGAGACAGCTCGTGCGGCGCGGCAATGGATCGACCAGCTTCCCGAGGCGATTCGGCCCATGTTGTCTGGGGCACACGGACCGCGTTGGTCTCCTGTCGGGACCGTATCGGAGTTGCTGGCCGTGAGGGTGCTGGCTTCCATTGCGCTGGATGCAGAGGCCTGTGTGCTGGATCAATCGTTCGAGTCGAGCCAGATGGCAGCCCGGGAGCACGAAGGGGGCCTGGAATCGTCTCCTACCCGTCCGGTCGATCTGCACGGTCTGGTGCGCATGGTCGAGCGGCAGTCGGGTGCGCAGGCTGCATGGGCGCGGCGTCTTCTGCAGGGCCCGCTGGACGGCCGTGGTTTGTTCAGCGTCCACGTGTCCTGCCTGACGGACGACGATCTTGCGCTGTTGAGGGTCATGTTGACGAAGGCCTGGGTGACTGGGGCCGAGCGTGTGATCGTGGTCACTCCATCCATGGAGCGGGCCGAGGCGGTGGCGGACCACTATACAGCCTTGTTCGGTGGCACGGGCCTGTCCGTGGTCCGGGCCTGGATCGGAGAGTGGAGTTCGTTGGAGTATTCGGATGTGCTTGCGCTGCAGGGCCCCCCTGGTTCTTCCGATTTCGACCGGGAAGGTGCGGGCCTGGGTGTGGCTGCGTCGGGCGGTCTCGGCACGCAACGACGAGTACGGGTTTCCCAGGCTGGTTCATGGGCGGGCCAGATTGTGGTCACGGATCATGAGGATCTAGCCAAGATTCTGTTCTCGGTGGCCCCGGCGAGCTTGCGGCCGTTGCATCGACTCGGCCGGTCTCTGTTGGTCCTGCACGACCTGGACGAGCTTGCCACCAATCGCCTGTCCGTCACCATGGCTGCACTGAGCGGTTTGGTGCGGCGGTATATGAGCACCGTGCTGTTGGCCTATCGGGTGGCGGATGGGCTGTCCCATCTCCATCACGCGGTGGCGAGCCGGGAGGTGTTTGGTTGGAACGGCGACGACCACCACGGCGATGCATCCGACCTGTGGGAAGCACGGGGCTGGACGCCGAAGCGACTCACTCCGGTGAATGCTTATGAAGCAGATTCGGTCAAGAGTTGTCGGATCACGTGGCCGGACAGCACGGGACGAGCCGACTGGGATGACCTCGTGCGTCGGGTTTCGGGATACCGGCAGGTGGTTTGCATCCTGCATGACGCGTCCGGGGCTCGGAGGCTCGCCCAGGAGATCGATGCGCGGGGCACGGGGTCGGTTTGTTCTCTGACCGCGGCCTGCTGTCCTGCACACAGGAAGGAGATCGTGGCCCGTTGCAGGAAACGGGTGGACCTGGGGGCGCCCTGTCGTCTGGTGGCCGACCCGGTGGTCGAGGCATCAGCGTTGGATTTTCCCAATGTCCTTCGTCAGATGGCCTCACTGGGAGATATCATCCGTGCATTCGCTTTGTGCAATCAGGCCGGTCGATGGGATCGTGCGCGCCTCGAACTGTTTCTCCCGAAGGTGGTGGGATCCGACCAAGACGAGGAGCGAAGTGGTCTGCTCCTGGACCTCCTTGCTGCGCCCAGGCCCGATGCGGTGGGCCTATGGAATGGAGCACTGCATCGGGAGTATGTGCGAGAGGCGTTTTCAGAAGAGATCGTGATGCGTCGAGCAGAAGCCGTCCAACGAGTGGCCGCCTCAGTGGCATCCATGGACCACCGTGGCCTACACGACGCACTGTTTGGTTCGCGGCCTGATCGGATACGCATCTTGGTGCCCTGGGATCGGCCGGAGTTCGATGCATTGGTCCAGGAGGTGCGCGAATCGGGGATGACGGAAGACTGGAGACGACGGGCGGAGCCCTTTGTGGTCACGATGGATCGATCGGCCTCGGAGCATGCCATTTGGAAGGCGCTCGAATCGGTTCCATCATCTGCTGATTGGCTCAATGATGAGGCTGGCGACGAATCGCTCGGTGGGCCTGCATGGTACCTGCTGACCGACCCGGGTGCCTACCACGAACGTTTCGGCCTGATTTCGTAGATCTTGGCCTATCGCGTTTGAGTCCCCCCGATATTGGAGTGGTGGGCGTTCAGCCTCGGTAGCTGTCATCCTGTTCGATGGTGGAAAGCGCCCAGTCGAAGGCCCCGCCGGTGACTTTGGATCCGCAGAATTCACAGAATCCTTCCAGGTTCACGGACAGGGCGGCGCCGCAGTTGGGACAGGTCTTTTCCGTCCTGGCACCACCCTTCGCGTCCACGACCCGGATGAGGGTCCAATATTCACTGTAGGGGCGCATTTTCGATTTGCTCCCGGAGACCACCTTGCCGGTGGCCTGTTCGATGGTGTAGTCGAGCCCCGTGGCGAAGACCCGGATGGTCACCGCGTCGTAGAAGGGATCGGTGGTGACCTTTGCGACCTGACGATCCGTGATCTTCGCCTGTTCGGTGATGTTGCGCAACCCCTGACGTTGGTAGGCGCGGATCCAGTAGGTCTGGGAGTTGAAGAATCGATCCGTGACGAACGGTCGCGCCTTCATCCATTCCAGGCTGCTCCATGCCGTCTGGAGTTCGTCGAAGATGAGTTGGACCCGCTGCATCAAGGACTCGGTGGAAAATTCCGGGTCCTTTTCCTGGAGAGCCGCCAGGTTCTCGTTGACCGCAGGATGGAAGATCGTGGGGAGGTCCGTACCCTGTTCTTCGACCGTGCCCGTCAATCTCGGAGGCACCGTCTGCTCCTCGACCACCTGGGCGTTGGCCACGACCCAGTCGAATTCGTTCGTGCCGAAGGGGGTGCCGCAGTATTCGCAGCTCGTGGCCTGCGGATTTTCGATGGGCCCGCCGCACTTCGGACAGTTGAGTGCGTAGACCTGGTCGGGCTTTCTGCTCGTGGCGTCCCGTTTTCGGCTCAGGGTCCATGTTTCCCGAACGAAGTAGTCGTGCGTTGCCGCCTGGCCGGCGAGCGTCTCCGTGTAATTCGCCTCGAACATCACGTTGATGGTGACCGTTTCCTGATCCAGGTTGCTCATGGAGGAGACCATCTGCGACCCGACCACGACGTTGGCCACGCTTTGGAGTCCCTGCCTGCGTGCGCCGAGCTGGATTCTGGCCGGTTGCGAGATGTAGGCGGCCAGTTTGCCGAGTTCATTCCGATCGGCGCGGGCTTGCTGGGCCCGGACGTAGAGGCCGTAGAGGAAATCCTGGAGCACGACCTGGGAGAAATTTGGATCGTACTGCCGCAGAGCCGACATGTCCACGGGAGTCGGCGCCACGGGCGCCATGGGCGTGTAGTCGTCGGATGATGACATGCTGTCCCATGAATCACCCCCAGAGGGCATCTTGCTCTTGGCCCAGATGACGCCCACGATGATGGCGATGACCAGAGGGATGCCGATATACGGCATGCCGATGACCAAGCGCAGCACGAGCCAGATGATGATGCCGAAAAAATCACCTCCTCCGCCCGACGAGTGGCTTCCGCCGTAAGAATGACCACCGCCGTAAGAATGACCACCGCCGGAGGAATGACTGCCGCCCGAATACGAGTGCCCACCACCAGGACGGGCCGCCGCTTCGACGGCCGATAGGAGCACGACGAGGACGGCCACCAGGGCAACGGCGATTGCTGGACTAGGCAGAGCCTGCCAGACACGGACGCAGGATTTTTCGTACCAGTCGCGAACTCGTTTGTGCCACTGCATCAGTCCGCCTCCGCAAAGTCTGCCAGTTCGTTCACGTCATCGGCCCGCCGCGGTAGGGCGACCTCCATGTCGGACACCATGGCCTCGATGGCCTTGGCCAGGGCTTCGACTCCGGCCGGCCCGACTCCGTGGTCCGCAATGGCACGCCGAATCCCCTGGTCCAGGATGTTCCACTTTTCCTTGCCGAGAGAATCGGTCACACCGATGTCCGGCACGGCCCAGACGCGCTGTTCCAGCAGGGATACGAATACCAGGATGCCGCTGCGATCCCTGGTTCGCATCACACCCATCTTGACGAACTGCGCCCTGGCCGCCTTGCGTGTTTCATCGTCCAGGATGCGTGCTGGAATCAGCCACCGGCGCAGGGACCGCAGCAGGAAGACGACGCCCCAGATGGTCAGGTACGTGGTGATGGTGCCCACGACGATGGCGGTGAGGCTGAATGCCGTGTCCGACCACATCATGAATGCGAGTGCTGCGTAACTCGTCCAGGCGGCGAGGATGTGGTCCACGTACCAGTACCGCGCCGACCAGGGCTTGACCGCGATCACCACCTCGGCCGCTGATCGCGCCTCGACCGATTCCACGGCTCGCACGAGTCGCTTCCTAGATTCCTGGGTTAGAAATGGGTGTCTGCTCACTTGGACCTCCATGGATTCGGTTGGTCTGTGGACCGCAGGTCCGAGGGTCAAGGAATAGTCAGTTCAAAAGCCCTTTTGATCCTGTCGAAGTAGAATACCACAGGTAAAAATGCTGTTGGAGAGAAAAAATGCAGAGAATTGGGCAGGGTAGAACAAGAGTGGTCCAGTAGAAGCCCAAAATGAACAAATTTGGAGGGCCTGTATCCCATGAAGTATCACCGGGGCACATCCATAGAGCGAATCCAGGAGAGCGAATCCAGCATAAAGCGAATCCAGGCGCACGTCCGCGGCGTCGTGGTGGTCGCAGACTTCGGAAAGGTGGGCCACAGGCACCTTAAGGGCATCGCAGGCATCAAAGTTGGTGGGCCGTACGCCTCAGAAGTTGGCCTTGCCGAGCACATAGACGATGACTGGGCACGCGATGGTCTGCCCGATTCTGTGCTCGTGGACGACGCGCTTTTTGCCGTCGTCCGACAAACAGCTCGGCTCGAGGGCCTGGGAGTCGAGCCGAACTTCCGAGTCCGACAGGACACATTTCGGAGCAAGATACGCAACCAGGTGCTGCTGGCGATGCGCAAACGGGTCGACGAAGGGCGGTTCCATCAGCGCAGGGTTGAAATAGAGAGCGTCTTCAGCCACGCCTCGACGCCATTGCCAATCGAGCGATGACCCACTGCAATCCTGGACTCGGCTGTCCGTTGAGGGCTGACCGCTCAACGCTTACGTCCACGTCCCGATTTGTCTGGACAAGCTCCTCGAGCATGCAGCCAGCGTGGTCGTGCACCAGTCTCCCGCGAGCCTCTCTGGGTCCCCGGCTGCTCTACGGCACCGTTCGATGAAGGATGGTGCCCCAAGAGCCGACGGCCCAGACGTCGTCCTTCGCTGAGCCCCATACACCTCGGAGCCACGCAGACGTGCCGGAGGTCACCTTCGACCACGCCTTCCCGTCCCAGTGGAGGATGGTGCCCTTATAGCCGACGGCCCAGACGTCGTCCTTCGCCGCGCCCCATACGCTCAGGAGCCATGCAGACGTGCCGGAGGTCACCCTCGACCACCGAGACCCGTCCCAGTGAAGGATGGCGCCCCCCCCGCCGACGGCCCAGACGTCGTCCTTCGCCGCGCCCCATACGCTCAGGAGGCACCAAATTGTGCCGGAGGTCACCTTCGACCACGCCTTCCCGTCCCAGTGAAGGATCGTGCCCGCCGAGCCGACGGCCCACACGTCGTCCTTCGCTGAGCCCCATACGCCATCGATCGCCTCAGACGTGCCGGAGGTCACCTTCGACCACGCCGACCCGTCCCAGTGAAGGATGGTGGCCTTATAGCCGACGGCCCAGACGTCGTCCTTCGCCGCGCCCCATACGCCCCGCAGGTACCCAGACGTGCCCGAGGTCACCTTCGACCACCGAGACCCGTCCCAGTGAAGGATGGTGCCCGCCTTACCGACGGCCCAGACGTCGTCCTTCGCCGCGCCCCATACCCTCAGGAGGCGCTCAGACGTGCCGGAGGTCACCTTCGACCACCCAGACCCGTTCCAGTGAAGGATGGTGCCCGCCAAACCGACGGCCCAGACGCCGTCCTTCGCCGCGCCCCAAACCCTCAGGAGGCGCAGAGA
>JAGGXR010000146.1 GCA_021162935.1 Deltaproteobacteria bacterium
GGTTGCTGGGTTTTGGATCGCTGGTTGCCTGGAGGGAACAGGTCGTCAGGTTCGAGGAGCCGGGAGGCCGCGTCCAAGACGAGGTCGGGCGTGCGGAAACTCCTGTCGAGGGACAACCGTGTGGCAGACGGGCGCCTGGTCACGAAGCGCTTGATGGCTTCTGGGTCGGCGCCACGGAATCCGTAGATGGACTGGTCCGGATCGCCGATCACCGTCACGTCGGCGTCGTCTGGGCCCAGTAGCTCCACGAGTCGTTCCTGCACCGGGCTCGTGTCCTGGTACTCGTCCACGAACAGATGCGCGAAGCGATGGCGCAATTCGGACACGAGTTCGCTGTCTTTGGTCATGACTCGGACCGGGACGGTGACCAGGTCGTCCAGGTCCAGCAGGTGCAACCGGTCCAGTTCTCGTTGATAGGCCAGGGCCGCGTCCCTTCGTTCGGCCACGCGGGCGGCGTCATTGGCCACGCGGGCGGCGTCATTGGCCACGCGGGCGGCGTCATTGGGATCGTGGGCGGCGTCATTGGGATCGTGGGTGGCGCCATTGGCATCGAACCCGACCGCGGCGGCCGTCCAGTCCTGAAACGGGATCATGGAGCGCTTCAGTCTGGACACGAGGTCGAGCACGTCCTGACGTCGGCCTGCTGGAAGCTCGGGGCGCACCAGGTCCAGCAGGCCCAGGCCGGTACGGCGGTCCGCGATTTTTAGGGGGCCGTCCAGACCGAATCGTTCACCTTGGTCGTGAAGCAGGCCCATGCAGAAGCCGTGGAAGGTGGCGACCCGCACTTGATCGGACGCGGCGCCAGCGAGCAGTGAAAGACGATGCGCCAGGCTCTGGGCTGCCTTGTTCGTGAAGGTGACCGCCAGGATGGAGGCCGGGTCAGTGCCCTGCTGGATCCGATATGCGATGCGACTCGTCAGGACGCGGGTCTTTCCCGTTCCAGGGCCGGCCACGATGCACAGGGGCCCAGGCGGGTGGGTCACCGCCTCTGCCTGCTCGTCGGTGAGCCCTGCCGTCAGGTCTGCTGGATCGGCCGGCGATTCGGCTGTGTCGTTGGCGACGAGGCGGGCGGGGCGATGGGCAGTCGATTCGTTCGGCCCTTTGGCGGCGATGTGGACGTCACCATGGTCCCCCGGGTCTCCAGGGCGGATCATGCCTGGCCCGGCGTCGCGGACTGGTCCCTCGCCTTTGGTTGCTGCCTCGAACAGGGGCATGGTGGTGGTAACGGCCGGGCTGGGCGGCTGGGTCGCGTTGGCATCCGACTGCGTGGGATCGACGGCGAAGAGGCTGCCCTGGCCGGATAGTTCGCTTTGTTCGTCGCGGGCGAACACGCGGATTCGGCCGTACTGACCGTCGAACCCAGCCTCCTTGATCACCTGGCCGCGCCGTACGCGACCAACCGCCTCGGCCACGAGGTCGCCGGCCACGCGTTCCAGGTCGTCTTCGGGAATGTCTTGCAGGATGGAGAGTTCCGGTCCGATCCGGTCGAGCAGGTCCTCGCAGATCCTGAGCACGCCCTTGGTCTGGGGGCCGCGACCAAGCACCTCTCCGACCAGCTCCGCCAGACCCACGAGGCTCGTGTAGTCGGATGCGTCGTCCGGACGAGCCCCGTCGGGTCGGTCGGCCAGTTCTTCGACCCGGTGCAGCACTCCGATGGTCACCTTCTTGCCGCAGACCGGGCAGATGCCGCCCAGCTCGCGCGCCTGTGCGGGCGTCAGTCGGACGCCGCACTTTCGGTGTCCATCCAAATGATATTTTCCTTCGTCGGGAAAGAACTCGATGGTGCCCTCGAAGCCCTGCCTCGTTTGCATGGCGGACTTGATGGCGGCGTAGCTCAGGTCGCAGGAGAATAGGTTGGCCTCCCGGGCGAGTTTCGACGGAGAGTGGGCGTCGGAATTCGACACGAGGCAGTAGCGATCCAGACCGCTCAGCCTCCAGTTCATGGCCGGGTCCGACGACAGGCCCGTCTCTGCGGCGAAGATGTGGTCTGACAGGTCCTCGTAGCAGTCTTCGATGCGGTCGAACCCGCTTTTGGATCCAAGGACCGAAAACCACGGGGTCCAGATGTGCGCTGGAATGAGGTAGGCGTCGTCGTCGGTTTCAAGCACCATTTCGAGGAGGCTTCTGCTGTCCAGCCCGAGGATGGGTCTCCCGTCCGACTTGATGTTGCCCACCCGACCCAGCGCTTCGTCGAATTGGGCTGCTGCGTCCAGACTCGGCATGTAGACGAGGTTGTGGACCTTGCGGACCCGGTCGCCCTTTTTGTAGATGTTGCTGATCTCCACTTCGAGCATGAACCGTACCGGTCCGCGACAGGCTGCCGGGACCTGACGTTCCGCCTCTGCGGCCAGGTCGTCTCTCAATCGAAAGAGACCGGATTCCGCCGGCACGAGTTGGTCGGTGAGTTCGGCGAACCAGCCTGGATGGGTGAAGTCTCCGGTGCCCACCACGCGGATGCCTTTGCGTTGCGCCCACTGGTGCAGGTGGAACAGGTCGGCCTTGGGGCTCGTGGCCCGCGAGTACTTCGAATGGATGTGCAGGTCTGCGATGAAGGTGCCGGTCATGGCGTGTCACGAAGGTGCAACGGGGGAATAAAGGCAGCCAGAATCCGTGTAGGCAGAGGCGGCCGGACCGGGATCAGTGCTTGAGCCTTTTGAGCGAGGCGCCGATGATGGTCAGGATTCGGTCGTTTGCCAGGTTTGCATGCCAGTGGAACGCCACGATCCCCGATCCGGGAAGCCATCGCAAGAAGACCACGACCTTTTTCCCCACCACCTCGTCGGCAGCGAATTGCGGTTGGTCTTCGGACATGAACAGGCTGATCCGTTCCTGGTCGGGAAGGGTCGCCTTGGCGCCCTTGAGCATCTTTTCCACCTGAACCACGGCGCCGCGTCGGGTCGCGCCGTCGCTACGGACCATGTCGGCCACGTTCGTGACGGTTCCGACCGCCACCGTGTCTGAGAGTCGGATTCGGCCCTTGAGGTGCTCCATCGATTTTTGCACAAAGGGTTCGTCGGACTCGAAGGCCACCAGATATCGGTGGTCCAGTTCGTCGTCGAAATACACGGCGTAGGATTGGTGCCACGGGCCGGCTTGCCTCCGAGCGGCGATGACCCCCTTGCCTCCATGGGGGCAGCCGCCAAAAGCGACGGTCATGGCCAGGAGCCCCAGGGAGGTGGTCAGGATTCGGCCCGCCGTGGGGCTGCTGCTCCGTCTGCTCCTATCGAGACGAGGTATCCACGTTCCGTTCTGCATCGTTGTCCTACCCTTTCAGTTCCATGGGGCACGAGAGACTGGTTTGCGCCAGTTCTTTGCCTGTTTGTACGCAGCGTTCCAGGCGCGCATCGACCGGGCAAGCCTACAATGTCGTCGCAAGGATTGCAAATCGACAATGAACGAGAATGAACAACGCAGCAGTGGAACAACGAACGAGAACGAGCCCACAAGGGTTCGGTCCAACCCATCCAACCCATATCGAGTTGGGTGGGCTGTCGGTTGTTTTTGCTGTGGGCCTGTTCGCGTGCGAGTCAGTTGATTGGATTGATGATCTGCTGGTTCAGGCCGCCTGGATAGGCATACGAATCGTATGCATCGTAGCCGAGCACCACGATGCCGAAGGGCTGGTCACTGTCCAGGACGTGAATGCCGTCGGGCGCTGTGATCCTGGAAACCGACCACTGTGCGGGGGTGTTTCCGTCCGTGATGTCGATGAAACCCGTGGCCGGCACCGGCGTGCCGTCCATGTTGATGGTGGCCCCCTTGGGTGCGATCAAGATGAAGTAATCATACACCCAGTTCGAAGGCACGAGCACGACGTAGCTGTCGAGAAATTGCTCCACCGGGACCATTTGGGTCATGGCCGGATCGCCCGCCTCGGCGGTCGATGCACCGCTCACGTTATACGACGACGACAGATACTCCATGACGAGGATGGGCTTGTCTGCCGTGACCACAAAGTCACCTGGTTGCGCCGTGGTGCCCGAAACGGTAAGCTCGAGCACTCCACCCTTCTGAAGGGTTTGGGGAGAGGCTGGCAGCCCCGTGACGCCGGGAGCGGCCAAGAAGCTGACATTGGTGTCATTTTCGGAGGCGAACACCTGCCAGATGGTTGGTTCGACGGCTCCATGGCTGCGCACGGGCATTCGGGCTGCGACGAACGTGTTGCCCCAGGTTTCCAGTCCGAAGAGCTGTTCTTCGAGGTGGTCGCAGCAACAGCCCATGCCGGGAACGTTGGCGCAGGTGTGCGCCGAGAAGACCACGATGGGCTTGTCCGAGGTGATGTACGTTCCATTGAACGGGGTCGAACCAGAAGCCTGGAGTTGGAGGTAGTCCCCTTCGTCGAGGGACGGGGCCTGGTACGGGGTGCCCGCGCTGAGCGCCGGCACTCCGCCTCCGGCGTCGGTGCCCACCGTAGAGGTGATGGTCACGGTGGTGTCGTCCTGGGTCGCAACGATGTTGATCTGAGGGCGACCGTACCCCACGCCCCAGCCGACGACATAGTAATAGGTGTCCAGCACGCCTTTGGGCAGAAGCAGTGAGGCGTCACTCGTGTAGCTGTTGACCCCGTCGATGGGCTGAAACTGGTAGGCGATCACGGGTCGGTCCGCCACGACCCGGTAGGCACCGGTGTGATTGATGCCCGTGTAGTTGATGTGTCGATCCGGAAGGTCGAATTCGTGGAGGCTCATGGGCCCTACGGTTGCCGTCTGGATGGTTTGCCAGGTGCCACCCGATCGTGTCTGTACCACTACGGTTGCCGTGTTCGTCGAATCCGTGTTGGACACGACCACGGCAAAGGGCACCCTCGTGTCGTAGCTCTCGGCAGGATCGTTGTTGCAGTCCACGGCGTAATACACGCAGCCCACCGACGATCGGGTCAGGTCCGCCACGTCACAGGCGCTGAGACAGTTCTGATCGGTCAAGCCGTCGCAGTTGTTGTCCACGTTGTCGCCGCAGGTCTCGAAGACCGACGGGTTTACGTCCGGATTGTCGTCGTCACAGTCGCCGTTCGCCTCGGTCCATCCGTCCCCGTCGATGTCCTCGTCCACGAGGAAGTCGCAGTTGTCGTCGATGCCGTTACCGGCAATTTCCGGGGCTCCTGGGTACGCGTTTGGATTCGTGTCGTCGCAGTCTCCCTGGCAGGGGCCGTATCCGTCGCCATCTGCGTCTGGTTCGTCGCCGTCCGTGTATCCGTCGCAGTCGTTGTCTACCCCGTCGTAGCAGTTTTCCGGGATCCCAGGATTCAACAACGGATCGTGGTCGTTGCAGTCGCCGTCAGCCACGGTGTATCCGTCACCGTCGAAGTCTCCATCGATGATCCCGTCGCAGTCGTTGTCCACGCCGTCGCCGTCCAGTTCTTCGGCACCTGGATGCACGGATGTTTTCGTATCATCGCAGTCGCCGCGGCAGGGTCCGTATCCGTCGCCGTCCGCGTCGGGCTGATCGCCGTCCGTGTGACCGTCGCAGTCATTGTCGAGTCCGTCTCCGCAGATCTCGTCCTGCGCGGGGTGGACCGCTGGATCGCTGTCGTTGCAGTCTCCTTGATTTTCCGTGTAGCCGTCTCCGTCGTCGTCGCTGTTTGGGTCCGACGCGTCCACCGTCACGGCATCGTCGCCGGCTGCGCCGTCGCCCAGTCCGCCGTCACCAGACGTTCCGCCTGAAGTCTTTGGTCCACAACCGGTCCCAGCAAAGGCGACGAGGGCCACGGATATTAGGGCCATCAAGATGCCAACCCACATTCGGGCCAGCGTGGTTCGCCTTCCATCGCATGTCACTGTGCATGTCAGTTTGCTACAACGTCTTGTCATGATTGCCTCCCACAGGAAAACCGCGCTCTGTGAAGTGTTACGGATTTCCATTCGACCCTGCCATATTGAGTCGTCCACTCCAATCAATGATATCGCGATGTGTCGTGACCGAAAAGAGATAGTTCCCCTCCCAACCGAAAAGAGATAGGTCGCATTCCAGAAGTCGGGTTTTGTGGGACCTCAGCGGGACCGGCCGGCGCTGGCGATTGGCGAAAGCAGCGCCGCGATTCGTACTCGACCGAGGAAATCATGCAGTTGGCGCAGCAGACGGGGTTCTTGCGCATTCCCCAGCTCTCGTCCCGGTGGTCTCGGCAGGTGATTCCGGGGAGAGTCCACGCTGAGCAGATGCGTGCGAGTCCGCCAGCACGTGTCGGGCCATGACCAGCAGGTTTGTCGCTGACGTCGTTCAGGGAACTCGGGTCATGCCGGTTATCAGTCGTCGGCAACGATGATCTGGTACGAGTATCCCTGCTCGGTGAGGAAGAGCTTGCGATGGTGGGCGAACTCCTCCTCGCGGGTGTCGCGCGAGACGAGGGTGAAGAAGTGGGCGACGCGTCCGTCTGCTTTGGGCCGCAGGATGCGGCCGAGCCGCTGGGCTTCCTCCTGCCTGGATCCGAACATGCCCGATACCTGGATGAGCACGTCGGCGTCGGGTAGGTCGATGGCAAAATTTCCCACCCTGGAGAGCACGATGCAGTGAAGCTCATTGCGTCGAAAACGCTGGTAGATCTGGTCTCGTTCGGCCTGCGGCGTCTTGCCGGTGACCAGAGGCGCGCCGATTTCGTTGGCGATGGCTTCGACCTGGGCAATGTACTCCCCGATGACCAGCACGCGGCCGTCCACGTGTTGGTCGAGGAGCTGCCGGAGTCGGGGTATCTTGGCCGGGTTCTCGGCGGCTATCCGGAATTGAGCCCTTCTGTTCGCGAGGGCGTACTCCATTCGCCGATCCGACGTCATTGGGATGCGTTCCTCCACGCATGTCGCGCTCGCGATCCAGGATTGACGTTCGAGGTCTCTCCAAGGCACGTCGAATCGCTTGGGGCCGATGAGCGCGAACACGTCTCCTTCGCGGTTGTCTTCTCGAACCAAGGTGGCGGTGAGCCCCAGTCGTCGCCGCGCCTGCAGATGGGCGGTTGCGCGAAATACCGGGGCCGGCAGCAGGTGAACCTCATCGTAGATGACGAGCCCCCAGGAACGCGCTCGAAACAGCTCGAGGTGGGGGAACTCCGCCTCGCGATTCGGACGCCAGGTTAGGATCTGATAGGTGGTCAGTGTCACCGGCCCGGTGTTCTTCTGCTTACCCGTGTATTCTGCGATTTCATCCGGCCGTAGAGTCGTCTTGTCACAGATCTCACGGCGCCATTGCTCGATCGATGTCCTGCTCGTGGTGAGCACGAGCGTTGTCTGCCCGACCATCTCCATGGCAGCGAGACCGACAATGGTCTTGCCCGCGCCACAGGGAAGCACGATGACCCCGCTGCCGCCGCGCGACGAGCCGGCGGCGAAGAACGCCTCGGCCGCCTGTCGCTGGTATTCGCGAACGGTGAAGGGTACGCCGGACGCCGTGCGATCACGAAGCGACATGGAAAGAGTATCTCCGCTCACATAGCCGGCCAGGTCTTCAGCGGGATATCCGGCGGCGACCAAGGTTTGCTTCAGCATCCCTCGGTTGCCGGGAGCGACGCGGAAACTTTTCGCATCGATCCGGTCGGTGAGATAGGCCCCTGCAGCACGGTCCCTGTGCAGGAGCTCAGCTATCGCTTCGTCCGCGCAGGTGCATCGCAGAAGTCCGTCGTCTCGGGTGGCGTCGCGGGTGATGACCACACGGCCAAAGCGTTTTGCCCAGTCGAGGACCTCCTGCGCCACGCTTTCGGGTACGGGGTAGCGCGCGTGCTCCTGCAGCGCCGCCACCATCTGCTCGGCCGGTAGGCCCGCCGCGCGGGCATTCCAGATGGACAGCGGGGTCAAGCGGTAGGTGTGTACATGCTCGGGGCTCTTGACCAGCTCAGCGAACGGAGCAAGAGCCGCTCGGGCTTCATCGGCGCGCGGCGCTTGGACGTCCAGCAGCACGCTGAGATCGCTCTGCACGACCAAAGCATTGTCGGGATGCACGGTCACTTGTCACGCCCCGGCCGACTGTGACGTTGCCTTCTTGCGATCGGTTTCGTTGCGAGGCTTCACCGGTTTCGCCTCACCCATGGCCACGATGTAGCCGACCTCGCGCAAGGTGCGCTTGAATGTCGCCTCCGAGGACGACGGCACGACCAGGTGCCGCTCCCCGGCCAGCAGGCAGTGCCTGCGGGTGCGTGAGTCGTTGGCGATGAGCGCTGCCAAGGCGGGGTCAGCGCACTCGACGAGCCGCGCAAGGCCCCGATCGTGAATCTTGGTACTTCGATCCGCGACGTCATCGAGCAGGCGTGTGACAGTATCGGGGACCGCGACGGCGCTGCGTGCGGTCACAAATTCCCGAATCTCGTCGATGGGACGGCCCTCGTCGACGGCAGCGAGCAGCTTGGTCTGCTCCAGCCGCCAGACCCGATCCGAGACCTGAGTCGCGTAGATGTCGAGGGCGAGCCGATCACCTGGCTCGAGCTCGGTACCGATGGCCGTGATTTCGAGGTTGGGGAGCACGCTGAGCACCGGCTTCGTCTTGACGGGAGGCGGCTGATAAGCGGCCTCAGTGCCCAGGCAGTAGGCTCCAAGGGCTGTGATGCGGAAGTACATCAGCCCATCGTAGCGGCTGAAGTAGACGAGGTGGTCCGCGCCCCAGAGGCTGCCGTAGTCGTACCGGGCACCAGCGGGAGGGATGAGCGCGACGTCGATCACCCCGAGAGTGGCCGCATACTCGAGCAGGAACGCCAGGCAGTAGCGTTCATTCAGAATCTGAGAGCCGCCCAGGGCTCCGTACTGCCTGTCGCCGATGTAGAGGGCCCATACGTCACGCGCGACCGTGAAATCGTTGCCAGAGGCGCGTATGAACCGGTAAAACTCGTTCGTGGAGATCCAGGAGCCCGCCGGGCATTCGGCCAGGGTGTCGGCGATCGCGTGCCGTCGCGATTCTATCGCCGTGATCTGGCGCTTCCCCTTGCCGGTTCGTCCCTTGACGCACTCGATGCGTGAAAGCTCGTCGATGATGGGCGTGTCGATCCATTTGGACCAGAGTTTGCGTATCGTCTCGGCGGCCGGTTCCGAAAGCGCCTTTCGGCCCGCCGTGGTGAGCTGTAATTTGGAGCCGGAGAGCTGCGCAAGCTTTCCGGCCTGTACGATGAGCGGCCAGGCAAAGGCGCGGATCGGACCGGCATTTTCATTATGCCACTTGCTCTTGACGGGGAGGACCGGGTAGTAGTCGCCGTCCTCGAGGATGTTCGTGATGGTCTTGACGGTCGCCGCCGATGGCCGTCGGGTCTTTGCGCTGACCTTGACCTTGCCCGAATCGACAAGACGCAAAACCGAGTGCAGCTCTCGCTGGGCGACCAACTCAGTCTGGTGAATCGCGAGCGGAATCTCCTCGGTGCCTTCTTCTGTGGTCCTGGTCTTCGAATTCCATCGGGAGTAGGGTAGGTCGTAGACTGCGGGAACCTCCGCAAGCGTTTTGATCTTCGCCGGGGCAGGCTTGGGAACGAAGGCAGCGAGCCGCGCCTTGAGATCGTCGGGCATCTCCATACCGTAAAAAAAGAAACCCAGCAGCGACGGGATGTGACGATATCCATACGTGTCGGCATGGCCCCAGTTGGGATGGCGACCGTACTTGGCCTGGAACTGATCGGCTTGAAAAAGGGTCGAATTCGAATGAACCACCTCGGCCACGGCCGCCTGCTGCAGCTCGTCGAGGCACTGCCAGACCATCTGCAGTCCCTCTCCTTCGAGGTATCGCATGATCACGGCGGCGATGTCGGCCTTCCTCGTGGGGACCTTCTGCCTGGTGTGTTTGGCCAGCTTTTTGAGATCATCCGCGTTCATGCGTTCTAGTGCGGCCTGGAGCGTGTGGCTCCCTTCGTCAGCATAACATCGTTTCATACTGTCTCCGTGTCCCATACCGGCTCAGCGGCCGGGCACACACTCCTGTAGCGGTTTGGGGCTGCGCTTGGTCACGACGAGCCTGGCGATGGCGTGGCAGTCCTTTGCCGTGAGGCCGGTCTCTTCGGAGATGGCCACGTATGCCGCGACGTCTTTCTGGGCCGCGTAGAGTGTACGCAGGACCTCGCCGCAGCGGCGACGAACGTAGTCGGGACGGTCCCGAATCTTTTCGTCATCCTTCGCGGCAGCATGACCGGCGGCGGTGCAGCTTCTTCGACCCGGATGTGCATTTTTATCTCGGTGCTCTGCTCTCACATTTCCTCCTCGCGGCATGGCTCCATCAGTGGCTCAGGTGTAAGATGACAACGCATTCCGCGTCAACCCCGAGAGAGCCACCTCAATCGTCGGGTCGTCGGGTCATGGGGTGACGAGATCAGGGGCAAAGAAGTAAGAAGTGTCCGGGTGTGGGTAAAATACTGGAGACGAACTGAAGTGTTCCGGTCACCGAGCGAAGAAGGAGCCACGACTCGGTGGAACGTTCGGTGTCACAATGAATTGGGTCCGACTTCATCGGACAGAAATGTCGCGATCCCGACCGGACCAGCACCTCGCCCAGGACGCCACGAGGCGCTTGGACGTGGCCGTGGCTGCGAATCGAGGGCTCGACAGACTACGTGGCATCGTTCTTGCTCTACGTCTTGCTCCAGATGCCTACAATCGAACCGGATGCGCATCGAGGAGGTCCAAGATGAAACGTCAGACGAGGTCTTTGCTCATGGTTCTTGCTCTTGCTGCGATGGTGACGGGCATGCTGGCTGCCTGTGACCACCATTCGACCAGGGTCACGGACGATTTGCAGTTCGAATTGTTTCAGGCCCACCTGCACACGCCCTATGTCGTGGGGGCAAAGCCGACCATCATGGTGACCCATGGCGGGGACAGCGTCGTCGGGTGGAAGGTGGAGTCGACTGATTCGTCCGTGATCTCGGTGGGGCAGGAAAAGCCGTACGAGGATCGAAACACCCTCTACGTGCCCATCGAGGCTGTTTCGCCCGGAACGGCGGACCTTCGTATCCTGAACAACGCGGGCAAGCTCGTGACCACCAGAACCGTCCAGGTCGAGGCTCCCGACCGCATCGAACTCGTCCATGCGGGCCTCAAGAAGATCATGAAGCAGGACGCCCCTGTGCTCACGGACGGCGATACGGTTCAGATTCTGATTCGAGGGACCGGCACCTTCGAGGTGCTCTACTATCACGAAGGGCATCGCGTGTTCGGCAACGGCGTCTTGGAGCCGGTCAGTTCCAGCGAGGACCTCACCGCCACTCCAAAGACGACGTTTCTGTTCGAGAACCGAGAGTGGCTCACCCTGTCTCCGAACCGGTTTGCCGAGACGAACAGCGTGGACCTCATGGTGGGGGGCGTCCGGCTGGGCAGAATCTCGGTGGAGTCAGTGGACGCGACCGCCATCGCCAGGGTGGAGATCGATGCGGAATCGACCGACGGTTTGAAAAAAGACGATACGTTCTATCTCATGGCGAGGGCTTTGGATGACCAGGACCGGGACATTTTCGGCGTGGATGCCCACTGGTCCGTGGATAACGTGGAACAAACAGGCGAAGGTGACCTGTTCGAGGCGACCTATGATTCGGGCAAGACGGCCACGGTCACCGCACAGGTCGGTGATGTTCAGGATTCGGTCGAGGTCCATACCTCGGGAGGGACCGTACAGACTTCCAATACCATCGGCTGCAGCACGGTTCCGGTCACGGGGGCATGGCCCCTGTTCCTGGCCCTGCTCGGCATGGCGATGATGGCGCGCCGCAGGCGTCGCCAGACCATGAGACGGTAGTCTGCACCTGGCAGTCTTTCGTACTTGGCTGTCTTTCGTACTTGGCTGTCTTTCGCACCTGGCAGTCTTTCGCATCTGGCTGTCTTTCGTACCTGGCAGTCTTTCGATCGCACCCATCATTTCGATCACCCCAACCATCTGGACCGTATCGGTGATCCGGAGCGCTTGGCCGTGCATGCCCGGAGCTTGTGACCCACACGACGTCCCTGCGTTTCATTTTTATGGTTTCAAGAACGGGGCACGCCGTGGTACGAAACGACGGTCTCTTTGGTTTGCTGCTGGGTGTCGTTCATGCGTATTGCAGCCCTTTCTGATTTCCACATTGGTCCTTGGAAGCGTTCCGATATTTTCGGCCACAGAGAGGACGAGTTCCTCCGCTTCCTGGACGAACTCGAGGCCACCCACGATCGCATCGTGCTCATGGGGGACGTGTACCAGGCGCAGATGGGGCTCGTTTGGGGCTCAGCCTCCCAGCGCAGGCACCTCGCCCTCGCCCGCCGTCGTGTCCCGAAGTTGTCCGCGAGGATCTGCGAACCACCCTATATCCTGCTCTACGGCAATCACGACGAGGTGGCCGGACCGGTCCTGGGCGCCAGGGAGTCGGTGACCATCCGTGAGGACGGCTTCGGTCTGTTCTGCATCCATGGGCATCAGTTCGATGACGTGATGAACCGTCACATTACTTTGTCGCATATGAGCACTTGGACCGTGGGTCGACTCCGGTTCGCCGGTCTGGGTGTGCTGGCTGACTTTGGGGAGCGGATCGACGTGGCCGTCAAGCACCGATGGTACGCCGGACATCCCAATCCATACCTCGACGCGGCAGAACGGATCCTGACGAGCGAGGCTGTGGACCTGGTCTGCATGGCCCATACGCACGTGGCCCAGCACATCGAACTGGAATCAGGCCTGTTCGTCAACACGGGCTCGTGCAGCCGGGGGCGTTTCGAGTATCTGTCCGTGGACACGGCCCGCCGCAGCGTGGAACTGCACAGCCAGAAGCCATAGGAGTCGTTTGGTGACTCGAATCCATGATTCGATGCAAGGTCCCACAAGCTCCCGAAGGCGGGCGGCGGCCCGTTTTCTGGCCGCATCCCTTGTCGGTGCGCTGTTTTTCTTTGCACCCGTATCCTACCGGGGTCGCAGCACGGTGCCCTTCGACGTGGCGGTCAAGGTGGTGCCCCATGGCTGGCCCACCGGCGTGTCCTTTTACGGCTTCTTGTTGATCCTGGTTGGTGCGCTCGCGACGCTTGCGGCCGTGGCGCCTGGTCCGGTGGGCGCGTCGGCGAAGCGGCTGCTTGGATCCAGACACAAGGATTTTGCAGCGTCACCGCTTTTCGTGGTGCTCAGGGTGGCAGGGGCGCTGGTCGCTGTTTCCATGTTTTTCAGAATCGGTCCTTGGTGGCTGACCGAACCTGCGGCCCGAACCCTCATGTGGAACATTCTGATGGCCTCGGTGGCGGTCATCATTCCTTTGGGCGCCGCGGCCCTCGCCTTGCTCGCCGGCTTCGGCGCCCTGGAGTTCGTGGGCGTGCTCGCAGAACCGGTCATGGGTCCATTGTATCACCTGCCGGGTCGGTCGGCGCTCGACGACCTGACGAGCTGGATGGGGAGCTATTCGGTTGGGCTCTACCTGACTCGGAACCTGATGCGGCAGGGGCTGTACACGAAACGTCAGGCCTTTGTCATTGCCACCTGCTTTTCCACGGTGAGCATGGGATTCGTGGCCGTGGTGGCCTCGACGCTTCACCTCCTGCCGTTGTTTGCGCTCATCGTTGGCACCTACTTCGTGGCCATTCACCTGACGGCCGTGATCATGGTTCGCATCTGGCCCACGAGTTCTATTCCAGAGCGGACTATCGACGGGACTGCGCCGTTGGCGGGCAGGTCGTCGAATGAACAGTTGACCAGGCATTCATCGACAGACCAAGATGACCTGGTCCCCTCTGGTTCGGCATCGGGTTCGTCTCGATGGCGTCGGGCCTGGTCGGCTGGGACGGCACGGGCAGGGCGCAGTCAGGGGATCGTGCGGGCCATGGGCAGGTCCGCCGTCGACGGCCTGTTCTTGGCATCCACGATCCTGGGCACCATTTTGGCGGTGGGCACGGCCGCACTTCTTTTGGCCCGCCACACCCCGGTATTCCATTGGCTCGGTCGGCCCTTGGAGCCCCTCTATGCGCTGGCCGGGTTTGCGCATCCGTCCCTGCTGGCACAGGCGAGTCTGGCCGGGATCACCGAAATGTACATCCCCGCTTTGCTCGCACAGGGCGCGTCCATGCAGGGTCGATTTTTTATCGCGGTCCTGTCGGTTTCGCAGCTCATCTTTTTTTCCTCCGTCGGCCCCATGATGGTGGACATGTTTCGCGAGGTGCCCATCCGGTTTCGCCACCTCGTGGTCCTGTTTGTGATCCGGACAGCCGTGCTCATTCCTTTGCTCATGGGCTGGACGAAACTGTTGGCTCTTTTCGGGGTGTTTTCGTAAGGCGCTCGAACCGGCACAGCAGGCGGGCCAGACGTTCATGTTTGGGGTGATGACCGCGGGGGATGACGTGCGGTACAGCCCGGACCGGCTCGGTGACCTGGGCTGTACGATCCTGCATGACACGAGAAACAGCGGAGCGCAGATCTGGGCGCTGGACCTTGCCCCCCCCTGCTTCGAGAAGCATCGCGTCCTTGTCACCGCCTTGGGCAACCGGTACGATCACGACCCACGCCCATCCATTGTGGGCATCGGGTCGGCGGGACAACTCGACGTGCGGTGGAGTCCAAGCCTTCGCATGGTCGTCGTTACTGGATCTCGATTGAGCCTGCGGTGCAGGCGGCCTGCCTGGATTGACCGCGCTGGTCCTTGGCTGGGCAGTCCTGCCCCAGGCCGATGGCAGGACTGTCGGATGCGGGCATCATGGTTTCGTTGGGCCCGCCATTGTCGGCCAGGTCGCCGAGCTTCGGATCCTGAATGAGGGCTCCTGCGGCGCACAGGGCGTCCGGGTCGTCGGAGCCGCCTCCGGATCGTTCCACGGGCCATTGGATGTTGCCGCCGCCGTCGTGCATTTCGTCGCGGCAGGTGATGGGATTCCAGCCGTTTCCTGCCACGCTGTACGCCATGACGCTGTTTTTGAGCACCACGTTGGGTCCGCCTACGGTCGCGCCCGCAAAGGCCACCTCGCCGGGTGCTTCATTGCCCGAGAAGGTGCAGTTCAAAATCGTACCCTGGATGTCAGCGGACATGAACAGGCCGCCGGCGAGGCTCGTCAGGGCCGTGTTGTTCGCAACGGTGCAGTTGGTCATGTTCAAGGTTGTCTGTCGGCTGATGAACATGCCGCCGGACCCTGATGCGCTGTTGCCCGAGATGGTCGTGGATCGGATGTCGATATTGAGGCCCATGAGGAAAAGGCCACCTCCCTGGGTTTTTTCGTCGCCCGAAGGGGGGCAGCTATTGTCCGAGATAGTGCAACGGTCGAAGGTCATGGTGCCCACGTTGTCGTTCGAGACGCGGAACATACCGCCGCCCGCCTTGTTCGCCTGGTTGTTCGTCAGGACCACGGCGCACAGGGACTCGTCTTGACTCGTGCCGTCGGAGTAGATGCCGCCGCCGTCGCCGCCGTTTCCCGGGTTGCCGCCCGTTCCCGTGGCCCGGTTGCCGGTGATGATCGTGTTGTAGATGGCAAGATCAGCGTGGAGCACGCCGATGGCCCCACCGTCGCTCGCATGGTTGTTTTCGAACAAGGAATCGGTGATGGCTACCCGGCCGCTGCCCACGTTGTAGATGGCGCCGCCGGCCAGGTCCTGCCCCGTTTCGGGCGCCGAGTTGTTTCGGAACGTGCAGCCCACGATCACGATGTTTCCGCCTCGCGACCAGATGGCGCCTCCCCCCGAGTCCGTGTCGTCGTTGCCGCGGATGCTGTGGCCGTCGATGAGGGTCAGGTGTTGGACCGTCAAGGTGGGCGAGGCCAATTCGAACGACGAGGGAATTGCCAGGATTCTGGTGGCAGAGTTTCCGCTCAGGGTTACCAGGTCGCCGCCGTCGATGACCGTGTCCGCCGTCACTTCGAGTTGCGACGTGACCGTGATGGTGATCGGGGCCGATCCACAGTCGAAGGTGATGACGCCACCGGCGCTCACCGCGGAGCGCAGAGCGGCCTCGGTGCAACTCGTCGCCGAGCCGTCGCCCACCACGTGATCGGGTTGGGACACGTCAGCGGCGCCGAAGTCGGGCTCGCAGACCGTGGGCAGGGGGCCGGCGTCGGGTGAGGTCTTGGCGTCTTCGAGGAGAGCTGCGTCCCCATCGTGGACCGTTGCGTCTCCTACGGCGGCGTCCCGATTCGTGGAGCTGTGCGTCCTGCTGTCGTTGCAGGCGGCACTGCCAACCAAGGCTGTCGCGAGCACAAGGGCGACCAGGGCCGTCCGTCCTGTGCGACCCGTACGACACACACGGGGCGACCGGTCCGCCTGGGGCACCTCGTCCTCCTGGTTTGTCTGTTCAGGAATTCCGTTGTTCTTCGTCCCGTGGTTGGTCGTTCCCCAAGGTGTCGTCATGCCCATGTCCTGATGCCTCCTGACCGGTGTCATTTCCATCCCGCCCATTATATCGTCTTTTTCTGCGCCAGACCACAACGACCAGCAACCCGGCGGCGAGGGCAAGGAGAAGGGCCAGACCCGCTGGAAGAGCGGATCGAGCGGGCAATGCCGAACAACAGCCACAACCAGGCTTTCGGGGCGCCATGGCAGGCGCTTCAGCCAGGATGGTGACGTGCATCGACGATCTGGCGCCGCGATCGTCGTACAGGGTGAGCATGACCTGGTACGTCCCCAGTTGGCTGACGTGGAAGGCGATGCTTTTGGCACGGGAGTGCAACAAGGGAATGCAGACCGCAGCGGCCCGTTTCGGGCGAGGGTGCTTCGATTGCCCGGCCGCCGGCCGGGCCAGGGCCGGTGAGGCGGAGCCGGCCGGGCCGATTCGCGCGTTGTGGCCGGACGAGTCTGTCTGGTCGCGCGACGTCATGGTGGGCCTTTGGGGTTCGAGCGCGCAGACAGCCCATCGGTACGCGAGGAGCGGTCGGCCTTCTGGGTCCTTGCTGGCAGAGGCATCCAAGCGTATCGCGGTACCGGCGGGCAGGTGGATGGCGCGATCGGAACGGTTCGGTCCGATGGCCACGCTCCCCGTGGGCCGCGAGGTGAGCAGGACGACAGGCTTGGGAGGTCGGTTGTTCCAAGCCACCTTGGTGCGGACCTCCAGAGTTTTGTCCATGTGCGGCAACACGGGAAACCGGCCGTTCGTGTCGGGCAGGGCGGCGGCCACGAGGTAGGTCGCCAGGTTCGTGTTCGGGTCCACGAACAGGGATTCGAGTTTGAGTTCCCGGCCTTCGGCGGTCACGAACCGATACCCGCGATGGGCGCTGTAGGTGAGTCGGTAGCGCAGGGTCACTTTCAAGGATCGAGGCAGCGTGCTGTGCAGGATGCGCGTCGGGGCCGGACGTGCGGGTCTGGTTTCGACCCAGAAGTTGCCCACGGGGACGGACGACATGCCGAGCTTCCGGTCATAGGGCGACACGTCCAGGGTGCCCGCCGGCGATGCCTCCACGAGTCGGTAGCCCCAGTACCCGTCGTCGCGGACACCGGCGGCGGCGGTCGTGGTGCGGACGAATACGATTTGATGTCTGGCTTTGATCCCGTCGGCGATGTCGTCGCCTGGGCGAAAGAGCTGGACGTCGTCTTTGTGGATGTGGCCAGAAAAATAGTACGACCCGTATCGGGCCACGAGGCGGAGTAACTCGGTGGCGCTGTTGTGCCTGGGGGCCTCGACGCCTCGGGCGTCGTTGGGATTCGAGTCCCAACGTTTGCTGTCGTAGTTCCATTCTTCGAAATGGCCCGCGCTGATGGGGTCGGTGGGGAAGGGGTTGTTGACATCGTAGCGCCGACCGGTTCGGTTGCCCCTCGGGTCCTGGTGTCCGATGAACACGATGGTCTGGTGTCCGGCAGCGGCACGAGCCAGGTCTTTTTTGAGCCAGGCGAATTGTCGCAACGACAGGTAGCCGCCGTAGTTGTCCACGGCCGGAGCCCCGAGTTTGAGGCCCCTGAACGGGATCCACAGGGAGAAGGCGTGGCGTCGTCGATTCGTGCCGTCATAGGTGTTGAGGGCCACGAAGTGGTAGCGGCCCAGGTCGAACGAATAGTAGGGCGGCCCGAAGGTGCGCACGTAGCTCACCAGTCCGTCGTGGACCAGGTTGTCGAAGAGTACGTCTTTGATGTCCCGATAGAGACATGCGAGGTAGCGAAACACTGCGGTCCAGCTTCGATGGCGTGGGAAGACCGAGCGGCAGGAGGTCGCCGCCTGCGCCATGCGGATGAGGTTTCCTTTGAGTTTGATCGTGTAGCGCGCGTAGCCGTCGTGGTTGCCCGGCACCATGAAGCTCACGAACCGATGGTGCTTCCACCAATCGTGCATCATGGGATACTCGCGCGCATAGTCCAGACCGAACACCAGGTCGCCCATGTACAGGACGAAGGCCGGGTCGAGGAGTTCCACCTCGGCGAACCCTTGGCGCGTGATGCGCTTGTTGAGGTCCTTCTGCCCCCAGGTGGGATAGGTGCCATTGTTTTTTTGGCCGGGCTTGAACTTCCAGGAGGGGTCCCAGAGTTGATGGTCCGCCATGATCACGAATCGAAAGTGTCGGGCAATGGGGCACAGCACGCGCACGGACCGATTCTGACGATCGTGTCGGCCCTGCGGGTCGGTCAGTTCGAGATGAAAGGCGTCGTCGGCCGTGTCGGCCGGCATGCGCACCGATATCTGATACAGATTTCCATGGACCCGCTGCACCGACAGGACGGTGAGCCGGTAGCGCTGGCCACCTCGTTCGTTGGTCGCCAGGACGAGATGCCAGGCTGTGCGGTCGACGGCTCGTGATCGATCCGTCAGTCGATCACGGATCCACACCTGAAAGCGACCACCGCAGCCCACGAGGACTGGAAATCCGATGGTCGGATACAGGATCCGATCGATCCGGCGCACCGGTCGTTCCTTCTGCGACGCGTAGGGCCGAAACGGGTAGAGCGGGTCGGGCAGGTGCGGCCGAAACCACGATGACGTCGAGAGGGCAGGGGAGCCGAGGGCCGATGGTGTTCGGTCTTCGCCGACCTTGGAAGTTGCTGCCCCGACGGCAGGACGGCTTCTCGCTCCTTTTTGCCCGATCGTTTGTGCCGGGGTCGGTGGCGCGATCGGGAGAAGCAGAGTCGCGACGAGGGTGAAGATGGTCATGGCTGTCACCTGCTGTCGGTTCGTTTCCGTCGTTTCGTTTTGCAATGGCGGCCCTAGGGAGGCTGGTCAGAATTAATCTTCCATCTGGAACGCCGATTCATCCCGCCTGGTTTTGTCGCTCCTCGGTTGCGTACCACCCGGTACGCGCCCTCGTCGCTTCGTGCCAGACGGGTGCCTCGACGCCCCAAATTGGCAACCCTATTTTGAACAGCTTCCTAATAGATATGGGTCCCCTTGGTGAGTTTGCCCTTCTGGCACGAGTACTTGCCGTTTGGTGGCCGGAGGCAGATGTCGCCGAGCGGACCCTTTTGGGCAAAGAAGCGTCTTCGGTCCTCCTGTTGGAGGATCGAATGCCTGTAATATTTGAGCACGAAGCAGGAGCTGTAGTTGTTGACGAGGTGGATGAGTCGATACTTGGTCGTATCTTTCGGCACATACCATCCTTCTGGGCACTTCTTGAGAAAGTCGGAGGGCAATGGTTTGGGATGTTTCCACTCCGGCTCTGTGAGGTTGGACGGCATGCCTGCATGGCCTTGGGCTGTCTTTGCTGCCTTGGCCGTCGTTGTCTGTGACGTGGTTGTGTGATTCGCGTTTTTCTTCTTCGATGAGCAGCCGCCTGCTGTCAGGCCCACGGTGAATGCGACGATGGTAACGAGTTTCCATGGGGTTGTTGAACGAGTTTTTCTGGAATTGAGCATGATGACGCCTCCGTATCCGGAAATGGCTTTCGTCTCATATCGAAAAAAGCTTCATTTTGCAGCCTAACGAAGTATCTGGGCCCTTGTCATGGAAAAAATGCAGTCAGACAATCGACACGAATGCAGCGAAAGCGCGACGTCAGAGCGCCGAATCCTCCATGCAATCAGGGCGAGGGTACGAGGTCAGCGCTGCGGGTACGACCGTGGCTTCGAGCATTTCTCTTGACACAGAGTCGGTCAATCTCAAGTCGTACTTCGACGAGGGGTTCGATGTGGAAATAGAAGTCCAACCCAAGACATGCCTCAGGGACGATGTGACCTTCCTCAGGGACGATGTGACCTTCGTGGTCGACTCTACCGTCAGTCTGTATGTCTAGCTCCCCCCTCGGCCGTCTCGCTCCCAACTCGAACGGCCCGTCACGCCGTCAGCCCCCACGAGACCAAGATCACCCCGAAGAGAAGAAGCCCGAGGAGCCATCCTCCCCTGGCAGGCGCCCTGTCCTGCTCTGGCAGTCTCCCGATCCAGCGCCAGGCCCACCACCCCACCGCAAGGAAGAAGGGCAGGACGAGCCGTCCCAACACACCCAAGCCGTAGAGGGGCCCCGGTGCCGACGTCGCCCCGACCGTGATGTCACGAAACGTCGTCAGTCCCGACGGATCCACCAAAGCGCCGGGCAGATACGCCGCCCAACCGCCTATCTTGGAAAGCGCCTTTGCCAAGTGGGCCATCGCTACGAGGGGAGCCGCCCCCGTGGCTGCAGCCCGAATCGTCCTCCCCCAGGGTCCGCCCCCCCGGACCAACCGAACCGACACGACAACCGCCGTCCAGACGAACAATGGAAAGACGAACAGGTACCAGGCTCCCTCCACCCAATGCCACGGGACGGAAGCCGGTGCAAGTCGGTGCGGCAGGGCCGTGAAGGCCCGATCCATCCAGGCGATGTGCTCTGTCGTCTCGTGGACCAGAAAACCTGCCGCCATCAAGATGAACCCCGCTTCGAACGGCTCCAACAAGCTCTTGCGGCGGATGGGAGCATCGGGCAAAACAAGCCCGAAGCCCACGTTGTCGTGGGGACATGCCTTGGCGCATTGGAGGCACACGAGACATCCGTCAGACGGCCCCCGATCGAACGGCTTTAGCAGAGAGGGACAGCTCCTGGCATCGAGACGATACCTGTTCTTCTCTCGAATGCAGTCCTTGGTTTCACATCGTGCGCAGACGTCGTCGTCCCGGACTTCGAGCTGGACCGCCGTTTGCCGCCCGTAGGCAGAGAGCAGCGCCCCGACCGGGCAGAAAGCCCGGCAGAAGGATCGGGGATGCTTAAAGAAAAGACCCGATAGGAAGGCCGCCCCGATGAGGCTGACGATCACCACCGCCGAATAGTGTGGCATCCTATGGAGGTCTACGACCACGACCAGGATTTGAAGGGTCACGTAGCCCGCGAGCATGATCCAACCCGCCCGCAGGAAGGGCCCGAGCGCCGCCCGTCGCCATCCCACTTTGCGGGCTAGGGCATCGGCGAACCTATTGACCAACTCTAAAGGACAGACGGCGCACCAGACCCGCCCCACAAGAACCACGGCCACGATCATGGCCGGCCACCACAGGCCCCAGACGAGCAGGGTCGCCAAGTTCGTCTTCCGGAAGAGGAGAAGTTCGCTGGCGTCCATCCCCACTCCACGTCCCCACCCGATTGCAGCCACCGCCAGCACGATCCCCAACACGAGGACCTGCACGCCCAGAGGAAAGAACTTCTTCTTGACGAGCCAGGCGACCGGTCGATACCGGAGCAGGTCCAAACGAAGCCGTTTCATGCCTTGCACCTCGAATCCGTCCCCAGGCCATCGTCCCTTTGCCCTTTCCTTTCAGCCCGTAGTGAATCACAGCCGACCGAAACGTACAACCCGAAGCCCCGGCGGCATGCCGTGGCGGGACGGCTGCCCGAGTGGCATAGCGCGCAGGTCTGCTTGGCGTTGGATGATGAGGGGGGGAAGCAATCGACACGAATGCAGCGAAAGCGCGACGTCAGAGCGCCGAATCCTCCATGCAGTCAGGGCGAGGTTACGAGGTCAGCGCTGCGGGTACGACCGTGGCAGCCCAAAGGGTGATGAGGAGGGCGGCGACCAGATTCATGGCCAGGCCTGCGGTGACCATGGTTCGGATGCGGATGTGAGGGATGGATCCGAAGGCGAGGGCGTTGACCGGTGTGGCCAGCGGGCTCATGAAGGCGCAGGTGCTCGCCATGGACACGGCGATGGCCGTGGGGACGGGATCGAGATGGGTGGTCGAGGCCAGGGCCGGCACGATGGGAAACAGGACCGTGGCGACGGTCGTGTTGTTCAGAATTTCGGTGGCGAACAGGGCCAGGGTGGTCAGCCCGAACAGGACGAGGTTGGGGGATGTGTTCGCAGGAAGCAGGTCTGCGACCGTGGCTTCGAGCAGCCGAGAACCTCCCAATTTGGCCACGGCGAACAGGATGGCGATGGCGAATCCGGCCAGCAACACGCCTCGCATGGGAAGGCCTCGCCACAGGTCGGTCGCGTGGATGAGGGTCTGCCGGTGGGTCGGCGTTGTCGGGGGGTGGTTGGGATCGGTCCGGAAGGGAATGCATAGAAAGACGATGGCCGTGGCGGCAGCCAGGATCACGGCGGCCAGGTCGGCGGCTTGGACGACGACGATGGATGCGCCGAGCGATTTCGGCAGGACGAGTCTGGCGAGAGGCTGCGGAAACCAGGCGGCAAGGAGGCCGATGGCGACGAAGTGGGTGGCCGCCAAGGCGCCGACGAGCAGGAGGCCGAGATGGCGGCGGTGCCTCGTGGCTTCGCTGGACGTGTCAGTGGGTGACGGCGGCCCTTCTCGGGAATGGAGGCGATGGCCGGCTGCAAGGGAATCGACCGACATGTTCGCCAGGGCCTGTCGGGTGGACGCCGGGGTCCAGGTCCACAGGATGCCCCAGGCGGCCAGGACGAGGAGGGCCGCAAGCGGGATGCCGAAGATCAGCCAGGGAACGAACTGAACCGCCTGGCGCCCCGGGACGTCGAGGACCCCCAGGGAAACGAGCAGGTAGAGGTTTGCCGGTGAGCCGAGCAGGGAGCCTGTGCCTCCGATGTTGGCACCGTATAGCACGGCCAGCCCCAGGATGGTGGCGAGGCCTGCGTCGGTCCTTTGGTCGCCCTCGTTGTGCAAGAGCAGCGCCACGAGGGGAAGCAGGGTCAGCACGGTCAACGCATTGGGTAGCACCAGGGAAAGGGCCGACGATCCACCGAGGATCGCAAGGAGCAACAGGGCCGGCCGCCCTCGTGATCTCCGCACCAGGATTTCGAGCAGTTCGCGGTACAGGCCCAGGTGGACGAGGGCCTGGGAGGCGACGTAGCCGGACAAGAGGATGGCGAGGGTCTGAATGAGCGTCATGGCCGGCGGGTTGCCTCGTAGGTGGTTCGAGTCATCGGGCCTGATAGGAAGACTGGGCGGCACGGTTCCACACGGCCTGTGCGGATTCCGGGCTGAGCACCACGAGGGTCCAGTCCGGATGTCCAAGTGGCGCATAGGCTGCAAGGACAGGGCCGGTTTGCGTGTGGAGGACCTGAGCCTCGTTGTGCGGAATTCGGTGCGCGAGGGCGTCGGCGCCGTACCTGGCCAATGTCGGCTCCAGGTCGTAGACGTGCTTCATGGCGAAGGCCTTCTTCCAATGGGTCGATCCGGTCCAGTAGGTCGTGTCCACGAGGATGCTGCCGTCTCGAAGCAGGAGCAGCGCTCTGGTGATCGTTCGGGACGTTTGAGTCGTCCGGGCAGCACTGAGTGCCTTGGTGTTTTCAGTCGTCCGGGCAGCACTGAGCGCCTTGGTGTTTTCAGTCGTCCGGGTAGCACTGAGCGCCTTGGTTTTTTCAGTCGTCCGGGCAGCCTGGTGCGTCCCGGTCGATTGGGCCTGTTGCGTTGGTCCCAGTTCATCGTCCTCGACGAGATGTTCTTGGATGGATTTCATGGTCAATTCGATCCCAACGACTCCGGCGATTCGTCCCGATCGTACGAAGTGCTGGACGCAGGTCACGAGCACACCGTGGCCCGCCGCGTCGATGTGGGGTCTGCTCCAGATCGGGTGTCCGGACCGGATTCCAGCACGGTACCAGGGCCTCTTGGTCGGGTCGTAGTCGGGATGGCGACCGTATCGACGAAACCCGGGAAAGGAGAGCAGCGCACCGGTCTTCGTGCCGAACACGGTCCAGACGATGTCCTTCCTGCTTGCATGCACCGAGGCGAAGAGGTTGGACAGTCGGCTCAGTCGCCAGATATCATCGAGGGCTGCCTTGCGCAGGCGCCTGCGTCGTTGTGCCCATGGGGCCAGTTTGACCGTGCCGTGGGACAGAGAGACGGCGCGGCCGTACCGTGGGTCCGCCACCATGTTATCTGGTCGCGTCCTGGACGAGGCATAGTCCTGGTCGAGATAGTACCCTTTGCGTTTCGCCCTGGTCCTGGGTCGGTACGGCACCTGATTGGCGGGCATGGAAAGGATGTGGCCGGCGATCTGAGCGTATTGGCTGTCGAGTTGTTCGATGCCTCGAAGGTATTGAGACAGGACCTTGGCCCTGGTCGCCACGGTTTTGGCGAAACTGGTCCGGCGCAGTCGGTCCGACAGAAGCAGAGCCTGGTGGATGGCTTTGACCCGCTGTCGACTCATGACGAGGTTGTTGCGGACGAGTCTGTTCTGTCGGCTCACCAGTCGGGCCTGGCGCAGGAGCAGGTACGAAATGATGGCGAGCCCGGCCAGGATGGCGATGGTCATACTCGTGGCCAGCAGTCGGAGCCAGCGCATTCTGGCCCGCTGTGATTTTGTTCGGGCGACCTCTCGATCGAGCCGCTCCTGCATGGATGCCATTCGATGGCGGTCCACGGTGTTCGTCTTGACGGAACTGGACGCGAGAGACTGTTTGAGTTCTTCCAAGGCGTGCCTGGCCAGGGTGAGGTCACCCTGTCGCACAGCGATGGTGAAGTGAAGCTGCAGACTCTGGATGAGTCCGCGGCGTGCCCGGAGGTTGTCGGTCCAAAGGGCCAGGGCCTGTCGAAAGGCGCCCGCACTCTGTCCTGCCAACGCATAGGCTTTGGCTGCCTCGCAATCATCCATGGGACGTGCGGCGACCGTCAGGAGCGCACGTTCGAAATCGTCCTTGCGTGTGCGAACGTGTTCCTTGCTCGCCACTGCTGGCCCGTCATGGACCGTGTCGGACTCGTGGGCATTGCCATCGCGACGGCTCGTCACATCAGCGCCGTGGTCGTGTCGCGCATCGGTGTCGTCATGCTTTCGATGCGTCTGGGTTGGTTCGCATGCCTCTGTCCAGCTTTGGGCGGACCTGTCGTGGTTCGTGGTCAGTGCGACGAGTTCATCGAGTTGCTGCGATGCGTTGTTTGTGATCCGCAGCGACTCGGAATGGGTGCGGTAGTCTGACAGGGCCTGTTGGAATTCGGGCACTGTTTGGTACCGATCGCGCATGTCGGTTGCCAGGGCCTTCATGCAGACGGCGGCAAGCTCCATGTCCACCTGTCGGTCGGGAAAGCTCCAGGGCGCCTTGACCTTGCCCGAAGCCGCATCGCGTACCGCATTCACAATGTTTCCGTTGGAGGAGTGGGGCGCCTCGCCCACCAGGAGGCGATAGAGGATGCCGCCCAGCAGGTAGACGTCCGTCGCCGGTCCAATCCTGTCCATGTGTCCCCGAGCCATTTCGGGCGCCATGTAGGCCGGTGTGCCGGCCAGCTTGACCTCTCGTTTCGGGTCCAGCACATAGGGGTTCTGTTTGCCGAAGGCAATGGCGAGGCCCCAGTCGGCGAGTAGCACCTCGCCGAATTCTCCCAGCATGACGTTTGCCGGCTTGATGTCCCGATGGAGAACCGACTTGGCGTGCGCATAGGCCACCGCGTTGCAGACCTTGTCCAGGATGGCCAGGTGATCTTCGAGGGTCATGGACGCGGCCTTGTCTTCCAATTCCTTGCGTTGCTTCGAGTCCTCTTCCTTCGTCGGGTCCAGCAGGTCCTGCCAACTCGTGCCAGGAACCATCTTCATGGTGTAAAATGGCTGCCCCGAGGCATCCACTGCGAGATTGTATACGGGAACCACGTTCGGATGGTCGAGCCGTCCGGTCATCTGCGCCTCGCTGATGAACCGCGCGACCCGCTGACGTCCCTTGCGGTCGCCGGGCCTGGGGCGACGCATGAGTTTGAGGGCAACGTTGCGGCCCAGAGCCTGTTGGCGGGCCAGACACACGACCCCCATACCTCCCTGGCCCAGTACGGACACCACTTCATAATGCGCGCCTACGACAGGGGCTCCGGCTTCGATTCGACCTTCTGCCGTCACCTGTACGGCCCGACCATCCAGGGACACAATCTGAGCCGGCAGGGACTCGGGGCGTTCCTCGGGTTCCTCGACGATTTCGATCATGTCTTCGGGCAGCAGGGAACTCAACGAGTTGGCGGCAGAGACGTTCTGCATGGACATGAGATGGGACAGCAGGTTGGGGTTGACCACGTTGCCATCGTGATCGTGATGGCTCTTCCGGTCTTGTTGGTTGCTGTCGTGACCTCGCTGGTCGTCTCGGTTGTCCTGTCCGTCCGGTGTCAGTTGTGCCTCCCTGGCGGTCGGCCCGGAAGGATGTTCAGGAGCCGTGTCCACGGGGGTTCGTGGCGTATTCGCAGACCGAGGCGCGTCGGGCGCTTCCCCTTTTGGTTGGATGTCTTGTTTCGAATCCCTTGTTTCCATCACGCTGAACAGTAGGTCCCCTCGCGCCGGCTTGTCAACAGGGTCGGCGATCCGCGAAACTCCAACGAACCATGCCTGTTCCTGCTGCGTCTTTTTTGATCGGGTCCGTGACATGGCCATGCGTTTCCCCTCGGCTCGTGCCACGGCTTCCCGTGTCCATCCCGATCAAGGCTGAGGAGGAACGACTTGCGCCTTGCTGTGGACGGCTGGATTCGGTATCCTCGTCGATGCAAACGACAGGATTCGCGTTCGGCGCTTTTGAATCGAGTCCAGGAGCCTGAATCGAGTACAAGAGCCATAGAGTGAAAGAGCCATAGAGTGAAAGAGCCGTCGAAGGACGGGACTTTGCGCGATGCGAAACGATTCTCCACCAGACACGGGCAATGCAACGCCAATGGCTCCAGCGGAAGGTCGCCGGCCCATGGCAAAGCAGGCCACGTTCGGGATTGGCCTCTTCCTGATGGCCCTGGTCCTGATTCTGTGCAGCGTCCACCTCGTCGCCACCCAGCGTCGGGCGAATGCGGGACACACAAAGGTGGATCTGAAGACCTTTTACGTGGCAGGCGCTGCAGCGGCCCACAGTCGAAACATCTACAAGGTCCATCTCAAGAGTAAGGCATATCCCTATATCTATCCTCCGTTGCTGGCCTCACTGATTCGGCCTCTGATCCTGCTTCCATTACGCCAGGCGATTTTGGTCTGGAATCTGCTCCAACTCTTCTTGATCGTGGTGGGATTCGAACTGCTGCGGCGGCACCTCGCGACCTTTGATACACCGATGCCGGTCCTCCTTGCCGCCGCGATCATTTTCATCCACTCATGGTCGCTCGTGGAGAACATCACGTGGGTCCAGATCAACTTGTGGGTTTGGGTGGCCATGCTGGGTAGCTTGTTGCTCCTGAGGCGGAATCGTCCATGGTCCTCGGGCGGCCTCCTTGCCGTGGCGGCATCCATCAAGCTGGTGCCCGTCCTTCTGCTCCTCCTCCTGCCATTGATGGACTGGCGCAACGCGGCCAAGTGGATCGGCGGATTCGCCATCGGCGTGGTCGCCTCACTGCTTCTGGTCCCGGCCTTGGTCGGCGGCCTCAGTTGGGCCATCGACATGAACGCTGCCTTCGTTTCGCTCCTGGTGGAGAATGCCAGAAACACGAAGCACAGCCTGCCGTGGGGTGAGAACTGTGCGAATCATAGCCTCCTGTTCGGATTGAAGCATATCATGGGGAAGTGCGCCAACCCACCATCAACGGGACATGCGGCGCGCATCCGATCCATCTACGGCGTCCTGCGAGGCATCATGGTGACGGGTACGACCGTGACGACCCTGCTGAGCGGATGGGTCCACGTGAGTCTGATTCGGTCACGCAGGAGGTCGCGAGGCCACGAAGCCAAGTCCGACGCCGAGCAGGTGACCAGTGTTTTGTGGCTGCTGACCGTCGCCCAGACGATCCTTGTGATGCTCCTCGTCACGCCGATCAGTTGGATTCATCAGTGGGTTTTGGTCCTGATTCCTCTGGCCGCTCTGGCCGTCCTGGCGTTGGGCCCAAATTTCGCGACTGACGACCACCCGACCCTACTGCTCCCGAAACACATGAGGACGGCGACGATGGCCCTTGCCATTTACCTGGCAGCCGTGACGATCGCGGGACATGAAATGGAATCGTATCGAGTGGGAACCGTTGCTTTTGCCTGGTATGCAGGCTGGATCGCCATCACCGGACTGCTGGCCACCGTGCAGGCATCGATTTTGTTGGGCGATCGCATCTGGACCGTTGCTCATCGCAGGGACCTGATGGATGCAAATTCCTCTTGGAATGAAGGGGGGCGGGCGCAAAGAGGGGATGTGAAGAAACCGGAGATAGAGGCCCCACCCCGGCAGGCGGGCCGGATAGCGGCAGGTAGGGTTGCCAGGTCGACGGCACAGTGAGTCCGATGGCGGGCAAGTCAGACTGCGTCGAAGGCCTTGGTATCGAGCCGGAGGACTCCCAGATCCGCAAGAAATAGGGCCAACTACATTTCCGCAAGCGCCTTCCTGTCATCCGGACCCATGTGGGCCGTGAGTGCTTCGCCTTTTCTTGGGAGCAAGCCCCACATCCCACCTTACACATTGGTCCAAGAATTGGGCTCCACTTCACCTTTCTTCTTGGGAGCAAGCCCCACATCCCACTTTACACCCTGGTCCAAAAAGTTGGGGTCCACTTCAAGGTGGTCCCACCGAAGTCTCCATGCTATGTTTGGATTTTCACTTGCCAAACTGGATTTTCACTTGCCAAACTAAAGGAGTCTCCTTGATGTTCGAACATTCAGTGCGCAGTCGGGCCCTGACATCAGAGCCCGACCGACAATCCCCCGCAACCGTTGCCCTGCGCCTGCTCGGGGCTATCAGTGCGGTTACCCTGGTGGGCACGGGTTCTGCGTTTGCCTGGATCCTGCTCGGCAAGGCCATGGCCTGGGCGGCGGTGGCCCTTTTCGGCCCCCTGGTCGCCCTCGAGGTCGTAGGCCTGCCCTTTGTGCGGCGCAAAGTCCGCGACAGTCTCTTTCTGCGATCCTTGACAGACGGTCTCTTCAAAGTGGCCGTCTACACGCTGGCCATGCAGGCCACTTTCTTCATGACTCTGATGATGATAACGGTCTCCATGATCATGGGCCGTGGGAGCAGTGCCACCACCCCGTCCGCCTATGCGTACGAGTTCATGACCACGGCCTCGCTCGTGTTCGTCTTCCTGTTCGCTTTCGGAGGGTTGGGCACCGTGGGAGTGAACTTGGCCAACTACGATGAACCACAATGGCGGTTCGCCCACCGACTCTTTGGTTGGATCGTCATCCTCATGGCCGTGGCGGTTTTGTTTCCAGGGTTGCTCTACCTGCCAAGATGGCTCGAAGCCTTGGGCACGAAAATCGGTCCCGCCCGGGCCGGACTCGTCGTGCTGGGTGCCATGGGCCTGACGTCCATATTAATGACCCACGGTTTCCTGATCTGGGTGACTCCCGGTATTTCCTCTCTCCATTTCCACGGACCCACGGGCCTTGCCGCAGTGACCAAGAAGGGAGAAACGTCGGTCTGGAATCTGAAGGGCAATCAGGTCTTCAAACAACCCTTTGGCCGCTCGGTGGCGCTTTTCGACCAGGATGGGACGCTGCTGGCGGCAGCCGACGGCAACGGTGCCGTCTGGGTATGGCAAATCCCCGACGGCACGGTGGCAAACAAGATCGAAGGGCTCAAAAACGACCTGCAATCCCTTGCCTTCAGCCCGGACGCCCACAGGCTGGCCACCTTGGACGAAGACGGGTTCCTCCAGGTCTGGGCCCTTCCCGATGGCCATCTGGAATGGGAAACCGACTGCGCCAAGACGGCCAACGATCCCAGGTGGCTGGCTTTCGATCCAAGCGGGGCGGCGCTCATGGTGGGCACCGGACAAGCCAAACTGCTGCGCTACGAAAGTTCGGGAGGCCGATTGCTGGGCAGCCCCACCGATTTCGCTCGGGATTTCGATGCAGACCGATTCGCCCAAGTGCGCCTTTCACCGTCCGGCCGCAGCCTCGTCTTGTTGGAAAACAGTGAGGCTTCGGTCTTTCGAATCGACGGGGGGATCCTGACCCGAGGAGCACAAGGAGGGGCGGACGCTGCCATCCTCGTGCTGTCTACCTGTGACGACCGAGCCGAGGCTCTCGCCGTGGGTTATGAAAACAACATCCACGTCCACCTCCAATCCAAGCCGTCCTTCAAGCTCGATGTCGGCTCTGAAAAAATCCAAGCGCTATCCATGGATGGAGCGGGCCGTCGTCTGGCCACTGCCAGCAAAAAGCACATTTCGATATGGGACTTGGAAACGAAGCAGCAGACCCGACTGGCGTGAACAATCCTCAGGCCCTTGATCCGCAAGAAATAGTGCCAACCACATTTGCGCATCTGCATCGCCGTGTGAGCTGACGTGTTTCCCGCATCGGTGGTCACCAAGCTGAACAGTCTGGTGTGGGCATACGCCCTGTGCAACATATCGAGCAGGTCGGGCAGTGCCCCAATTTCATTGGTACTGCCCTCGAGGGGTCTGGTCAGCACCGGCCCGGTCGCCTTCGACGAAACCAGGGCCACATTGTGTTGGTGAATCACGGCGGAGACTTCCCCTTCCTCCGGCCTGTGGAGTTGGACCCATGGGGAGTCGTCCTTGAGCTTCTTTGCGATTTCGTCGACTGCGTTCGGGCTGTTTTCGACCTTGCACAGTCTGAGCAGGTCCTTGAAGTGCAGCGTGGCCACATTTTTGCCGTCGATGGCTATCGTCCCAATCCCCAAGTCGTCTGGCTTGAGATTGCCCCGCCGATGGTCGGTCTTGATGAGTTGCACGAAAGCTCGGCCCACTGAATCCACAGACAGGCCCGCAACTGCGCTGAGCATCGTGTTGTCCGCGATGCGGCTCGGAATCGACAGCGCCTTCCTGATCCCGCCACTGAGCAATCCTAACGCCGTCATGGGGCAATTGTCCTATGGTGGGAATTGTCGTATGCTGAAAAAAAGGATGACAATGATGTGATCGCTGGCGTCAAGCGGAGATGGTGGTTCGTGCATCGCGATCCTCGTGCATTGCGATCCTCGTGCATCGCGATCCTCGTGCATTGCGATCCTCGTGCATTGCGATCCTCGTGCGTTGCGATCCTGGTGCGTTGCGATCATAGGAGGCGGGTTGATGATGAAGACGTTGAAGGCTGGGACGAGACGAGGAACGACGACGGCAGCGGCGGCGGGCCAGGCGATGTTTGCGGTGGTGGCCATGGTGGCAATGATCGGTTGGTCCATGGGGCTTGCGGCCTGCAACGATGGGCGCGCTCATCCATCGGGCGACGGTTCGGTGGGAAAGGACGTGGCGCTCAACGGTGATGCCACGACGAATGGTGACGGCTCGTCGTATCGAGACGGAACGCCGCATCAGGACGGTCAAGTGCACGACGACGCGGCGCCGTCGCCCGACGGGGCAGCCCCGGGAACGGATCCCTGCAGCGGGAATGTGTTCACACCCACCACGGCGAGTACGGGTCAGGGCCAGGCGCCAGGCGATGCCTCATCGGTCCAGATCGAGGCGATGCATTACACCAACTCTTTCCGGAACCTCTGTGGACTCAACCCGATCAACTTCAACTCAGCCCTCGATTCGGCGAGCCAGGCCCATTCGGACTACTGCTCCACGGATTCGAGTTGGTGTCCTGGGTGGCACCAGGAACAAGAGGGCCACCCTGGCTTTACGGGCGTAAACTTCTGGGAGCGGGATCAGTACGCCGGGTATTCGGGCCAGCCTGCGTCCGAGGTGATGGCCCCGGGGGGCACGCCCCAGTACGCCATCGACATGTGGATGGAGTCGGTCTATCACCGTTCGCCGTTTGTCAACCCGAAGATCCACGAGGCCGGGTTCGGGTCCGGGTCGAGCTACACGACCATGGACTTTGGCTGCTGCGGCTCCTTCGACGCGAACCTTGTGACGAACTATCCGGTGCATGGACAAACCGGGGTGCCCACCGACTGGCTCGGAAACGAGGGCCCACAGCCGCCCACCCCGCCCACCGGCTGGCCGTCCGGTCCGGTCATCAGCATCATCTTTCCGCCCGATGCAAACGTGAGTATCACGGCGCATCAGATTTATGATGATGCCTGCCAGACCATCGATCACGTGGCGGGCGGCCAGGGTATCCAGCCAGATCCTGGTTTCCAGGGTTCCTTTTTGGGCTCCATAGTGGCCATGTATCCCAACAACCCGCTCGCCTCGCACAAGACGTACACGGTCAACGTGGAGTACACGATGGGCGGCCAGCCCGGCCACCGGACCTTCAGCTTCACCACCAAGTAGCGTTCACCACCAAGGAGCGTTCACCACCAAGGAGCGGGCCCCCGGCCTCGCCGGTTTCTGCCTTGCCGGTTTCTGCCTCGCCGGTTTCTGCCTTGCCGATTTCTGCCTCGCCGGTTCCTGTCTCGTTCACCTGTCCTCTCCTTCTGGGTGGAGCGTCGTTTCGTGCTCCGTCATGGAGTCATCGGTGCTTTACCATGCAGTAAAGATAAAGCGGCGAAAGGGGCTCAAACAGGCATGGTAGGCCGAAAAACGCCTCAAATTGGTGGTTCCACATGGTCGTGCGCTCAATGCTTTACCGTGCGGTAAAAGATGACGGGGCTCGACGTTCCCTTCATCCGTTCGACATGTGCCCCGTGCAGCCAGAAATATGGAGGTTCACGCTTCCCTTCAACGGGCGAGTCGCGTGACAGGGACAGGTCGTCGAGCAGGTTTGGCGGCGCCACTCGGGCGGAGGATCCGTCATCGTCACCTGGATTGCGAGTCTATTTGGAAAGGAACGAGAAGAGGACGAGAACGATGGCGATGATGATGACGCAGGCGATAAACACCTGCAGGAGCCAGTTGGACGTCGCTTCTTTTGGTGGCGGCTCGGCGGCCAATGCTTCGAGCCGCTTGTCCTGTTCGGCCCATTCCTCGGCTCGTGCTCGTGCCTTTCTTTGTTGCTTGGTGACGGATGTTTTTGAGGGGCCTTCGAAGCGAAAAAACCAGCGGCTTTTGATCTTGACCGGGTGGAGCCGTTTCCAGATGGCATCGGGCAGATAGACCTCTGCTCCACAGTAGGTGCAGGGCACGAGGCGTTGCTCGGCCGAAGTGAAGGTGAGGCCTGCGCCGCATTGTGGGCAGACCATGGCAATGGGTTTGGCTGCATCTTCGTCGAGTTTGACTTTGGTTGTCGCCTTGCCGTCGCGCGGCGGATCGATTCCGTAGACCTGACGGCAGGAGGGAAGCAGGGCTGTGAGCCAGTCAGGCGCCGGAAAGGTGGGGATCGTGGCGCCACAAGACGGGCAGGAGATGCTGCCTTGCGTGCCCACTTGAGTGTGGTCGGGCGGAAGGGCAGCGTGGCAGGTGGGACAGGTGGGTTGGCTCATGAGACCGTAGGTGACCTTGGTGGCCGAGCCCCACATGCTTGTCGTGGACTGCTCGCCGTAGGCGAGTGTGTTGTACGCGTTGTCCGGATGGGACAGCAGAGTCTGCCAGGTTTCGGTGGAGACAGGGAACTCGTGGTTGCAGTTGTCACAGACCACGTTGGTTTCCAGACCGTTGACTGGAACCGGGTCGCCGCACTTGGGACATTCCACCAGGATTTCCACCCAGACGTATCGGAGCGCCTGGGCCGAATCTTGAGCCGTGTTCATGGGCATCTCGACCTCGTGGTGCGCGACAGGTCGTTCGCGGACCGTTGCCAATGCACGGCCCCAAGAGTACGTTCGGCTCCACGGTGAGACAAGGTTTTTTGGTAACCGTTCAGGGCGGGTACTGGCACGCGCGGGGCATGGGCACTGAGTGCGTCCAGTACGTGACGGAGGGAGCGTAGGTTGGCCTGTCTGCGGTCAAAGGATCTTCACATCTGTGGAGCGAGGATCTGAATGACAAGATTTCTCGTCGAAGGAAAGAATTTCTCGTCGAACGAAAGAACTCGAGCGCGTCATCGAGAAGCTGCAAGCAGCCGTTGAAACCCTTCAGGCTGAGAACGCAGCCTTGGAACAGCCCGTAGAAGAGGCCAAGGCGTACGTCCAACAGCACGCCATGGTCCACGCCTCCACGTCTCGTTTTGTCGAGTATTGCTCCTCCAGAATGTCATTCGAGACCTGCTCGATCGCGACCAGGCAGGGTTCGGGGTGGAACGTCTCATCCTGGCAGATCGTGATCGACCTGTGCGGCATCTGCTCGGCCAGTCGGCGCTTTCCCTCCTCACTGAACTCAACGACGGCCTGTTCCGCGAACAGGCGCTGGCTCATGCCACCCCCGCGGGCCTCCTCGTCCTTGTGCAGGTGTGCTGTGACTGGCGGGCGTTTCCATCTTCTTTGCCTTCTGCCCCAGTGGTGTGAGAATCTGGTTCCGACATCGATCGACTCCTGCCGTCCCGGCATTAATCTTAAGATCTCGCCATGATAGCGGAGTCGAGCCGTCATTTGAATAGTCTTCGTGGCGTCGCCACTGCTCGGTGCCCCCCTCCTTTCCGTTCAGGCAGAACTGAACTTCTTGACTTGAAGTCGCAGGGGCTGTCAAAATGGATTCGTGGCCGAAACGATGACCGAGGCCCAAAGGGCGTTGTTGGAGGGAAGAAATGATTGACGTGCGGTCCTGGACCTTTTTCGGGTCGTTGTTGATATTGGCCGGCTGCTCATTGGACTTTCCCTCTGCGATCGACGGCGGATGGATGGATGGTGGCGGCGACGGTGCGATCCAACAACCTCTGTGCCTCGACAATTCGGGGGCCACGACAGTGGGGCTTTTCATCACCCCTCAGCAGGGAGTGTTCGATGCCATCTGGGAAATCATCCCCCAGGGCGACAAAATCGATGCCGTGGTGGGATTGACTCAGGGAATGCCCGATGAACAGGATTGGAGCAGCTTGGCCGTGACCGTCATGTTCAGCCGCGACGACCTGATCACCGGATACGACGCCGACACCTATGCGGCGGACGTCGAGTTCCCCTACGAAGCGGAC
>JAGGXR010000109.1 GCA_021162935.1 Deltaproteobacteria bacterium
GTGGACGGTGTGGTGGGGGGCGGGGCGTCGGGTTGGATGGTCGTGGTGGTGTTCGTGCTGTTTGCATGCGTGGGAGGCGTGGCTGGGTGGTGGGGAACGCGTCTTGGTCGTCGTGTGCTGGAGCGTTCCGTGGTGCATCGACGTACCGAGGGTCCTGGCATGGCGGATCCGCACGTGTTGGATCGGCATCTGACGGAGCCCGATGTGGGGGAAAACGATGGTGCCGACCGCGGCTCGTCTGCTGTCGTTGCTTTCGTCGATCAGGATCGCTCGGCCGAGGTAACGACCAGAAGCAAGACAAGTATCTGGAGGGGCTGGGCCGTGGCGGCCGTCTGCGCCTTGGCCATCGGATTGGCCCTGACGGGGCGGGTCGTCTTGGCGGGCGTTGGGTTGGGGACGGCGATCCTGGCGGTCCTGTGGTACGACCCGTCGGTGCTGAGACGGTTTGCGCATCTGCGCCTCTGGTTGGCCCTTGTTGTGTTTGCGGCCTTGGGCGGTTTCTTTTTGAGTCGTTCGTCGGACGTGGGATCGCGGTGGTTGGTGGGTGGGACCGTGGCCCTCACGATGATGGGGCGTGCGGTTACGTTTTTGTTCGTTGCCGTCCTGGCGGCTCGACATCTTTCCATGGAGCAGGTGGGGGCTATGGCTGGGCGACTGGGCCTGTCGAGGTGGTTTCTGGCAAGGCGGCTGGGCTGGGCGGTGGCTGATGCCTGGAGGCTGGTGCCCGAGGCGATGCGCCGGATTCGTCAGGCGCATCGGGAGGTGGGCATCAGCCATGATGTGGCGGCGGGCGACGAGGGAGCTGCGCGCAAGGATCGGGCGGTGGTCCCATCGGCCGGTTGGTCGAGGTGGCCTTGGACGACGGACGGGTGGCCCATGACCGAACGAGCGGCCATGCAGTTGTTGGAATGGGCGGTGACTGCCGGAGGGCAGGGAACACATTCATTGGAACAGGAGAGTGCTCCATGATCGAGACGGTTTTTGGAATCACGGGTCCGCAGCATGCGGGAAAGACGACATCGATTCTGGCTTTGAGTGCGGAGCTCGTCCGGTTCGGGATCGACGTGGTCGGGGTGGCGCAGCCGGCTGTCTGGCAGGCGGATATCCTGGCCGGCTACGACGTGCTGGATCTGGCAACGGGCGACAGACAGTCGTTGGTGAACCGGAGCGAGGACGGAAGCTGGCGGTTTTTCCAGGACGGCTTCGACTGGGCCGGCAGGGTGTTACAGGCTGGCCTCGGGCGTCGATCGGTTCCTGTCTTGGTCGTGGACGAACTCGGGAAGCTCGAAGCCGAGGGCCTCGGACATTATCCGGCTTTGGAGCGGGCCTTCGCTTCTGACGTTCCGCAGGTGGCGGTCCTTTCGATTCGGCAGGACCGCACGTCGTTCTTCGAAGATCGATTCCACATCCGGTCCTGGTGGGAAATCGGCGGGAAGGCTGGCCAGCAGGATGACGTGGCTCGTTGGGCCGCTTCGTGGGGGATGGACATCAGGAAGACGCTCTGGGCCAAGGCGACGGGGTAGGCGACGGGGTAGGCGACGGGGTAGGCGACGGGTGAGGCGACGGGGTAGGCGACGGGTTGGACGACAGCGGGTGCTGCGCGGCCACGGGGGCGCGCGTCACCACGTGGTAAGGCAATTCGCGTGAACAGGGACGAGGCCCGGAGGATGGGTACGGATCGGAGGATGGATATGGATCGAGTGATCGCAGAGCCTGTGCGACGGACCGTGTCCAGGATGGTCGCTGTGGCACCGCTGCTTGGTTTTCTTTTGCTTGCGTTTGCAGTCATGGCGGTGTCTGCGGGCTGCCAGGATGGCACGGAACTGAATCCGTGCGACCCGAGTCGGGCCGTGTCGGTGAAGGTGTCCCATGGGCAGGACAGCGCACAGGTGGATCTTGGGACCCTGATAGGGAGCAGGCAAGGAGATTATTGTCTCGTTCCTCTGCCCGACGTTGTGGATGCAGCCCATCTCGGTATGGACGTGGCAGGTTCCTTCTACGACTTCGTGGGCCAGGATGGATTTCAACCCACCCAGGTCGAATGTGCACTGATCGATGGCGACACCCTGGCCCGTGGGTCGGTGGACATGAGGACCGGAACTCTGGTCTGGGACGAAAGCCTTGAGTTGCGCGGCTGCTATTCGGTGACCCATGCGATTGGGATTCTGGTCTACGATGACGAAAATGGCGGCCTCGGGACGAACGGGAACTGATTCTTCGTGCTTGCGAGATGGCGCAGAGCTGGGAGGCTCGTGGACCGTGCGGCCTTGGTGGACCGGACGAGTCGCTCGAATCGATCGAGTCGAGGCTGCCTGGTTCGTCGTGGCAGGTTGCTTTCCAGTCGATGGTTTTTAGCCTGGGCGGCGGCGGTTTCGTTGTGGTCCGTCCGATCGTGGGCAGCGCAGTCTGGTTCGACTGGTAAGCTGCGCGCAAAGAACCCAAAGAGTGCAGAGCGTGCGTGCCCTGTCGAAAAGACACAGAACGCGACGTCGGAAAATTCGGAAAATCCGAAGAAGCCGAAGGGGGCCGGCGGGTCGCAGACAGTGGTGCGGGCGCAGCGTCTGTCCGGGCCCATGGTTCGCGTGCTGGGCCGAGACGATCTGGTCGATCGGGGCAGCAATGTGGCCGATGCGTTGAGCCAGGTTCCTTCGATTTCCATGGGGCAAAACGTCCGGGGCGAGACTCTGTTGACCCTGCGTGGATTCGACCAGCGCCGCATCGAGGTGAGCCTGGACGGCATTCCCTTGCTGCTCCCCTTCGATGGTCGCCTGGACCTCGGCAAGGTTCCAACGGGCCTGCTCGGGCGCGTGCGCGTGGTCGAAGGCCCGGCCGGTTTGGACGTGGGGCCCACGGGGATGGGGGGCGCTGTGGTCCTGTCCAGTCCCGATTCGAGCAGGGCACCTCGGCTTGCGGTGGATGGATCGGGAACTGAGGGCGGCTGGGCCCTGCGGACCGTGTCGTCCTGGTCGGCTGGGGGCTGGTCGGCGGTTGGAGCCGCCGATCTATTGCGACTTCGGCACTGGCGGTTGCCTCGTTCGTTCGTTCCGAGCCGCAACGAAGACGGCGGTCGCAGGCAGAACTCGGATCGCACCAGTGGCTCGGTGGGCGGGACCTTGCGGTGGCGGCCGGCCGCAGGGCACGAGTTTCGTCTCTTGGGCTTCGGCCTGGTGGGGTCGTTTGGAGTGCCGCCTGGGACGAGTACCTTCAATCCTCGATATTGGCGATTTTCAGACTATCGGATCGGGATGATCGGACTGAGCCATCGATTTCATCGTGGTCGGTATGGAACCGAAACGACTCTGTACTGGAGCCGGTACGACAACAGGCTGGATTCCTTCGATGATGGCCGATATCTGGCGCGCCAAACGGACAGGGCCTTCCATTCGTTGTATCGCGATCAGAGTGTCGGCGGACGATTTTCCGGTCAGGTGGCGCTGCCGATATTTTGGCACCTGGACCGTCTATGGGGCCGGGTTCTCGTGGACCTGCGAGACGACCAGCATCGACAAACGAACGAGGGCGTCGCCGGCCCCGTCGAATCGAGATTTCTCGCCAGGACGGCGGCCGAGGTCACTGCCGAAAAGGGCGCACACAAGGTCACCCTCCAGGCGGAGGTGCGCTGTGAGTCTGTTGCTGGTTCGAGCCGGGCCGCGACCTGGATTGTGGAGCCGTTTCTGCAGTACCAATGGCGTCTGGCCAGTGCCGTCATTCACGTGGAGGTGGGCAGAAGGAGCCGTTTTGCGAGCCTGAGGGAACGCTTTTCACAAGCCTTTGGACAGATCACGGCGAATCCGGACCTGAAGCCGGAAAGCGCATGGATGATGCAGGCGGGCGGTCGGGTGGCCCTGTTTGGATGGCTCATTCTGTCCGGTGGTCTGTATGGAGCGATCGTCGAGGACCTCATCGAACTTCGGCCGGTCGGCGATGGAACGACGGAGCAGGAGAACGTGGGCCGAATGGCCATGACCGGTGCCCAGTTCGGCGTGAGTGTGCTGTTTGCCCATTGGCTTTCGGTTTCGACTGGCTATCAGTTTTTGTACGGCAGGTTCTTGAAGGATGATCCGACCGGTCAGCGGCCAAGCGGCCTGCCGCCGCACAGAGCGACCCTGGATTTCACGGTTCGGCCCTGGTCCAAGGTGGAGCTGCGGACCTGGCTCGTGGTGCAGTCGCAGACCCCTGTTTTGGATCAGGATTTGGGAGCGATGCGGACCATTGGCGCCTACGTGGTCTGGAACATTCGGCTCGCCGTGCGGCCCCTTGCCTGGCTCGAGGTATACGGCACCGTCTTGAATGTGACGGACGGCATGTACGAATCGAGTCCCGGCTATCCGAGTGCCGGCCTGTCCATCTGGGCGGGCCTCAAGTTGACGGTTCGGTAGGACCGGAATTTCGGGGCGTGGCTGCATGTGCGTCGTTTTTTGCGGGTGGGGCCGGTGGATGGTCTTGGGGTGACTGTGCCGGTCGTGCGTGGCCAATGGGTTTGGTCGTGTCGGTCGAAGTGCTCGTCTCGGTCGCATTGGCCGTCGCGGCAGTTTTGCTCAGCAGGTTGTCCATTTCCGGGCGCATGGCCAGGGCGGCCGAGGCGCTGCCCCAGTAAAGCACCGATGGGCTCAGGAGGACGCCCAGGGCGGCCGCCAGGGACACGGTGGCCAGGATGCCGGCCACTTGCTGTCCGATCGTGGGGTCGATTGCAGGACTGAGGCCAATGACGGGGCCCAGCGCCGATGTGGACAAGACAGTAGCGAGCGCTTGTTGCGAGATGGCCTGGTCCACTTCGAGGGAGAGGTCGATACCGAACAGCCAGATGACGGCGCCAGTGAGCGCCATGGCGCCCGTCACGGCGGCGGATACGAGCAGATGCGTCTGATTCGCCCCGATGTCCTTCCATGCTGACAGGAGGCGGAATCCGACCCGTTTGTGTCGGCAAGCTGCAAGTGGCTGGACGAACAGCCCCGTTGCAATGATGAATGCAACGGGCAGGAGGGCACCGATGAGCAGGACCTCCAATCCGAGGACCAGGCCGAGGAGCATGCGTCCAGGCGTTCCGGCCAGTCCGCTGAGGGAGCAGAAGGTCACGGCGGTGATGAGCAGGGCGACCATGACGAGCCCTGCGATGAGCCATCGCCAGATGGCGGTCTTGGTTCCGTGTTCGAGGAGCATGCGGAACATACGGCCGAAGGGCACGGCCCTGGCCTCATTCGTGGCCAGGCGATAGGTGGTCTGAGCGGTGACCGTGGCGGTCAGGGTGACGAGCCAGGCGCCGATGGCTGCGCCGCCGGCTGCCACGATGATCCCCACCATGGGGTCGATTCCGTGGGCGACATAGAGGGCGCCGAACAGAACGAGGGTCGCCAGGGTCAGGGGAACCACCGTGACTTTGGTCCAGGGAGCGGTCAGAGTGGCGCTCATGAGTCGGATGTGGTGCTGGAGGGAGAGGTTGGTTTCCCGAGCCAGGATTTCGGTGGCCCGGACGATCCGGGCTGAGCCCTTGAGCGGCGTGTGGGGCGGGTCCACGACGAAGAGGTCCACTTTGCCCGAATAGACGTGAACGCGGAGCAGGGATCCGCAGTCGGGACAGGTGCGCTCAGTGCCTCCCGGCGGGAGTTCGTCGAAGACCTGGGCGCCGCATTCCGGACAGTTCATGGTGCAACCATGCGGGCGCGATCACGCGTCCGAGACATTCAGCACCTTGATGGCATAGTTGAGGAAGGACACGATTTCCACGGTCACCGTTTCGTCGTTGGCGTCGATGACTTTGAGATGCAAGGGACTGCCGTCGGGGCGTTTCGCCTCGAACATGCTGCCTGGCGTCAGTTGTGCATCCGCAGGGAACGTGGATCGCTTGTATTCTTCTCGTGGTGGGTTTTCCACCGGGATCCGCACGAGGCCTTCCTTTTCGTCGCCCACATTCAAGCCGAGAAGCTGGGCCTCCAGGTCGGGCAGCGGGATCTGGCCGGAACCATGGACGTAGATGAGTGGGCCGCTCTTTTTCGAGTCTTCGATGACCGCACCGGAGTCATTTCTGAGGATGTACTGCAAAGTGACCTGTTTGCCTGGCTCAATTTTCATAGTCGCAGCCTCCGTGGTTTGGGCCGTTTGAGACCCGCCGTCTGGACTGGCATCCATGCCGGGGGAAACGGACCCGGTATCGACCTTGGACTTGTAGCAAAAAAAAGCGGTTTGGGAAAGACGGTCACGGATGTCCATCGATCCAGTCGGCCAGAAGAAGGAGGTCTGGGTCGATCGAGGCACAGGATCGGGCCATGGCCGTGGTGCCGGCGCATTCCTGACCAGGAGGCGGCATGGGTTCGCCTATGATGTCGCTCAGTCCCAGAACCTTGTGGACCAGGTAGCTGTCGCGTTGCGATCCGGGTTGTACGAGCAGGAGGTTTGGGCGTTGATTGCTGTATTGCGTGACGGCTGTGGTCGCGTCCAGGGCCAGGATGTGTCTGGCGGTTCCCACGACTGGGTCGTGGCAGCAGCCGCAGCGCGTGTCGAACACACGGTGCCCAATGGTATCGTCCGACACGACGGGGCCATTCGGATGTGGACTCGTGGCATCACCCGTCGTGAAGCCGACGCTCCATTCCTGGTCCAGGACGACGCCATGGACGCTTGTAAGGGGGGGGCGGGCCGAAAGAATGTGGGTCAGACCCGGTGCCATCTCTTCGCTTGGGTGTAAGGTCACCGAGCAGCGGACGAGGTCCTGGTGATAGTCGGTGCGGATGGTATGTCCACCTGCTTTGATGCGGACGGTGGCCTGGGACAGGGTCGCCAGGTCCGGGCGATCGCTGAAGATGACCGTCAGATCACGGTTCTTTGGCACCGAGGTGGCGCCTTGTTGGACATCGGCGCCCACGACGTAGAAGTCATGCGTCGGTGCGACATTGTCGGATCGGTCCGTGGGGACGACGCAGGCCGCCTGCCAGATCCAGAGCAGGAGTGCTGCGGCAACGAGTTTCATGGCGTTGGGACCCTGGGTTGTCCGTGCGCGTAGGGCTGAGGTCGGATCAGGAGTCCGAGTAGGTGGCGAGGTTCTTGCGAATGACTTCCTCGTCGATTCCCTTTGGGAGCGCGTCTTTGAGGCAGTCCGCCAGCACGAGCAGCATGTCGGAGACGCCGCCTTCTTCGACCAGCTTTGCATAGAGCGCTTTTCCTTCTCGACTTTGGTCGTCCTTGAGGAAATGACGCACCATGTCGAGGTCCAGGTTGCCTTGAAAGTCCAGGATCAGGTTTTCCAAGAGATATGCGATCAGATGATTCACGGCATTTTCCCTTTCTGAATAAGGTTGTTCAAGAAAACGATACCGAAAATCGCGTCCGACGAGCATCGGTACGATTGTCAAAAATCTCATGGGTCGTATACTATTTTTTCCTGCTGTGCAAGAGGTGGTTCGGCGATCGGAGCAAACGACGCCGCAGTGGGACGTGGCGACCCTTGGGGGTTGCATGGTATCCCCCAAGGGCGGGAGATGAGGAAGGCTGTTGGTTCATGCCCAGTCGGAACGAGTCCGGGAAGGTCCTGCTGGTGACGTTTAGCGCCGTGCCGTCGCCTGGACATCATGGTGTCGTGGTTCGGAACATGATCCGAGCCCTGTCGCCCCGATATGACCTGGACGTGCTCAGCTTGCGGGCTGGGGAATTGGCATACGTGGACCGGCTCGAACGCGCCAGGATGCTGCGGGTTCCCATGTCGGAGGGCGACATGGCCGAGCAGGTGGCTGCGTTTCGCCGTGCCGTGCGTCGTCAGGTGGAGAGCAACGAGTACGACGTCATCCACGTGCGGTCGGCCTGGGCTGGTTTGCCCGTGTTCCAGCTCCGGGAGCATCTCGATGGCACGGTGATCTTCGATCTCGGCCTCTCTCCGTTGGGGGAGCCGCGAGCTGCAGACGAGGCGTTGGTCGCCGAAACCATCGACGAGGAGCGGTACTGCATCGAACGGGCCGATATGGTGATTGTGCCGTCTCAGGCGGCTCAGGTTTATGTGCGTAGCCTCGGGATCACGGAGCACGTGGCAGTGGTCCCTTCCGGGGTGGATGTGGATGCCTTCGATTGGGAGCCTCCCCCACAAATCGACGGCCCCAATGTCTTGTATGTGGGGAGACTGGGACCGGGGCGAGGCCTGCGTTTGCTGGTGACCGCATTTCGCAAGGTGATCGATCGGATCCCGGCACGCCTCATGCTGTGCGGTCCGGTGGATCCCGGGTTTCGGGACGTATTGATGGACGTGGTGGACCGACTCGCCTTGGACAAGAATATCTCGATTCTCGGTGCCGTGGATCATGGGGATGTGCCGCGCGTGCTGGCGACGGCCGACCTGTGTGTGGTGCCGCAGGTGCCCGACCTCGAGGTGGCTCCGTTGGCCTCGCTGCCCCTCAAGCTGCTCGAGTACATGGCGTGTCGCAAGGCGGTGGTGGTGCCCATGTCGCCTTTGGCGCTGGAGGTGGCGGGGCAGGCGTCTTGTTTTTCCTATTTTTCGAGTGGTGACGTGGAGGGCATGGCCAGCGCCATGGCAGGCCTCCTCGAACATTCCGGGGAACGGGACCGGCTCGCTGAGGCAGCGTACGAACGGGTGAGATCCTGGCTGACGGCCAGCAGGAGCCGGCGGGCACTTCTTGCAGTGTATCGGGAGATCCTGCCGTACAGTGCCCCCTCGCGGCCCGAGGTCCTCGACATCCCAGGACAGGTCGCCGTGGACCCCCGGACCACCACGGCCAGACGCTTTTCCACCTTTCATGACACGGAGACCCTCGCGACGGGTGATGCAATGACAGACGATGGCGGAGTCCGGGACACGGAGACCGTCGCGACGGGTGATGCAATGGTCGACGATGGCGGAGTCCGGGACAGGGAGACCCTCGCGACGGGTGATGCAATGGTGGACGATGGCGGAGTCCGGGACACGGATCGCCTCGCCGCCCCAGAGCAAGTCGGGGTGCCGGGTGCAGTCATGGCTGAGCCATGGGAGTCCAATGGGATTACGGCGCATCGACAGACGAGTGGCGCCCGGTTGCCGCTGGCTTCGCCCGAAGACGAACATACTGTGGACGCTCCAGGCCGGGATGACCACGAAACGAATGGCCAGGAACCGACGTGAGCCCGCGGCCGCACATTCGGGGCGGTTGCTGGCTGGTTTGCGGGTTGGGCCCGGGGAGGCCAAGACGTTGGGGCACTTGACCCCTACAAGCGGTTCTGTTAAGTTTCCACCGTATTTTTGCCGGAGTATAAAAATGTCTCGAGCAGAATGGAAGAAGCTGGCTTTGGTGGTTTCCCTCGTGGTGACCGGCGCCGTCGGATGCGGTCCAGTCATGTATGTGCACGAGGTGGTCATTAAGGCCGAGTCCTCGGGCGCTGCGGCCAAGGTGCGCAATGCAGCCAAGTATGCCCCATACGAATATTATGGGGCATGTGCGTACCTGAAGCAGGCCCGTGTCCGAGCCGGGTACGGTGACTTTCAATGGGCCATCAAGTACGGGGAGAAATCCTCCAAGATGGCGAAGAAGGCGATTCGTCTCACGAAGCAACGGATTGAGCATCGGCGCGACGTCGGGGACGTGATGTCCAGTCCTTCGGCGCCAGCGACCGGGGCGGCCGCCAGGCCCGCGTCCCGTTCGGGTTCTGGACGTGATACCGAGGTGCCGGATTCCTTGAGTCGGCCCTCGGGGACCAAGAAGGCGCGTCCCGCCAAGGTGGAGATGCCGGGTGGGACAGGCGGAAGTCAGGGTGGGGGTGCCAAATGATCGGGCGATTCTGGTCGGTGAGCTCGGGCGCGCGGCGGCTGGTGCTGGCCTCCCTGGTGATGGTTTCCACGGTGCGTTGTGGGGCTCAGCTCGAAGGGAAGGCCAAAGGCGTCAGCGTGCTCATCAAGCAGGCATGGAAAAACGGCGCCTATAAGTGTGCTCCCAGGGAACTGACGTTGGCGGAGGCGAATCTTCGTTTCGCCCGTGATCACATCAGTCAGGGCAACTATCACAATGCTCAAGCTCACCTGGTCCGGTCGGAACGTTACGCCAGGGAGGCCATTCGCAAGAGCCCGCCCGAGCGCTGTGCGGCGCCCAAGGTGGTCGAGGCCCCGCCGCCCAGACGACCCGTGAAGGTGGTCGTCAAGGTGGTCGACACGGACAAGGACGGCATCCCGGACGTGAAGGACAAGTGCCCGACGGACCCCGAAGACAAAGATGGATTCGAGGACGCGGACGGCTGTCCCGACCCGGACAACGATGGGGACACGATCTGCGATGACAATCCCAACGTGCAGGGCCGGCTGGCACATTTTGCAGCCAAATGCCACGGTCGTGACCAGTGTTCGGGTACCGAAGCCGACAAAGCGAATGGGTTCGCCAAGACGCAAGAGGATATGGACGGATTTCAGGACGCAGACGGCTGCCCCGACCCGGACAACGATGGGGACAAGATCTGTGACGGGAATGCGGCCATTCAGCAGCATTTGACATTGTGGCAATCGACCTGCAAGGGCAGTGACCAGTGCGCTGGCAAGGACGCCGACAAGACGAACGGGTTTGCGAAGACCAAAGAGGATATGGACGGGTTCCAGGATACGGACGGCTGCCCCGACCCGGACAACGATGGGGACAAGATCTGCGACGGGAATGCGGATGTCCAGAGCCACGTTGCCCTGTGGCAGTCGGTCTGCAAAGGGAAGGACCAGTGTCCTGGTGTAGACGCCGACAAGACGAACAACTTCGTCAAGACCCGTGAAATTTTCAATCATTACCAGGACACGGACGGCTGTCCCGACAAGTTGCAGCTTGTGGTTGTGACCGCCAAACGTATCGAGATCAAGCAGAAGATCTACTTCGACTTCAACAAGGCGCGGATCAAGCCAGTTTCGTTCGAGGTGCTCAATCAGGTAGCGCAGGTTCTGGTCGACCATTCGACCATGAGGGTGCGCATCGAGGGCCACACGGACAGTCGTGGTTCGAGCAGGTATAACCGACGCCTGTCCCGGCGCAGGGCCAGGTCCGTGCGGAGGTATCTCATCGGCAAGGGTGTCGATCCAGGGCGTTTGACAGCGGTCGGATACGGCGAGGATCGACCCATCGACACGAACAGGACTGCAGCGGGGCGCGAACGGAACCGACGTGTCGAATTTCATATCACTCATCATTAGGAGGCTGGTCAGAATAGATTTACCATCTGGAACACCGATCCATCCCGTCTGGCTTTGTCGCTTCCCGGTCGCGTGAATCAGTACGCGTCCTTGTCGTTTCGTGCCAGACGGGCGTCTCGGCGCCCCAATTGGCAACCTTATTTTGAACAGCCTCCCCTGGATCGAGGCCAGGATTCTTGGGCTGGCCGGGAGAATCTCATGCGGTATCGGAATAGAGCCTTTGTCTCTGTCGTCGTATTCGGCGCCTTGTTTGTGGCAAGGACGCCTGCGGCCTCTGCGCGTTGTACGGCGCGCGTCAAGAACAAGATCCTCCATTTGAACAAGAGTGCGATGGAGGACTACGATCTGTTGGAGTTCGAATCGGCGAAGCAGAGCCTGCTCGACGCCCAACGGATCGCCCGTGTGCAGGGATGCGACACCGATATGGTGAATGCGAAGACCTACACGAACTTGGCCGTGCTCTATATCCAAGGTCTCAAGGACGAGGACCGGGGCCGGTTGATGTTTCGCCGGGCCTTGAGGATCTCGAAGAACATCCATTTGGATCGACAGGTGGCCACGCCGAAACTGATCCGTATCTTCAATGGCGTGCGCAAGGAGATGGGGATTTCGGGAGGCGGAGGGTCGAACTCGAATGGCGGCTCTGGCACAGGGACGCCCCCGCTGGCGCGGCCACGTCCGGTGGCGCGCCCCAGGGCCCCCGAGAAGCCGGCCAAGGGATTCGAACATACCCCCGTCGAAGAGGCCCCTCGCACGGTGGACCTCGTGATGACCTGTCGGGTCGGCGACGACCTGGGTGCCAATCGGGTTATGCTGTTCTACAAGACGCAGGGACAGGTCGAATATCAGGTCGTGCCCATGGAAAAAAAGACGCGCTGGACCTGGAAGGCCATCATCCCCGGATCAGTGGTCATCGGTCGTTCCATGTATTATTATATCGAGGCCCGGAAGGGGGAGAAGCCCATGGCTGCCTCGGGCAATGCAGCGAGTCCGTACATCATCGCATTGACGGCGCCGCCCAAGCACGTCGAAGGCGGGACCACCGAGAATCCGTTCGGCGGTTCTGGTACAGGGAAGCATCACAAGCGGAAGCACCACAAGAGAGCCAGCAAGGGGGGACCCATTGGGATGTACATCTCCTTTGGTGGTGGCATCCACACTGGGTACGTGGGCAAGTGGTACGGAGACCTGTCTTCGGACAAGCCCAGACGGGCCGGCTTCGCCATGGGGACCTACGACGGCCATGTGGAGGTGGGATACTTCCTCAAGCAGAACATGCTGCTCAGCTTGGCCTTTTCGTTGGGCTATGCCTCTTCAGATATTTCGAACGTGCCCGTGCTTGGCTGGCAGGCTCTGGCTCGGTTCCGGTACGTGGCTGTGGGTGGGTCGGATCGCGACTCCCTGTTCAAACTCTACTTCGGTGCGGAATTGGGCGGTGGCGACGTCTACCATTCTTTGGCCCTCCAGAAGGGCGTGGACACGTTTCGTTCGGGGCCCGGCATGATCCTCGGCGCGCTCGTCGGGTTCTGGCTCGGCACGTCCAAGATTGCCTGGTATTTGGAGGTGGATCCGAAGGTTGCTTTGGATTTCACCGCGGATGCGCCTACGGTGGACGGTGCCGTGGTGCAGCATGCCAAGCAACATACCTTTACCTTGGGGCTGGCGACGGGGCTGGCCATCATGTTTTAGCCGGGGGGGGGGAGTAAACCCTTGGCCGAATCAGACAGAGACTTGGTGGCCCGAGCACAGGGGGGCGATCAACCGGCCTTCGGTCTGCTGGTGCGTAAGTACCAGCAGCGCGCCTATGCCGTGGCCCTGGCCATGATCCACAATCCCGACGACGCTAGGGACGTGGCTCAGGAAGCGTTCATCAAGGCCTATCGAAGCCTCGAACGATTTCGGGGGAATGCGAGTTTTTACACCTGGCTCTATAGAATCGTGGTGAACTTGAGCATCGATCATCTGCGCAAGGGGCGGCGATCGGCAAAGGTAGAATATGATGACCGGATTGCTCGTCCAGATCACGGCGAACAGAGAGGCTCGTCTCTGGAGCCCAGTCGGCTTGGAATGGATCCCCGACGGAACCTGGCGCGGAAGGAATTGGCCGACCGGATTGCTCATTGTGTCCAGGAACTCAGCGACAAGCATCGGGCGGTGATCATCTTGCGGGAATACGAAGGGTTGTCCTATTCGGAGATGGCCGAGGCCCTCGATATTTCAAAAGGAACCGTGATGTCGAGGTTGTTTCATGCAAGAAAGAAGATGCAGGCCTGTTTGGGTGAATTTTTGGGTGGTCGTGATCTGTCCATATGATGAAGACCTGAATGGCCGAGATCCATGGTGGTCTCGGCTTGGTGAGAGTGAAGAGCGATGGCACACGTAAGTGACACGACCCTGATGAAGTACCTGGACGGCGAGCTTTCCCATGCGGAGCGAGCCGAGGTCGAGCGCTTTCTGAAAGAGGACCAGTCGGCCAATGGCCGACTGGAGCAGTTTCGTACGGTCAGTGAAGGCGTCAAGAGTTACGTGGCGGCGTCCGCAGAGACCGAGCCCGTCCCCGACCTGTGGCCCGCCGTGTCGCGGGCCATTGCTGAGCGGCCGAAGGAAACCTGGAGCGAGTGGCTCGCAGCGTTGTTCACGGTCCGGAGGCTGGCCGTAGCTGGTGCGTTCGTCGTGGTGGTTGCGGTGGCGGTGGGCCTGTTGCTCAGGGGGGGGAGTGGCTCCCGGTCCGTGCCCGAGCGGGCGAGGCCGAGCAATCGGGTGGTCCTGGAGAGCATGGATTACAAGGGGGCGCCTCCCATGGTGTTCGAGATTCCGGGCAAGGACGATACGGGACCCACGACCGTGATCTGGTTGCAACCCGGCCCAGGGGATGCTACCGAAGATGCAACGGGCCAGGATGGCTCGATTTGAAAAATGGGAGCGATTCCATGAACAGGACGATGAGGGAGCTCGATTTGGTGGGTGTGGCGGTGTTCGCGGGCCTGATTGGATGGTTCGGGGCAGGAGCCAATGCCTGGGCTGGTCCGGTTCCAGGGTGTAGAGCCCAGGTTCGGGTGATCGGGGCTTCGATGAAGCCGGCTCCCTTGCCCAAGGCGCTCAAGGTTTGGAGTCGGAAGCTGCGGCAGCCGCCGTTTTCCCTGTTCAAGTCGTTCAAGTTAATCAAGACCATCGACCGCGACCTGACCAAGAATCGATCTGTGACCGCGGTGTTGGCCGGACCATACGTATTGACCCTGGAACTGCTCAGTCGAGCGGCTGGAAAGCGGATTCGCTATCGATTCCGGCTGAAACTGACGGCCCGCAAGGGCAAGCATGTACGGGTCATCAGTTCATCCACCTTGCGGATGGATTCGGGCGGTACCTTTTTCGTGGCCGGTCCGCGCCTGGGCCCCCAGACCCTCATTTTGGGCATCACCTTGACGGAGCGGGCAGCCACGGCTCGCTGAAGAAGCGGATTCGTGAAGAAGTGGGTCGTCATTATCGCGGCAGTGGGGGGCGTCGTCCTGTTGGGGCTGTCGGTCTGGTTCGGCGGCCCTGTCCTGGTCCGGTGGGCCGTCCGAGACAGGATCCACAAGTGGGAGAGCAGGCATCACCGACATATTCGAGTCGGGCGGATCGTGGTGCATTGGGGCCGCGTGGTCCTTCGGGACGTGACCCTGTCCGGGGAGAAGGACGTGCCCGATTGTCCGCTCGTTCGGGCCGATGAGATCATCGTTTCCATGTCTCCGGTCCATCGCCGGATCCATTCGGCCCGAGTCAGGGGGCTGCAGGCGTGTCTCGTGCGCTACCAGGATGGCTCGGACAACGTCTCTGACCTTCTGAGACGCGCATCCGGGCCCTCGACCCAACGCGCACGCTTTCCTGTTTTGGTGACCCGTGGGGCCGTACGGATTGTGGACCATAGAGCCAGACTGTCCTTCGAAGCAGACCGGATGGAGGGCTCTTATCGGCCGGGAAAGGGGCTCGACGTGACGTTCCACGACGCTCGTGGGCGCCGTCATGGGCTGTCCGCGCTCTTCGGCGAGTTGCGGATTTGGGCGACCAGAGCGACTGGCGTGGAACGGATCCAGATGGAGCGGTCCAGGGTGGCGTTGCTTCCCAGGCTCGTGCTTACCGACGTTGCTGGATGGGTGCGGTTCGATGCGCACGGGGCGGCCAAGGTGGACCTGTCGGGTAGTTACGGCGGGGCGAAGCACCGTCTGTGGAGGGCGTCTGGACAGGTGGCTGGGCGGGGAAGGACCGCACGTCTCGATTTCGTGGTGCAGCGCTTTTCCTTGGATTGGCTCGATGACCTGCTCGCGCGGTATCCGTGGGGCAGAAGCCTCGTGGACCGTGACAGGTCGTTCGCCAGCGGGCTGCTCCACGTGGAAAAGTCGGGGTATCGTTGGACGTTTTCCGGCTCTGGATCCCTGTCGGGACTGAATATCGCCAATCGCAGGTTGTCCCATGAGACAGTGCGGAATTTTGGATTCGCCGTGGAGTTTCGTGGCTGGTACGACGCCCTTCGGGAGCAGATGCATGTGCCTCTGCTCAAGTTGTCGCGTGGCGCGGTCGCCCTGTCAGTCTCATGGGACGTAACGAGGGTGACCGGTCGGCCCAGGATTCGGGCGAGTGCAGCGTTGTCCAGGACCCGTTGTTCGCGTTTCCTTCATGCATTGCCACGGGAGTTGGCGCCGAAGGTGCAGGGGTTCGAGGTCGGTGGTTCCATCTCCGGACGGGTGTCGCTGGACGTGGATTTCGGGTACCTCTGTCCATCCAGTGTGACGCTGGACGCGGATATCGACTATCGGACCTGCAGTGTCTTGCGCGCGCCCTTCGACCAGTCGGCCGAGCGGCTTCGGCGCTCGTTCATTCACCAGGCTACAGACGGTCGCATCGTGACCAAGTTCGTGGTGGGCCCGTCCAATCCGGATTTCGTACCTCTGGAAGCCATCTCCAGACACGTGGTGAACTCGATCCTGACCACCGAGGACAGCCGGTTCTTCAGCCATCACGGGTTCATCTATCGCGAGTTTCGCACGGCGTTTGCTCGGAATCTCATTGCCCGTCGATTTCGGTACGGGGCCTCGTCCATCACCATGCAGATGGTCAAGAACGTGCTCCTCAATCGCGAGAAGACTTTGGCCCGCAAGCTCCAGGAACTCCTCATGACCGCCTACATCGAGCGCCATCTCACCAAGCAGCGGATCATGGAGATTTACCTGAACGTCATCGAGTTCGGACCTGGGATCTACGGCATCGGACGGGCGGCTCGACATTACTTCGGCAAGCCCGCCGCCTTGATCGAGCCCCAGGAGGCCGCTTTCCTGTCGACCATCCTGCCCAGCCCGAAGAAGCGGTCCCGATTCTACTGCATGGGCCGGGTCACCCCGAAGTGGCGTCGTTGGATCGACCGGATTCTTGTGCTCATGTTCCGACGTCATCGCCTCACCAAAGAGGAACTCGATCAGGCGTTGGCCACTCCCATCGTGTTTTCGCGTGAGGAATTCGTATCCGTGGCCCATTGCCGGGCCCGCATCCGGCGCTATCTGCGCGGGGGGCGCCACTCTGGTCGATGATGATTCGGTCAGTCGACTTTTGTGGACGGTAGACAAGGGCCGATTATCCCGAATCGCCAGTTGCCGTGCCCGATCGAGCGCCTGTTGCATGTCTTGCCTGTTTTGCCGGTTTTGCGCCCGGGGTCTGGTTTGCCCTTGAATGGTGCCCTCTTTCGAGCCGCACTCAAAATCGACACGGGCTTGTGTCCCTGGAAAATCCGACATAAAAGACATCGGGGTGAAACGACGAAAAAGGAGCTGTCATGTCTGTTCGCGTGACTCGGTTGGTTGGATGCGTGGCGGGTCGGATGGCCCGGACGGTGCCCTTGTTGTTTGTGACGGTCTTGGGCAACAGCGTGGCCCTGGCCGGACCAGCGCAGAGACGTCCTTCGATTCCGAGGACGGGTGACGTTTTGTCCAAGGCGGCACCGCGCGTCAAAGTGGCGGATTGGAAGTCCTTGTTTTTGGAGGCCACCAGGACTCGGTACAAGGGCAAAGACATCGTGATGGTGTCAGACGATCAGACGGTCAGGGTGGAGCCTTCCGGGGTGGCCCACCGGACGAGACGCCGCATCTACAAGCTGCTGACCGAGAAGGGCGCAGCCCGTGTTACGGTGCAGCGCTTCGACTACGATCCCCGCTCGAATCGGGTGGAAATCCGGAGCGTGCGGAAGGTGACCAAGCGGGGTGACCTGGTGCAATGGCCCCATCGAGTCTGGGATATGCCTCAGCCGGCCCATTGGATCCTGTGGGGCGGCAGGATGAAGGTGCTGTCGATGCCAAGGGTGCGGGCCGGAGAGGGGATCGAGGTGATCACTGATGAGAAGGGATTTCGGATTGCATACCTGGCAGGTCGGCACGCCGGCAGGTCGGCCGTACGAGCCGCTGTTCGTCCGGCCACGGCAGGTGGTGACGAGCGGTTCGTGCCACCCATGAGAGGTCAGTTCGATGATGTGGTTTTGTTTGGAAACCAGCCCTGGCCGGTCCTCTTTCAGCGGTATGAGGTGAGCCTGCCGCCTGGCAAGCGTCTCCAGTTCGGCCTGTACAACGGGGCGGTGGCAGCGAGTCTCGAACAGAGGTCCGGCCGCACCATCTACGCGTGGTGGGCTCGAAACCTGCCGGCCCACAAGCACGAGAAGATGGCGCCCGACGACTGGGATTTTCTTCCCAAAGTGGTTCTGTCCACGGTGCCGTCCTGGGAGGTCAAATCCCGATGGTTCTATCACGTCAACGAGCACCAGTTCGAGGCGGATGCGGCCATTCGGACCAAGGTCACGAAGTTGCTTCGTGGAATCAAGGGTGACCGGGCTCGATTTGCCGTCCTGACCCGCTGGGTGGCCCATCACATTCGATACCGCGGCCTGTCCATGGGCAAGGGCGAGGGCTACACCCTGCATAGGGGCACCACGGTGTTCCACGATCGTGTGGGCGTCTGCAAGGACATGGCCTCGATGTTGATCACGATGCTCAAGGCCGCCGGGTATCGGGTCAGCCCGGCCATGACCATGGCGGGAGCCAGGGTGGAGTCGGTTCCCGCCGACCAGTTCAATCACTGCGTGGTGGCGGTCGATCGTGGACATGGTCGATACTGGATGCTCGATCCCACCTGGGCGCCCCATTCACGGCTTCTCTGGTCGAATGCGGAGCGGGGGCAGTACTACCTCGTGGGCAGTCCTCGTGGTGAGACCTTCATGCGCACGCCGGTCCAGGGGCCCAAGGAAAATCGGCTGTCGATGCGGATGCGCAGTGTCCTTTCGAAGGGGGGCACCCTGTCGGGCACGCTTCACCTGACGGGTACGGGCTATATGGACACGCGGCTCCGTCGCTACCTGGTCTACGGACGAAACCAGACGGATCGCGATTATGCCTGGCAGAAGATGGTGACGGCCGCCTGGCCCAAGGCGGACGTGGTGCGAACAGAGAGTCTCGATCCCAACGACCTCGATCATGGGTTCTGGGCCAAGTTGACCCTCAGGCTGCCCCATGCCACGACCGGGGGCCCCAGGGTGCGTCTCCTGCAGATGCCCGTGTTCCTGGCGGCGATTGGTCGCATGGGCAAGATTTTGCAGGGCCTGCGACAGAGCAAACGCACCCAACCCTTGCTTCTGTGGATGGCGCACGAGGTGTCCTTTCGTAACGAACTGAGGCTGCCGACTGGATGGCGTGCCGTCGGGCTGCCCATCCACATCCGGAAACATTCGGCGGCAGGGAGCCTGGATGCTGCCGTGGTCGCCGAATCGGGCAAACTCGTCGTGACCTATCGCTTCACGGTGGCGAAACGTCAGATGACGGCTGCCCAGTTTCGGGGCCTGCACGATGCGTTCGCCGCTTTGGATGGGCTGGCCCGCCGCAGACTGCTGCTCGAACGAACTGGACGGAGGCCGAAGGGGGGCGTGGCGACGACGAGGAGAGCGGGAGGTGCATCATGAAGCGTCTGGGTGGCTGGTGGTGGTTGGCGGTCGCCTTTTGGCTCCATCCTGGTTGTGCAGCCCAGGCATCGACCGCAGCGCATCTTGTTCGGGCCGATGCCCCCGTCCTGTCGCGTCGCGTTCAGGTCACGGTTCGTGGTGGTCGGGTGACCCGTCGTGAGGACCTGGTTCGGCTGATCGCGACGCCCAGAGCCGAGGACCGATTCTGCGACCCGTCCTTCTTCTTTCTTCAGGGCAGACAGTCGATTCGCGTTCTTCGGGCCGATACAAAGACAGCCGGCGGCAGGATCGTGGGGTCACAGTCCCGGGCCGTCAATCGGGTCCTTCCTGGGCAGGTGGCCCTGGCGCCGGCCTATGGCTCACTGCGTCGGATCGTGGTCACGCACCTCGGAGTCGACCTGGGCAGCCGGACGCATCTGACCGTGGAGAGACGGGATCTGCGCCCCAGGGGCCCGGTCCTGTGGGGGACCGTGCGCCTCGCAGACGAGAATCCGACCTCTGACCTCATCGTGGCGATCGGCGGTCCGGTTCGGGCGGCGTGCCTGGGCTGTCGAGGTGCCTTTCGACCCGCATCGGCACGGCATGTCGGAGCCGTTCAGACGTGGCATTGGAAACATCTGCCGCCTGTCCGTCTGCGGGAAAAGGCCGGTGTCCAGGCTCCGTCCGCGCGTTTGCGTGGCCCTGTGCTCGTGTATGGTTCTGCTGATTGGCGGACCCTGGGCGTCGAGTTGGCGCGCCGCTGGAATCGGGTGTCGGCTCCAAACGCCCGGCTTCGGGCGCTTGCGCACCAGGGAGTCAAGGGCAAGGTCGCTGCGGTGGACCGGGTTCGTGCTCTGCTCGTGCTCGTCGCGGATCGCGTTCGGTCCGTTCCGGTGGACTTTGGCCGTCTGGGCTGGAGGCCGGCATCGGCCACAGAGACCTATCGGCGTGGATACGGCCATCTGCTGGACCGGACCGTGTTGCTCGCCGCGTTGCTTCGTAGTCAGGGCTTCACTGTTGCGCCTCTGCTTGTTTCGCGTCTCGAGGATTTGCCCAAGCAGGTCGCCAGTCCGGACTTGTTTTCGGACATGGGCCTGGTGGTGACGACGGCGGGTAGGCGTCTATTCGTTTCGTTACTGGGTAAACGACTCGGCCCGGTTGCAAGCAGCCTGGCGGGGCGTTGGGTCTGGTCCTTTGCCAGGCCAGGCGCCCGGCCGCATCGGGTCGCACGGTTGGCCGGGTCTTTGGTTCGAGCCGTTCGGATCATTCTCACTTCGACATCCACATCAGGGCATTGGCGTGGGCATCTGAGCGCGGACCTGGAGGCTTCCGGCTGGTTGAATCCCTATGGCCATCGGGCTTTGAGCAGCGCAGCGGGGCTGCGTGCCGTGGCTCGTGGATGGCTGAAGGGGCTGATTGCCGAGGGAGGTTCGACGGCGCATGGCAGCGCGTCCGGATCGCGAATGGGTGCATCGCCGTCGCAACAGGTAGGGACCACGGTCCGTCGTCTGTCGATCGATCGATTCGGCCTGCACGTGGCGGGCCGGGCCAAGGTGACCGAGTATGGCGATCACCTCGTGTCGGTTTCATTGCCTCCTGCGGTCGGATTGCAATGGAGAGCATGGGAACTCGATCGTCGCACCAGGACCACGGCCCTCTATCTGCGTGGAACCTGGTCGTCGGATCTGCGCGTGGCGATCTGTGCGCCGGGCCATTCGGTGACTTCGGGGGACTGGCAGGGGAGCGGGGCGGCCGCTGCTCGGGGCACGAAGCGTGGACCAGCCCATCGGCGCTCGGTGGAGCGCTTGGGAAACGACCTGGGGGAGGTGGTGTGGACCATCGAGGTCCAGGGGCGCTGCCTCGATGTGCGGCGTCGGGTTGTGGTCCGTCATGGTTGGATCCCGGTGGGAAGCTATGCTATGTTTCGGAGGCTCGTCCGCCGGGCCACCGGTGGGCGAACCCTGTTGCTGTCCGTGCGGTGACGGGAGGAACCCGGTTCCTGCGCCCCGACGGAACGGAAAAGGTCGGACGTTTCGAGGCCACCGAAGGATTTCAGAATCGATCGGCGAAGGTAGGGCCAATCGTATCGTGGAGTAAGCCGTGGGAAAGAAGCATTCAAGCAAGGGCCGCAAGTCGGCCAAGAAGAAGGTATCAAAGCGATCGTCTGGCAGGGGAGGCTCTTCGGGGAGTTCCGGTGGAGGCGCCATGATGGGCCTGAGGGGCGGATTCAAGGGGGCCGTTGGGTCGGTCATGGGCGAGAAACCAAAGTCCAAGACCGGGGCGTTGATCTCGAATATTTTTTGGGGAATTCTCACCATTGCGGTCGTGTCTTTGCTCGCTTATCGGCTTTACAAGTATTTCTGATCCATCGAACGAACTGCGCACGTCTGACTGGTGGACGTACGATTGGCGTTCGCTGGATTGGCGGACGAGGATTTGGCGCTCGTGATGGAACGGTGACCGGGCCGCCCTGTGTGCAGGTGGCTTCGACTGGAATGGACCATGGAAGGATTCAAGCCGACATTGGGTGAGACGTTGGGCGACCGGAAGGTCGACTGCCGGATTCCAGGCTGCACGAACACATGGGTCTGGACGTCTCGTGAGCAACTCGATGCATTCGGTCGGGGAGAGACGGATCCACCAAGACGCATGTGTGACGAGTGCTATGCGCTCTACCGTGAAATCGAGCCCCAGGAAGTGACCTGTTCGCGCCCCGGCTGCACGAATACCTGGACCTGGGCGCCCATGTCGCAACTGGTCCGGCTTCGCAAGACGGGGCGGAAGACGCCGCCCAGGCGGCTCTGTGACCATTGTCGCGATCGGGTGGAGGATGTAGAGGATCGGCAGGTCGGCTGCCGAGTGCCCGGCTGTGCGAACACCTGGACCTGGACGGCTCGGGATCAGATCGAGACCGGAGCTCCAGAGCGGAAGGTCGATCCGCCCAGGCGCATGTGTTCTTCCTGCTACGAACAGTATCAGGCCCTCGAAGATCGGCAGATTCCCTGCAGGGTGGACGCCTGTGATGGCACTTGGACCTACCGGCGCATGCAGCAGCTCGCGGATGCAAGAGCTGGTGTGACCAATCCCCCCGACCGCATGTGCGATTCGTGCTACGAGCGCTACAATCTTCTTGAGGACAGGCGGGTTCCCTGCCGGGTCGAGGGCTGCGACGGCACCTGGTTTTGGCCGAAAATGGCACAACTGCAGGCCTGGGTCGCTGCTGGCACCGATGATCCGATCGCCCCACCGAGTCGGATGTGTCCGGACTGTTCGGCTCTGTATGCAAGCCTGCAGGACGAGCAGGTGGCCTGTTCGGTTCCCGGCTGTACGGGCACCTGGATCGATCGTCGTGGCGCTCAACTCGCGCGCATTCGGAAAGGCAAGGGTCGCCATCCTCCCGACAGGCTGTGCGACGATTGTCAAGCCCTGCTGCATGAACTGGACGATCGGGAGGTTTCCTGCAAAAATATCGGGTGCGACGGCACCTGGTCCTGGAAGCGAGGGGCGCAGCTTCGGGCCATTCGGTCCTCGCGACGTCGGGACGTGGAGCCTCCACGCAGGGCCTGCGACCAATGCCGACGATTCATCGAGACCCACCCGGCGAAGGTCCTGCATTGCCGAATCTGCGGGGCGCCCATCGAGTGGTCTTCGGAGAATCAGCTCAAGGTGGCGCTTGGGCAGTGGAGGGAGCCGGAATTGTGCGGTACCTGTCGGGCGTCGTCATAGCTCATCCTGTCCCAGTTCGTCGTGGGGCTGCCTTCCCCAAAAGGATAGGGTGGTGACGAGCCCTGTGACAGGTCGGCGATTTGTCTTTGGACGAGCGCCACAAAACTTTGGACAGGATGGATAAATTTCGTTAGTCTGCATGACGACGATATATGGGTTGATATGTTGGCTCAGGACTCATCCAGGAAGAGGGGGCGGCTATCGATGTCCCAGGAAAGAGACAATGGTACCGGGCGCATGGAAGAGGCACAATCGGATCCTCATGCAGGTCGCAGCGGAGCGGAACTGGTTGACCGGGTGCGACTCATTCGAGAAACGGTCCACAAGGTTTTGGGGATCATGGGCGCCGCCGTGTGCCATGATCTGAACAACCCGCTCCAGGGCGTGGTTGGCTTTATGGACATCATTCTTCATGCGCCGACCTCGGAGATTCGCCGGGACGATCTGGAATTCGTGCTCCAGTCTGGTCTCGAATGCAGGAAGTTGTCCGATGGCCTCGGAGAGATTTCCGAGCAGTATCCTCCGCATGCAGGGCGACACGACCTGGACGCCCTCCTGCGTGGCGCGTGGGACGTGGTCGTGGGCGATTTGGCGCACAAACCTCGCTTTGCCATGAGCCTTCCAGACGAACTTCGGATGGTGTCCTGGGACAGCGTGTATCTCGGTACGATTTTGGTGGGCGTGCTGAGCGAGGCCGTGGGCGCCAAGGCCGTGGCGGTGCGTGCCGCCATTTTACGAGGAAACGTTTTTCGTCTCGATGTTGATTTTTCCGGTCTGCCCAAGGGGCGAACGGGGTCGAAACCGTTTTCTGAAGGGGTGGA